>CAZCCH010000009.1:0-30849 GCA_964497315.1 uncultured Planctomycetia bacterium
TAAAAAAATCCTTCCTACCCCTGGGGGTAGGAAGGACCCTGGACACTGGCTCCCCGGCTAGGACTCGAACTTAACGCTTATAACTAATAATCTTTACGGGCAGCGTATGTAAAGTGAGAAAAGTACTTCTTCCACAAAACACTACTAGAAACAAACTGATTTTCACCAAAAAAGTAATCCGCAATAGCTTCTCGCAGGCGGGCAACTTCTTTACGTCTAGGAAAGGTTTTTACTGTATCTAAAGTCAAATCTATTAATTCAAAAGCACGATCGCATGCCTTCCGGCAATAAGAATCATTATTCTTTACTTGCCAATTCAAAGCGCGCTCTACTTCACTACCTATATTCGCCATCTGCTCAAGAAATGATAACTGACTCCAACGGCCTGATGACAGATCTTTATGTTGATAATTCATTCTTTAACTCTCTTTAAAACGATTTCTGTGATTTTCTTGCGCAGGTCTTCATTTTCTATGCCGCGACTTCTATTATTCTGTGAAGGGCGCATATTGATCATAGAATCAAATTCAATAAAATCACTACCTTCTATCTCAGGATAAAGATTTATTCCCCAAAGGCTTTTTTGCTGCGATCCATCTTCTAGCAATAAGGCCTCAAGGTCTGAATGAAGTTCTGCATCAACGGCAATAATCTCTTTATCCACATCAACGACTGCCTTTACCAAATCTCCAAACATGGCAACTGCCATCTTTTTAAGTTCATCCACTATTGATATGTCTTTTATTATTTTCATTGATTTACTATTTAACTTTAAGTTTAAATAAGTAAATAATAGCCTGATAGAAAATCCAGGCCATTATTTCATAACTTCTTTATTTACAATATGTTACAAAAACTGGCTCCCCCCGCTGGACTCGAACCAGCGACCTAGTGGTTAACAGCCACGCGCTCTACCAACTGAGCTAGGGGGGAGTGTATTTATTTTTTCAAAGACGCAAAATAACCAGCAAGTTCACTAGCTTCATGTTTACGATTTAATTCCTGCCAGTCATCATCTACTCTTTTCTGAAGTTCTTCTATAATATGTTTATTTTCTGATTTAAATAAATGCTTAAAACGTCCCTGCACTTTTAAAAATTCATCAAGGGGTTTCTTCTCTTTTGGCTTTACTGTTATGCGCCATTTATTACCATCTAACACTTCATATAATGGCCAAAAACAAGCATCAACTGCCAAGCGTGCCAGCTCTATTGACTCATCTGTCTTATGCCTCCAACCTCTAGGACAAGGTGATACTATGTTTATAAAACTTGGTCCATCAATAGCAAGTGCTTTCTGGACCTTAGTAACTAAATCATTCCAATGCCCAGGGGAAGCCTGAGCTGCATAAGGAATTTTATGTGCTGCTATTATGCCTGTTAGGTCTTTTTTGAATTGCTGCTTACCTGGAATTGCCTTACCAGCAGGTGCTGTTGTAGTGTCCCCTCCCTTTGGTGTTGCACCAGAACGCTGAATGCCGGTATTATGGACTACGATGCCATTAGCTATAAAATTATGCTCACCTTCTATTCGTAAATCCAAAGTAGGCTCTTTTCCTACTAATTTTATTTCTTTCACCACTTCCATTGCAAAGTATTCATTATCAATTAGGAAATCTCGGTTCCTATATTGACTGGGGTACTTTTTTATGCTAGGCATATTTAAAGGCTTCTTTTTGCTAAAGCAAATATAACCATATGTTGAATCTTTAAGAAGTTTTCTTTTTACGCAAGTCGTACCTTTGGTTTTAGTTTGATAATGTATCTTTCCTACACGATAATCTATGGTTTGAAGTAAAAGCCTCAATGTTTTTAAAAGCTCGGTGCTCGCTGAAACATAACGCATGCTATTACCTATTTTGTACCCATCAGACAGCATAAGTCCTTGGACAAAGGCTTCTTTTTCTTCATTTGGCAGGGCAAAAACCCAAGTGGGAACCTTTTTGTTCTTTGCACCCTGGCCAAAACCTAACTGTTCAATAAACTTTGCTACATTAATAGAACGTACAGAAATATATGTTTTATCCATGCTCAAGCTATTGCCAAAAATTTTCTCATGCAAAGAGAGTAAAGATTTTCTTCCTTCGGATTTTTCCGGCAAAGCAAAACCAACTTCGGCTTTATTCACTCTAGTCCAACCATCGCCAACATATAAACCTAAATATTTCATTAATTCCGAACTTGAAGATTCAGGTATATTTACTTCATTAATTTTATTTACTTTATAGTCACCTTTTTGGGACTTTCTAAAATCAAATTTTGCAGATTTCCCCGGAGTTAACTTTCTAGAAACAACTATTTCGTCTCCTGGTAAAACATCTTTTAATTCCTTCCATGTCAACTTGTTCTTTTTCCCACGGCCATTTCTTCCAAGGATTAAAAATGGATGGTTTGAGGTAGCCTTTATGGAATGGTGCAAGGTCGATAACTCATACACATCTTTTATTCCATTGTCAAAAACACCTGTGCATTTTTTCAAAACCACCTGATGTGTTTTCATATCAAAGGCATAAACTTCTTCGCCTTCTTTTACTTCAGTAATTTTCTTAACGCCTTCTTTTGTCGCTATTAAAGAAGAAAGGCTAAGGCAATTCATATAGGCCCCATTATCATAACAAACTATCAACATTTTATGTCCACGCTCTATTGCACCTGAGGTTGCCTGAAGACCTATGTCATACATCCCTCCGTCGCCACCAATGGCAATAAAGTTAACATCACCTTTTATCTTTCCTTTTTTCTTTAAGGCCCTATATGCAGTCTCAGCACCGCTTATTGTTGCTGATACATTCTCAAATGCATTATGAATCCACGGAACACGCCATGCTGTATATGGATAAATGGTTGTTGCTACCTCTAAACAACCTGTAGCACAGCCTACTACAACAGGATTATCAGCAGCATGCAATATTTGTCTAATTGTAATTGATGCACCGCAACCCGCACAAAGCCTGTGTCCGCCGCTTAATAATTCTGGTTTTTTTGAAAGTTCTTTTAAATTTGCCATATATTTACTCCCTGACGCCTAGGTACGTAATTGGTTCTTTTGTCTTTTTTGTCTTTGCAATCTCAATTAGTTCATCAAATACACTGCGTATATTATCTAAGGTTATATCTCTACCACCAAGCCCATAGATATAATTCTTACTTAAGATTTTTTCCCTGCCTAAAATAGCAGCCCTTATTTCCTGATACAATGGGCCTCCGTTTCCACTGAAACCTTCTGCCCTATCAAGGACTCCAACTGCTTTACAATTAAGAAGGGCTATTGCTATTTCATCTTCTGGGAATGGTCTAAATACCCTAATCTTTAAAAGTCCTGCCTTAACGCCTTTTTGTCTTAGTTCATCTACAACTTTTTTTGCAGTCCCACAGGTTGAACCCAAGGCTACAACTGCAACCTCTGCATCGTAAACCTTATAGCCCTCTATTAAACTATATAATTTTCCAAAGGAATCTTTGAATTTCTGGGCAACCTTTAATATAACACCTGAGGCTTCTCTTATCGCCTGCGCTTGTTGCCTTTTGTGCTCAAAATAATAATCATATAAATCAAACGCCCCAGCAGTAAAGGGGTGTTTTATATCTAAAAGGTAATCTTTCGGTTTATACTCTCCAATAAATTCTTTTACCTTTTTACTTTCATGAAGTTCTACGTTTTCTGTAGCATGACTTATAATAAAACCATCTAGTGTTACCATAACAGGTAATAAGACATCCTTATCTTCCGCTATGCGGATTGCCTGTATTGTATTATCATATGCCTCTTGAGCGTTTTCACTGTATATTTGAATCCATCCAGAGTCACGCGTACCCATAGTATCAGAGTGATCACAGTGTATGTTTATAGGCCCACTTAATGCCCTGTTTACAACAGGCATTACTATAGGTAATCTTGTAGATGCTGCAATATAAACAACCTCCCACATAAGGGCCAAGCCATTAGCGGATGTAGCCGTCATTGTCCTAGCTCCAGAGGCTGAAGCCCCAACGCAAGCACTCATCGCACTATGTTCTGACTCAACTAAGATAAGCTCTGTATTCACTTCACCGTCAGATACGAAGCTTGCGAATTTCTGCATAAGAGAGGTCTGTGGTGTTATAGGATATGCTGCAACTACATCCGGGTTTATTTGTTTCATTGCATGGGCAACTGCTTCATTTCCTGTTAAGGCTTTGTATTTGCTCATATTTAACCTTCTTCTTTAATCATTTTTATGGCCTTACATTTAGGCGGGCATTCCTTAGCGCAGATACCACAACCTTTACAATGCTCATAATCTATTCCTGTAACCTTTCCATCTTTGACTATTATGGCTGAATCAGGACAATATATCCAGCACAAAAGGCAATTGCTGCATTTTGACTCATCCCTTATGGGCTTATAAGTCCTCCAACCGCCTGTTTTATAGTCGACTGCATTTCCTGCATCTAGGATCTTTCCTCCGATAGGAATATTTTTCCAACCCTTTAGCTTCTTTGTATCCTGTTTTTTCTTCTTTGGGCTTGTAGTTTTTTTCTTCATCCTTCTCTTACCTTTTCATAAGCCGATTTTATAGCCGATATGTTTTTTTCTATTATCTCACTGCTAAACTTTTTAGAGTATTGTTGTCTAAACCCTTCGATAAGGCCATCTAATTTTATAAGTCCCGTTGCCTTAACCAAAGCCCCCAGCATAGGCGTATTTGGGATGTTACGTCCTAAAGTCTTAATGGCAATGGAAGTGGCATCTACTGTAAATAACCTTCTTCCTGTAATACTGAATTCCTCTCTTATTTTTGAAGGTTCCATTTGTGAATTTATAAGCAATATCCCCTCATCAGGCATTCCTTCACATACATCAACCACGCCAAGCAGTGTAGGATCTAGGACGACTGCAATTTGCGGGTTATACACCTGTGAATGTATAATTATAGGTATTTCGCTTATCCTTGTAAAGCTTTTTATTGGCGCACCCATTCTTTCAGGGCCATATTCAGGGAAGGCCTGGATAAACTTGCCTTCTCTAATTGCTGCCTCAGCCAGTATCTTTGAGGCTGTAACTGCACCTTGGCCGCCTCTTCCATGCCAGCGTATCTCAATAAGTTCATCTTGTTTTTTCATTCTTCTTTGCATCCTTTTTAAGTTGTCAATTACTAAATTATCCTACGGCCTTCTATTGCTTTAGCCAAAGTCGCCTGATCGCTATACTCTAAATTTGTACCTACGGGTATGCCATAGGCAATACGTGTTATTTTAACATTTAAGGGCTTAAGGACTCTTGTTAAATATAAAGCTGTGGCCTCGCCTTCAGTATCAGGGTCGGTTGCAATTATTATCTCTTTTGCCTTGGTCTCTTTTATCCTTTCAGCAAGTTGATTTATCTTTAGCTCATCAGGACCAATGCCCTCCAGGGGGCTCAATGATCCAAGCAGGCAATGATAAACACCCCTGTAGCTGCCTGATTTTTCAAGCGCTATTATATCATTATGTCCTTCAACAACGCAAATAATACCTTTATCACGCTTGATATCCTGGCAGATCTCACAAACAAGTTCCTCACTTAAGTTATTGCACATCTTACACAATACAGTGGTGTGTTTTAGCTTTATTATAGCATTGGTCAAATCTACTATTTCCTTCTTGGGCTGTTTTAATATATAAAATGCAAGCCTTTCTGCAGATTTTGGCCCTATCCCAGGCATCTTAGAAATCTCATCTATTAAATTCTGCATAGACTTGGTATATTTAGCCATTTTTCATCACTGTTTTTTTATCTTTGGCAGGTTATTTACTACCTTGCCGTTAAAGATATCCATTGCAGACTGTATAATAGGCTCTGTCAACAGCTGTGCTGCAACATTCTGTTTCTCTACCGAAGACTCTGTTGTTTCTGAGTCTTCCTCTTCAAAGGCCTCTTCTCTGGCAATCCTTTGCTCATCATCTTCATCAGAAGAGCTACTTTTGGATTCAGGATGTGGCTTGGTTGAATAAGTAATGGAAAGCTCTGCTTTTATATTTACATCCAGTATTTCCTGCAAGCACTTCTCAAGCAACTTTTTGTTTTCTGCTCCTTCTAATGCCTCTTTATAAAATGTAAACTGTTGTGGGAAGTCAATAGTCAACACTGTGCCTCTAACATCACTTGGCCTTCCTTCAAGCAAAAATAATGCTGCTGACATCTTCTCTTGTTTAACCTTTTTTAGAAGTGCGGGCCAGGCCTGTTTGACTTGTACAAGGCTAAGCCCATTTGAGCCTTTTTCTTCTGCCTTTGTATCTGAATGAGTCTTGGTATCGTTTTCTTCACCGGGACTCTCTTTGGGAGAATCTTCCTTAGGACAATCTTCGCCATCAGAAGAGTTGGCTTCATTGTTCTCTTTTTCTGGAAGATCATGTCCAGGGCAATTTCCCCCCGGGCAATCAGTAGTATCCGTTGCATCTTCTACTGTATCCCCACTAGGTGCAGAGTCTTCTAGTTGGTTTAACTCTTTTAAAATTCTATCCAGGCTCACCAAAGACTCTCTTTTGGTAAGTCTCAATATGCACATCTCAAAGACAATCCTGCTAGACTTACTGCGTCTTAAAGCTTCTTGAGTAAGGCTTAGGACTTGGAATATATATAAAAGATCTTCCAGGGAAAATTCCTGGCTTTGCTTAACTAATCTTTCAACTGCATCCTTGGGTAATTCTATAAGTTCACCTGAAGCACCCCCTGCAGCCTTTATAACGGATAGGTTTCTAAAATGCTCTAAGAGTGCACTTAAGAGTTCAAATAAATCTTTACCTTCATCTACTAACTTATTGACTAATTTTATACCTTCAACAGTGTCTTTTTTTGCAATCGCTTCTGCTATTTGAAATAATACATCTTCGCTGGTTATCCCAAGGCAAAATATTACGTCCTTCTGCTCTATATTCTTCTGGCAAAATGACACCAACTGATCCAGGATGCTTTCAGCATCTCTCATGCTCCCTTCACAGGAACGTGCTATGGAAAACAATGCCTCCTCTGATATATCCAGTTTTTCTGTCTTTGCTATTTGTTGCAATTTGGCCACTATTGCCTTAACCGGTATCCTTCTAAAATCAAACCTCTGACACCTGGAAAGAATTGTAGGGATAACTTTATGCCGCTGGGTAGTAGCAAAGATAAATTTTACATGCGCTGGCGGTTCCTCAAGCGTCTTAAGAAGCGCATTGAATGCTTCCTGAGTCAGCATGTGAACTTCATCTATTATATATAGCTTGAATTTTCCACGCGAAGGTTTGAATTTTACATTTTCCCTTAAGGTACGCACCTCTTCAATGCCACGATTTGATGCACCATCTATTTCAATAACATCTAAGCTGCGTCCCTCTGATATCTCTTTACAAGAATCGCATTTATTACAAGGTGTTGTAGTAGGACCTTCCTGGCAGTTTAAGGCCTTTGCTAAAATGCGGGCTGTGGTAGTTTTTCCAATACCTCTGGGGCCGCTGAATAAATAGGCATGAGCAACCCTGTCTTGGGCTATAGCATTCTTTAATGTTTCGCTGATGTGCTCCTGGCCTACTACTTCCTCAAAATTCTTCGGTCTCCATTTGCGTGCAAAAACTACATAAGCCATTTTATTTCCTTTAGTAACTATACGTTATAGCCCCTTCTAATGTATCGCAATCGTAATAATGAATTCTATCTCTATGTCGCCAACCAATCTTTGCTGTTAAATCATCAAATATAGGTACCTCTAACCCAGCAATAAGAATATTTCTTGTGGCTCTACCATCTTTAAAATCATAAACAAGCTCATTGCCAAAATACCAGCCTATTCTTTTATCAAAAATACTCAATAAGTCAGAACTAAAGAGCAAATGAGTAATCGCCTCTGTAGTTTGCCCATCAACATATTGCTCTCCGTGGTAAATGGCTTCATTGCGCCAGGAGTATTTGAATTCCTCACCAACATAAAGCAAAGGCAGGATATCAACACCAAATTCTGCACCCAAAGAGATTCGTTCGTTTCGGTTGCGCTCTATATTATGCCTTACCTCCAAAGAGGGCATTATTCTAACAGGCCAGCTATTGCCTTTAATATCTAAGTTCTTCTCTACTAAAACATCTATCTTGCTTGATAGAAAATTCTCTTCGCTATGGCGGATATCTCCATTAAAAAGCAGATTATAACGGATTATCGGTTCACCATCTTCAGCAAAGGCCAAATTGCATAAAAAAATAATTGTAATTAGTACTAATATATTTCGCATTAAACTATTTATCAAACTGGCGGAGGGGCTGGGATTCGAACCCAGGGATCCAGCAATAGGATCGACTCCTTAGCAGGGAGCCGCTTTCGGCCGCTCAGCCACCCCTCCTAATTTCATTATTTACAACATGTTATGATGATTTCAAAGTACGTTTTTCTTTAAAAAACTTACTCAATAAAAAAGCACATTCTTGCTTTAAAATGCCTTTTTTAACTACTATATTATGATTGAGTTTTTTATTGCTTGCTATATTTACAATGGAACCACAGGCACCTGTTTTTGGGTCATCAGCACCATAAATAAGACGTTTCACACGGGCGAGGACAAGTGCGCCGGCACACATAGAACAGGGTTCTATTGTAACATAAATGGATGTGTTTATCAATCTTTCCTGCTTAAGATATGCCGCTGCCTGAGTAATGGCAATCATTTCAGCATGGGCAGTTGGGTCCTTAAGCATCCTTATCTGATTATGTGCCCTTGCTATAATCTTTCTTTTGTAGACTATGACTGCACCAACAGGTACTTCATCTTCATCAAAGGCCTTCTGCGCTTCCTTCAGCGCTTCAGACATATAGATTTCATCTATTTTCATATTAAGAAGTAAAAAGGCTTTAAAGAATCAATTCTTTGCTGAATTAATATTCAATTTAAAAGGATATGCCCGCTGCAAAACTTCTGAAGCAACAACAATCTTTATAGTTTTAACATCCCCCATATAGAAATATTGGGCATCTATTTTATTATCGTCTTCGAATGATTCAGCAAAAGAGCGAGTTGCCTCACCCAAGCTCTCCCCTCGTGCATTGTATGCTAAAACAGCGATATAATTCTCCAGGGAACCGTCATATTGCAACCTGACTCTACAACTTCCTTCTAGTGCTAGTTGATAGTCAGGGGATGATTCCAGTGAAATCCCATACTGCTCCGCAGCCTTTTTATATTCTTCTACAAGCTTTTCGTTTGATGTGACTTCTATCAACTTTGCTATTAAGCCGGTGCTCTCTATTTCCTTTTCAACATCTTCCGCATCTAATGTTATAAATTCAATCCTTTTGGGTAATTTTAAAGAAATCTTTCCTTCGATACTTGAAATATCCTCTTTGGTTATATTAGGTGACAGCTCGACACCTTCTGTCCCATGAAGGTGAGCAAGGGGATCTTCCCGTTCTATAACTATAATGCTTGCAAAGAATCTCTCAGCGGATGGATTCTTAGAGGGTTCCTTAGGTATGTACACATCCTGATGGTTTATATTCCAAATATGCTCTATAACTAATCTCGCAAAACGATTATCCCCAAAATCATAACTAGGTATGGGTATTATCCCAACATCAATAAGCATTAATGACTTTTCTAGTCCTTCAAAAATACCGTCATCCCATTTTACAGTTACGGGACCAAGGCTTACAGATGAGTCCGAGTCAAAATCAAGCGATTGTGAAGATAATATTGAATCATATTCGCTCTCACTAATGACGATAGATTCATATTCTTGTTGATTATCTTGAGCAAAAACTAGTGGAGGGGTCAATAAACACACGAATAATGCTATAATAATTAATCGCATTTTTGGCCTTCTTCTGTCAGATTTCTTACACTGCTTTAGGGTCAAACTTACCGAAAGGTGAGTTTGGCGCGCCCGGGCCGGTTCGAACAGCCAACCCCCAGTTCCGTAGACTGGTGCTCTATCCAATTGAGCTACGGGCGCATTTAAGTAATACCAAAGCGTTTTCTTTCAGCAAGCAATATTATATCTCGAAGTTCTTGAATGTTGCGCGCATTCATCCATTTTTTATCAAAATTAGAAGCCTGGGCAATCTCTGCTATGGCAGCCAATGCCCTTAGGTGGAAATTACGCTCATCCTTGCTGCCGGCAAGTGCGAATACAATATGGACTTTTCTTTCTGTATTCGGGAATGTTATGCCGCTTTTGCATCTTACAAGTAAAATCTTAAACTTATGCTTTCCCTCAATGATAATATGAGGGATAGCAAGTCCTTCTCTTATAACGGTACTGGATTCTTTTTCACGTTTTGTTAGCTGTTGGAAGATATTTCCTGCATCAACTTCTAACTTTTTTGCCAGTGAATCTGAAATCTTTTCAAAAAGTTCTTTCATGTCCAAGGAGTATTCGAAATCAAGTATCTCACAATCTCTTATCAAGTGATCAAATCTATCTTCGACAATCTCGTCGCGCTCCCGCAGTATATCCTTAAGCTCTTCTTCAAGAAAGTTATCCGTCAATTCCCTTGCGGTTATCCTTGCGATAACATGGACGAGCGCCGATCGCTTCTTTGCCTCCGGTCGCACATATAAAAAATACCATATAAGTCCGGCTACCAAAAATACACCCATCACCTTATATGAAAAAACGCCCATTTCCGCTATCAGGAATACCCCCGCCACCACCCCTGCTATCTGCATCCACGGATAAAGGGGTGATCTAAAGGAGGGCTGGTAATTCTGTATTTTGCTTTCACGCATAATAATGACTGCCAGGTTTGCGAATATAAAAAGCGCAATCAAAAATGTCGAGGCAGCCTTTACCAGTAATTCCAGTTTTAAAAACATAATGGCCAAAATCATAAATGCGCCTGTGAAAACTATAGAGTAATGCGGGGTGTGGAATTTTGCATTTATCTTTTTAAAGAAATTGGGCAGTATTTTATCACGGCTCATCGCCACAGGATACCTGGAAGCAGACATAATTCCGGCATTGGCGGTTGAGATAAAAGCCAGAAGTGCTGCTATTGCCATAATCACACTGCCCGCAGGCCCCATAAATACATACGCACCGTCTGAAATGGGGGTAAGTGAATGTGTCAATTTATCGGCATCTAATACGCCTGTGGTTATGAATGCCACAATCGCATAAAGTATCCCTACAATTATAATAGATAAAATTAGTCCCAAGGGTATATTGCGGCGGGGGTTTTTTATCTCCTCGGCTATACTGGCAATCTTTGTCAGGCCGCCGTAAGATATGAACACAAGGCCTGCTGTGGCAAAAATGGAATTTGTGCCATAAGGCGTAAACGGGACAAAGCGAGCGATGTTAACTGCGGGAAAACCTTTAAAGATATAAAAAATCAAAGTAGCCAATAATCCCACCACAAGAAATCTCTGAAACATGCCTGCTTCTTTTATGCCTATAAGGTTAAGGGTTACAAAGAAGACACATAAGAATATTGCTATTACTGTTATGGGTATATTGGTAATAAGTGCAACATATGCGCTCATACCTATAAGCGCAAAGGCACTCTTTAAGCTTAAAGAAAACCAGCTAGCTACCCCTGATACTGTACCAATAGCAAACCCCATGCTCCTTGTTATAAAGAAATAATCCCCGCCTGCTTTGGGCATAGCTGTTGTAAGCTCGGCCTTGCTCAACATTGCCGGCAGTGCCAGAAATGCAGCTATAAGATATGAAATAAATAAAGCCGGGCCTACCTTTGTAAAAGCAATACCCGGCAGAATGAAAAGCCCTGAGCTAATCATGGCTCCGGAAGCAAAGCAAAAGATATCAAAAAGCCCCAGTTCTCTTTTTAGCCTTTCTTGCATGGGAAGGTAGTTTTTTGTGGGTTATTGGGACTTATTAAAGGGTTAGTCCATAGAGCCAAGTGCTTCTTGGATAAAAGGAAGAATAGCCCCTGCTTCTTCTTTACTTAATCTACCCATTTTGGCAAATCTTAGCTCTCCCTGGGCATCTCTATTCTCTCTTGAGATTTGTAGTTTTTTTGCACCGTTATTATAGCAATAAACGCTTACGGTCAAACGGCCTGCTTCACTTTCGTGAGATTTTGAAAACAATTGTTCATCCAGACTGCTGTCATAACCTGGCATTTGTTACCTCCTAATTTTGTTGTTAATTAATGCTTATATTAATAGGTAGTGCTAATATATTAATATATACGCTTATTATTGTCAAGAGATTATAATAAAGTACTTTTTAGGGGGTTTTTCATCCCCTGCATCTTTGACGCTCATGCTGCTCTTTTCTTCTTCCTTTTTAAGGCCTTATCCATTCTATCCTTGGCTTGCTGACGGGTCTTGCCTTCTGTTAGGTGGTTACAGCACAAGGCAGCAAACCCACGTCTATTTTTCATCTTGAAGATTTTTACCTTTGCCTTTTTCATTATGGCTCACCTCACTTTTTACTTGTTTTTTCTTTTTTCTTGATTCTGTGCCAATTTCTTATGATTTGCGTGGTAGATTTTACCTTTGTCTTACCGAATACATGCGGGTGGCGACGCTTTAGCTTTTTTATTAAACCATCTATTACTTCTTCTACAGTAAAGTTTTTCTCTTTTTTGGCAATCTGTGAATGAAACATAACCTGCAATAATATATCACCGAGTTCTTCCTTCATATGACAATAATTTTTATCTCTTACAGCATGGATAAATTCTTTCGTTTCTTCTTTTAAGTAAGGAAGCAGTGTCTTATGGGTTTGCTTCCTATCCCAGAGGCAGCCTTTGGGACCATGCAGTGTATTGAAAACTTTTTTTAACTCCGTAAATTTTGTTTTGCTTTTCATTTTATTTCTTTTTTAGTATTTGAGTAAATTCTATTAAGTTGCCATCAGGGTCATAACCAAAACATATTTTTGAATAGCCATGGGCTACCTTTATAGGTTTTGAGATAAATTTTATCCTTTGTTTGCGTAATTTTTTATACATATAATCAATATTTCCTACTGTAAAAGATATGTGGTTGTAGCTTTTTTTAGGGGATATTCTAGGGGTTTTCCAGCAGTGTAATTCAAAAACAGGCGGGCTTTTTTTGGGCTGGCCAGGAGCACGTAGCTTTACATAAGTTAGTTTTAGGTTTCTTTTGTTTAGTAAAGTCTCTGGACAATCTCCCTCTAGTTCTGTAATTTTTGAAACCTTAAACCCAAGGATATCTCTGTAAAATTTAAGAGATCTATTTAAATTTTTTACTATAACACAAACGTGGTTGAAATTTTTAATCATTTCTTATTTTTTCTTTTTCTTTTTTGCCTTAGGCTTACTCTTTTTCTTCTTGCGGGGTGTACAGCAGCATTTACACATTGCCCTCACCTCCCTCTACGTAAGATTATAGAAATATAATATCACTAATAAAAACTATAGGCAAGTTTTTAGTTTCGTCCTATAATTATTACCTTCTTCGCTACTACTCCCACAGGATTCTGGTGAACTATGCGTATGGTGCCATCTCCGGCCTCAAAGTACATATGCGTACCTGAGACAGCCTTTAATTGCCCATATCCTCTGGGGATTTGTATCGCACGGTCTATTAAATGCGCAGGGCGAGCTTCATCTTCCTTCAAAAACTCACTAGCCCATAAAAACCCATAAACAGAAAATAAAATTACACCTATCAACAGCATTCCCATAAATGTTTTTCTTAGCATGCCTACCTCCTTAAGGGTTATTAAAAAAGGGTTAAGGAAATTTAAAAACAACAAATAACCCTGACCCTTCTTTATTTTACTTTTTTGTCTTATCTTCCAGTAATCTTTTTAAAAAGAAATCTACTTCATTAAAAGGAATCAATGCCTCCTCAGATGCTATGTGTTTAACTTGGCGCTTTGTTATGCTGCGCACTTTAATCAATCTTCTTATTAAAGCATCTATTACATCAGGATCAAATTGCTTGTTTCGGCATTTTAATAATTCCCGTGCGACATCTGCCATTGGCATTTTATCTCTATAAGGCCTATCTGAAGTCATAGCATGGTAGGCATCTGCTACAGCTACTATCCTGGCCTCAACGGGGATTTCCTCACCCTTTAGCTTTCGTGGGTAGCCCGTACCATCGTATTTTTCCTGATGGCAATAGGCGATTTCAGCTATTTTTTTGAAGAAATCCATGCTGCTTAATATATCATAGCCTATCTTAGGATGTTGTTTTATTTTTTTAAACTCTTCGTCATTTAATCTTCCTTCTTTTAAAAGAACTCTATCTGGAACACCTATTTTACCCACATCGTGTAATTGCAAGGCAAAGCTTAGCTCTTCTGTCATTTCAATGCCCATCTCTTCTGCAATCCATCCACCTATTTCCCTGACCTCTATTGAATGATCAGCGGTGTAAGGGTCTCTTGCATCAATGGCCTTGTTGAATGAGAAGACCATTTGTATTGTCCTATCGTGCATCTCTTTGATAAGCTTGGTTTTATCCCTTACTTTTGTATGAAGGTCTGTTATAGTAAGGGCATTGCGGATATTCATGGCTGCAATTGTTGAAAGGCTTGATAAAACTTCCAAATCTTCCGGGGTGTAGAAACCAGACTTTTTCTCACCTAAAACCAAAAGGCCATAAAGTCTTCTTTTATACAAACTAGCTACAACCAAATTTGCTTTTAAATCTTCTAGTTGCTTTTTAACTGCTAAAAGTGCAGGTTCTACTTTACTATCAAGTCTTGTAAAGTCTCTATTTAAGAGCCAATCTTCTGTAACATCATGGTAAAAAAGGATATTGCTTTCTTTATCGGATACTAGTTTTTTCTTACGAAGAATAGGTGCGACATCCATGAACCATTTAACAACTGGATCTTTTTTGGTTAGTTTTTTCTTAAGGGTATCGCTTTCGCCCATAACATGCTGTAAGCTGTATTTTTCATTTGCCTTTTCTATCAGGTAAACATGGGCATAAGTAGGATCAAAAGTATTAAATACTCTGCCGCATATCTCTCTGGAAAGTCTTATAGGATCGGGAAAAACAACCATCTCAAGGCTGGATTCTTTAAGAGCATTTAATCTCATATCTGCCGGTTTAAACTGTGTTATATAAACCCTCCACATTAAAAATGCAAAGGTAACTAACATTCCTATGCTTGCCATGCCTGCACTTGCCCTTCCTGAAACATTAAGTATCGTATCAGAAAGGCTAAATATTCCATAACCTACTGCTAAAGCTGCAATAAAAGAAGTTATCAGCCAAAAACCGCGTTTCAGTAAAACTTCTATGCCCATTAACCTGTGCTGTATAATTGCATAGGCATATAATACTACATATGAAAATACAAAAAAATTGCCAACAGGTGGTATAGGAATATTGTAAAAATAAGCATAATTAGTTGATCCACCAGCAAATCCAAATGTCATACCTAGCAATATATATTTTAGCTGCATTTTTTTTGCACCACTAGTCTTGCGATAAGCGTCAAATGCCAATATCCATGAATAAGTTATATACATAAAGAAAAGAAAAAGAAAAACTAGATAAGCAGGACCAGCTGTGGGCCAAACCCTGAATGAAAATTTAGGTTCCATTGCTTTTATAAAAACAGGCGAAAGAGCAAAACTTGCTAAAGCTAAACAAAATGCATATCCAAGAAAAAGTATCTTTCTCTTTTTGCGGGCTATACCAATGAGATTAAGTATGAAATGGAAAAAAGTAACAGGAATAAAAATTGCCGCTATATGCAGATAGCGATTTAGAAAGAGAGCTGTGGTTATGTTTGAAGAAGTATGACAAAAGAATAAAAGAAAACTCCAAAGACCGGTGGTGAAGCTCATTAAGAAATAACTACGGTTTAAGGCCTTCTTTTTGTCTTTAAAATACACAAAAAATCCTAGGCAAAAACTACTTATTCCTGCTATTAAAGCAGTAGAAGCATAAATTCTCTCAATCATGTTAAGTTCATTAAAAATCATATATCACCCACCTTTTCTTTTTTGCAATTGCTCGTAATTTCCTATCAGGATTTACTGCTATTGGATTTTTTACAAGTTCAAGTAAGGGCAAATCAGAATAATGATCTGTATACGCATAGCTATCATCCAAGCTGAGTTTTTCATCAGTTAATAGTTTCTTAGCTTCTCTTGCCTTATCTTCTCCATATGGTATGGAACCGAGAATTTTGCCAGTATATTTGTTATTTTTACTCTCTAGCTTAGTTGATATTGCATAATTTAATGATAGAAATCTATTTAGCTTATCTACAATTTCAAATAAAGAAGCGGAGGCCAAAACAACTTCATAGCCTTGTTTAATATGTCCTTGAATGATTTTGATACTTTGTGAAGAAATGCGTGGCTTTATTTCTTGCCCGAAGAATTCGTCAAAAAGCTTGTCAGTTTCTAATATATCCCAATTTGCAAATAAAGCAAAGGACTTTTTTCTCATCTTAACTGTATCCCTAACTAAATTTAATTTATACAGTAAAAACCAAAAGTAAACTTCTATAAAAAAACTAAAATGTATTTTCTTTCTTTTTAAAAAAAACTTTAATAAAATTTTTTGCGTTTGTCCTTTTACCAATACATTATCTACGTCAAAGAAAACTACTTTTTTCATAATTAACAACTTTATGGTTAACTTTTTACTTCTGCCGTTACTTCAGTTTCTGCTTGTTCTTTCATTTCTACAAAACTATCATCCCAGTCTTCTTCTGCTAGCATGCGTACTTTATCCATAATTCGTATAGCTACCTCTTGCATTTGCTCAGCTGTTAAATTACGAAATTTTCTATCACCTCTGTGTTGAAAGAAAACATCGCTAAAAACAGGGTTTTCTGGTGAAACATACATTCTCTTTCCTACAATAACCTTGCATTTAGTAAGCCGGGGTATATGTTTATGAGGCGGTAATATCTCATAGGTCCCCTTCATTGCTATTGGTATAATGGGTAAGTTAGCTACCATGGCCAATTTTACAAATCCTGGCTTTGGTTTTAGCATTTTTCCAGTTCTTGATCTTGTCCCTTCAGGATATATTACAACTAATTTACCAGCCTCAAGGTGCCTTAAAACCTCGCGGAAGAAAGTACTGCCTGGGCGATCACGGTCAACATAAACTACAATATGCATTTTTGTAAACCATCTAACGAAAAATGTTTGAGATATCTTCTTAACAGCCAAAAAGACAATTTGTTGGCGAAAGAGGCATCCTAAAATAAGAAAATCATAATAACTTAAATGATTAGATACCAATAAAGCTGGACCTTGCGCCGGAACATTATCAAATCCGCTAACTTCCTTGATCCACAGTCTAAAAAATAAAAAGACAAGAAGGCGCGTCGCTTTGAATCTGATTCGCTTGATAAGGCGATACCTAACTTTTATAATATAAAGACTCGAAGTTCGATAGGCACTTATTATTTTACGCATAAATCTGTATCTTACGCGCATACCACGCCTTCTTTTACGGCGACCTATATTATATTTTTTAGCTTGTTTGGTTTTCATTATTTGTAGTTAAAATATTCTTCACTGCTTTTAACAGTTTATCAATATCAAATGGCTTAAGAATATAGTCTTTAACGCCTAGCTTTATAGCATGTATGGGTGCCTCTTCGCTGCTATAACCAGTAATGAGTATTACTGGAATATCTTTTTTGTTATTGTTTTTACGATATTCCTTTACTTGCGTTATAAGTTTAATTCCATCTATTCCAGGCATCCGTATATCACAGACAATAAGGTTAAAATCCTGATTTCTTGCTTTTTCTATACCCTCTTCGGGTTCTTCTGCGGTTTCTACATCGTAACCTTCTTTATCAAATAGCCGCTTTACGCTTTTTAGAATCAGCGGATCATCATCGATTAACAAAATTTTCTTTTCCATTTTAAACTCTCCTCACTTAACCTATGTTTTATTAGACAGTGCCTTGGCTTCCAGGGCTTTATGGTTGTTATTTCTCTTCTTAAAGCTTTCCCTGTCTTTAGTAAGCCATTGTTCAATTTCATTGCGCTTAAAACGAAAACATCCCAGCGTTTTATACACTGGGATGTGGCCGTTTCTTACCCATTTATAGATGGTACGTTCATTCATCTTTAGGTATTGTGATAAATCTTTAACTGTCATTAAGCTTTCTATCATAATGCCCCGCCTTTTATATCACAATAATACTTTTAGTATTACTATAATATCAAAAAAGAGCTTGTCAGTCAAGCCCTTTGTGAACTTTTGTGAAACTTTATATCTTGTAAGGAAAAAATAAAAATAGTAGCTTTCTGTCTTTTTGTTACAAAAACAGGATATGTCTCTATTTTTTATTTTTTGAAAGAGCTAACATTATATGTATCATATCAAGAGCTGGGACTATTTTCTACTAATTTTTTGTTCTATTCCTATCCAATGGAAAAACACCAAAGTTAAAAAAGCCCAAAAATTGAACAAAATAGATAAAATGGCCCATAAGATTTTATTCTATCGGTTTGCCAAAGTTTTTGCCAATATCTTCTTGAGTAAGGTTGACTCGTTTTAGTATAGTTTCATCTATTTTTGTATTGGGTTTAACGTAAAGGATGATTTGAGTTAGCAGGTCTTTGTGGTTTTTCATGCCAAAGTTAGTGACCATGATTCCGGAATTTCGCTCTTTTGCTACTTTTTCATTTGGGCGCACATGGAAAAAATGCCAGCACAGAAAATGGTCATCTATAATATATCCTACTTCTTCCCAGTCTAACCAAGAGTATTTTGTAACTATAGAACCGATTTTATAACAAATTTTTCTATCATTGATTATAATAGAGCTAAATATAGCAGTATAAGCTAGTATAAAAATTACCGAAGAACCTAAAAATAAAAAAATAACCTTTGTTAACTCAACTTGATTAATGCTTTTTATAGTGTCCCACAGAATTGACGTAAGAAGAATTAATGTGGCAACTTTTAGAAAATTGCAGTAAGGATATTTTTTTTGATTCATAAGATGATTTCCTTTTTTTAACGCGTATAGTAGTAATTTCTTAATCTATCAATTTGCTCATCTAATTTGTAGGATGTAAATCCTCCAAGAGCTGCTCCACCAACTATGCTTCCAACAATTGCTCCAGGTGGCCCACCAATCGAATGTCCTATTCCAAAACCAACTGCTGAACCTCCAGCACCTGCACCCAATGTTGCCGCTGATTGCAAGATTTCTGCACCACTTAAAGTAAGCTTCTCTGGCATGCTAAGGTATGGGTCTGTAATAGTATATGAGATATCTATTGTAGTTTTTATAGATTCTGCACCAATAGCAATAGGACCTAGCCTTCCGGCTGCCTTGCTACTTAGACCTGAATACTTTAGGCCTTGATTTAGCAGGCGGGTTGAGGTAGGGCTTTTTAGGTCTATATAATTTATGACTTCTTGGCTGGAACTTACCAATCCACTACCTGTTAAACCTCTTACCAGGTCGGATTCTGTGTACCACTGACTTCCTGTTTTTACGATTGAATCAGACACATCAATTGCTAATGCTATTCCTCTTTTATCGCCTAGTAATGAGAAGGGTGAACCTAAAGTAGAAAGTTTGCCTAATCCACTGAGAGAGCTGCTTGTTTTCTGCGAACTCATAGCTTTTGACAAAGAGCTCTTTGGGGTATAGCTGGTATAGTGATAATTTAAGTTGGCTTGACCCAGCTTAGCAATACCTGCAGATAGTAGCCTGCCTGCAGCAGAGGCGACTGTTCTGGCTGTAGAGGCAGTACGTTGGGCAAAGCTGGCCCACCTATTCCATGTCGCCTGAGCAAATCCACTAAACGTATTCCATACAGAACCCATATAGCTTAGGAATGAATGACCTGTGGGGTCTGTATAGATAAGCGGGTTATTGCGGCAATAAGAATAGCGGTTTAAGGATTGAGGGTCGCCCGGAACAGGAACTATAGTGTCTGCCTGAGTAAACCTTGCTATCTCAGGGTCATAGTAGCGACTGCCATACCAGTAAAGGCTAGTCGAATCATCTAATTCCTTACCTGTAAACTCGTTGGACTAATTGTCAATGAGTGAATTTACAAAAACCTGACCTCGGACGAACTTTCAATAAGATTTCTTTCGATTGTATTTATAAGTTCGTGATATTCTTTAATAAATGCGCTTAAAATAATAACTTTTCTGAAAATACCATGGTATTTAGTAATAATATAGACTATGCGAGGTTCGTTCTGCAAGGCGCTCCTTGTCCACTGGGACTTCTTGGGACGTTTATACATGCGGATATGCTTCCATTCGATTTTATTAAATTTATTGAATGATTTTACATATAGACCATCTGTGCCAATGCCAACAACTGGGTGGATTATATAATGAATTATGGCTGCACAGATCCCGAATATATAAAAAATACACAAGAAAGTTTTTGGATATTCTATGTTTTTCGGATCTAGCTTTCCAGCCAAAACAATTATTAAAATTACCGAAAGCACAGCATAAAAACCAGAAAATCTAAAAAATACCCCACAAAAACTGTATTTATACACTTTTAACTGATTTGGATTGAAATTTTTATTTTTCATAATTGCACTCCCTTATAGATACCACTAAATCAAAGATAGAGCAGTTCCAATAACTCCAATTAAAACAAGAATTAAACCTATGAATTTCACTGTTTTGGAGCTAACTTGAAATAACCCAAGTGACGAAGCACTAAAAACTTTTGAGAAAAAATTATTATAGCGGTAGAATACAATACCCTGGATTAAACTTAGTACGAAAATCATCAGTAAAAAACTTTTTATAATCATATTTGTTTATCTCCTCCGCATCCGCCTTGGCAAAACTCCGTATTCTTCTCCACTCCATGTTGTACCAACCATCGTTATGCTTCCATAAACCCAGGGTACACTAATAGCAGGTGGTCCAATATGAACTGCCCATGGATTTACGCCTTTTTCGAAAGGAAATGTACCCGCACCAAGATGGCGAGTTGCTACGCCTAATTCGACGCTAGATTTTGGCATCCAAGATTGAATATCTAGACTAACTCCAATGAGAGTAGTGGGGGTTTCACTGAAAGAGATACCAGATGTTGAAACGGATGCAGTTTGACCAAAGGTGGTATAGCTAATTCCTATGGTCGGAGGATCTTCATACATCCCCTTCCAAAAATTAGCACCTGCAGAAGTTGGATCTTCAAAATCCGGGTTTATAAAATCGCTTACAGAAGAAACTAACCCACTCCCCGAAATAATCTTTCCTATCTCCCTAGCAGCTCTTCCGGAGGAAATACCAAGGCTTTCTGCAACATCAATGCCGGATTTTAATGATCTTATTGCTCCTGATCCTCCGGATAAAGCACTAAGTCCTCTTCTTCCGCTGCCACCACTTGTATAGGAGCGATTCTTTGAAGCATAGCTTCTATGCCCATAATCAGGCTTAAAGTTCAAAAAACCTTTCTTCTTTGCAGTTGAAAGCAATTTCTGCGCAGAAGAAAGAGCTGTCCTGCTAATTCTAGTAGCCAGTTGTGAAATCTGGCTTATGGTTTGCTGCCACGCTGCACTAAACGTATTCCATACAGAGCCCATGAAGCTTAAGAATGAGTGTCCTGTGGGGTCTGTATAGATAAGCGGGTTATTACGGCAATAAGAATAGCGGTTTAAAGATTGAGGGTCGCCCGGAACAGGAACTATAGTGTCTGCCTGGGTAAACCTTGCTATCTCAGGGTCATAATAACGACTGCCATACCAGTAAAGGCTAGTCGAATCATCTAATTCCTTACCTGTAAACTTATGGCTAACTACATCCTCACCTTCAATTCGAGACGGGCCGCCGTATGGTGTGTATTCAATAAGCTGAACTTGATCGCCTGCCTGGTCTGTAATAATATTAGAGCTGCCTAAATGATCTTGGTGGGTATAATAGACATTACCTGTGGATTCTTTTGTTATGATGCGATTCGGCCCTAAGAAAATCTGATTGAGGGTTGTTCCATCCGGCCTGATTTCATAGAGGTTGCTAATATAAGTAGTGGTTCCTTCTGGAGTTATCTTTTGCACTCTCGCTCCATCTCCACCATAGACAAAAGTGGTATTTACTTGCACAGGTTCAATTCTCCAGTTAGCAGATCGGAGGCAATACATAAAATAAGATTTACCAGGCTCCATAGTTGAAAAATAATCCGTTAAGGGACTATTTTGATAATGCTGATAAGCACCCAAAGATGTATCATACCGTGAAACTTGATCATAGTCAATGCCAAAAACAAGCGGGGACAAGGCATCTGCTATAGACATTTCCGAGCTTCTGGGTGAACCTATTAAATTCCATTGATTATATAATGAGAGTTCTTTATCTTCAGTTGGAAGTCGGCCTGATATAGTAAGTGTTATCGCGGAGGTATTGCAGATATGAATTTCATACCCCTGGCCATATTCTATTGTGCTGAATTGGTCAAATTTGCCATTATTGACATAATGCTTAAATTTTCCTGTCTGGGCATCAAACCTTGATAGTTGATCATAGTCTATTCCAAATGTTAAGCTCGATAATACAGCATCTACTCCTTCATCGTCAGGTATCACAGGTAGAGATAAAAAGTTCCATCCTGGCTGAAGTTCTACGCTGGCAGTATAAGTTGAAATACCATCATTGACAGCAATTAATCTATTTTCAGAGTCATATTCAAACTCTGAACTATTTTTAGTAAGCATGTTGCCGCTCGCATCATAAGTACAGCTAATGGAACCATCTGTTGAAGAAGTCAAGGCATGAGGCCCGGAAGTTCCTTCACCATAATTAAAGGCAAGGCTTCCCTTTTGACTCATATTGCCAATTGAATCATACTGATAGGGAATGTATCCATAGGCGCCCGAAGCGCTTGTCAATCTATTCAAGTCATCATAGGTAAAGGATTGAGAAGCTGTATTTACATAATCGGTAATTGCTAATATGTTTCCCACATCATCAAATTGATATGCTAAATCTTGCACAGCACCATCGTTAGTCTTTAGCGTAGTCAATCTTTGCGTTTCTGCAGCATAGGTATAATCGGTATAGTTGCCATTTCCGTATTCTACTTTTATTATCTGGTTGGAGGCATTATAGTCCACATTGGTTACATAGGTTTCAATAGAAGATACAACGCTTTCTATCTGCCCCTGGTTGTTGTAGGAGTAGTTTATTATTTCTCCATTGGGATATGTTATACTGGTGAGCCTATTTAAAGCATCATAGGTGCGTTCTATAACATGGGTATTTGCTCCGATGACTCTTTTGGTTTTTATCTCTCTGCCTAAATTGTCATAATAAGATGTAGTCGTGCCTGAAGCGCCTGTTGTTTCATATAGCCTGCCAATCCAATTAGGCGCATTGGAATTATCATAGGTATAAGTTATATCTGTACCGGTAGGACGGTCTTTTAAAATTAGCCTATTTAGTTCATCGTATGTAAAGTTTATGGTTTGGTCCTTTGCATCGGTTTGTAAAATCATATTGCCCACAGCATCATATTCATATATCCAAGTGCCCATATCAGGGTCTTCCATAGAGATTTTGCGACTGAGTGAATCATAAGTTATAGTGGTGGCATTTCCTTGATTATCGGTTACTGTCAGAAGATTTCCCAGGCAATCATAAGCATAGGTGGTAGCATACACCTCTGCACTATTGTGTTCTTCTACTCTAACCAGTCTGCCGTATGCGTCTTCTGTTTGAATAATAAGATGGCCATTCTCATCGGTATTTGTAATTACCCAATTAGAATAGACAACAGTCCTATATGTATCATCCGGGTTAGTAACCTTTATCTGGCGGCCTAGACAATCGTATTCAAAAACTGTTTTAGGTTGAGAATATTCAGGGACGCTATAACCTGAAGATGTGGAAACAAAATAAGGCAGGTATTGCTCCATAACGCGTTCTTGTGAGTCATAGATAGCCATTCCACTGACTATTTGATTAGAAATATCTTCCGCATCTGTTTTTGTCTGAACCGTTCTGCCGAACCCGTCAGTAAAGGTATAGCTTATCAATAAAACTTCTTCTCCGCTTTTCTCCCTGGTTTTTTTTGTAATTTTATTTGGAACTTGGGATAAGTCATACTCATAAATTACTCCAGGCAATTCTTGTGTGTCATTCGGTCCTATCGCATTAACCAGTCTTCCAAAAATATCGTAGTTATAAGTAGTAGCATATCTATTTGGATCGGTTTTAGTTAAAATTTGGCCTGTTTTAACATCATAGCTAAATTCTTGAATATGACCTAGTGCATTAGTGATTGTCTGTGGATACGTATAGCAGGTAGTCTCATAGGTAGTTGTGGTGGTCTGCCCTCTGGCATCTGTAATGCTTGTGAGGTTTCCATAAGAGTCATACTGCATTAAGGTGGTTGGATTTGCCGAGGCAGTATCTAACCAACTCTCCTCTTTTGTAACTAACCCCTTTAATGGTGCATCTGTCCAATTTTCATTGCCGTCGTAGTAAATCCACTTTTCTGAAACCTTGACATCTTCTTCATTCAAGGTGTGACTATGCGACGGTGCTGCCAGTATCCACTCCGAGGTATTATAGACATATTCTGTAATTGTCCTTCGTTCATCACCTGTAATTGATAAATCGCCCTGTTCTTGTTCATAGGTTATATTGCCGTAGTTATCGTATTGATAGATAATTTGCGTTTGCTTATAAGTGTCATCACCGTCGTAGCCAAAGGTATCTTCCCGGGCTAGGTGGACAAAGTTGACATCGGTATGCGGAGAAGTGTTTTCCCAAGATCTTTCAATCTTTGTAAAAAGATTTCCTCCGTCATCTAATATTTCTTCTTTATATGTCTTCCCTTTAAATATATCATCTTGATGAAAATAAGTTTTAACTACATTTCCTTCGGGACTGGTAACTTCCACCCTGCCAAAACCTCGAAACTCTCTTTGTGTTCCATCAAAATAGCCATCAGCATAATTATAGGTAGTAACATAGCTATGCCCCAGGCCATCTTCTGCGGTTATCCTTGAGGCAGTATAAACCGGGTAAGGCAAGTCCGGAATATCATCTGAGCCTGTATTGTCATAAGCAACAGAAGCCTGATATTCAATTGCAGTCTGACCGCCGCAGCCATTATTAAAGGTTGTAAGTAGGTCTGGCATAGGCCCTGGATTTATTTGAACCCAAAAGCTATCATAAGGCGAAGAGTTTCGCAGGACGCGATCTAGCAGCCCATCGCCATTTATATCTATTAAATTAGCCACATTTTTTTCTGTGAAAGAAGATGTTGCATCATATCTTATGGCTTTCCAATTAGAGCCTGTATGAGGACTTGAGACATTATCCCAATCTTGTAAAGATTTAAAACCAGTTCCTGTGCCAACTTGGAATTTAAAATAATCATAAGGTGAATTTTTTCCCCGCATAATACGGTCAGGGATGCCATCGCCATTAAGGTCAAGAAAATCACAGATATATGTATGGGTACCACTTGAAGCATAACGCAAGGCATTGTTGATGGCTATACCTGAAAACTCGCTCTCCAGACCTGACCATGATTCTATGGGTTCAAAGCCACTGCCATTATTCATCTGCACAAGAAACTCTTCATATGGACTATCTAATTTTTGTATGACCCTATCTGGTAAACCGTCTCCGTTGAGATCAACCAAATCCATTACAGAAGAACCTCTATAATCCATTCGTATAGCAAAATAATATCCATACCCGCTTTGATAGGCAGCTCCAGGCCAAATGATAAGGGAGTCAAATCCGCTCCCGTTGTTTAGCTGGACATAAAAGTCACCCCAATCCGATGCTGGAGAGCCAATTTGTATTCGCTGTAAAACTCTATCAGGAAGGCCATCGCCATTTATGTCAACCAAATCTGCAAAAACCTTGTTGCTGGTTTGGTTCTCGGGTATCCAGGAAGCCCTTATAAACTTCCACATATTGTTACCATCAAAGCCCTCTAACCCGTGCCAAGCTACAGAGGCTTCAAATCCTTGGCCGTTATTAATTTGGACATTAAAATAACTATTAGGATTATCGCAATCCTGCATAACTCTATCAGGAAGACCATCGCCATTTATATCTATGAGATCAACAAAAGATTTTAGATACCACCCGCGCAACCCTCCTCCCGGAACCGTCTCGGTATGAGTATTTTTTAAGCATAGCGGTTCTTCTAAGCCAGACCAAGAACTAAATGTCTCAAATCCACTGCCATTATTAAGTTGAATTTGAAAATAATTATTTGGATTATCCTCATCCTGCATGACTCTGTCAGGAAGGCCATCGCCATTTATGTCAACAATGTCCAAAAAGACAGTTCTGCTTGGCGGAAAGGCACAGCCTTCCGAAGCTCTCACGCAGCCGTATTTTTCTTGAGCTTGACTGTCTACGCCAGGCCAGGTAATACCATCGTTCCAAGAAGCAGGTTTTTCAGTATAGGTAAATGTGGTAGGCGGCAGGCTTGTTTCTTCATCTGAGCCATATTCGGTAATACTGCTTAAAAGTGAGCGTCCGGTAGAAGAAGATTGTTCATATGCCAGTGTATATTTTCTGACTAATTCTCCCTGGGTATGAACGGATATTTCCCCTAGGCGTTTGGCAGTTGTTATTTTTGCTCCCGAATTATAGCTAACAATTACATCTGCGCGGTCTTCCAAAGTAAAATTGATGTAGTGAAGTGCTTCTTGCGATGTTGGCAGGTGCTTATTATACTTGACCGTATTTAAATAAAGTTCTCCTTGGTCTTTTGTATAAACAATTTCAATGGCATTACCGTTAATATCCTCTATTTTGCTTAGGTACCATGAGAAGGTACCTTGTAAATTTTCTTGGCGCGAATCTGCCGTAGCTCCAAAATAGTATTTACAGCCAAGTTTGTCGGTAATTTTCCATTCCGGATTAACATATTGTATTTTAAAAAACTGGGATTCGCTTTTTGGGCGGTATTCGTTAGCACCTATAGAAACCAATTCAGACTCTATGCCCTGGAAAACGAAATTAAATTTATCTTCAGTATCATTATATGTCGGAACGCCGTTTTTGTTGGAACGTTGTATAAAACCTAAATTAAGTGCCCAACCCATACCCATCCAAGAGTTTGGGTTGGAGGAAACATACCCCAGCGAAATGGTTGGTTCCAAACCATTGCGGCCAGGCGGGATTTCAATCGGAACTGAAATACAGGCCCGGCCTGTAAATAAATCAGTCTGAAAGTCCTGCGAGAATGTAGGTGTTTCCACAGAAGCTTCGGTTGGAGTCTGAGGTACCTGTTCGCTAGGGATATCGGCCATGCAGACTTGCCTACCAACCAAAAGGAAAAGTACTATCAAAAGAAAAACTAATGCTTTCCTTTTAACTCCTATAGGTGTTCTGGTGGATTTATCGCAGATAAAAATATGCATATATCTACCTCTTGTGAATCCGTTCCTGCATTTCCATCTCTTACTTCAGCAGTAATTGTGTGAACGCCTGTATCATTTTGCGTTATTGTCCAGTTATGGGAAGGCGAAACAGTCCAGGATTGCTTTATTTCACCATCTATTGAAAATTGGTACTGCAAGGAGTCTCCATCTTCATCTTGTGCCGTTATTGTTATTAATATACTAGTAATTCCTTCTATATAGGTAGTTCCATCTGAGGGATTAACGTTTATAATGTTAGGCGGATGTTGATTTACTGTTATTCCATTGCTATTACCTGCCTGGCTCCAGTCCCCTGCTCTATTTTTGGCCATAACAGTAAAGTAGTAGGTTTTCCCAACAGAAAGCACTAAAGCATCTTTCGCTACTCTATTCTCAAGTCCTGTTGATGTCCAACTTACAACATCTGTTCCTCCTGCGGTGGTTCCTATAGCATATTTATACTCTGCAATCCCTGAGATATCATCCTGCGAAGACCACACAGCTTGAAGTGCAGTCAAAGAAGATGTCGTATCGCCATCGTCTGTAACTACAGGAGTAGTAGGGGAGCTGGTATCCAATGTGATGGTTGCTTGTGAGTTAGCAGTTAAATGGCTAATACCATTGGCATCATCTATAACCCATGCATAGATGGTTTTCTCTCCATTTCCTTCTGTAAGTGTATATGTAGTAGGCCTCGATATTAAACTAAAATCATCAACTTCAGGCCGAATAGAAGACTCATTAATTAACCATTTTTCAACGGTTCCATCGGCATCACTGTCAGTCATGCTAACAGCTACGGTAGCGGAATTGGTATATAGCGTATTTTCTGTATCTGTGTCAGAAACATTAAATGTGTTCACAACTGGGAGGCTATTTAAAATTCTTAAGTAGCTATATAAATAAGTCCTTCCTGAATATGTTCCATTGTCATCATTTTTAAAAGCCCCGATAATAACCTCGCTGTTTCCATCTCCATTAACATCTCCAGCTGAAAAAAGCGACCAGCCAAAGTAATCTCCAGCAGCCTCTCCGCACATTGTCGCATCTGCCATATTATTCATCGATGGTCCACCGAAGTATATATAAGCTTTACCTGAGTCAATCCCAGCGGAATCATTACCACCAGCCCCCACAATAACATCCACATATGTATCTCCATTCATATCTCCAGCTGAAGAAACTGAACAGCCAAAATAATCTCCTGCAGCCTCTCCACACATTGTCACATCTGCTGTATTATTCATCGATGGTCCACCGAAGTATATATAGGCTTTACCCGAAAACATTCCATTAGCAGAATTGCCATAAGCACCCACGATAACGTCTGCATATGTATCTCCGTTTATATCCCCGGCTGAGGAAACGGAACTACCAAAACAATTCCCAGAACTTCCTCCATACATTATTACATCCGAAACACTATCCATAGACGAACCACCAAGATATATATAAGCTCTTGAACGTCCACCAGCTCCAACAATAACATCCGCATATCCATCTCCGTTTACATCTCCAGCCGCAGAAACAGAGCTACCAAAACGATAACCTGAAGCTACTCCATGCATAGTCACATCCGAAATATTATCCATAGATGGTCCACCGAAATATATATATGCCTTACCGGAATCAGTGCCATTAGAATCATTGCGATGTGCGCCTATTACAACATCATCAAAACCATCATTATTAACATCTCCTGCTGAGGAAACTGAATAGCCAAACCTATCCTCGGCAGCCTCTCCTTGCATTGTCACATCTGCAACATCATCCATAGATGATCCACCAAAATATAGGTAAGCCTTACCAGAATTACTTCCGTTATCGTCATTTTGATATGCCCCAATAATAACATCATCAAAACCATCTCCGTTTACATCTCCAGCAGAAGAAACAGAATAACCAAGCCAATCGTTAGCAGCTTCTCCGCACATTGCTATGTCTGCAATGTCATCTATAGAAGGACCGCCAAAGTATATATAGGCTTTACCTGAGTCAGGCCCGTTAGAATTGTTGCCATAACCACCTACAATAATATCTTCATACCCATCCCCATTGACATCTCCAGCTGAAGCGACTGAATTGCCGAATCGATCATATGAAAACTCCCCAGTCATTGAAGTAATAAGGCTTATGCGCTTTCCTGTAAAAGTGGTAGTTCTATGAATTGCATTTATGGCATTGCCTGCTAAATCTGTAACATTGGATACTGTGATGGTATAAGTTCTACCTGGATTTTGGAAGGAGGTGGTCAGCTTGTATGCATTAGAACCTTGATATGTAATTTCAGTTATTACTAAATTATTATCAGCAGAATAGTTGGAAACATCGGTTGCACCTATTACCGTTTCGCTATAGCTTATAACAATATGTGTTGAGTCTGCAACCGTAGCTGTAGAATTTAAAGTTGGTGCTGTTCTATCTAATCTAATAGTCGCCTGTGAATTACCAGTTAAAGGGTTAATTCCTTCATCATTATCCATTGCCCAAGCATAGATAGTCTTCTGGCCATCTCCTTCTGATAGCGTATATGTAGCAGGTCGTGAGATTAGACTGAAATCGTTAGGTTCAGGTTGAACAGAAGATTCATTTAACAACCATTTTACAACCCTTCCATCAATGTCACTTTCTGTCATATCTATAGCAATTGTAGTGGAATTAGTATACATTGTACTTCCTGTATCTATATTAGAAGCGCTAAAGCTTTCTACAATAGGAGGATTATTGTATCCTTTAAAAATAGCCTGATTATAGGTTGAGTCAATAAGGTTGCCTGTTGAATCAGTAATATTGCTTGCTGTAATAACATAAAGTACACTATTGGATTGTGGGGAAGATGTAGTAAGCCGATAGGTATTTTCTCCTAAGTCACGTATAGATATTGTTCCTAACGCAGGGTCTATGGAATAATTGTCGGAATTCGTTGCTCCGATTACAGGTTTGTTGTATTTAATTTCAATGCTACGTTTATTTATTGCAATAGCCTCGGTATTCAATTGAGGCTTTTCTGTATCTTGAATCCCCGGGTAGTTATATACATAAATTTTTCCGGAATCAGTACCATTGAAGTCAGCAGCGCAGGCCCCAATAACAACTTCTTCATATCCATCTCCATTGATATCGCCAAGCGAAGAAACTGATTTACCAAAGTGATCGTAGGAAGTTTCTCCATACAATGTTACATCTGCTGTATTATCCATTGATGTTCCGCCGAAGTATATATAAACCTTACCTGATTCGTATCCATTGAAATGAGTATTATAAGCTCCTATAATAATATCTCCATATCCATCTCCATTGACATCTCCAGCCGAAGAGATAGCTTCGCCAAAGCGTCCATTAGCAGAGTGTTCAGAAAGCTCTCCAAGCATAACTACATCTGCTGTATTATCCATGGATGGGCCACCGAAATATACGTAAGCTTTTCCTACGCAAGTCATTAGCTCAGCTCCCACCAAGACATCTCCATACCCATCTCCATTGACATCTCCAGCTGAAGAAACCGATATGCCGAAGTGATTGTAGGTAGCCTCTCCACGCATTGTCACATCTGCTACATTATCCATAGATGAACCGCCAAAATATATGTAGGC
>CAZCCH010000009.1:30949-42895 GCA_964497315.1 uncultured Planctomycetia bacterium
GCATTGTCACATCTGCTACATTATCCATAGATGAACCGCCAAAATATATGTAGGCTTTGCCGGAATTAGTTTCGTTATCATCATTTTGATATGCACCTACAATAACATCATCAAAGCCATCTTCGTTTACATCTCCAGCAGAAGAAACAGAATAGCCAAACCGATCTTCGGCAGTTTCTCCACGCATTGTCACATCTGCCACATTATCCATTGATGGACCACCAAAATATATGTAGGCCTTGCCAGAATTATTTCCATTATCATCGTTTTTATATGCTCCAACAATGATATCATCAAAACCATCTCTATTGACATCTCCAGCCGACGAAGCCGAGCAACCAAAGTAATCTGTAGCACCTTCGCCACAGATAGTTATATCTACTATATCATTCATAGAGGGGCCACCAAAATATATATAAATCTTTCCTGTTGAGCCGGCACAGGAAGCCCCTACAATCATATCTCCATATCCATCTCCATTGACATCTCCAGCTGAAGAAGTAGAACACCCAAATAGGTCACCCTCTCCTTCCCCAATCATTGCAGTAACTGGATTTAAATATCCCAAGGTTTTACCAAAAAACGATACTGTATTAAATCTTGAATCGGGTGCATTACCAGCTAGATCGGTAACTCCGTTAGTTACAATAGAGTATGTTACTCCATCCTCCTGTTTCTCAGAAGTATATATTCGATAAACATTCCCTTCTTGGTGTGCAACAGTTAGGTTTCCTAAATTAGGAGCTATGCTATAATTGTCAGATATCACACCACCTGCAATTTCTTCACTAAACGTTATTTCAACATTTTTTTCATCTATAACATTCGCAAAAGGAGATACCCTGGGTGGAACAGTGTCAACTATGATGAAATCAGAAGTTGCATTTGAACAATTGTTGCTTGCATCTCTAGCAGTCACTGTAATTTGATTTATGCCTTCATCTAAGTTACTTAAAGTGCAAGACCAGCTAGTTTGCGTGGGGTATGTTGCTGTTCCGGCTGTTGCAGTAGGACATGTTAAAATGACTTCAGCTGTATCTGAACTTTTAGTGCCTGTTATGGTTTGAGTGGTTTGATTTGTAGGCGATGTCAGTGGATTTATAATCGGAGATGACGGAGGAGTAGTATCCAATAAAGTAATAGTAGTCTGTGAGCTAATGCTAAGTGTACTAATATTACCGTTTTCATCCATCACCCAGGCATAGATAATACGCTGGCCTTCTGCGCCCTGTATGATGTATGTAGTCGGCCGGGTAGTTAGCCAGCCAGGATCATCAGCCTGAGGCTGGGTTTCTGATTCATTAATTAGCCACTTTGTTATTGCACCACCCGGGGTATTTTCAGTTATGCTGACTGAAACAGCCGTCGAGTCTGTATATTCACTGTTTCCTGTATCTAAATCAGCAACCTGGAAAGATTCTACAGTCGGCAGAATAGAGTCTATCTCATAGGTAGCCCTTCTATTGCTGTAGAAAAAATATCCCTGTCCTTGTTCTATTGGAAAGTCGCCGAACGGCAGACCAAGACCGTGCACTTCCCAACCGCTACCATCCCACCTCATTATAACAGTCGTAAAACCACCCTGTCTGTTAATTTCCTGCATAAGGCTTTCAGCGGTATAGCATTGATTAATAGGCAATGTCTTTCCGTTCCATCCATAGGAAAGTTTTAATTCAGACGGAGGTATTACTTTGGTGCCCCGCATGCTCCATGTAAAAAATTTATTAGCATGAAGGAAATACCCTGTGCCCATTTTTATAGCATAGTCGCCAAAAGGAAGGCCAAGGCCATGGACCTCCCAGCCGCTTCCGTCCCATTCCATAACCAAAGTAGTAGCAATGAGGCCTCCTTGTATATTAATTTCCTGCATTAGGCTTTCAGCGGTATGCTCTACCAGTGGAACCAAAGGAATGGTTATAAGGTTCCACCCCGGATGAAAAGGAATATCAAAGGTATATATAATATTATCAAGCTCAAAAATTTCTGATTCACTAGATGCGCCCGGAACTTGCTGTGCATCATAAGGGGTTATCCTTATTTTATAATCAAATGCCCTTTGATCTCGCTCATCAGCAAATGAATCCCAGGTTATAGACAATCCTGCCTGCGGTATCAATTCAGCAGTCTCTCCTGTAACCGTAGCTTGCCTCCAATTGGTTCCTGCTGAACCGCCGCTGTATTCAACTAGTATAGAACAAGGGGTTCCTTGGCTAAATTCTAAATCATAGGAAATTAATACTTCGCGGGATTGGCCTGTTGTAGTTATGTTAGAGGCTGCGGGGTAGCTACTGTTCTGTGAAAATAGCGTTCCTTGGTTTGAAGATGAGGAAACCTGCCTCATCGTACAGTCTGTAGAATAAATTGTTATTGCCTGTGTGCCTGTTGTATTGCCTGATGGGGTTGACTGATTTGAAATCTCTTGAGTGGATGTTAAACTAGACTGGCGGGTTGAAACAGAAGATGTGTTTTTTGTTGTCTGAGAGGCCCGGATAAACGCCTTTTCTTTTGGCGCGCGCTTTCCAAGCAAAGTATTTTTGTAATCTTCGGAAAATTTAAAATTATCGCTGTAATTCTCTGCTTTTGTTTCAATTGTGTAATGGGCGCCGTCATTATTGTATATGGTATTTCCTGAAACGATGTCATAGTAATATAAGATCCCTGGTGTCAAATCGGCTATCTTTATGTGATGTGTATAACTCGAGGTATTTTTGCCTCTTTTGTGATAGGCAACATTGCCAAGGGAAGCTGTGGTGCCATAATTAACCAGGCCAACTTCAAGCGCATCGCTAATCCATGAGATCTTAAATTCTGCATTGGTTACGCGGATATATTTGATTTCTATGGGTTCAGGTTCTAATCCGGATGCGTTTATTGAAAGGTTAAAGCTTAAAATAAGTAACAAATTTACAAGGAAGGCTTTTGCTATGAGGTGGTAAGTTAAGGTAGATAATCGGTTTTGTGCGGGGTGATCTTCCATATTGCTTCCGCTTTTTTAAAAAAATCATTCACAAAAAAATTAGGGCAGCTACTATTTAATTTGAACTTGGAGTAAACTCTAGTCTTTTTTTGACAGTATCCATGAAGTCCTTTATTGTGAAGGGCTTATAGACACAATCAGTAATACCTAAGCTCTTTGCTTCCTGCTCAGTCTGACTATCCAGATACGCTGTAATAACAATCTCTGGAACGCTGGGCCTTCTTGCGCTGGTATGAAGTTCTCTGATTTCTCTTATGGTTTCAATACCACTTATCCCAGGCATTCTTACGTCGGCAATTATTAAATCAAACTGACGACCTTCTACTTTTTTCAAGGCCTCTTTACCATTCTCTGCAAGCTCTACAGAATAGCCCTGTGTCTTCAGAAACTTCGCAACAGCCTTCAAAACAAGCTTGTCATCATCAATAAGTAATATGTTCTGTGCCTTATCGCTGCCTGATTCATCTGTATCTGCAATAAAAAGATCTTCTTTTTTGCCTTGGGGGGTGGTTTCTCTATCGGTCATCCACTTATCCAAGCTTGATTTTCTAAAGCGCAGCTGTTTTCCTATTTTAAAACAAGGCAGCTCTCCTTTTTGGGAGAGCTTATAAACAGTGCTTTTGGGTATTTTTAAATACGTTACCACTTCATCCATCGTGAAAATCTTCTCTTCCATGCTCCATTGTCCTCCATTAATTCTAATCTTAATTAGCGGTTTTTATCTGTTTCTAACAGTTTTTACTTTATCATGGGCAAAAAAAATTGTCAAGAACTTTTTTTATACAAGGTAGGAAATAGGGTAAGTAGCTTTACTTTCTACACACTCCTAAAAGATCAAAAGAATTATCTAGGTTGGAAGTCGAATATACAAAATCATTTGTATTTATCACTGCATCATAAAACCTTTTAACTGGATTAAATCTATCTGGAAGGTTTTTGAAGATACCGCCTTTTTTAAGCATGTTGTAAAAATTATTCCTGGGGGCTCTCTGTAGACCCAATATCTCAACATTCATAAAACGTGTAAGCAGAAAATTTTTTAAATCAGCATGCCTAAACTCTTTTACATGATAAGGGCTTTTATTATATTCTGTCTCACTGCGGCCTTTGAGATTATGTGTCAAGTTCAGCGTAGAAACAAAAAACATCCCGCCCTTTTTTAAAACCCTGTGAATTTCTGAAAGATACCTATCTAGCTTATCTAATTCAATATGTTCTATCGTTTGACAAGAGATTACTATATCAAAGTATTCTTCTGGAAAATCTATATCGAGTACATTTTCCAGAAGAAATTTCAAACTTTCTTCTTTATAGGCATTTTTTGCTTTTTCTATTGCTTCTTGGTCAATATCTATACCAACTACTTCTTTAGCTACGCAACCCACATGAAAAGCTCCATAACCATCTGCTGTAGCTGCATCTAAAACTATTTTTTCTTTAGCAAATTTCCTGACATATTCATAAGGAGCCAAATGTTGAACAAAAAATGCCCGTGTTGAAAACCTTTTCGGAACTACTATGTCTTGTTTCATAGTTTATGCTTTCTTTTTTATTTAATTAGAATTTAAAAAGTTGCCTACTCAACCAAAACATTAAAAGCCCAATAAGGATGGTAAACACTCCACAACCCCACCAATCTTGTGGTTTAGGTCCAAAGGGGCCTGTCTTTCCTTTAATCCAATCAATTGTAGTACTAACAACGCAAGCCAAAATAAGAATGCCGCAAATTATAAATAAAGTCCACTTCCACCACATAGTTTTACACCTTAAAAGGTTAGGTCCATTTTTTATACACCATAACAACAACTAAAACAACGCTAAAAAGGGTAAGATTGGCAATATTAAATACACGCCATACAAAATCAGAAGAGCCAAATGCCTGTGGGGCCATTAGTAAAAGGCAACCCCACACCCCAAACGCCCAGTATATACTAATATCTTCGGAAGACTTTCTTTTTATAATCCTTATAATAAGAGGTATATTCCATAACGGCAGCATCACTGCTCCAATGAGTGCTATTTTTTGTATCATGTAATTTATTCTCCCTGTGTGTCTTTTTGTTGTATTATGTTAAGGTAATTATCTAGTTCTTCTTGACTTGCAAAGATCTCAACATCCGGAAGGGCCTTTACTATATCAAATACCTTTTTTACCTGAGGTTGCGGATTGCTTAATATAAAAACACTTTCTTGTTCCTCTATTGTTTTCTTTATACCAAGTATGGCCCCTAATCCCATGCTGCTTATATAAGTCACATCTTTCATATCAAGCACAAATACCTTTATGCCTATATCTAAAATTGATTGCGTTTCTTTCTCAAAATCCATATAAGTATCTGAATCAATTGAGCCTACAGGATAGACAATAATAGTGCTTTGGGATTTTTTGGTTGTTGTTATACTAAGTGGCATGTGTTTTTTGACCTCGCTTCTTTATTTTACTCCAATTATACTCCCAAAATTGCCTCTTTACAAGCTCATTATTGCAAAAAAAATAGGAATAGTCTTATTTAAAACCATTCCTATTTAAATTACTAAGCAAAATGTCTATTTTAATCCTGCTGCTCTTTATCCTCTTTGTTTTCTTGAAGTATTTTCTCTGCTATTTCAAAAGGTACCTTTGTATATTTCTCAAAATGCATTGAATATACCGCACGTCCGCTGCTTAAAGAACGCAATGCAGTAGCATAGCCAAACATATCAGCAAGTGGGGCTTCCGCAGATACAATCTGCTGCTTGCCTTTCATATCCATACCCATTACCTTGCCTCTGCGCGAACATATATCACCAACAATGCTTCCCACGTGTTCCTCTGGTGCGGTAATCTCAATAGACATCTGCGGCTCAAGAAGTACGGGGGCACATTTCAGGAAGGCCTTCTTAAAACATTCACTTGCAGCAAGTCTAAAGGCCAGCTCTGAAGAATCTACTTCATGGTAAGAACCATCTACTAGGGTCACCTTGACATCCACAACCGGATAGCCTGCATAGATACCACGCCTCATAATGTCTATTAGACCTTTTTCAACAGCAGGGATGTATTCTTTGGGGATAGCTCCACCTTTAATCTCGTTTTCAAATTCAAAACCTTGACCAGCTTCGGTGGGGGTAAGTTTTAAAACTACATGGCCATATTGACCCCTGCCGCCAGTCTGCTTGGCATGCTTATAATCTGCGGATCCGCCCTTTAGTATGGTTTCCCTAAATGCAACCTTGGGTTTTCCTGCCTCAGCCTCTACTTTGAATTCATGCCTTAGCCTATCGACAATAATATCCAAGTGAAGCTCGCCCATCCCTGAAAGTATAATCTCTTCGGTTTCCTTATCTGTTTCAACGGTAAATGTAGGGTCTTCCTCCGCAAGCCTTATAAGCCCCTTGCTTAGTTTATCTTGCTCACTGCGACTCTGTGGTTTTATGCTGATAGACATAACAGGTGCTGGGAACTCCATCCTCTCTAAAATAATCGGATTTTCTTCATCACAAAGCGTATCTCCTGTCTTGGTATGATCTAAGCCTATAGCAGCTGCTATGTCACCGCTAAATATATCTTCTCTTAGCTCTCTATCATTGGCATGCATCTGTAAAATCCTGCCAACTCTTTCTTTCCGGCCTCTGGTTGAATTGTAAATATACGATCCCGCTGAAAGCGAACCTGAGTAAACCCTAAAATACACAAGCTTCCCCATGTGTGGATCTGACTGAACTTTAAATGCAAGAGCTGAAAAAGACTCAGCATCAATTGGTTTTCTGGTAATACTTTTTTCGCTATCTTCAGGATCATGGCCTTCGACAACAGTTTGATCAATAGGTGAGGGGAGGTAATTGTTTATAGCATCAAGGAGTTTCTGGACACCTTTGTTTTTAAAAGCTGCGCCGCACAGAACTGGAACTATTCTGTTTGTAATAGTACCCATTCGTATCGCAGTCATCAACTCCTCTTTTGTTATGGATTCTTCTGACTCAAGGTACTTTTCCATCAGGTTATCACAAAGCTCAACAGCCTTCTCAACCATTATATGATGATACTTCGCTGCCTGTTCTTTATGATCTTCTGGTATATCTTCAATATGGAAATTCTTTCCCATGGACTCACTGTCATATATATATGCCTTCATCTCCATGAGGTCTATAATGCCCTTGAACGTATCTTCAGCACCAATAGGTATCTGAAGAGGAATCACACTTGCACCGAGCTCTTCTTCAATATTTTTTATCACACTGAAAAAATCTGCGCCGACTCTATCCATCTTGTTTATAAAAGCAAGCTTGGGAACTTCATATTTATCTGACTGGCGCCATACAGTTTCAGACTGCGGCTCAACACCACCTACAGCACAAAAAACAGCAACCGCACCATCAAGAATACGAAGACTTCTCTCAACCTCTACTGTAAAGTCAACATGGCCGGGGGTGTCAATTATGTTGATCCTATGATCCTTCCAATAGCAGGTTGTAGCAGCAGATGTAATAGTAATACCCCTCTCTTGTTCCTGTTTCATCCAATCCATCTGAGCTTCGCCATCATGGACTTCTCCTATTTTGTGGGAACGACCTGTATAGAAAAGGACTCTTTCAGTTAGAGTTGTTTTACCGGCATCTATGTGTGCCATAATACCTATATTTCGTACGTTTTTAAGTTCGATTTCACGTGCCATTTCTTTCTTCCTCCATTAAAACAAAAAACCTTCGATTGGTAACAGCTGACCCAATCAAAGGTTTAAATATCTATCTTTACCCTTCAAAGTGGAACACTGCTAATAAGGAAGGTTATTGTACATTAAATATTTATGTTTGTCAAGTAAAAAACTACCTTTTTTTATTTCTAACTAAGCTCTTTTGTTTTGATTTTGTTTGCCTGCTATTTGAGAAAATGCTATACTTATCCTATTAAGGGTAAAGACATTACCTGCCGGTAAATGATTATTCTTACAAAAATCATTAAAAGGAGATAAATTAATGAAGGCCATTGCAGTAATCCCCCAAAAAAAAGATAGTGCGCATCTAGTAGAACTCGAAAATCCAAAAATTAGTGACACTGAAGTTCTGGTTAAAGTAATTAGGGTTGGAATTGATGGCACTGATTCTGAAATCAATGAAGGTTTATATGGGGAAGCCCCTGAGAAAGAGGCTTTCTTGATACTCGGACATGAATCTTTTGGTGTCATAGAAGAGGTCGGCAGCAAGGTCAGTGGTTTTAAAAAAGGTGACTATGTAGTGGCTACGGTAAGAAGACCTTGCGGTAGTTGCATTAATTGCAACAGCAATGAAAGCGACATGTGCCTTACAGGAAAATTTAAAGAAAGAGGCATTGTGGGTCTACATGGATTTATGTCTGAGTACTACAAAGAATCACCTGAGTTTTTGGTTAAGGTACCAGCTGAATTTAAAGAGGTGGGTGTTTTTCTTGAACCATTGAGTATTGTTGAAAAGGCAGTCCATCAAATCTTTAAAATTCAGGAGAGGATGAAATGGAAGCCACAAAATGCCCTCATACTTGGTTCTGGTTCTATAGGTCTCTTAGCAACAATGCTCTTAAAAGAAAGTGGCTTAGTCACTTACACCCTTGCAAGAAGTCCGAGGGGCTGCTTAAAAAGTAAGATAGTCGAAAGCTGCGGCTCTACTTATATAGATGTAAATGAAAATCCTCTCTTTGAGCTCAATAAAAAAATAGGCAACATTGATATCATTATAGAAGCCACGGGTTCTTCTAAAGTTGCCTTTGATGCCATGCATATATTAGGGGTAAACGGTGTACTATGCCTTACCAGTATAACTGGTGGAGAAAATAAAATGCAGATTTCCTCAGATAAGATAAATCTTGATGTGGTATTGGGCAACAAGCTTATCTTCGGAACCGTAAATGCTAACAAGAACTACTTTGAAATGGGTGTGGAGCACTTCAAGACTTTTGAGAATTTATGGTCGGGTTTGTTAGAAAAAATGATAACAAAAAAAATTGCCCTTCAAGATTTCAAAGAAGGGCTAAATAGAAAAAGGGAAGATATAAAAACAGTTATCGAGATATGAAATTCCTAGGGCATATTTACTCTTGAGTTGAATCAATGGTCTTTAAAACTTGCTCACCTTTATAAGGAATAACTTTTTTAACCCTGTTTCCTTCATCATAATGCACTTCTAATTTAACTTCTGTGCCATCAAAGATTGATTCAGTAGGCGTTCCTACAAGCTCCCATAGGCCTAATGTCAAAACATCGGCTGCTCCATGAGCTAAAACGCGACCTGCCTTGGCCCCCTTATGATAACCTTGTGTAAAACTAAAGACATCTACCAGTTTTCCATCTACTTCTTCTGAAGAAACGGGGTTTCCAACCTCTGCAATGACCTTATTCCTTAAGGTCCCTGTGTTAAAAACGCTCACATCTTTTTTATTCGGTTGTCGCGCCGCCATAACAGTAGAACATCCCGACAAGGCAAAAGATATTATCAACAACAATGCAATCAATCCACTCTTCATGCAACCCTCCTTTATAAATTTCCAAAATTAGGGGCACAATACTTATTTTACTTCGTAAAGCTGGCAAAGAAGCAGGGATTCCGTTATTTACTGCTGACCCAAATCCTTCAAATATTCGTAATAGTCACTGTCTGTTGTCAAAATAATAGTACTTTTTCCATCTATGGTCTCTTTGTATGTCTCAAGTGTCTTTAAAAAAGAATAGAAGTCGGGATCTTTATTGTAGGCCTCTGCATATATCTTGATGGCCTCGGCATCAGCCTTTCCTTTTATCTCCTGGGCTTTACGGTAGGCCTCTGATGTTATGCGCTTAAGCTCTTTTTTCATCTCTCCTTCTACCTCTGCCTTTTTACCCTGTCCCTCGGAGCGGTATTGTTCCGCCGCGCGTTTTCTTTCAGATATCATTCTGTCATAGACCTTGCGTCTGACCTCTTTGACATAGTTAATCCTTTTTATCCGTACATCCATCAGCTCTATCCCGTATTGAGGAATAAGTTCTTTGGCCTGCTTTAATATTCCCCTTGTCAGGTCATCCCTACCAACCTTTATTTTTTCAACAACGTCCTCGGACTCTATTGCAACCTCGGACTCCTCAAGCTTGCTAAGCAGGCGGTTCGAATTGCGCACTACCTCAATCAGCTTGTGTCCTGTAACATAATCTCTGGTAGCAGAGTCAATTATGTCATCAAGCCTGGCATGAGCCCCTGTTTCACTGCCTACGGACTGAAGAAACTTCAAAGGATCTGCTATGCGCCATCTGGCAGTAGTATCCACCCATATATATCTTTTATCCTTTGTGGGAATCTGGTTGGGGGATCCATCCCATTCAAGAAGCCTCTTTTCAAAATAATTGGCCTGCTGGATAAACGGCTTTTTGAAATGCAGGCCTGCCTGATTGACAGGTGTCCCTATTGGTCTTCCGAATTGGGTGATAACCACCTGCTGTGTTTCAGGGACAACATAGAATACTCCACTTATAAACATCAAAGCAGAAATTATCAAGATAAAAATTAGAAAGGTTGCTATGCGTTTCATTTTGCACCTCCTTCTTGTAACTGAAGAAGGGGTAATATGCCCTCCTGGCCTGAGTCTATAATGAACTTCCTGCCTGCCTTAGGCAAAACCTTAGATAGGGTTTCAAGATAAATTCTCCTTCTTGTAACCTCTTTTGCATCTTTATATTCTTTCCAGACAGACGTAAACTTTTCAGCGTCTCCCTTGGCACGGTTGGTACGGTTTATAAGGTAGCCTTCGGCTTCCCTTATAGCCTTTTCTGCCTCTCCCTTGGCCCTCGGTATGGCCTTGTTATAAGCTTCCCATGCCTGGTTAATCATCTTTTCCTTTTCCTGCTTGGCTTCGTTGACCTCGTTAAAGGCCGGTTTTACTTCATCCGGAGGATTGACGTCCTGCAGCTTAACAGTAACGATGTGAATGCCACTCTCATATGAATCCAATATCTTCTGTAGCTTTTCCTGAACTACATTATTTATCTCAATCCTTCTCTTGGCCAGTGCCTCATTCACCGAATTATCTCCTATCTCCTGGCGCATGACTGCTTCGGAGATATCCCTAACCGTTCCCCTGGGGTCACGAACATTGAAAAGAAGCTTTACCGGATCCTTTATTTTAAATTGGACAATCCAGTCTACCACCAGGCTATTTAGGTCGCCTGTGAGCATGAGTGATTCGTCGTAATACCTCCGGGCTGCGCGTTCTGTCTTTATGCCTGGCCTTAAGGTACGAAAACCAAATTCTTCTTTGAAGATATATTCTACCTTTACCTTTGTGGCCCGCTCTATTCCCAGAGGAAACTTCATATGAAGTCCCGGCTTTGTGGTCCTGCTGTATTTTCCAAACCTCTGCACTACTCCTACTTCATCCGGACCTACTGAATAAAGTATAGTAGCAGCAAGGATCAGAATAAAAATAACTGCTGCGATAGGCCCGATAAACTTACCCACATCAGGCAGTTTGGCCTTCGTCTGTCCCAATATATCCTCAGGTGTTTCAAAATCTACCATGTATCGCCTCCTTGTCTATAATAATTAAATAGGAAAGAAAACCGCAGGCTAGCAATTTAACATGCGGCTTAACGATGTGTGTTAAAAAATCCGTCTATAAATACCGGGTTTTTTTGCTATTGGACTTTTCTTACGTTCGTGGCTTGGGGGCCTTTAGGACCTTCTTCAACTTCAAATTCGACTGCTTCGCCTTCTTTTAAACTCTTGAAGCCTTCACCTTGAATTGCGTTATGGTGAACAAAGGCATCTTTACTTCCGTCATCCGGAGTTATAAAGCCATAGCCTTTCTGATCACTAAACCACTTAACCTTTCCTGTTGCCATTGTCTACTTGCCTCCCTTTGTATAAGATTACAACTAAAAACTATTATGGTATATCATACACTACCGTTGTTTATTTGTCAATTAACTAATCTAATTAGGTAGTGTATCATATTGTGTGTAAATTCAGCTTGAGCTAAAATGCAAAAGGGT
>CAZCCH010000010.1:0-42633 GCA_964497315.1 uncultured Planctomycetia bacterium
ACCCTTTTGCATTTTAGCTCAAGCTGAATTTACACACAATATGATACACTACCTTCTCTGGTTTTTTGCTTGACTAAAATGCCAACAGAGTGCTATATTAATATATACATATAATAGTGATATACACCTTAAAAATCTTAAGAAGACAGTTTATCCTTATCAATTCCCACAAAAACAATACTACACAATAGGAGGCATGAGAAATGAGGCAGACTTTATTGTTATCTAGTAAAGTTATCGTTTTATTGGTTGCTGTTTCAATGATTGCAGGCTGTACGGTTGGTTTTTATAAAAGATGGCCAACAGATAAATCCAGGATAGAAGAGCTATCCAAAGATTTAGAGCGCTTACAAAGAATGAGGGATGATGAAACAAGGGAATTACAAGATACCATGAGGTTGTTAGAAAGAAGGCTTAAGAAGGAATTAGGTGAGAAAGAAATACGCCTTGAGATGGCTGAGAGAGGTTTAGTAATTACATTTGTAGAAGAGGTGTTGTTTGATTCTGGTAAGGCCAAGATAAAAGAAGGTGCTTATGAAAAGCTTCAAAAAGTAGCTAGGGTATTAAGAGAGAAGGTGCCAGAGAAGAATATAGCCATAGAAGGCCATACCGATGACCAACCAATAAAATATTCAGGATGGAAGTCAAATTGGGAACTCTCAACAGCAAGGGCTACAAGCGTGCTGCATTATTTAGTTGATGAAGCCAGTATTAGCCCGGAGCGACTACAGGCTACAGGTTATGGCGAATACAGACCAGTTGACACGAATATGGATGAAGAAGGGAAAAAGAAGAATAGACGCGTTGAGATAATAATATTACCTAGAGTAACAAAGGCTGATTTAGAAAGCCTTGAACGTAAAAGAAACCGCGCTTTCGAAGAACAAGAAGAGATGATGCTGAAGTAGTTGGAGGTGGCAAATGGATCTCAAAAAGGCAAAACTGATTATTTGGGCTTTAGTTGCTGTATGCATCTTGAGTTTAGTCTTAGCTGTAAATGCCGGGACTAAAAGAAAGACTGCTATGATCAAGGTAGAAAACCTAACAGATTCAATAAGGAATTTAGAAGCAAAACTTCTAGATGATGGCGATATAAAAGTGAGGTTAGAGAAGGAATTAAAGATTGCACTAGACGCCAAAAAGAGGTTAGAAGATTTAATTAGCCGGGCAAAAAAGGAATCAGACTCTTTAAAATCTGAAGTAGAAAAGCTAAATTCTCTCCTAGATCAAACCCAAAAGGATAAAAAATAAAGGTTTTTAACGTTTTTAACATTTAAAAGGGGGTAAGACAAAAATCCCCCTTGTTTTATTATGGTAGAGAAAAAAAACTTACCTAGACATATTGGAATAATAATGGATGGAAACGGCCGCTGGGCTAAAAAAAGAGGTCTACCTAGGATTGCAGGTCATAAGGTAGGCATAGAGTCCGTAAGAAAAGCCGTCCGCGCATGTAGCGACTTAGGGATAGAGGCCCTTACTTTATATACCTTTAGTGCAGAAAACTGGAAAAGGCCAAAGAAGGAGATTAACATCCTAATGGGCTTTCTAGAGCAATATTGTAGGAAGGAAATCAAAGACTTAAATAAAAACAACATACGGCTTAATACAATAGGTAGGACAGAACAATTGCCCAAAGGTGTGCAAAGAAGCCTTAAAGAGGCAATTGAAGAAACTAAGAGTAATACAGGGGTTATTTTAACCTTGGCCCTAAATTATGGCGCAAGGAGTGAAATAGTAGATGCGACTAAATCTATCTTAGAAGACGTAAAGAACAACCGAATAAAACCAGATGAGATAGATGAGGATTTATTTAATGGTTATCTTTACACTAAAGACCTACCAGAGCTTGATCTTTTAATACGTACAAGTGGCGAGATGAGACTATCAAACTTTTTACTATGGCAGGTCTCTTATAGTGAGTTATACGTAACTGATACCTTATGGCCAGATTTTAAGAGGAAAGATTTAGAATGTGCCTTAGAAGATTATAAGAAGAGAGAGAGAAGATTTGGAAATATAAAACCTAAAAACTAATACATAGGATTGAAGAATGTTTTTAACACGTACCATTACCTCAATTATTATTTTAACCTTCATAGGGTTTACTATATTTGTTTTTCCTAATTGGTTTTTTCTTCTTGTGACCATATTCATGATTGCTGCTGGATTACTTGAGTTTTTTGGATTGATAGAAAAAAAACGAATTCCCATCTTTAAGTATTTTGGTACCCTAATAGGAATTTTAATACCCATTGCAGTATACCTAGATTTTGAATTGACTACTGGATGGGAATTATTTTTTATGGTGGCCATTTGTTTTGCTATATTTATATTGCATTTGATAAAAAAAGAAAGCGATCAGGCAGTAATAGGTGTTTCAACCACGGTTTTTGGCATATTTTATATAAGTTGGTTTTTTTCATTTTTAATTAAACTAAAGTTTTTTCCCGGGGGTGCGGGTTTAGTAGCTTTTTTAGTCTTGGTTACCAAAGTAGGGGATATAGCCTCATATTTGGTTGGTTCAAGTCTGGGGCGGCATACCTTAATAAAAAGGATTAGTCCTAAAAAGACCTGGGAAGGGGCAGTCGGTGGTTTTGTATGTAGTGTCGTGACAGCGTTTTTAGCTAGGAGGCTTATACCTTATACTGGAAGTTTACAGATAATCTTATTAGGTGCTTTATTGGGTATAGCCGCACAGGTTGGAGATTTATACGAATCATTAATAAAAAGAGATTGCAAGGTAAAAGATTCAGGAGCATTATTTCCAGCATTGGGCGGTGTGCTTGATATTATAGATAGCATTCTTTTTACAGCGCCTATTTTCTATTTTTATATAAAATTTTTATCATGAAAAAGATTACTCTGTTAGGTTCAACAGGCTCTATAGGAATAAATACATTAAAGATAGTTTCTTCCTACCCCAGGAAATTCAAGGTATATGCCCTTAGCGCAAATTCCAACATAGCTTTATTAAGAAAACAAATTGCCATATTCCATCCTGAAGTAGTCGTAGTAGGCCAGTCTGATAAGGCCAAAGACCTAAAATTTAGTTTAGGGAAGCTAAAGAAAAAACCCAAGGTCTTAGAAGGCATGGATGGCTTGGTTGAGGTGGCCGCCTCCAAGAAGGTGGATGTTTTAGTGATGGCAATTTCTGGGAGCTGTGTGCTTAAACCATTGCTTTGTGCTATTAAATCATCGAGGACAATTGCCTTAGCAAACAAAGAAGCATTGGTTATGGCAGGTGAAATTATCACAAAGAAGGCGAAGGCTCACAAGGCTACCATAATACCGGTAGATAGCGAACACAGTGCTATCTTTCAATGTTTAAATGGCCAGGATAAATATCTAGGAAAGATATACCTGACAGGTTCAGGTGGTCCCCTAAGAAGCATATCTAAGGCTAGGATGGCTTCTGTGTTGCCAGAGGAAGCAGTAAACCATCCAAAGTGGAAGATGGGCAAGAAGATTTCAGTAGATTCAGCTACCATGATGAATAAAGGTCTTGAGGTGATAGAGGCAAAGGCCTTGTTTGGTGTATCAGAAGAAGATATAGAGGTCTTAGTGCATCCTGAGGCAATAGTGCACTCTATGGTAGAATTTGTTGATGGAAGCATATTGGCCCAGCTTGGCATAACCGATATGCGTTTACCTATTTTATACGCGCTTTCTTATCCGGAGCGAATTGGAGCCAATGTAGGCTTTGTGAATTTTACAAAGATTAAAAAACTTGAATTCCATAAGCCGGATTTTACAAAATTCCCCTGCCTTGGCTTAGCTTACAGAGCTGCCAAAGCAGGTGGCAGTGCACCCTGTGTCTTAAATGCTGCTAATGAAGAGTTGGTTAGGGTTTATTTAGGCGGGAAGATAAGACTTGTTGATATCGCTTTTCTTTTAGAGAAGATTTTAAATAAACATAAAAAAATTAAAAGCCCAACACTTAAGGAGTTATTTGAAGTAGAAGAGTGGGCTAGAGGTGAGGTATGTTCTCGTTTCTGAGTTTTGTAGTATTTTTAAGTATATTAATAATTGTACATGAATTTGGACATTTTATATTTGCCAAACGGATGGGTGTTAAGGTTGAAAGGTTTTCTTTAGGCTTCGGCAAAAAAATAATTGGATTCAAAAAGGGGGAAACCGAGTATTGCATTTGTGCTATTCCCTTAGGTGGATACATAAAGATGGCAGGGGAAACCCCCTATGAATCTCGCTCTGGGGCAAAATGGGAGTTTTTATCAAAGCCAATACATAAAAGGGCTTTGATTATTTTTGCTGGACCTGCCTTGAATTATTTTTTGGCATTCTTAGTCTTTATAGCAGTTTTTTTAATGGGTAATCCTCAGATGACCTCTGATATAGGTGCTGTGATGGAAGATTATCCCGCCCAAGAGGCAGGTATACAAAAGGGGGACAAGATAATAGCCCTAGATGGTAAACCGATTGCCTATTGGGAAGAGGTTTTAAAACTAATACATGAGAAAACAGAAGGTTCGGTAGATGTGAAGGTGCAAAGAGGTAGCGCTACTTTTGACTACAAGTTAGTTCCACAGGTAAAGTCTACAAAAAATATCTTCGGACAAGATGTAAGAATTGGACTTATAGGTATAGCACCTTCTGAAAAAATTGAATTTGTTAAATATGGTATTGTAAGTTCAATAAATTTATCCGCCAGTAGGGTGTGGGGTCTTACTAAGATTACATATATGGGGCTTTGGCGCATCATAACAGGTGGGATGTCAGTCAAAGAGTCTGTTACCGGTCCCATAGGTATATATATGATAACCTCAAAGGCAGCAAGACTAGGGTTTGTTTATGTATTACAGGTCTTGGCGGTGGTGAGCACGTGTTTGGCTATTTTTAATCTTTTACCAATACCCATTTTAGACGGTGGACATATTGTATTTTTAGCCCTAGAGAAAATGCGTAAAAAACCCCTAAGTCCCAAGGTGTATGAGGGGATTTCTAATGTGAGTATGTTTTTGTTGATATTGTTAATGGTATTTGTTTTTTACAATGATTTTAACAGAATGGAGATTTTGGATAAGATAGCGCGATGGTGGCAGCAAAAGTAGATTTAAAACGCAGGAAGACATGCAAAGTTTATATCGGCAAGGTAGCTGTCGGTGGTGGGGCAGCTGTGTCTATTCAGTCTATGGCCAAGACTGATACGGGAAACTTACAAGCTACAATAAAACAGATAAAAAAATTAGAAGATGTAGGCTGTGAGCTTGTAAGAGTGGCTGTAAAAAATAAAAAACAGGCCTTAAACTTAAAACACATAAAATCAAAGATAAAAATACCCCTAATAGCTGATATACATTTTGATTATTTACTTGCCTTAGAAGCTATTGGAGGGGGTGTTGATAAAATCAGGATAAATCCTGGCAATATGAAGGATTTAGGTGGTATTAAGCAGGTTGCGAAAGAGGCAAGGCTTGCAAAAATTCCTATTCGCCTTGGTCTAAACAGTGGTTCTGTGAAAAACGCTTCTGTTAGAAACATAGTTGAAGAGGCTATTAAGTATATGAGAATACTTGAGAAAAATAGCTTTTATGATATAATAATATCACTGAAGTTCTCAAATGTGCTTAAGACAGTACAGGCCTACAGGAAGTTAGCTAGGGCTTGTGAGTATCCTTTTCATTTAGGTATCACAGCGTCTGGGCCATATCATACAGGCGTGGTAAAATCATCTATAGCAATAGGTTCCCTTCTTTTAGATGGCATAGGTGATACCATAAGGGTTTCCTTAACAGCAGACCCCATTGAGGAAGTCATAGCGGCAAAGAGGATTTTACAGTCATTGGGCCTGCGAGAGTTTTATCCTGAAGTTATTTCATGTCCAACGTGCGGACGTTGCCAGGTAGATTTATTTAAAATAGTAAAAGAAGTTGAAGAAGGACTAAATACTGTACATTGTAAGCATTATCAGAAATTAGCGATAATGGGTTGTGAGGTAAATGGCCCAGGAGAAGCAAAAGAAGCAGATATCGGTATCGCTGCTGGAAAGAAAAGCGGGATGCTATTTAAAAAGGGAAGACTGATTAAAAAGGTTCAAGAGAAAGATTTTGCAAAGACCCTAATTAAAGAAGTGAAAAACTCAAGGACTAAAAAATGAAATGGTCTAAAGCATTAATTCCTACTTTGAAAGAAACCCCTGCTGATGCAGAAGTTGCCTCTCATATACTCATGATTAGGGCAGGCATAGTAAGGAAGTTATCAGCCGGTGCATATTCTTATCTGCCTTTAGGGTTTAAGGTCTTAAAAAAGGTTGAAACAATAATTCGCGAGGAACTGAATAAAGAAGGCGCACTTGAGGTTTTATTGCCCGCGATGCATCCTGCTGAGATTTGGAAAAAGACCGGCAGGTATGAATTGCTGGGTGAGGTTATGATCAAGTTTAATGACAGAACCGGCAAAGAAAATGTTTTAGGTCCGACACATGAAGAGATAATAACAGACTTAGTAGCAAATAACGTTCGCTCTTATAAAGACCTTCCTCTAACCCTTTATCAGATACAGACTAAGTTTAGGGATGAACCACGGCCACGATTTGGGGTCTTGCGTTCAAAAGAGTTTATCATGAAAGATGCCTATAGCTTTGATTGTGACTTAGAGGGTTTGAATAAAAGCTATAAGAAGATGTATGACGCCTATTGTAAGATATTCAAGCGCTGTGGCCTAAAATACATTGCTGTTGAAGCTGATGCAGGTTTTATGGGCGGGGATGTCTCACATGAATTTATGGTCCCCTCAGAAAGCGGAGAAGATGAAATTGTTATTTGTGCTTCTTGTAGCTATGCAGCAAGTCTTGAGAAGGCAGAATGTGTAAAGACTCAAAAAGCAAAAGCCAAAGAGCAAAAATTAAAACCCATAAAAGAAGTAGATACACCAGGTATGTCAACGATAGAAAAGGTAAGTGAATTTTTAAAAAGGCCTCATACCAATCTTGTTAAAACACTTATATACCTAGCAGATAAAAAACCTGTGGCATTTTTAATTAGGGGAGACAATGATTTAAATGAGGCAAAGGCAAAGCGCTTTTTAGGCTGTGACATACTAGAAATGGCAGATGAGGCAGATATCAAAAAAGCTACCGACGGACCATTAGGCTTTAGTGGGCCGGTGGGCCTTAAGGGAGTACGCATAGTAGCAGATTACGATGTTGAAGGCTCAATTGATTTTATAACAGGTGCTAACAAAAAAGATAAACACTTTATTAACGTAAACATAGATAGGGATTTCAAAGTTAAAGAATGGGCAGATATACGCTATATTACACCTAAAGATAATTGCCCTAAATGCAAAAAGAAAATACAAATAAAACATGCAATTGAAGTAGGCCATATATTTAAATTAGGGACTAAATACACTAAAACCCTTAGTGCAAAATTTTTGGATAAACAAGGCAAGGAACAAGCAATTATAATGGGTTGTTATGGGATAGGGGTTAATAGGATTATAGCCTCTAGTATTGAGCAGGGCAATGATAAGGATGGAATAATTTGGCCACATTCAATTGCACCATATAATGTTTTGATAATCCCAGTCGATATTAGGGATAAAAAGATTTTACAGGCAACTGATAAAATCTATAAAGATTTAACTAAAGAAAGAATAGATGTATTATTAGATGACAGAGATCAAAGGGCTGGAATAAAATTTAAAGATGCCGATTTAATAGGAATACCTTTGCAGATAGTAATTGGAAAAAAGGCCGTTTCACAAAAAAAGGTGGAATTAAAATTGAGAGGAAAAAACAAAGTTACCTTAATTGACCAAACCAAGATTGTTGAGAAAGTTAAAAAGGAGATATGAAATGGACTATCAACTGACAGAAGAACAAAAAATGATTCAAGATTTGGCGTGTCAGATTGCCGAGGAAAAGATTAGGCCTGTTGCTGCAAAGTACGATGAAGAAGGAAAATTTCCGTGGGATATAATGCAGCAACTCGCACAGAGTGATCTTTTTGGTATATTTGTAGAAGAAAAATACGGCGGCACAGGAGGGGGGGTATTAGAGTTAAGTTTAGTTACAGAAGAACTCTCAAAGGCCTGTGGCGGCATTGCGGTATGTTTTGCCGCATCTGCATTAGGAACTTATCCTATAATGTTATTTGGGAGTGATGAGCAAAAACAAAAATACCTTCCAGATTTAGCAAGTGGTAAAAAAATTGCTGCCTTTGGCTTAACAGAAGCAAGTGCAGGTAGTGATGCAGCTGCAATACAAACTCAAGCTAAGAAAAAGGGTGACCATTATATTTTAAATGGTACTAAGCAATGGATTACAAACGGTAGTGAGGCACAAATTTATACGGTTGTTGCAATGACGAATAAGTCAAAAGGTCCAAGGGGGGCGAGTACCTTTATTGTTGAGAAAGATACCCCCGGGTTCACGTTTGGAAAAAAAGAAGATAAAATGGGTATACGCGCATCAGCTACGAGTGAGTTGATATTTACAGATTGTAAGATACCCAAGGAAAATTTGATTGGTCGTGAAGGAATGGGTTTTATTGTTGCAATGAAGACCTTTGATAAATCACGTCCAGGTGTTGCAGCACAGGCCGTTGGTATTGCACAAGGGGCAATTGATATAGCAGTAAAATACGCCAAGGAAAGAGTGCAATTTGGTAAGCCTATTTCAAGCTTTCAGGCGATTCAACATATGTTGGCCGATATGGCTACTGAGACAGAAGCAGCCAGGACACTCGTATACGCTGCCTCTAGAGCAATAGATGGAGGTCAGAAAAACATATCAAAGATTTCAGCGATGTCAAAGTTATTTGCCTCTGATGTTGCAATGAAGGTTACCACTAATGCTGTTCAGATATTGGGTGGTTATGGTTACATGCGAGATTATCCGATAGAAAAGTACATGCGCGATGCAAAGATCACGCAGATTTATGAGGGTACGAACCAAATTCAGCGTAACGTCATCGCACTTGAATTGATAAAGGAAGCAATGAAATGAAATTCATCGTCTGCCTTAAGCAAGTTCCTGATACAACAAACGTCAGGATAGATCCTCAGACTAATACATTGATTCGTGAAGGAGTAGCTAGTATAGTTAACCCATTTGATATGTATGCTATTGAAGAAGCTATTAGGCTTAAAGAGCGTCTTGGCGGAGAAGTTATTGTTTTAAGTATGGGCCCACCTCAAGCAGAGGAGGCACTTAAAGAGGCAGTTTCTATGGGAGCAGATAAGGCAATCTTACTTACTGATAAGGCATTCGCAGGCAGTGACACATGGGCTACTAGTTATACGCTCTCAAAGGCAATTGAAAGAATAGGTGAATTTAGTCTTGTTTTGTGCGGCAAACAGGCTGCCGACGGAGATACAGCTCAAGTCGGACCTGGCATTGCAACCCATTTAGATATCCCACAGGTAACTTATGTAAAAAAAATAGAAGAAATTACAAAGGATAAAGCACGTGTTGAAAGAATGACTGAAGAAGGTTTCGAAGTCATTGAAACCCCCCTACCTGCCTTACTTACAGTAGTAAAGGAAATCAATCAACCAAGGCTTCCCTCACTTAAGGGAAAACTTAAGGCAAAGTCTCTTGAGGTAACAAAGTGGACAGCGCAGGATTTAGAAGCAGAGGATAAAGAGATAGGCTTAAATGGCTCACCAACTCAGGTAGTAAAAATTTTCACCCCACCTCCCAGAGAAGGTGGACAAATCCTCGCTGGTGATACACAGGAAGTAGTAGAGAAGTTAGTAGAGCATCTAAGAGATGTTGTTAGATGAACTCTAAAGAGATAGTAAGAGAAACTTTAGAATTTAAAATACCTGATAGAATTGCCGTCTGGGATGATTTACCAGAGAAAACCCTAAAGTGTTGGCAGAAGGAAAGACAAGATTTTGATTTTGATATAACCTTTGAAAAAGAAGAAAGAAATAAATTTTTAGTATTTCGCTCATCGGGCCCCTTTGGAATGGCGGCAGAAAAAAAAGGCCTACAAAAGGTATTAGAAGATATAGCCAGAGACCCGAAACAAATAGAATCAATTTTGAAACGAAATACAGATAGAATTATTGAAAATTTTGAAAACTCAAAAAATAATGGTTTTGAATTTGACGGAGCCTGGCTGTGGTCAGATTTAGCATATAAAAAAGGCCCGCTTTTCTCAATAGACTTTTATAAAAAAGCATTATTCCCTCTTCATAGAGAACTTTGTAAATTCTTTGACAGCCTAAAATTACCTGTAATATATCATTCCGACGGGAATATAAAAGAATTCATACCTTTCTTTATTGATGCAGGTTTTAGGAGTATACACCCTTTGCAGGTAAATTGTGGCTGCGATGTTACAGAACTTAAAAAGCAATATGGTAAATATATAGTATTCTTTGGAAATATTTCATTAAAGGCGTTTGAAGACGGTAGAAAAGAAATAGAATCAGAAATTACAAAGAAAATAGAACAACTTAAAGAAAATGGTGGTTATATCTATAGTGCAGATGGACCAATATCAGAAGCTGTGAGTTTAGAGACTTACACATTTGCACTTAATTTAATTAAAAAACAATGAGTATACAAATTCTTCCAAACGAATGTACCGGTTGCAAACTTTGTGTTAAGGCTTGCCCATTTGGCTCAATAGAGGTTATTGACAAACTTGCTGTCGTTGACCTTGAAAAGTGCAATCTTTGCGGTGCGTGTGTAGAGGTTTGTAAATTCGGTGCAATATTAATAGAAAAACAAGAAACCGGCAAAATTGATATCTCTAGTTACAAAGGTGTCTGGGTAATATGCGAGCAGAAGAAGGGAGTTTTGCAATCCGTTTCTTATGAGCTTTTAGGTAAGGGTAGGGAATTAGCGGATAACTTAGATGTTGAACTTTCAGGCGTTTTATTAGGGAAAAACATTACACCAAAGGCTAAAGACATAATAGCTCGAGGGGCTGATAAGGTGTATGTAGTAGATTCTTCTGCCTTAGAAAATTATCAACCTGAGCCTTATAGTAGAGTTATTTCTTACTTGATACACAAACACAAACCTGAAATAGTCCTATGTGGTGCCACCTCTACGGGGCGTTCACTTGTTTCAAGGGTGGCGGTAAAGATAAAGACAGGCCTGACAGCAGACTGCACAGGTCTTGAGATAGATTCTAAGAACAAGCTCTTACTTCAAACCCGTCCCGCCTTTGGTGGCAATATCATGGCCACGATAATTTGTCCTAATTACCGTCCGCAGATGGCTACTGTGCGCCATAAGGTCATGAAAGAAGCAGAAGTTGATAAATCGCACAAGGGGGAGATTATAAAGGAAGATTTTAAAACCTCAGATTTGACTTCACGTACAAAGCTCCTAGATATTGTTGAAGAATTAGAAGAAACAGTAAATTTAGCGGAGGCCGATATAATAGTATCAGGTGGTAGGGGCCTTGGGGGCAGTGAGAATTTTAAGATAATAAAAGAATTAGCCAAGGTTTTAAATGCAGCTATTGGAGCATCGCGTTCCGCTGTTGATGCCGATTGGATTTCATATTCACACCAGGTAGGTCAAACCGGAAAGACTGTTTGTCCTAAGATTTATATAGCCTGTGGCATATCTGGCCAAATTCAGCATTTGGCTGGAATGTCATCTTCTGATATAATAATAGCCATAAATAAAGACCCTGATGCACCTATATTTTCTATAGCTACATATGGCATTGTAGGGGATTTATTTGAAGTTGTTCCTGCATTAACTGCCAAATTTAAAGAGATCTTAAAGAAATAACCTCTCTTAATAATAGTAATATTTCTTGTAATAATCTTATTACAAATGATATAGGGGTTAGGTGAACCAAAAGTTAGATTTTTACTGTTGACAACCAACAGTTTTTATGATATAGTTAAACTGGTAACAAAAAATAGAAACTCCTCGACAAAGGCAAACCATCCGAAAGGGTGGGACAGGTTTTAAACCTGATTTGAAACACTTTTTGTAAAAGTGTAAAAATCGCAAAATCACGGGCCCCTCAAGGCTTTTAGGGTAGCCGGATTACCGAAAGGAAAGGTAATTCGGTTTTTTTATTAGGAGGGGCAAGATGAAAGCTGTTAAAAAAGGCAAGAAAAACACAAAAAAACCTTCTGATAGAATCCTCATCAGCAGGGTAAAAGATGGCAATAAACTCGCTTTTAAACAACTCCACAGTAGATACCACCAAGCAATTTTAAAGTATCTTTATCGCTTAATAAAGGATTACCAAATTGCAGAAGACCTTGCCCAAGAAACCTTCATCCTCGTCTATAAAAACATAGATAAATACAAGCCCGTTGGAAAGGTCTCATCTTGGATATATAGGATAGCCCAGAACCTTGCACGGAACACCATGCGGCGAGGAACCAATAAAAACCTAGTACTTTTAAGTACCCCCATAACAAGCAAAAGCGAACAAATGGAATTAAGCGAACTTATATCTGATACCAGCCCTTCTGTATTTAAAAGGATTAGCGCAAGGGAATTTAGAGTAGCGGTCCGCAGGGCCATTGATAAGATTCTACCAAAGTACAGAAATGCTTTCCTGATGTGTAAGATACAAGGTCTTTCATATGAAGAGACAGCCAGGGTCTTAAATTGCAGCTCCACAAATGTAGGTGCTCGCTTGAATAGGGCCCGTAAGATGATCCAGCAGATGGTAAAGCCAGATGAATACCTATAATTTGAGCTTTTCTCCCATGAAAATTTTTTGTAATATTTAGCTAATATTATTGTTATATATATTAGCTAAGGCTCATTTGAACTAAAAAGTTATAAAAAGTGTTAATTGATAACGAAGTGCAAGGAATGTTTATTCCCCGACAAAAGTCCCGAGCAAATAAGGGACTCTGCCGGATGTAACTTATAGCAGTTAAAGAAGTTATGCAAAAAGGTGGGGCAAGGCGTCAGTAATGACGTTACGCAAAGCTACGGGGCCAGCAAGCTTTAAAAGGTGCTGGTTGGCCGAGTTGCCGAAAGGGATGAATGGAGGTAGCTCGGCTTTTTTATTAAGCTAGCCATAAAAACTCGTAGGGGCAAAATGAGTACCCAAAAACTGCACAATTCAATATTAATTACAATAATAGCAATAGTATTGGTATGCCAATTAATACTTCCTGAGGTTGGCTTTGCAGCCACTAGAAACATCTTCCAGCGAAAGACAGTAAATCCCCAGGTTAAAAGAGACATCCATCCTGAAACCAAAAAATCAATAGTTTCCGCAACCCCAAGCAAACCAACAAGTTACAATAAAAAAACACAATTAGGCTCAGGTAGAATACAGGCAAAAGAGCTTTCAGATGTATATAATTTAGTTATATCAAAAGAGCATGGAACAATAATAGAAGCCTGGGCTCCAAAGGAGAAAACAGCTAAAAAGACAGTTGTCCATATCCAGGATGCTCACTGTAACTATTCAGGACAAAAGAACTTAGCGCATATCTTAGATGGATTAATCAAGCAACATGGCCTTAAATTAATATTAGTTGAGGGAGGAAGTGACAATGCCTCCCTTTCTTTTTTGCGTAATTATGGCTCTAAAGAGACCCGCCAGAAGATAGCTGAGGAATACTTAAAAGAAGGAAAGATTTCAGGGGAAGAATATTTGGACATAATATCAGAATACCCCCTAATGCTTTGGGGCATAGAAGATGAGGAGCTTTATAAGAAAAACCAGGATGCATTCTTTAGAATTGAAGGCATAAGAGAATCTTGCCTTAATTATCTTAAACCCATAAAGGCTGCGACTGATAAACTAAAGCCAAAGATTTACCCAGAAAAATTATTAGAGCTTGAGAAGAAAAAACAAGACTTCAAAGATGAAACATTAAGCATCTTAGACTACTATACCTACCTTACTAAATCAGCAAAGAAGTTAAATGAAAATGATTACCCAAACCTTACCTCATTTATTAACGCAAGCCAATTAGAAAAACAGATTAACTTTGAGGCTGTTGAAAAACAGCGCACAAAACTTTTGGATACACTTGCAAAGACCCTTCCAAAAAAAGAAATTTCAGCCCTTCTAACAAAAAGCATGGAATTTAAACAAAATAAAGTTACCCCTTACCAATATTACAACTATCTTTTGGATGCAACTAAAAAGGCAAAGATAGCACAAGATTTAACTCAGCTTTCATTATATGTCAAATACCTCAAGCAGTTTGATAGCATAAAACATTCAAACCTATTCAAAGAAGCAGAAGCATTAGAAGAAGAGGTAATCAACTCACTCTTGAAGGATAAAACCCAAAGAAAACTTTATTTAATTTCAAAACACCTAGTCTTATTAGATGAATTCCTTAATATACACATGACACCAGAAGAATATGACTACTTCAATAAAAACAAGAGAGATTTCAGAACACAGTCTTGGATAGGTTTTTTAGAGAAGTTACTAAGACGACAAAATATTCAAGTTTCCCTACCAAAACAAACCTCCCCCATTGATGAAAACCTCAACAGTTTAGAAGATTTTTATCAAATTGCTAAAAGAAGAGACCAGGCCTTTGTTAAAAACACCATAAACAAAATGAATCAGGAAAATCAAAAACTGGCAGTCTTAATAGCAGGAGGTTTTCATACACCACCCCTAAAGCAGATGTTTAAAGAGAAAAATATCTCCTATGTAGTTATTTCCCCCAAGATAACAGATGCGGTTGACCCAGAGCTCTACAGAAAAATACTGAAATATAAATCTGTTTCATTAGAGGAATATCTTGAAAATCCTGAAGAATACCAATTAAGGATACCCGCTGCCAAAGATGGAGAAAATGCAAGAGCGGATGAAGATGGCAGACCTGTAATTACAAACTTAATGGATGCCTTTAAGGCTGCTGCTGCAAGGTTTAATGAAGCACAAGAAGACTTTGATTATGAGCTTAGAGATGTCTTTATAAGGGAGTTTGATAAAAGGCTTGGAGATTCAGCTTTATTAGAAGACCCTTCAAGCGTAGCATTATCTCTAGCTACCTTGCATAAGAGTTCTTATGATCCAGGCAGTACGGAGGAATTGTTACTAGCAAACTTGGTTGGCAGTAATATAGGAGACATAGCAACTCTGTTGACATTAAAAGGGTTATCTGAGTCATTTAGAAAAGAAAGTCCTGGAACCATTCCTAGGCTAATTGCTGAAAAATTTAAAGTTAAAGAAAGGGATGTAATTGCAGCAAGGACTACTGCAAGAGAGGTTTTGTCAGAAGGGGAATACCCAGAAGATCTTCATCCAAGAATTTTATTTGAAGCTGGTGTAGCATATTTTCAAAAGTGGATAGATGAATCCAGGGAAGATGGCGATGCAACTGAAGAGCTTGCGCGGTTTACAGAAAAGATTCCTTCCACAAAGGAAGTTGATGAAATCATAGTAGCGTTTGCTAAAGTAGAGCGTTTTGAGGAATCAGAAGAACCGCTTCCAGAAGGGCCTTCTTGGCGTAAGGTATTTTTTATGGGACCTAAAATGACTATCGCACAAACAGCAAGGAACTTTAGTATTGCAGTTCATGGTTTGCCTCGTTTTAAAACTGGAGGAGATAGCTATCCGGGTAAAAAAGAATTGAGGCAAAGTGCAAACGCTTTAATAAAAGCTGTTGAGGATTGGGAACCAACCCAAGAGGGCAAAGCAGGACAGAGAGACAAAGCCTTTGCAGTAGTAGAGGAAAGAATACGTACATCAAAAGGACAACTCCAGGCATTAAAAACAATTGCTACAAGCTTAGAGGATGCAAAGAGAAACTGTGAACTTATTGCAAAAATGGATGAAGCTTCAATTGGCCTACACTTGAGAGCTGCTAATAGTGAACTTAAAGATCAGTTGATGGCTACAATGGCTGCTTTAAGAACCATTGAGCCGCGCATAGACTTAACTCGCCTAGGCACTCAAGAAGACTGGCAGGATGCTGATAGGATGAAGTTAGTAGCATCTCAGCTTCTAGCAGTTATGTCAGGGAAAGGACAAAGTCCTTTACCACCTGCTAGGTTTACTGAGGGAACCATTGAAGTTTCTACTTGGTTTACAGAAGCGATGTCAGCATTTCCAGCGACAGAGGCAATTGAGTTAGGTGAAGTTGTTAGAATAGCTAAGGCGTTGGTTTCACCAAAGAATCCCAAGCCTGTTGAAACAGAAAGACTTACCGCAAATGTCCTCTTTAATTTAGCTGCACGATACGACATTCCAACTCCTGAAGTGGTTGATATATTTATTGCAGCACTTCGTAGTGAACGCAGGAAGGTATATTTAACAGCAGCCAGTGTCTTTAGCAGCTGGTTGGGAAACCAATATTGGATGATGGAAAGAACTGTAGTGGAAGAAGGTGGGCAGGAAAATGTTATTAGTGGAAACCAGCTTAATGAGGCGCATGAGGCCCTTCTTGGTGCTATAAAGAGAGAGTCCTCAAGGCGGTATGGTAAAGATGAAGAGTTAAAAGCTTTGCTGGGAGCATTTCCAGAAGGCGTAGCAACTCTTGCTGAGGCCGAGTTTGCTACACGGTTCACTGAAGACGAAGAACTAAGTTCTAGAGAGATACAAGCCCTTGTTAGAAGGTTCAGAGAAGTCGACTTTGAAGCAGAAACGCAACTTATGGCTATGAATGAAAAGGCTATGCCTTACTGGCGTTCATTATTAGAAGACGAAGCATTTAGGGCCGAGCGTCCGTTTTTATATAGAAGAGTAGTTGCAAACTTGGGTTTCATTAAACACGAAGATGCAGTGCGGTGCTTAATTGGTTTATTAAGCGATAAAGAGCCAGACGTAGTTACTTTGGCTGCTTCAAACATTCACCTAATAGGTAAAATCTCAATTCCACAAATAGAGGTTTTTTTAAGAACTCATCCAAATGCAGATTTTAGTTTAAAACGCGATCTGATAGTAATATTGACATCAGAAGCAATGGTACCAGAATCAATTCTAGCTTTGAGTAGTTTAATGAGTGATGAGAGGGTAGATGGCAATGTTAGGATATGGTCTTTTTTAGGATTAAGTCGCTTAAAAGAGGATGCAGTTATTGAACTACCTCCCAAAACCTTACAGGCAATGCAGAGGTTATCAACTAGTGGTGAAGTAGAGTTTCTTTTAGTCGGTCTTGATGTAGTACGAGGGATTAATGGAGAGGCTGAATCTCGCTTTACTGAAAGCAATGCAACATCGCCTGATATAGCAGCTCTTATTAGAGAGCTTAAAGGTGATGGGGCAAACCAGGCCCTTGCGAGACTTAAAGAAGCTGGCAGAATTGCAGTAGGGCCTTTGTTAGATTTTGTAAGAACAGATGAGCCTCTTGAGGTAAGAGAACTTGCAGTATTTGCGCTGGAAGATAGAAATATGGCGCCAGATTCAGTTGCAGGGTTAGCAGAAGTTTTAGATGATAACCACTTAGATATTACCACAAGAAGGTTAGCCGCTTCAGGACTTGCAGCCTTGGGGGAAAAAAACCTCCTTACAGGTAAAGAGGGTAGAGCAGCCATAAGGGTATTAAAAGGTGCATTGAGAGATGAAGATGATATACTAAGAGGATATTGCCGTAAGGCACTTGGCAGGGTAGGTGCAGATGAAGAAAGGGCTATTGTCTTAGCCGAGGGCTTAATGCGTAAAGACGGTAAGGGTACGCTAGAAGTTGAGATAGCTAAACTTGGTCCTAGGGTCATTTTACCTATACTTAGGTATATAGAAGAAGAAGGCATTCCTCTAGAATCCCCTAATGGTAGAATATTGCAGAATATCTTACTTAAAGCAGCCTGCAATTGTAGAGAAAGCATACCACGTGATATTAGCACAGAATTAAATCTTTACCTAGGAAGTGAAAATATGCGAAATTTACTTGGAAAAATTGTAGGTGATTTATTGCCTGCTCTTATTAGGACCTTAGAAGAAGGCGATAAGCAAGATGTTGCAGCAGCCAGGGTTTTATTAAAGAGGATTTCTAATCCAGAACCTGAGGATAATTTTACGACCTCAGCCAACAGTATTATTTTATTGACAGAATTATTAGATCATAAATTACCAAAAACCAGACAGCGAGCAAGGAGGTTTATAACTGTACTTGAGAAAAGGCTTGCTGGCTCTTTGATAGAGGTTTTTGATGATGAAGCGGATGCAGGTAATATAGGTTTTAGATTAGAAGTAATTAAAGCATTAGGTAAGATAGGTGGATTTGAGGCATTGGATAAGCTTATGGAAATTCACGATACATATCCACCAGAACCATTTGGTAGGGTAGCATTTGAGGCTACGCAATCCCCTGCAAGGTTTACAGAAGCACCGCCTCCTGGTAGAGTCATTGAACTTATAGGAGAAGTAGATGATAGGGGACAGGCTCTTGACGAAGTAGCAGAAAGAACTGCTGTAATGATGTTAGATAAAGAAAGCGACCCTGATGCACTTAGCCCATCAACCATGGCTGAATATGTTTTAACAGGTAAAATGGTAGAACTAGAGGAAGCAGGAACTTTAGATAGTTACCCTCTTAAAGATACTCATAGGGACCCACTTGTAATAAATACGATAGTTGAAAGGGCGCAGGCAAAATTGTCAGAATTACGCAAGAAGCGTGAAGCAGCTGTTGCTAAGACTGAAGTAGTTCAAACCGAAGAACCAGAGGAAAAAAGGTTTATCGATATTACTTCACGAATTGTTGCTACAATCGATCATGCCCTTCCAGAAAATACAGATTTGCAAGAGGCAGCTGATATAAGGATTCACCTTCAAAACATAATGGGATTTTTGGAAGTTAGAGGTGTGGGTGAAGAAGAAGCTGAGCGCTTAGAACGTGTAGCTGGGCTAAATAGGCTTTATAACAGGTGTGTCATGCAAAGTAGAGTTCTTCCACCCCGAAGAACCATAAGGAATCTGCATGAAATCAGCGAAGGCGTTGCAATTCAGATTTTACTTGATGCTGCCCGTGCAAGAGATATTTGGTATTCTAGGGGTGTAGACCATTCTATGTTAGAGGAAGGCGGTGTTGATATCAGAAGAATTGCTGCAGCGCTTAGTGCATTGGAAAGGAATACAGGGATTTATCGTCGTCAATGTATAGAATACCATAGAGCCCCTGCAAGGTTTTCAGAAAAAGAGCAGCAAATCCTAACCATGTCACCCAGAGAAAGAGGAGAAGTAATCCTAGAAAGAAGGTCTGAATTTGGTGATGTTGTCCATACACTTATGCGAAATATTATGCAAGATGAAGAACTACAAAAACTCATTGAACCAAAAAACAGAGTTGCAACCGAAGATGGAGTAATGCTTGATACTATTGAGCGAGTGCAAGTAGGTAGGTTTTCTATGATGCATCTTCATAAAGATAGAGATGAGGCTATTGCACCTAGTGTTCCAGAAGAGGTACCAGAAAATGTTATGGAAGAAGTTGACGAAGATAAGGTATTTGATTTTAACAAAAGATTAGAAGAAGGCCACCCCCAACGACTTATAGAGCTTCATTGGAAGGATGGTTTATCTTGTGGTATATTCCTTAATCCTACACCTACAGCACCTATGGCTGTTGTTATTGTACCTGATACTGAAGAAATACATCCTCAACAATTAACAGAATATGCTGTCCGCGTATCTCAAAGGGTTGCTAGCCTTGCTAGGTATGGATATAGACCGAAAGACACTACATTTAGAATTGGTATGAACGGATATGGTGCTCAGGGGATGAATAGGTTGCATATTCATGGATTTTGGCATTGGGATAGGGAAGGGTTTCCCATTGAGGCATTTCATAGAGAGAGTGTTTGTAAAGTTGATAAGGTTGGTGTTTACAGAGTATTTAATAATTTTCCAGCAAGGGCGGTTATGTTTAATGCAAACGTTGAAAATCTCACAACAGAACAAGCCTTTGCTAAAATTGCAGCAGGTTATACCAATTTTATAAATAGAGAAAACGTACCTTTTAGTATGATAGGTAGCTATAATTGTATGTATATAATGCCAAGGGAGCCACAAAGACTTAGCCCAGAGGGGACAGTAGTGTGGTATTCAGACACAGCAGGTGAAGTTATGGTTCCAACAGGAACTTTCGCTGAAATCCAAGCATTACTTAAGATGGGAAAAGATGCTGAAGCCATTAGAAGGGTTAGAAGTATCCCGCAAAGTGCTACAGTTACATTAGAAAGGTTTGGAGAGCTATTGTCTAGGTGGCAACATGAAGTATTGCAAGAAAGATCTGCTCCTACTAGATTTTCAGAGTCACTAATACCTCAATCGATTCGTGTGGCATTGGACCAAAACGAAACTTACACAGATGAGGTGAAGCAATTATTTACAGGCTCAGGCCTAACAGAAGAGCTTTTGTTTGATGTAATTGAGTACGAGTCTAGGGCTAAGGCAGCTGTATTGGTAAATTTCGTCGAAGATAGTAAAGCTATTTCTCAATTGCTTAAGGATTTACGTTGGCTTTTCCGTTCAAATAGTTACAAGGGTGTTAAAAAGATATTTACTCAAGCGTATGGATGGTCGCAAGAAAAATTTAACAGATATCTCATAGATTCTTTCGGATTTCAACAAAGAGCAGGAATAAAGGAAGATAAAGGAATAAAAAACTACGTTCTTGGATTGCTTAGTGATGAGTCTAAGCGAAAATATACCACGGAGTTTGTAAAAAAGACTTATGAAGATATGGATACCGATATAGTAGTTATAGGAGGTGGACATGGCGCTGGACATATTGCCCGGGTTTTAATAGAAATGGGACATAAGGTAGCAGTTGCAGTTAATGCAGGTGACTGGGGTGGTGGTTCTTGGAAGGCAAAGGTAGCCTTTTTTAAAGCATGGCTTCTTAAGATTCTTATGCCTGGAGATAGACAGAATGTATTAGGTATTGGCCTAGCGCAGACCAGACTCAGACCTGAAGACCCCAAGGTTCCCCCAGATATTAGATTTTTACTAAATTCGCGTTTTCCAAAAGGTGAAGTTACAACTAACTTAGAGGACCTATTTATTGATACTATGGCCAAAAGAGTTAAAGAGGGAAACATTAAATTTAGCGGTAAGCAGGTTCTGCAATTTATGTCTTTTGCAATTGGCATGGCAAAAGAAATAGATAGGGTCTTAGAAGAAGACGAAGAATTAAGAACGGAACTTGTGCCTGCAATAGCCGGCAATTCTTTACAGAATTTTCTTGATATAGGTGTGAATTTATACACAGGTTCATATAGCAGAGATAGTCAAGCTGTAGATGAAGATAGATTCTTATTGGCATCTTATCTTTTAGAAAGGGCAGTGGGAGCCAAAAATGGAAGGGTTATACCTGGATACTTTGAAGAGGAAGATATCGTAATGATGCAGACTGTACATGGAGATACTGCAACAGAGGTAACAGGTGGAGTAAATACAGTTTTAGCAAATGCTGCAGAGGGCAAAGAACCTTATGTGGAATGGCTAGAACATCCAGAATCAGCCAAAGTTAAAGAGTACAAACTTACCCCGTGCCCAGAAGCCAATCCAGCCCTTGAAAGAGCAATAGATGATAGCAAAATGGTAATAATTGCCCCAGGAAACCCATATGAAAGTATTTTTACAACCTTGCATGCAAAAGGTGTTCCAGAGGCCCTCCAGAGGGCTAGGGCTACTGGCAAGCCTGTGGTTTGGGTATTAAACCCTGTTAGCCTGCTTTTTGATAGTACCTATAGTGTAGCTGATTATGTAGAGGCATTTAAACAAGTTATCAAAAATACAGGAAGAGAAGAAGATTTTGTCTTGGGTGAATATATAAGCCATGTAGTTGTTAATGATTCGACACATTTTGAAGCTCAACAGATAATAGAAGAAGCACAGGAGAGATTTCAGAGCATCAGAGAAAGAAGCGCTGCTGATGATACGGGAGATTATGCGAGTGTAAGGCATAGAGAGCCTTTGGGGATAGTTGGAAAAGAGACTAGAATAGGTGATTTACAAGATCTTTTGTTAAAAAAAGGAGAAGGATGCGATAGTGTTGTGTTTAAGAATTTTTTAGAGCCAGAGTCTAATGAAGTAGAAATAAGAGGAGTAAAGATAAAAGAAGTGACATATGGAGAAAAACTAGCAATTTATTTAGAAAATCAGTATAGATTATCTCAAGTTGCCCGCTTCACTGAGACCCAAACCCAAGCAAGCCTAGAGCTAGACTTCACAGACTTTGAAAGGTATCTATCTACTAATTTGCCTCTTGACGCAGACCAATATGCAGGTATGCACACACAAGCAGCTAAGAATGCACAAGGAACAACTGCAAACTTTGTATCAGTATTAACTAATGAAGAACAAGCATTCGTATTTGATGATACGATAACTCTAAAGACAAAGTCTCTAAACATAAATCAAGAGAAAGTTCATCCTGGTGTGACTACACTTCAGACTGTTACATCTTTACTTGAAGTATATAGTCAAACACCAGCTTACACAACAAGACCTTTATGCATATTTCTGCTTATAGAGCCAAAGGATGAAATCCGCTACAAAAGAGAGCTTCAACAACTAGCAAATGACTATAAAGCTACACTTCCAAACCTATACTTTGTATTAGGCAAAAAGCTTAACAATGATGACCAAAGACCTTTAAAGATATCCTACTCCCAAGCTATTAACGAATTCATAGAGATATTAAAGGATACCCAAATCTTACCAGGTATAGCTGATATAATCTCAGTTATAGATGCAAGATTTGACTATCCTGATAAATTATGGGAAAAAATACAAGATGCACTTAAACTTTACATACAACAGCTTAAACAACAACAAGAAACAAGAATTGGGGTGTAACACAGAAAGGGCAGTCATGAAAAGGCCATTTTTAAAAGTAGTAACAATATTGATTATTAGTACGTTTTTTATAACTAATATGGGCTTTGGAGAGCTGCAATCAACTGGGTTTAGAGAAGTTGAGTGCATGAAGGAAAAAAAGACAAGGGCTTCCCGTGCTGTTTTTGATTTAATGAAAAGAATAGCAGGTATAGGACAGGCAGAACTTATGGCAGCCCGTTTTTCAGAACTTATTAATCCTATAGAAGTTAATATTACCAGTGCAGTTAAAAGATGTTTTAATTCAAGCTTGGACACTATGGATGCAGCAGGAAAAGCAGCTGCTGATGAGCTATTTGAGCAATACTCTGAGTACTATGAAAACGTAACCCATCCTGATGCAAAAGAAACATTAGTTGATCCGGATGACTTGCTTGAGTTATATAGAGACGATATAAAAGAGCTTAGGGAAAGCCATGAAAAAGGTGAAATAGAAGGCGAGCTATCACTGGATGGTTTCTTAATTCCAGAGGAAAGTACAGCTGCAGAGGGAGAGCTTGTTAGGTTTATGGCAGGCAGAAGGGCATCTGAAATACTACTGGAAGAAAGGCTAGTGAGAGGTGGAGAGGGCGCTATAACGAAATTTGCAAAAATGATTGAAAGCGATAGAAATGAATCAATAGGACCATATGCATTTTCTGAATTTGAAGGAAAAGCTCCTGAGCAAGATATTGTTTCAATGAGCATTAGTGATGTGGCATATACATTGGCCAAAAAGGATTTTCCAAATATTGCAAAACAAGAGCGCCTTAGAGTTATGGCTCAGATTGCCATTCAGAATGCATTGGGGCGCAGGGTTACTATTGATTTTGGTATAGGAAATGTCGGTGTTTTGGAATTAGCAGTAGGTGCATCTACCAGATCTCAAATGCCTGAGCATAAACCAGGTAAGAAATATCGCAGCGCACTAAAAGGATATGCACACAGGTCGTTTATGATAGGTAAAGATCGCCTTTTAGATGATACTTACTTTAAAATAGAGGACATAAAGAGAGGCGAGTCCCCTATCCGGGCAGATGACCCTGATCTTATCCCTATTCTTAAAAAGGCCCATGCCAGAGGCAATATGACAGCTACTTTCCTAGACGAAGTAGTCGCTACGGCCTATTTCGTACTTTTGTCCATTCCGCAGCATCCTAATAACATTATGTCAGGGCACCCGGAGATGATATTTGCAGATCCGGATGACGGCCTGGATGTCCTTAGAATTGTCGCAAGGTACCTTCAGCCACATGCAGCGTGTCTTATTGAATCCACAGTCTTTCCTTTATATATTGAGTTGTTCGCCACGCCTATTTTTGAAGAAGAATTGGCCAAAAGAGGCATGCCGAAAAAGAGATGGCCAGCACTTATCTATTCTTTTCAGCGCCTTCATCCCGGCAGAAGGGGTCTTGAAACAAACAGGACACAGGCGCGCGTAGGAGGTGCTACTACAGAAAAAGGCTTTAAGGCTTTAAAAGAATACTACGAGGCAATAGGTTATAAATATACACTTGTGCATAAGGTAGCCACTGCGGAATATATGAAGGATTGTGAAAATGCCATACGTTATCAGATAATAGCTTCCACAGTGCCTCTTCAGACTATTTGTGAAAGCTTAGGTCTGGATATTTATAAAATGGCAAAAGGCATTACAGCAGAGCGGCCTGACAGAACATGCGGTACCGCGTCTTTACAGGCTACATTCGACCAAGGCGGCTATTGCACGAAAGAGCAGTGGGGGCATCTGGTATATGGCCTCTTGGCAGCAGGCATGGCTACGGAATTGGACATTATGGCTACATCATGGCCTGTTGCAGCGAATATTATTGCTACAGATATGAGGGCACAGGATGTAGTTCGTTGGATTATTGCAGAATATGCAAAGAAGGGCCTAATGCCACAGGACCTAAGTGTAGTTTTAATGGGTATTACCTATAATCCGGAAATAGACGATTCTCGCAATGGCCAATCTGAAGAAGCTGCCTGTGAGTTTGCAGATAATCAGGTGACAAATATAACTGCTTTTGATTCCTATGCGACGCGGTGGCCGCAACTCCAGCATATGCAACGCTACAGCCCTGAAGCTGAAAGGACGCATGGCAGGACCGGACAGGAGTGGCTGCGGGGAATTAGATTTGTAAGTAGTAAAGACCCGTATGATGCGATACGTCCTGGACAGCATGTGGTTGTTCTTGCTACAGAACACCCGCAGCTTTTGGGTGCAAGGCAGCCTAAAGAAAAGCGCACCGATGGTTCAGGCAATGTATGTCCGGGTATCGATGCCGTAGAAACGACCGCCCGCATGTTAGTTGCTGGTGGCGATGGTAAAACCATAGTTGACACGCATAATTTCTTAAGCGAAGAAGATAAAAAGAGATTTTTGGCACTCGGCTGGACTGTCCGCTCCCTAGGCCAAGGTAATCTTCATGACATAGAAATAACGCACGCAGAGCGCGCAGCTATATTTAAGGAGCTTCTTGAGAGATTGACTGCAATAAGAGATGTGAGGACTTCCGGAGGGGAGGAATCTCCCGACGAAATCAATAAGATTATAGGTAAGGTGTATTTTAGAATTTCCACATTAAAGGCACATCAGAAGATTTCTTTTGAATTCCAGGGAGGGCATACAGAACAAGAGGTAGTCGCTGAGCTTACACGTACACAAATTACCCCCTGGACCACTAAATCAGCGGGATATTACGAAGAGCTTGCATCTTTGGCACGTGCACTTTCGCAGCAACTTATACAAGGTGGTCTCCGATCAGACAGCCCGAAGCAAATGCGTAGCCATCTTCAGCGCCTGCAGTATTTAATGGGTGCTGTCGGCAGGGCTATTGAAGATACGCGGTTGATGGCCCGCGATATATTGGATGATGAAGGTGTCCAGGCATTACCCCAGAACCTGCTTGAAAAAGTACCTGCAAGGCCGCGAACCGTCCGCCGCATGACATACCCGCAGGCGACTGTAAGAGATGCGCTCATTGCCCAAATACTCGGTATAAATGCTTCCTTCCAGGATAATTCGGTAGTAACAGGAACTAACTTTTTTGAAATAGCAGGCAATATTGCCGAAGTGCGCCCTACAAGCCATGGAGGTTTACTGCTGCAGCCAGGGTTTCTTCTGGATGAAAAACTTATGAAGGCTGCAGAACTCCTTGAGGCAAAATTGCGTGCCAGTGGAGAATATAGTGATTTAGAAAATCGCGCATTACTCTTTGGTTATCATGCAAATTTAGCCAAATTACGAGAAAGACCTTTTGTGGTATCGCAAAGAATACTCATAGAACTGGCTGAGTTAGGCATACCCGCATCTTTGGTAAATGGTGTCGTCGTAAGTTCTCAGGTGCAAAATGAGGCAGTCCGCGTTTTGCAAGAACAGCTCGAAAAATTTGGCTGCAGCCCTGCCAGATTTTCAGAACAGCCTAATCTTGAAAATGCAATTACTGCTAAAACCAATCTGGTTGTTTTGACTGATAAAGATGTTTGCGAAGGTTTCGATCCTGTAGGAGCCATAAGAAAGGCAAAGGAACAAGGACAAGGTGACGTCCTTGTTTTCGATGCAGACAATATTCTTTCAAATGATCAAATTCGAGAATTACTTTCTTTAGGATGCCGCATAGCAGCTACCGGCAGAGGCGATATTTATGGCCAGGATGCCGTTGACATTAAAGGAAACCCTAGGCATATCGCAGGGTTGGATGATGCGGTAGAGCATGAGCAAGAGCCTGGAAGAGGCGATATAGCAGGGGCTCTAAGTGAAGCACAGGCCGCTGCTGTAGTACCTCTTGAGCAAAAATTAGCCGGGCAATATGAAGTTTTAGCAGAGCTTGCGGAAGCGATGCATGAGCAAATTGATGCAGGGCATGCAAGAGAGCCTAAAAATGCAAGAGATGCCTTGGCATGCATGAGAGGCTTGGCATATATGACGCGTTCTGTTCTTGACGCTGCTGTGGTTGATGCAGGCAGGGCAGGCGTAGAGTTATTTAATGAGGAAGGCACAGCTGAACTTAGAGATAGAAAAGATATGATGGAAAGAGAGACCAGGGGAAACAGATTGGTTCTTGACAGGATATTGGACCCCAAAGATATAGATGAAGTAGAAAATCCAAAAATACCAGAAATTGTAATTCAAAAGGCAAAGAAATGGATTTATGCAGGTGAGTGGTTTGCGCAATTGAGCGAAGAAGAACAGGCAGTTTTTAATGAGGACTCAGAGGAAGTTGCTGCTACAAAATTAGCTGATACCACAGTTACTGATGCACAGAGAGAAGTTATAGTAAAACATGCGCAGGAGTTATTCTATGACAGTTTCACTGCAGGTGGAGATATCAGGGTTATACCGGCAGTAAAGATGGCTCGAGGTGATGATGGAAAGCACATTGGGCTTGAATATGACCCTGAGGGTAACTTAAAAATTCTATCTACTCGTTTTTTGATGGATGTTGCCATGGGCAAGAGAGAGCAGTATGAAAGAAATCCAGACAGGGTCAAGTATCATACGCTTGTCCCACTTAAGGTTGTAAAGAGTGCTTTAGCACTGCCTGAAGATAAAAGAAAAAGTAATTACTTCATCACAGAGCTTCTTACAAATTCATCATTGCCATGGAGAACGAAAGAATGGCTGATAAAAGAAGTTCTTGAAAAAGGATACATCCTAACAACTGTCAAAACAGAGGATGCACAGGATGCTATAGTGCCGGAAACCGGCGATAGACTTTATGTAGTGGGACACGCAAATCCCTATTCAAATCTTTTTAGCCCCTCTGGCATAGGGGCATCAGGCAGGGCTGGTTTTATTGTTGTCGAGCATGCAGATGATAAATCCTTTGAATTGGTAGTTACAAAAGATGAATACGGAAGAGAACAGCTTGTTGAGATAAAAGGGGTTGGGGCCTTGCTTGGAGAAAGGACGCCTGAGGAAGTAATGGGCATGAAGAGGCTTATGACAGGTGGTGTAACTAAAGGCAAAGAAGGAAAAAAACAAAAGGCAAAGCAGATACAGGTTGCCCAGTTGCATGGCTTAATCAGGGATTTAGGCGGTGTGCCGTTTTTGATTATGCTTCAAGACCAGCTTGACCATAAGGTAAACGGAAATATGGCTGGTGTCGCTGGTGCAGTTTTCTACGGTTTTGACTTTATAGAAGATCCTAAAAATCCAGGTACCGCCCAGCCTTTAACACAGATATGGCGGACTACGCACATGAATGAGCGAGAAGGCCATATAACTTTAGGAGGCCCTGAAGATTTTAATGAAGCCAGATGCAAAAGGGCTGCTCGGGTAATAGGTAGGGCGATGGCTGTAATGCTCGCAGGCATGGGTAGTGAGGCATATGTGCACATTGCCCCGGGTCTTGATAATATGAAAGACTTTGCTTTTACTGATGAGGACAGCTTAGTCAGTATCGGTAATGCCAGAATTCCCAAAACAATCTTTAAATATTACTTTGACTGGGGGATGAGGTTTGTATTGCATTATTATGATGAGCCAACCAAGCTTGAGGACATAACTCACCCGCATTTTGATTTTTTTGACGACTATATGGACGAATTTCTTACAACTCTGTGTTCCATGCCGTTGATTAGGCATAACGAACAGGCCAAAGAGTGCCTAATGCGATACCATCCTGACAATATTGGTGAGCTCCAGTGGAGCAATCCGCTGTTGGCAGAATTTACAGAGGCGGTTTGGAAGCAATATACGGCATATCGTGCCTTCAGATCTCTTTTGGAGCTTGGACATGACCCTACAGGAGAATCGCCTTATACAGCAAGCAATCCTGATAAGCGGTATACCCCAAAAGGTTCCGGAGCAAAAGCTGCTGCTGTAGAATTTCTTAATGCTCACGAAGAAATGCTTCGCGATGCGAAAGAAGTTGCTCATGAATATGGTTTTAAAGATGGTAAGTTTGATTTTGAATATGCCTTTGATATCATACGACAAAAGCGCAAAAGCGCATTAGAGAGATCGGATAATGCCGATTTTTCCGACGTGTATACTTTAGGACTCTATAAGGGGCGAATGTCATTTGAACATAGTACAGTAGATCAAAAGGCCACTTTCGGCATTGACGGCAGGTCTCGTATAAGCAGTGTTGTTTTGAAGCGCACAGAGTCAGAAGATAAAGCCGCTATACGAAAGGCAATGTCAACTAACGTAACCACAGTCAAGACAAACACAGCAGGTTCCCGCTTTTCAGAAACCTGGAATAGACAAGTTGAGGCTGCATTTGACAATAAGACGGTAGGTGTATTAGGCCCAACCGGCCAAGTAGCTTTAGACCTTATGTCTTACATTGCCCAGCATCCAGCATCTGAGGGTGTTAAAATGGTGAAAGCCCTAGAATATGATGCGCCGGTACAAGATGAAATTAGAGCTTTACTTGCAGATAAACTAGAGCGCATACAAGGTGACCACCGCAATCTTAAAGATATTAGAGAGGTATTTGATGACACAGATATAATTATTGACACAGCAGGTATGGTCGCACAAGGAGAAACATCGCAAGAAGTCCTTAAAGGACATCTTGTGCATAACGCAGCAGCAGTAGCTATGAAAGGACTCCTATTGCAATCAGATCAGCGTTATGTATGGACTTCAAGTAGTGCCATTGATGTTATGCTTAGTAGCTTGGATGATGAGGAAAGGCAGATGATCCTTTCGCATATAGAGGCAGCAGCCAGGAGTTATGTGGATACAATAGGAAGAGGGCTTGAAGGGGGAGGGGGTTCAGTGTCGCAACCTGTGGTACAAAATAACTTAGCTGCAAAGCAGATAGCGCAGTTAGCTGAAGCAAAAGACACAGTAACAATTAAAGGTGTAAATATAATACAGTTTGTTGAAGAGAACAGCTATGCTTTCTCAAAGCTACTTGGACAGACGATACTGCAACACCTTGCCAAAGAGAAAAGCAAAGACATTGTTGTCGTAAAGATATCCGATGTCTATAGTGACAGGCATCCAATTGGAAAGGCACTCTTTGATCAAGAAGCATATCAACGCCGTGTACAGTTTCTATTGTCAGCTCAATATGCTGTTCAAGAAGAAGGTTGGCAACCATGGACACTGGAGGGAGAAAAAACTCGAGGGTTTTATCAGGACCCAGATGGTGTCACGCAAAAGATATATGCTGATTATGCCTCTGTTACTCATGGTCGCATGGTAGCAGAAGCAATAACACGTGCAGCATCTATAAAGAGAGATCAGCTTTCAGAAAGGAAGATTATTTTAGATTTGACTGGTCCACCATTGCGCAATAAAGATATGGCAGAGACAATACGAAAGGTTGTTGGGCAAGAACGCGTGCAATTGAAATTTGAGCTTGATGAAAGTAAGCGCAGAGATTTACCTGCATGGAATGATGCTGATTGGAAGTTTTTAGACATTGATTTTGGTGCGGGCTACCAGGAGCATTTAGCACGTTTTGAAACTGATATTAGAGCCTGGTGTGGTGCTCGTTTTAGTGAGGTAGAGCATGTTCTCGATGGCACAGGGGAGATGGCATATTCTCTCAGCGAATGGCGCAGTATTTTAACTAATTATGAGACAAGTGGGGCATATGGATGGCTTGAGGCCAATTACGGCAGTGACCCAGACCGCATAAAAGAAAAGGCAGAATTATATTTAGGGCTTCTTGATAAATTTGAAGGATTATATAATCCCGGCAATGCAAAGGTTTATATTACAAGGGCACCGGGACAAACAAGGGCATTTCTTGATAGGCATTATGATTTTAGAGGAATGGGAGGATACGGTAACCCGGTTGCCACAGATAAAGAGTTGGTATTTTTATCTATGGAAAGTGAAGATGATACCTTTGAATTACATAACTGGAATGATAAAACCTATCCACCCAAAAAGTTTACAATAGCGCAAATGGAGCAAGAGGGAGATCTAAAAGCACCCGATAAACTATGGACTGAGTGGACAGGAAACCGTGCAAAGGAAAAAAATACAGCATATGCTAAGGAATTTGGAGAAAAAGAGTGGCCGGATCAAACATGGCATGAGTTTCTTAAGGGGCCATATGCATATTTTAGGGACGTATGCCCTATAAGCCGCTCAAGAAAAACACCGCCAAAGGCATTAAAGGCTCTTGTCTGGTCCGATCTTCCAAAGGGAGGCGTTAGCTCTTCTTCAGCGCTTACTGTAGCTGTGGCACTTGCCATGTCAGCTATGAATGACTATAACATGACAGTAGAAGATTTTATTGTAGCGATGGGTGATATAGAGTGGTATCGTGGCACCTCAGGGGGCTATGGCGACCATGTTCCAATTGTGAGAGGAAAAATAGACCACTTTATGACTGTCGGTGATAGGCCGCTTGATATGGATGCGATAAGCTATGCACCGTTTCCTAAGGATTTGCGCGTAGTAATTATGAATAGCGGTATAACAAGGGATCCAAATATGGTTACAAACTATCAGTCAGGAACTACTGCCGGATATGCTGTGGCAGTTATGCTTTTGAAACATTACTTCCCGCAATATGCTGATAAACTAGAAGAAAATGATCCGTCGGAAGAACCATTTAAAGGTCTTTTACGCGAGTTTTTACCAGGAGGCACACTTGAAGAAATTGGAGAAGCAGGAATTTATGAAGTATTAAAGAGTTTACCACAGCGTATTAGTAAAGATGAATTACTTGATATATTTGAAAAAGACTTTGCGCAGGCACAAAGAGGTGAAGGTGACATTTCTTTAGAACGTGCCCAGAGAAACTTAGAACAGGTACATTTCTTAGTAGGTGAGCGAGGTAAGATAGGAGTTTGTCCTGAATTGCCAGGTGGATGGGTAGTGAGATTAGAGGCATTATTTGGTCTTTCTGGGAGTGCTCGTGCACTTAAGATGAAAGATTTTGTTGCTCAAGGGGATTTTGCATCTATAATGGAGGCAGTCAGGGCATCACAAAGAGGAGCTATTCCCATTACTCTTAGCCGAGATGGCATCGTAGTTGTTCCATCCGCTGTTGAAGCGCGGGTGCGGAATTCACAGCTTGATATTCTTATAGATATTTGCAGGAATCCTCATAAATATTCAGAAGAGATGCATAAACGAGCAGAGCTGTGGCGGCAGTCAGGTGCTTTCTTAAGAGGCTACGATGAAGCACTTGATATTGCTGGGGTAGTTAGTGATAATTTCCAAGATGATGAAGCAGCTACGGCTATGATGGGAGCCGGTTTTGGCGGGCTTGTATTAGGATTAGTTAAGGCTAGTCAAGTGGAAGAATTCCAGCAAGTAATGAGAGAGCAATACTATGGAGAACAAGGCCTTGAGCCTGAGATGTATGTGTTATCTACAGGTCAAGGTGCGTCTATAATGCGCGGTGATTTTAAAGCTGCTGCCAGGTTTACAGAAGCAGAAGCTGAGACTACTCAGATAGATGATGTTAGCGTACGCACGGCTGTCGATCTTTCTGAAACATCAAAGGCAATTAATAGGCATAAGGCCTTCTTTGATATGAGGTTAAATACTAATGATATAGCTTTTGAAGCAACAGATATATCCGTATTAAGAATTTCCATAACTCATTTATCCAAAGAAGCAGATGATGCGATAATTGAGGCCTTAAGGCCAATTGCCCATGGCTTAAGAAATCAAGGAAGAATTTTAATAATAGATTATGATTACTTTGACCTTTCTGAAAGTGAAAGGGGTCATAGGTTAAATGCAGGTATTTGGTCTGGCGAACTTGAAGAGATGCGAAACATTGTTGCAAAAACAGATGTAAAATCAAACTTCAATATCTGGACCCAACAGGACTATCAAGCCCTGCTAGCACAACCGCAAGAAGTTGCAGGAAAAGGCATTATGTGTCAGGACTTAATTATCAACAGCGCTAATGTAGATCAGCTTGTTGTATTGGTTGACCTTATGTGTAGCCTTGCAGAGCTAAAAAAGGATTTAAGACTTCTTCCTGTTGTATGGCGCAGGCTAGAACTTCTTGGTGCGCAAAACTTAAATAACGATACAATACTTGAACTTATAAGTGATAATGTAGAAGTTGCATTTAATGCTGCTCGTTGGCTAATGTTAAGACTTCCGTTTGCTGAAAGAGTAAACTTTATGAACAATTACTATAGAGAAATTATGAATGAAATGTATCAAAGACAAATTTAAAAAACAAAGGGAGCTTACAAATGAGAAACAAATTCCTTAAAACAATTGCAATAATTTTACTACATGCATTCTTCATAACCAATATTGCTTTTGCAGCGCCTACGTCTTTCTTAAAGGAACGCCGCTCAAGAGAGGGTGCTGTATCTGCTATGACGTTTCGTGCTATAGCAGCTCGTGTATGGCAAGGTAAATACCATGCTGAAGTTGCTAGATTTTCTGAATTTAAGAAAGAGCTTCTAGATGCAGCCACTAAATCTACTGATCCTGTTGCTATGATGTTTGCACGCTCAATAGGTTTAGATGGTGAAAGACTAGTATGGAATCTTTCCCCTGCCCAACCAATAGCACAGGCTGTGCGAATGGCAAGGTTTGCAGAAACTAAATATAATTTAAAAGCGTTAGAACCTACAGATGATAGGGGATTTGCAAAGTTAACCTTTGCAGTTGATGAAGTATTTGCTTTTATGGAAGCCATAAATGAGGCATTGGATGTTGAAATAGATGACGAAGATCGCGAAGATCCAATTAATGCACTGATAAAGGGCTCAAGAAAGCCTCAGGAAATTGTTGTAAATGAACAAGTTATAACTTCCATAATAAAAAACTCCCCAGGAGCTGAAGGAAAAAGTGAAGAAGAAATTGAATTAGGATTAGTACAAGCCTTAGACAGGGTATTCTTTTATGTACTTTTAAAGGGAGAACTGCAGCAGCAAGTTCCTAGGGATGTTATTAAGGCGCACAAACTAGATTATGGTACTATGGCAGATAATGTTACAAAATTTGTTTTTGATGGAACTCCACTTGAAGAGAATCTAAAAGGTCTTCCCGTTGATAGTGTTATTGCAAATACCAAAGAAGAATTTGCCATACGCAGAACAGGTGAAAGACCGGCTAGTTTTGAATCTGCACGCTATTCAGAAGCATCCGTTGATATACCTACACAGACACCTGCTGAGGCATTGGCATTTAAGTCTGTGGAGGAATTGCGTGAGTTATTAGGTGAGGAGACATACGAGTTATACTTAAAGGAATATGGTGCTGAGGTTCTTACAGATAGGTTACTTGATCATTTAAACATAATGTATGAAGGCGAGGAAGGTCGTCAGGTATGGGAAGCGGTCTATAAGAAACTATGTGAGACAAAAATACCCCATCCTCTTCCAAGTGAAGTCCCCGAAGGAAGGACCTATAAGCACGTTCCTGATGAGATGGTTACAGATTTCTCGGATATAAAAGAGGCAAAAAGGCTTGAACGTCAAGGTAAGAAAAATTTTGCTCGCACTCATATCGTAATTGCAGCTGCTGGTTTAGGAAGCAGGGTTACTAAAAGTATCCCTGCAGCTATAGCAAACATTATTAAGGCTGTTGGTCGGTTGACTAAGCCTACTGTTCCTATTCGTGCTGCAGGAGGGGAGAGTCCTATAATTTTAAACTTGCGCAGGGCTTCTGCTATAGTACAAGAGCTAAAAGATGAAGGTACAATGGCGCAAGATGAAAGAGTAGCTGTAACTATTGTTATTTCAGATGCGACTAAGCAAGCCGTATTAGCAGATTTACAATTTATGGAAGGTAGGTATATAGATAAGAATAATTTAGATATTACCCTTGTTAACCAGAATGAGTTTCCTACGGTTTCAGAAACAGGAGAATTACTTACTGAAATTGGCGAGGATGGAAAACCTAAAATTGCTACAAACCCCAATGGTACCTTAGGTGTTTTGACTGCCTTAGGTGAGACAGTGCGCTTAGAGAATCTTAATGAGAAGAAAGACGGCGCTAAGATTGATGGTGTTAGGATTGCACGCAGGGTAAAGGCTAGTGCAAAGGGTGCTACCAGTATACATAAATTTGCCAAGGCTGCTCATGATACGCAACGGACTTTATTTGTATTTGGTGATGATAGCAGAGATAAATTATTAGAGATGGTTGGAGCCATATTTGATAAAGGCGTAGATTATATGGCCTTTGCCATAAATAAACTTAGTATGATGGTTCCACCTGGTGGGACATTTGTATTAGTAGAAGATAGAGATCCAAAAACAGGAAAAGTTATAAGAAAATGGATTTCTGCCTATGAAATGAACCAGCGCACCAAGGAGCTTGATGTTCAGGAAAAAGGAATATTAAGAGAGACTGGGCGTTGTTTCTACTTCAATACAGGTCCATCAGGTTGTACAAATGAAGTAGTTGAGTGGGTACTTGACAATTTTGGAAAGTTCCCCGTACATAGTGCATTTAAAGAGAGAAAGCTAACCAAAATGCGCAGTGACGGTACAGTGGAAGCAGGTAAGATGGCATCTTCCCGCCAGGGTGAGTTTTACCTGCCTGAGATAGTCTTAGCTGGAACACCTGAATTAGTAGATTCTGGTGGTAACATCGTAGGTAGACAGTGGGGTGTAAAACTTGGTCTTTGGAGGATGGATGACTATGGTGCACAGAAAGACTGGGCAAGGATATTGGCCTTAAGAGAATTGCACCGCAAAGAAGCAACAGCTGAATTAAAGGACTTAGGAATTGCTGTAGAAGAAGGGGCTGATGTAAGCTTAGGTTCTGTGTTTAAGGCTGATAAAGCAAACATCGGAAAGAATGTAAGAATTGCCAAAGGTGGAAGTGTGCATATAGAAGGTGAATGTACTCATATTGGTGATGATGTTAAGATTACCTTTGGACCACGTGGTGGAAAGGTCATTCTGTATGGCCCTATTAGGATTTCAAAAGGGGCACATTTGCATGTAGATGGCGGTGAGCTTGTTGTAATGTCTAAGGACGAGAAGACACAAATTTCAGTAGGTAGCAATGCCACTGTAGAGGTAATAGGACCAGAGTTTACTAATGCAAGAGAGGTAATGGTTGTCCGCTCTAATATAGGTGCCAATACCCGCGTTTCTCCTAACAGCGCGCCAGATCGTTTCGGGATAGTGCCGAATGCAGAAAAACACATAACTGATTTTGCCTGGGAATCATGGGGCAGAGAAGCTACCTATGTAAGTTACTTGAATGAAAAAGGCACCATACATAGAGAGTGGGCTATGCCAAGTATGGATGAATTTTTAGGACTCCTTAATAGAGAAGATGCCGGCTCAGAAGTTGTTGGTAATATGTTGATGGCATTGGCACTTGCGAATCCTACGCATTATGAGAAGCTTAAGAAAAGCATTCTTGAAAGAAGCGTCCAAAATAAATTATCTAAAGAGAATCGAGCAGTAGTGAAAGACTTAATCAACCAGGTTGATTTTGTTTTGTTGTATAGCGAGGATAGTAAGATAGGCTTAGATGTAAGAGGTGCAGATAAAGATTTAGCCAGGCTTTCAGTATTAGCAGCGCATAGGCTTATTCATGAAACATCAGGTGGTGAAGTAACTGGTATGACTGCAAAGATTACAGCTCAAACTACTACTGCCGGGAAATTAACGCAAGCATTGCGCGGTGCAGGTGCAAAAGCAGGTACAGACCCGGTTGATATTTCAAGGCGCTACCAACGAAACCTTAAAACTAGGACAAAGTATAGTAGAAGACGCACTACAATGGCAAATACCATGGCTGCATTTCACAGTGAGGAATATAAGCAGTTTGCAGATAAGTTCGCTGGTGATGCACAAGCTATTGATTTTCTTATGGAAAGAACAAAATGGCAGAAACGAAACTTTGCCCAGATAATCTGCGGTGATTACATTGATGATGACTACGCACCCGGTGAAGACTTAACCGAAGCGGGCTTGTTTGCAAAAAGAGAATACCTGCGCTCTCTATCAGGTAACCGCCGTGTTGGCGTTGAGGTAGCACACCTTGAAGAAAAAGAAAAGCTTGCTGATGCAGGTGATGGTTATAATATAGGAAAGCGATGGCTTAATAAGGTAAATAAAAACGAGATAGTTATTGTTCTAGGCCGTGACTCTCGGCCAAAGGCACAGGCAGTAAAGGATGCCTTGCATCGTGGCGTACTGGCAGCCGCAGCAGATAAGCGTATAAATAAAAAAGGCAAAAGAATAAGGGTTGTAAACCTTGGTGTTTGCAGCACACCTATGTGGGAATATGCTGTGTGGGCCTTGGGTGCTGACGGTGGTGTTATGGTTACAGCAAGCCACAATCCACCAGGTGATATAGGGTATAAGGTTGCCACAGGTGCCAGAGAAAGAGGTGTAATTTGCAGTCAAGGTGCCTTATTACCAGAGAAGGATACAGATGCCTTAGATATGGAGTTCTGGGGTAAGGATGGCAAAGGCGGACTAATGGGGCAATTCCGAAAAGGTACCAGGGAAGGAAGACGTGTACGCAGCCTAATTAATAGCGTGCGCCAGGGGGATCTATTTACACATATTCAAGATACGAATCCTGACGTTAGGAACATGGATGAATTACGCAAGGATATCGCACGTGGCTTTTTCATTGACTATGTCTGTAAAGGTGTTCTTGGTATGAGTGATGAAGAGATTGATGCTTTCCGTAGAGACAATAAAGATATGACAGTTGCCTTAGATACAGGCGGCGGTGGTGCATCTGAAGACGTAGTCGGTTTTAAAGATGGCCTAGAGATGGCATTGGGTGTTAAGGTAGAGGCAATAAACGATGAAACAGGCCAGTTCCTACGCCAGATAGAACCTGTTGGCGATGCCACAGAGCAGATATTGCGCCTTATGTGCGAGAAGGGCATTAAATTAGGTGCTATATTTGATTGTGATGCAGATAGGGCTAATCTTTTAGCTGAGTATACTGTACCTAAGGCGGTAAGAGAAAGATTGGGTCGCGGCGCAGCAATGGATATAGAGCCACAATTGGTTGCAGCGCTTACCTTAGCTATGCGTTTAAGCCAATTAGCCCATAAAGGCATAATACGAAAGACAAAACAAGGATGGAGGACTACCGAAGGCAATAAAAAGCTCGCTGTTGTAAGTCATAGCTTCTGTCCTGAGGCAATTAGGTGGGTGGCAGCGCAGTTTGATGTTGAGGTAAAGGTTGCAGAGATTGCTGAGATAAATGTTGCAAGTGCCATGAGGGAATGGGAAAACGAGGGGTATTACAGTGTTGCAGCTATGGAACCGGCTAATGGTGGTTTCTTAATGCGTGCAATAAATGAAAGCAGCTTTTATGATAAAGGTAGGTTGGCTGGAGAGAAGGAATTAAGAGGTGATACCTGCCGTAATGGTTTTTGTACTATTGCATTTGCTACATTGGTTCAGGCCAGCCCTGAGATTTATCTAACATGGCTTAAGGTATTAGAAGATAATTTAAAAAGTGGTAAGGCTGATTTAGACTTAAAGGCCTTACATGCAGATGATAAACAATTCAAAAAGATATTGGCTAGGAAAAAACAAATTGCAAAGGGTGATTTTAATTTATATGAAATAACAGAAACCTTCCCGCAGTACTACTATCGCCCAATCAAGCTTGCAGGGTTAGTCCCTATGGAAAATCAGCAGCAGATAAAAGAGGCGGTGCTTAATGGATGGCTTAAAGAATGGGCAAAGTACTGTGATAGCAAAAATTGGAGGTCTTACTGTGAAGCTGGTGAGTTAGGAAAAGGTAGGCCTACATTTAGTTTACCTAAGGGTGTAAAGTTTGTTGAATGTAAACTTGAGCTTTCAGAAGGGACGAAGACAATAGAAGTCAAAATTCCAAGGGTTAAAAACCTTGATGATTTTGAAAGTGTAAGAACACAAGCGCAGGCATCGGTGGAACTTGCTATAGAAAGACTTAAAAAAGAAAGAAAGCTTGATGAGGTTCCTCTTACTGGTGGTTGGGTAATTAAGTTTAAAGACAATAAAGGTCGTTGGCATCAGTGGGGTATACGATACTCTAAGACAACACCTTCAGAATTAAATGAAATTGCAGAGTCACGTAATTCTAATACAGAGATAGCCCTAACTAAAACAGGTCTTGCAATATTCCTTGATGCTGATCGCAAGATGCAAGCCCTTCCTATGGCTGCAAGATTTTCTGAGCAAACAGATCATATAGGTGATTTTGCTGATTTTACTGGCGCAAGGGTTGCTTCCCGTGAGCCTATAGCTGGTTTTAACACAATAGATCTTCCTTCTGATTGCAGGATTCTTCCTGTACAAATAGATAGTGAGGAAGTAGACTTGATTGCCGGTGGTTTTTTAGCTGATCTAAGAGAAGAAGGAGTGCCAGATGCAGATAAGGCCAACACAGTCTTAGATCCTCTCACCTTTAGAGATGCTTCACATTTAGAGAGGGCATTAAAGTCCACAGGTGCAAATTTAGTTTTAATTCCTTATGTAGGTAATGAGGGTGATATGCGCCGTGAAGCAGAGGTTATAAAAGATGTAGTGACGCGTCATCTAACTCAACAGTATGATAGTACTAATGCACCTCAATTTATAGTAGAATATCCATCTTTTACCCTACCACGCCGTGATCTTGTTATCGTTCCTATGGCTGGGGGCATACAATTGGTGAAAAGGGCATTAGAGCCTTTTGTAAGCCAAAGAGAGCGCACAAAGTATGATCAAATAGCAGAGACTACAAGATTGCGTGCTATGGCACAGGTTAAATCCTTAATTTCAGAAGGAATAGGCGGGCCAGATGCAGAAGGGGCAGAGTGTTTTACCGTAGCTCATATAGAAGGTGGAGATTTGAAAGAAACTTCCGGAAAAAAAGCATTTATTGCTGGACACAAATTCACAAATGGCGAAAAGGTTAAGCAAGAAGGGATGTCAATTGAAAGCTGGCCTTATCCAGAGGGTGCCTTAACCATAGAATTATTTGCTCATTCCGATGATTTAGAACTTGCGGCTGCTTATCTTACGCGGTTAATGGCAAAAGGCGGAAACGGCAGATTTATATATCCTCTAATAGTATCTCAAGGATCTGAGGTAGATATGAGACAAACTAGGATAGATGAGGCGACGGCGTCAGCCTTGAAGAAGTTGAAGATAAACAAACCGCGGGTTTTTGCCTTTAGTTCTCTTAAAGATAAAGGAAAGCTTACCCTAGATCCAGATACAGGCTTACCTAAGCTTGCAGCAGCGGACCGTAGAACTTTATATAGACATGCAAAGAAACTCTTAGATGCCCATAGGAAGAATCCAGATGCACAAGATAAAGATACAATCAGGGTCTTTACGCATAATGGACAGAGCTTACATGATACACATAATATAACATATCAGGCTGCGTTAGATGTTTTTAAGGAGCTATCAAAAAAAGAAAAATGTAAGGTTGAATTGTATCGCGCTATGGAGGTATGGCCTGATTTCAATCTTTATCATCTTGTTTCTCAAAGAAGGGCCAGGCGTCTGAGGGATCGTATATTACTAAGGACAGCCGCAGGAAGGGGGCGTAAAGGTCGTACGATGTATAGGTATTTGATTGCCTTAAACCAAATGGAAGCAGCCGGAGATATCGTTCATGAAGTAGCAGGGGAGTTTGGGGCAAGCAGGCCTGCTGAAATGGCGCAGTCAGAAGATGTAATGGCTGAGAGGTTCAGGGTAACGAGGGTGCAGCATAGCCCTGAGCATTTGGCTAAAGCCTCTCGTTTTACAGAAGCCGATAAAAGCGTTCAAATTCCTGAAGATGTAGCCTCAGAAGCACGACAAAAAGCACTTGCGCTTCTTGAATCTGAAGCACAAAGACCGCTGTCACGACGATTGCCGATAGCATCAAGACGTGATTTTACAAGGGTTACAAGAGTAGCAAAGCCTTTAGATTTAACAGGGTTTTTCCTTGAAACAGCTCCGATGATTTCCGATCCAATGAAAGAAAGAGGTCCATATGAGATAGTACTTCCTCTATGGCTTTTTGGAAGGGGAGCTAACTTTGAGGCAATAGGTGAGAACTTAGCCACAATCGCACAAGAAACCGCATCAAGATATGCAACAGTCATTACTATAGAAGTAGAGGATTTCTTTGATGCAGAAGGATATCAGGCAAGAGATAGAATTACACAAGCTATGTATCAAGGTATGGATGTATCAGGCCTAAGGGCTAGGATAAGGCCTGAGGCAAGGTTTAGCCTAACCTCACAAGAAGAATTACAAGATCTTAGGGCTCAGCTAAGCCAAGGTAGAGACATCCAATGGAAGGGCGTTGCATGGGATGGATTGCTCATAGATGAAAATAACACTGATCAGTTTGCTGCAGTATATAGCTTTATGCTAAGTCTGGTTGCATTGTATGCAGGAAGGAGCGATTCAAAGCTCTTACCAAGCCTTATGCAGGATGTACGTGATAGGCTTGTTGCCTTAAACATAACAGATTATGATAATGATTCTATATTAAGCCTTGTATCAGATAATACAGAAGCAGCTATTCAAGCAGCAAATAGACTAAATAGGCTTTTACCTGCTGCTGAAGGCTTTAACGCAATGTATTTCTTTAACAGATTACGTGAACAGATAGAGTATAGGAAGCAGATTTAATTAGAGATTAATGTGCGAGCTGCGGCTGTGCCGGGTAGAGGATCAGTGAGCCCCACCGACTCTACCCGCGCCGGCTTGCGGCTCGCAGTATAAAGATACCTTGATTTACCCCCCCCGACTTAAAGACTTACCTAAAACTTCATAAAAAGGTATTAATATCCCAAAATAAGAAAAACTAGAATTGTTTTTGAGCCGTTACTTGGATTTATTCAGGATTTTGGCTGCTGAGACTTTCACTACTTTTCCATTTTGCCAAATTGCAAGAGGACGGTTGATTTGTTTATGACGTTCTATTACTTCGCGGATAGCTTTTTTTAAGGCGAGTTCTGCTTTGTCTTGTAAAGAGAGGCGTTTTTTCATTTTTTACTCCACTATTTTTGTAATCTTTTCAAATAAATTTTTATTAATAATAGTAAGATTAGTATTTTTTTCTTTAGTAATAAGACTAGGTGCAAAAGATGCATTATTGAAAAGCATCCATGAATCTAATGACGGCCTGTAGAACTTAAAGAAATTACTAAGTCCTCTAAGAAATCTCCTCCTAACATCCACTACTGGTACATCATGTCCACCATCGGCAACTCTATCTTTTATGCGCGCTAAGGCTAATTCAACTGTTGGAATCCATAAGAAAAACAAATGCAGAGAATATCCTTGGCCTTTTAACTTTTTTAAAAGATTTATATATAGCTTACCTGATAGAGTCGTCTCAAAACCAAAATCAAGACCCTTGCTTGCAAGATCATTTATTTGTTCAAGCACAAGCCTACCGGCTTTCATTGCAGCGATTTTAGGTGAAAAAGGTGACAAGCCTTTAGCAATAAGATCAGTATTGACAAAGTGTGGACATTTTGCATATTCTGGTAAGAATTTTTGTGCAAAGGTGGTTTTCCCGGATCCATTGGCACCTGCTATGATGTAAACGTTTTTATTGCCTGCTTGCTTAGTGAGATTAGTGATTTCTTCCTTGATGGAATTTTCTTTTTGGAACATAGGTTTTAATATCTGCTTAACTATTTTACTGGTATCATTAAGCCTATATATGTGCTGCCTTCCAATAATATTACGCTTTAATATACCTTGATTGCGTAGTTCTTTAAGTGCCGCATGAGCTGTAGGAGCTGTGATATTCGCAAGTCTTGCTATATGCCTACCAGAGGCTGCAAAATCTGCATTCTTTGAGGCAAAAAGCCTTATAATCTTGACTTTTGAGCAGGTATTTAAGATATTATCCAATGTTTTATCTAAGACCATATTTGTAAACCTCACTTTACATATGTAAAGTATACATTACATAAAGCTATTAGTCAAGGATAATTTTTTCTTTAAGCACTTTATAAAGGGGTAGCATCTGAGTTGAGCATGGGTGCTACCCCACTAGTGTCCGGTTCAGAAATTCCTATTTTGCATAACTTATTGAAATGGA
>CAZCCH010000011.1:0-41722 GCA_964497315.1 uncultured Planctomycetia bacterium
TTGCTAAAATTACGTTCGCTGTCAAGTGAACATTATACGAGGAGATAAAAAATGAGTTTTATAAAGAGTTGCCCTGGTTCAAAAGCTATAAGAGAGCCATCTCCAAAAGAGGTTAGATGTACTTGCGGGGAAAAAGCAGAGATATGGTCTGATGAGGTAAGCATAACATGTAAGAAGTGCAAGAAAGAAATAACTCAAAAGATGGCACAGACCTGTCTGGATTGGTGTGCCATGGCCAAGGAATGCATAGGGACACAGAAATATAACAAGTATTTAAAGTCAAAGAAAACCAACAAAAGGAGGAAGTGAAAATGTTTTGCTACAAATGCGAACAGACAGCAAAAGGGACAGGTTGTACAGTATCTGGGGTTTGTGGAAAAAATGAGGATATAAAAAGCCTTCAGGATATTTTGGAATATGGGCTAGAGGGCATAGCTGCATATGCATACCATGCAAGAGAATTGGGTGTGCGGGATGAAGCCGTAGACTCCTTTATACATGAGGCATTGTTTACTACACTGACTAACGTAAATTTTGACCTGAACCGTCATATTGAAATGGTTTTAAAGTGCGGCGAGATAAACTTAAAAGCCATGGAACTTCTTGATAAGGCACATACTGAAAGGTTTGGGAATCCTGTTCCAGTAGAGGTTGAAACAGGAACAAAACAAGGGCCTGGAATACTTGTGACAGGGCATGATTTGTTGGACCTTTATGAATTATTGAAGCAAACAGAAAACACAGGAGTAAATATCTACACCCATGGAGAGATGCTACCAGCCCATGCCTATCCAGAATTGAAAAAATTCAAACATTTAGTTGGTAATTACGGAGGGGCATGGCAGCTTCAAAGAAAAGAATTCAATGAATTTAAAGGGGCTATATTGGTAACCACAAACTGTGTTGTAAACCCACCTAAGGATACCTATCTAGATAGATTGTTTACAGCAGGTGTAGCAGGTATTCCTGGGGCAGTGCATATTAAAGGAAGAGATTTTACTCCTGTAATTGAAAAGGCCAAATCTTTACCTGCATTGTCAGAGGCAACTGGCAAAAAGATAATGACAGGATTTCATCACATAGCGATTTTAGGCTTAGCAGAAAAAATAGTAGATGCGGTTAAAAAGGGAAAGATTAAACATTTCTTTTTAATTGGTGGTTGTGATGGAGCAAAACCGGGACGTAATTATTATACAGAGTTTGCCCAAAAGGTGCCTAAGGATTGTGTCATTTTGACATTGGCTTGTGGTAAATATCGGTTCAATACCCTTGATTTTGGAGATATAGATGGAATACCAAGATTGCTGGATATAGGTCAATGTAATAATGCCTATTCAGCTATCCAGGTTGCAGTTGCTTTAGCTGATGCATTCAAATGTACAGTAAATGATTTACCACTATCATTAGTTTTGTCTTGGTTTGAACAAAAAGCAGTAACAATACTTTTGACACTATTGCACCTTGGGATAAAAGGAATCCGCATAGGTCCAACACCACCAGCTTTTATTACACCAGGTGTGCTTAAAGTGCTTCAGGACTCTTTTGATTTGAAACTAATTACAACAGCTGATGAAGATCTTAAGTCTACATTAGGGGAAACTGTAGTTTTAGAGAGGTGATGAAAAGTGACTTTTAAAGTTCTTTTAGGCATAATAATAGGTGGCTCAATAGGTTTTGCAGTGGGCCATTTCGGAAAGTGCTCAACAGGGGCTTGCCCGTTAACAGGCAATCCTTATGTTTCTACAATAATTGGTGCCCTTATTGGGTTTTTTATTGCAGCTGGAAGGTAAGTTAACAAAAAAGGAGGAAAGAAATGCAAGTATATCGCTGTAGAGTATGCGGAGAGGTTTATATAGGAGATGAAAGCCCGGCAAGTTGCCCATTCTGCGGGGCCCATCAAGAATATTTTGTAAAGGCAGAAGAATGGATGCTATTACATGCAAAAGAATTATCAGATGCAACAAAGGAAAATTTAAAGAAAGCATTGGATTTAGAAATAAACAATACAAATTTTTACAAAGCAGCATCAAAGAAGAGTAAAGATAAGCATGTATCAAGCATGTTTAAAGGTCTTTCAAAAGTTGAAAGAGAACATGCCTCAACTATATGTAAGCATCTTCAGATACAAAAGCCAGATTCTGATGTAGGGCTAGACAAGGCAGTTGATTCTGATGCAGAAAATATAAAAGAGGCCAATGGACGCGAAAGGGCGGCAGTAAAGTTTTATGGTGAAGCAATGAGGCAGGCTGAGGAACAAGACATAAAAGAGTTTTTTAAATCCTTAATGCAAATAGAATCAGATCATATAGTATTAACAGACTAGTAATGAAAAAGTGAGGGTATGCATGGAACGAGCGAGGGTAGCTACTGTAAAAGGAAATCCCATAACACTGTTAGGGGAAGAATTGAAGGTGGGTCAGGAGGCACCTGATTTTAAAGTCTTGGCCCCTGATTTAAGCGAGGTAACTCTAGAGAAATTTAAAGGCAAAGTTAAACTTATTGCTTCAGTACCTTCTTTGGATACTCCGGTTTGCGATTTGCAGATAAAACGCTTCAACGATGAAGCAGCAGGTATGTCAAAGGATGTAGTTGTTATATTCATTAGTGCAGACTTGCCCTTTGCTCAAAAGAGGTTTTGTCAGGCATTTGATATAAAGAAGGTTAAGACTTTTTCAGACCACAGGGATACAGATTTTGGCATAAATTATGGGGTTTTGATAAAAGAGTTAAGGCTTCTTTCAAGGGCAATTTTTATAGTAGACAAAGAAGATACGGTGTGCTATGTTGAATATGTAAAAGAGTTAAGTTCTCACCCAAATTATGAAGCTGCCTTAAAGGCCCTCAAAGACATCATATAAAAACAGGAGTAAAGATGCAAGATTTTAGGTCTAAAGTTGCCATTATAGGTGCTGGTAATGTCGGAAGCAGTTTTGCCTTTTCATTGAGCATAAGCGGCCTTGCCAGAGAAATTGTTCTCATAGACAGAAATCCGAAAAAGGCAATGGGTGAATGCATGGATTTATGCCATGGTGCAAGCTTTGTACCTCCTGTAAATATATATTCTTCAGGATACGAAGGATGTGAGGGTGCCAATATAGTAGTTATTACAGCAGGTGCTAAACAAAACCCAGGTGAGAATAGAATAGATCTAATCCAAAGAAATGCTGAAATCTTCAAGGATATAATACCAAAAATAGCAAGATATGCTAGTGATGCTATTTTGTTAGTAGTTACAAATCCGGTTGATGTACTTACTTATTTAACATTCAAGATATCAGGTTTTAGTCCAAATAAGGTTATAGGTTCAGGCACAGTTTTAGATAGTTCTCGCTTTAGATACCTTATAAGCGAACGCTGTAAGATAGATCCTAGAAACGTACACGCCTACATTATAGGCGAACATGGTGATACAGAGCTTCCTGTGTGGAGCCATGCAAACATAGGTGGGATGATCTTAAGTGAATACTGCCCTATTTGCGATAATAGATGCAATTGCGATGAAAGAAAAGACTTGGGGAAGATTTTTGAAGAGGTAAAATTAGCTGCTTATAAAATTATAGAAGCCAAAGGTGCTACATATTATGCCATTGCCCTGGCACTGGTTAAGATTGTAGAGGCAATTTTAAGAGATGAAAACTCAGTATTACCGATATCTACTTTAATAAATGATTACTATAGGATAAATGATGTGTGTTTAAGCATTCCTTCTATTGTTAACAGAAATGGCGTAAGGAAGTTTCTGAAGCTGAAGCTTTCCTTAAAAGAGCAGAGACAACTTAAACATTCAGCAACTACGCTAAAAGATATAATCAAAGACATAAAGCTATAAGGAGAAAGAAAATGGTGGATTTTGTTTGTCCTACATGCGGTAAGTCTATTTCAAGAGACTTGCTTACCGTAATCCCACACACCGAAACCCATATAGTAGATGTGATAAAACAAAAACATCCTGATTGGGTAGAAGAAAATGGGATATGCAAGAGGTGCTATGAGCATTACAAAGCCCAGCTTCGTAAGGAGGTATAAAAATGGCAGTAGAAAAAGTTGGTGAAAAATACAGATGTAATATATGCGGCAATGAGGTTACTGTAACAAAAGTGGGTGGCGGAGAACTTGTTTGCTGCGGTCAGCCTATGGAGAAGACAGAAGGCTAAAAGAGGATTACACTAGATGGGTAATGATAAGAAAAAGAAAGAATTTGTTTGCTACGATTGCTTTAAACTTAAAAAATGCAAAGAACCTGCAACTTCCTGGATTTTTTTCTTTATTGCCCTTATTGCTACGATTTCCATAAGAGCAGTAAATCTAGCGTTAAATTTTAGCGCTGTCTGGGCAAAGATTTTTTGGTATGTGGGGATAGGAGGTTTTTTTATATTTTTTATCTATAAATATAAACACAATAATATAATGCAAAAGGAATTGAGTAAGTCGAGACTTGCAGATAAACTACTTTCCAAGAGTGAGCTTTCCGAACACGATTATGAAATATTAGGAACAATCATTTGCAAATTGAGCTCAAAGAAAGACAAGATTAACTTCTTTTTCATATTCTTGTTTTCCGGAATAGCCTTGAGTTTAGCAATATACGCAGACTTTTTTAAATAGGAGGTGTATTATGCCAGAAGCAAAATATTCATGTAATGAGGATATACTCTGTGGTGTAAATTTAGCAAAAGATGCAGGCAATTTGACTGACCTTGAGAAAAAACATCTGCCTGTTATTGAAGCCCCAGAGAAAGTTAAGAAAGATGGGACCTTTCAAGTAAAGATAGAAGTAGGAAAGCTCCTCGCCCATCCGAACGAACCGACTCATTCCATTGAATGGCTAGAGCTTTATTGCGGGGATACATTTTTAGGGAGAATGCAATACAGCGGAGGTTCAAGCTATCCTGTTGCTATATTCAGTGTCAAGTTAAGCCATGCCCATGGCCCGTTAAAGGTATGGGCAAAATGCAACACGCATGGACTATGGGAAGGTATAAAAGATATTGCTGTTGAGGGATAACTTCAACTTTTATGGCAGTTAAAACACAAGCAAAGATTAAAGAGATAATACCCAGGACCTACAATGTAAAAAGCTTTAGGTTGGAACTGGATGAATGGACAAATTACAAAGCAGGGCAGTATCTTTTTATCAAGTTGCTTGAGAGCAAACAACCTGAGAAACCCTTGACTATCTCAAGTTCTCCCACAGAAAAAGACTATATTGAATTTACCAAAAAAATAACGAGCAGTGAGTTTTCTAAAGAATTGAACAACTTAAAAGTTGGAGATGAGGTAGGTATAAACTATCCCTTCGGGAATTTCACACTCACAGGGAGGACTAAAAAAATTGCCTTTTTATCCGGCGGCGTTGGGATAACTCCGATAAGAAGCATATGTAAATTTGCCCTAGATAAGACACTAGACATAGATATCGCACTTCTTTATGCAAACCGTACACCAGAAGACATTGTCTTCAGAGAAGACTTTGATAAATGGCAAAAAGAATGCAAAGGCCTAAAGGTAGTTCATGTACTCTCAAGGGTAAGAAACGCGCAAAACGCAAGAAGTGGACACATAGATAACCAAATAGTCAAAGAAGAAATTTCTGATTATAAAGAAAGAAAATTCTACATCTGTGGTCCGCCTTTAATGGTTAGTGCAATGAGGAATGCCTTAAGCGATGAACTAAAGATAAAAGAGAAAGATATCATTATAGAGAATTTTGCAGGATATTGATATAGACACTAAACTGAGGAGCTAACAATGGATCCAATTGAAGCATTAAAATTAGCTTTGTCTAAAGAGACAGAGACAGAAGCGATGTATCAAAAATTCTCAGGGGATTATCCAATAGCAAAAGACATATTTGCATTTCTTGCTAATGAAGAACAGAAGCACAAAAAGCTTATTGGAGAAAAAATACAAGAGTTGACTAAGTAATGAAAACCTTTGAAATTAAAAAAATTCATCGCAACAGGGTAAAAGAGATAAAATCAAGACTAGAAGAGTTTCGTCAACTCTGGGACGGGAGAGACGATAACAAAATCTTAGCAGAGCTCGTCTTTTGTCTTTTAACACCTCAGTCCAAGGCAAAGACTTGTTGGAGTGCAGTATGCAGCATGAAGGAAAAAGGACTCTTAAAAAAAGGAAGGCTTAACCAAATCTCTAATGAGATCAGAAACGTTAGATTCAAAAACAAAAAGACTGAGTACATACATCAGGCAAGGAAGGCTTTTAAAAACAATGGGAGGATAGGTATTGAATCTAAACTAAAAGAATTTAAAAGTGCTACGCAGGCAAGAGAATGGCTTGTGAAGAATATAAAGGGCCTTGGTTTTAAAGAAGCGTCACATTTTTTAAGAAACATTGGCTTGGGTTGTGACATGGCAATTTTAGATAGACATATATTGAAGAACCTAAAGGCATTTAATGTAATAGATGATATTCCAGCTTCATTATCCAAAAAGCGCTATCTTGAGATTGAGAAAAGAATGGCCAGATTTGCAAAAAGAGTAAATATTCCACTGAATCATTTGGACTTGGTTTTATGGTGCAAGGAAACAGGAGAGGTATTTAAGTAAAGCTAATATTGCACTCTTGTATATCACATGATATAATGTAACTTTACAAAAAAGGAACTTGCAAGTTGAAAACAATTAAATCTGACATTGCACATTTTTTTCAAAAACAAAATTTTACGGTTGTCTCCACTGTTGATAGAAATGGCAGGCCGCATAGTTCTTGTAAGGGGCTGGTTAAGATAAACCGCAATGGACGCATTTATCTTATAGACCTTTATAAGACTGCCACATTTACCAATTTAAGAAAGAACCCACGCATAAGTTTAACAGCAGTGGATGAGCATAAATTCAAGGGGTATTGCCTTAAAGGTAAGGCAAAAATAGCAGAAAAAGATGTGCTTAAACCTAACATTATAAAGGCCTGGGAGAGAAGGGTTACTGGTAGAATTACACAAAGGGTTTTAAAAAACATGCTGGGTGAAAAAGGGCATGCACACCATCCAGAAGCACTCTTACCAGAACCTGCATATCTTATCCTTATGGAGACAGAAGAAATAGTGGATCTTACACCACATCACATCAAAAAAGGAGGAAAAGTAAGATGAAAAGTATCAAAGGCACAAAGACAGAGAAAAATCTATTAGCATCTTTTGCAGGAGAATCACAAGCCAGAAACCGCTATACCTATTTTGCATCTACTGCGAAAAACCAAGGTTATGAACAAATAGCTGCAATATTTTTAGAAACCGCTGGAAACGAAAAAGAACATGCAAAGAGGTTTTTTAAGCTTCTAGAAGGCGGGGAGGTAGAAATAGCAGCCTCATACCCAGCTGGTGTTATAGGTGATACAGCCAGCAACCTAGAGGCCTCTGCTGTAGGTGAGAACCTTGAATGGACAAAGCTTTACAAGGAAGCAGAAGATACAGCGAGGACTGAGGGTTTTGAAGAGGTGGCAGTTCAGTTTAAAGAAATCGCAGAGGTAGAAGAAGAGCATGAGAGAAGATATAGAAAATTACTGCAGAATATAAAAGAGGGAAAGGTATTTAAAAAAGATACATCAGTAAAGTGGAAGTGTCGCAATTGCGGGTATGTCCATGAAGGTAATGAGGCGCCTAATAAATGTCCTGCGTGCACACACCCTCAAAGCTTCTATGAATTATTGTGCGAAAATTATTAAAACTTAAGGAGGAAATTATGACACATATATTTGCAGGCAGTGAAATTGTTGAGATGGGAATTCAAATTGAGAAAAACGGAAAGGATTTTTATGATGCACTAATTGCACAATCTAAGAGTGAAAAAGCGAAAGATGCATTTAAATATTTAGCAAATGAAGAGGAAAAACACATAGCAGCCTTTCAAGGAATTTTAAATTCAGTGCAGAAGTATGAGCCGGTAGAGTCTTACCCAGGTGAGTATTTTGCATATTTAAAGGCACTGGCAAGTGAACATGTATTTACAAAAGAAAATAAGGGTGCTGAGGTTGCAAAGACTGCCACAAGCGATAAAGAAGGAGTAAAGCTTGCCATAGGTTTTGAAAAAGACTCAATTATTTTTTATGAAGGCACAAAAAGAATAGTCTTAGAGCATGAGCAGGAGATAATTAATCAGCTTATTGCACAAGAGCAGGAACATCTAAGAAAATTAGTAGACTTAAAAAAAGATTTATAAACGGAGGATTATAATGGCAGAGAAAGTTACAGTCTATAGCACTCCAACATGCCCATATTGCATCAGAGTGAAGCAGTTTTTAAAAGAAAACAATATCGAATTTGAAGACATTGATGTAGGCACCAACCAGGAAAAGGCCCAAGAGATGATTCAGAAGTCAAATCAGATGGGTGTTCCTGTAGTGGATATCGATGGAGAAATAATCACAGGGTTTGATAAAGAAAAAATAAACAAGGCATTGGGGTTGTAATTTATGTATGATTTAATCATTATAGGTGCAGGTCCAGCAGGGATAACTGCAGCTGTGTATGCCGCCAGAAAGAAAATGAAGATTTTAGTAATTAGTGAAGATATAGGCGGTCAGGCAGCATGGAGCGGGGATATAGAAAATTATACAGGGTATCAGTTTATCTCAGGTCCTGAGTTAGCAGCCAAGTTTGAAGAGCACATGCGTAAATATGATATTGAACTTAAAGAAGCGGAAGAGGCTGTTGAAATTACTAAAGAAGGTAGTAAGGTTTTGGTAAAAACTGATAAGGCAAGTTATGAAGCAAAGACAGCCATAATAGCTTCAGGTAAACGCTCAAGAGAATTGGGTATACCGGGTGAGGCAGAGTTTAAGAATAAAGGCCTTACATATTGTGCTACCTGTGACGGGCCTCTTTTTGCAGAGAAAGACGTTGCTGTTATAGGTGGAGGAAATTCTGCCTTAGATGCAGCCTTACAGTTAATAAAAATAGCCAAGCATATTTACATAATAAATATTACAGATAAACTTACAGGTGATGCAATAATGCAGGATAAGGTTAAGAGCAATAAGAATGTAACCATTTTAAATAATACTAAAGTAGGCGCTATCTTAGGAGATAAGATGGTTACAGGTATTAAAGTAAGTAGCAGTTCAAGGAAAGAGGAGACCTTAGATGTAGAAGGTGTGTTTGTAGAAATAGGACTTATCCCTAATTCAGATTTTGCTAGAGACTTAGAGAAAAACCAATGGGGAGAGATTAAAATAACCAACCATAATGAGACTAACATTCCAGGTATCTTTGCAGCGGGAGACGTTACAGATGTACCAGAGAAACAAATAATAATAGCAGCAGGGGAAGGCTCTAAGGCAACATTGGGTGTATTTAAATACTTAGCTCATCAAAAATGACTTGACAGGATTTTTTATTTGGTTTATAATTGATAATGATTTTCAATATCAATTAAGGAAGATAGTGTTATGCTAAAAGAAAAAGATAAGTTTATAAACTTTTTAAAAGACAAAGATCTAAAACTTACAAAACAAAGAGAGGAGATCTTAGAGACATTTTTAAAGACGGAGAAACACCTTGCCGCTGAAGATCTATATAATGCTATAAAGAAAAAAAATCCTGCTATTGGACAAGCAACTGTCTTTAGGACATTAAAGCTTTTATGTGAAGCAGACCTTGCAAAGGAGGTTTATTTCGGAGATAAGACAACAAGATATGAGCATAAATATGGCCATGAGCATCATGATCACCTTGTGTGTATAAAGTGTGGGCGTTCTATTGAAGCCGTAGACCCTAGAATAGAAAAGCTGCAAGAGGCCTTGTGTAAGAAAATAGGCTTTTTACCAAAAAGGCATAAATTAGATATATTCGGTGTTTGTAAAAAATGCAGAACGAAGACCAAAAAAGGATATTATAATGATTGATTTAACGAAGCTTAAACCAGGTGAGTGTGGATTTGTAGTAGAAATCCAAGGGGGGGAGGGTTTTACCTCAAGGATTCAAAGCATGGGTATAAGGCCTGGCAAAAGAATTACAAAGGTTAGCTCTCATTTTTGGGGAGGACCGCAGACTATAAAGATAGATAATATGAAGGTTGCCATTGGGTTTGGTATGGCAAAAAAGATATTTATTGAAAGAGAAAAAAATGGAAAAGATTCTATTAGTAGGTAATCCTAACGTCGGAAAAAGTGCTATATTCTCAAGGCTTACAGGAGCGAAGGTCGTAGTCTCCAACTACCCTGGGACGACTGTTGAGTTTTTACAAGGTAGGATGAAGATTGGAAGAGCAAGGCCTATGGTAGTAGATGTACCCGGGACCTACAGCTTAGAGCCAACATCTAAGGTTGAAGAGGTTACAGTAGAGATGATAAAAGAAGGCGATGTGGCGATTAATATAATAGATGCTACAAACCTTGAAAGAAATCTTTACTTAACTTTGCAGTTATTAGAGAAAAAGGTTCCTGTTATTGTAGTCTTGAACATGTGGGATGATACAAAACATAAAGGCATTGACATTGATGTAGGAAAATTAGAGGAAAAACTAGGAGTACCGGTAATTCCAACATGTGCTTTAACAGGTGTTGGTATAAAAGAATTAGTAGAGCGTTTGCCTGAAGCAAAGATTATAAAAGCACAATCTTCATCTGAAAGCCAAAAATGGAAAAAAATTGGTGAGATAGTCAATGAAGTTCAAACCCTAACCCATCATCACCACACATTTCTTCAGCATTTGGAAGATTTAAGCATAAAGCCCCTAACAGGTCTGCCAATTGCCGCAGGTGTTTTATTCTGTGCATTTTTGGTAGTTCGTTTTATAGGGGAGAATTTAATTAGTTACATATTTGAACCTTTATTTGAAAAGGTATGGCTTCCGATTATTATGAAACTTAGCTTAGTTTTAGGGGGAGGCGGTTTTTTACACAATGTCTTTATTGGGAATTTAATTGATGGGACAGTAGATTTTGGTCAATCCTTTGGACTTTTATCTACAGGCCTTTTTGTACCTTTGGCTATGGTTTTACCTTATATCTTTAGTTTTTATTTGGTGTTGGGTTTTCTGGAGGATTTTGGTTACCTCCCACGTTTAGCTGTTATGGCAGATAATGTTATGCACCGTGTGGGGCTCCACGGATATGCTATAATTCCTATGATATTAGGTTTAGGTTGCAATGTACCAGGGGCATTGGCAACAAGGCTCTTAGAAGGAAAGCGTGAAAAATTCATCGCAGCAACCCTTATGGCAATTACTGTTCCTTGTATGGCACAAATTGCAATGATTGTGGGGTTAGTAGGTCAGCGAGGCGGCAGGTATTTACTTATTATATTTTTCACCCTTTTCGCCCTTTGGATTATAAAGGGCTTGATTTTAAACAGGGTTCTAAAAGGTGAGAGTCCTGCTATACTAGTTGAGGTTCCACCATATAGAATGCCACAGACAAAGGCAGTGTTTAAAAAACTTTGGATGAGGGTATTTTGGTTTTTAAAGGAAGCATTGCCTTTCGTTCTTTTGGGTGTACTTTTTGTTAATGTCCTTTATGCACTCAAAGTGATAGATTATATTGCAGGTATTTTCGCTCCGGTTCTAACAGGGCTATGGGGGCTTCCTAAAGAGGCCATTGCTGCTTTAGTAGTTGGTTTTTTAAGAAAAGATGTTGCTGTTGGAATGTTAGGACCACTGAATTTAACTACCAAGCAACTTGTGGTAGGCTGTACAATTTTAGCTGTGTATTTTCCTTGCATTGCCACATTTACTGTTTTGGTGCGCGAGTTAGGATTAAAAGATATGTTAAAGGCGGCCTTGATAATGATTATGGTAGCTTTATTGGTAGGGAGCACTCTTAACCTTGTATTGTAGGAGGTATAAATGGAGAAAATAGAAATTCATAAAGCAAAAGAAAAGGATTGGCCTTATATTCAAGAGAAGATAAAAAAGTATATGCTAGATGGTACAGATGCAAGCTATGAGCAATTTTCCGTCGCAAAATTAAATGGTAAGACAGTTGCCTTTGGTAAAATCTTTGATAGGGGAGACTTTTTTGAGATAGGAACCTTAGGCGTTGATTATTACCATAGGAAAAAAGGTCTTGGTGTAAAACTTCTTAAATATTTAATAGAAGAGACAAAAAAAATTGACCCTAAAAAAGAAATCTATGGAGTTACACATGTACCGTGGTTTCCAGCAAAGGCTGGGTTTGTTGAAGTTTTAGAATACCCAAAGGCCATTGATGATAAGATAAAAGAGGTGTTTAGTATTGATAGGTCTAAGATTACTGTAATGAAATACAAAGAAGGAGGTGAGTAAATGGTAAGTTTTGATGATTTTAAGAAATTAGAGATAAAGGTTGCAAAGATTATTGAGGTAGCGGATCATCCAGATGCAGATAGGCTTTATGTTGTAAAAATTGATTTAGGTACAGAGCAAAGGCAAGTGGTAGCTGGGATAAAATCCTGTTATAAACCAGAAGATTTAGTAGGTCTACAGGTTGCGGCTGTAACCAACTTAGAACCTGCTGTTATCCGTGGCGTAGAAAGTGCTGGCATGATTTTGGCAGCTACGGATGAAAATGGAATTGTTGTTTTGACCACGCACAGGCCGGTCAAAGAAGGAAGCACGGTAAAATAGTACTTTTTGTAACTTACTATGCTGCCTGAGTATATAGTATAATTAAGCTATGATATTGCTATTTAGAAGCTTATTTGCTATAATAATACCGAAAGAATGCTAATATATCATAAATAAGAAAAAGGATTGAAATGGATGTGCACAGAAAAAAAGAAACAGGAAAATTAAGCGATGAATTTATAGCCAACCTTTCGCATAGCTTAAGGAGCCCTTTAACTTGTATTAAAGAAGCTGTAGCGATAGTGTTAGATGGTCTTTGTGGCCCTTTAAACAAAAAGCAGGCTAGGATGTTAAAAATTGCAATGAAGCAAATTAATAGATTAACAGAGACTATGGAAAATCTTCTAAAAAAAGATAAGATCGGTTAATTTTTTTGGAGGTATTGATGACAAAGTTGAAAATATTACTAATAGACGATGAGGTAGATTTTGTTGAGGTGATGAATAATAGAATAAATTCCTGGGGATACGAGGTAATTTCTGCTTTTAACGGCAAGAAAGGCCTGGATTCCTTAATGAGCCAAAAACCAGATGTAATAATATTAGACTATATGATGCCAAAGATGGATGGCATAGCTACGTTAAAGCAGATACGAAAGATTGACCGAGGGATTCCCGTTGTTATGCTTACTGCATATCCTGATGAAAAGTCTCTTAAAGGTACAAAACAGCTAGGTATTAGCGCTTATGTGCCAAAGGTTAGCCCGCATACAGAAACGCAAAATAGCTTAAAGACCGCACTGGCTATGATTGAGAAAAAACTTGATAAAAAGGAGTAAGAAAATGGCAAAGGCTAAAATATTAGTTGTTGATGATGAAAAAGATTTAGTTGAAACACTATCCTTTAGATTGGAAGCAAATGATTACGAGGTACTCAAGGCCCATGATGGTCAGGATGGTCTTAATAAAGCACGCAGCGAAAAGCCGGATTTGATTATACTGGATTTGATGCTACCAAAGATGGATGGATACAAGGTTTGTCGCATGCTTAAGTTTGATGCGAAATACAAAAAAATTCCAATAATTATGTTTACTGCCCGCGCGCAGGAATCTGATAAAAAAATAGGTATGGAAGTTGGCGCAGATGCATATATTACAAAGCCGTTTGAACCACAAGCGTTGCTTTCAAAAATACAGGAGTTACTGAAGTGAAAACCAAGAGTTTATCCGAGAGATTGAGTATGTTTCTTAAGGACCTCAGACAGCAGAAGCGAGAGACCTTAGAAAAACGCTTATTTGAATTAACCGCCGCCTATCATATTGCAAGAGAGGCATCTTCGATATTTGATCTAGGCAAATGCCTGAAGGTGCTTGTTGAAAGAATAGCGGATTTAATGAATGTTGAAATTGTATCAATTATGCTTATAGATAAGGAAAAAAGCGAACTTATGGTAAAACTTGCTAAAGGATTAGATGCAAAGATTATTAGGGATGCAAAGATAAAAGTAGGCGAAGGAGTAGCTGGCTGGATTGCCAGGACCGGAAAGTCGCTTTTGATAAAAGATATTAAAAAAGATAAAAGGTTCCAAAGAAGAAATGGGAAATACCATACGGATTCTTTATTGAGCGTACCGTTGAAGATAGAACAAAAGGTTATCGGTGTAATAAATGTCAACAATAAAAAATCTAGAGATGTGTTTACGAAAGAAGATTTGAGTGTATTGGAAGCAGTTTCAGATATGGCCTCAATAGCCATTGAGAATGCCCGTTTGCAGGAAGAAGCAAAAACACTCGATAAAATAAAGTCTGATTTTATTGCTAATGTTTCGCATGAATTACGCACTCCCTTGGCAGCCACCAAAGAGGCAGTAAATCTAATCTTAGATAAAATAACAGGTAATATAAATGATAAGCAGGAAAGGTTTCTAAAGTTAGCAAATGATAACATTGATCGTCTTGCACATCTGATTGATGAATTGTTAGAGTTAGCAGAGTTAGAATCAAAAAGCATAGGTAGAAAAAGAGAATTAGTCAATATAGTCAGTTTGATAAATACTGTCATTGATTCACTCAGGCCCTTAGCGGAGAGAAAAAAAGTTTCGCTTAAGAAATTATTGCCCAAGAAAAAAATAAGGATTTGGGCAGATGCTGGTGAGATAAACCAAGCTATAACCAATCTTATCGGTAATGCCATAAAATACAATAAACGAAATGGAAAAGTAGAGGCTGGTTTAGAAGATATGGCCAAAGCTGTAAATATCTATGTCAGCGATACAGGCATAGGTATTCCCAAGAAAGATTTAAATAAGATTTTCGATAGGTTTCACAGGGCAGATGTTTCATCTAAGACCAAAACAAAAGGGGCAGGTTTAGGTTTATCTATTACAAACGAAATAGTTGAAATGCATCATGGTGAAATTAAAGTTAAATCAGAGGTTGGAAAGGGAAGCAAATTTATTGTAAGCTTACCTAAAGATTTGAGGGAATGACATGACGAAAAAACTTGGAATTATTGACTTGTTATTAAAACAAGGTTTAATTACACAAGAACAGGCTGAAAAAGCGAAGGATGAGACCAAGCGAACAGGTTTAAATTTAGAGAAGGCACTTGAGAAACTCGGGTTTATTACAGAAAAAGACGTTGCCAATGTACGCGCTGCAAACTTAGGTGTACCTTTTATGGATTTAACGGATTATCTTATTGATGTAGAATTGGTAAAGTTAATTCCAGAAGCAGTAGCAAAAAAATACAAGGCAGTGCCTCTTTTTAAGATTGGCAATAGTCTTACTGTAGCTATGACAGACCCGCAAAACATTATGGCCTTAGATCAAATACGCAAAGTAAGTAAGATGGATACCATTGACCCTGTTTTGGCTACAGGGGATGGAATTCAAAAAATACTTGATTCTTATTATGGCGTTGCAGGTTCAGTGGATGAGATAATAAAGGCAATTGATAAAGAAAAAGTATTAGACACTCGAAAGAAAGGTTTAGCAGAGGTTGCCGAAGAAGCACCAATTATAAAATTGGTGAATATTTTATTCATGCAGGCAGTCAAAGAGCGGGCCTCTGACATACATATTGAGCCGGAAGAGGATATCTTACGAATTCGCTACAGGATTGACGGGATATTGCATGAGGTAAATGATATACCAAAAAAGCTACAGAGTGCAATTATCTCAAGGATTAAGATTTTATCAAAGATGGACATTGCTGAAAACAGAAAACCGCAAGATGGACGGATTCGCTTAAAACTTGAAAGTAAGGATTTAGATATAAGAGTTTCGACATTTCCGACGGTACACGGTGAGAATGTAGTGATGAGGCTCTTGGATAAATCATCCGTGTTATTGGGATTGAAGGAATTAGGGTTTTCTAAAAAGCTTCTTGAGACCTTTGATAAGCTTATCCACCGCTCTAACGGCATCATTCTGGTTACCGGTCCCACAGGGAGTGGTAAGACAACCACGCTTTATGCGGCATTGACTGCCATTAATTCCATGGAGAAGAATATAATCACAATAGAAGACCCTGTTGAATATGAACTCCCCTTAATCAGGCAAACCCCTGTTAATCCCAAGGCAGGCATAACATTTGCAAATGGCCTACGCTCAATTTTAAGGCAGGACCCTGATATTATTATGGTAGGCGAAATACGCGATAAGGAAACTGCCGATGTAGCAATACAGGCAGCCCTAACAGGACATTTGGTTTTTTCAACACTCCATACAAATGATGCATCCTCTGCCTTAACGCGCCTGATGGATATGGGAGTTGAGCCGTTTTTGATTTCAAGCTCAATTGCCGGCATACTGGCACAAAGACTGGTGAGGAAGCTTTGTGATAAATGTAAAGGTGAGGGTTGTAAAACTTGTAAAGATTCTGGTTTTACAGAAAGGATCGGCATATTTGAACTATTAGTCCTTGATGAAAAAATGAAAAAAATTGTGAATGAAAAAGCCTCAGCAGACGAGATAAAAAAGAAGGCCATTGCCTTGGGGATGAAAGTTTTAAAAGAAGATGGGCTTGGGAAGGTTAAAGATGGCCTTACCACGCAGGAAGAGGTATTAAGGGCTACGGAGGTAGAGGAATAATGCCGACATTTAACTATAAGGCAAGGGATAAATTCGGAAAGCCCATAAGCGGTTTAATGGAGGCTGAATCTGAAAGTGCCATTGCTGCTAAATTGAAACAGATGGGCTATGTGCCTGTTTCTATCAAGGAGGCAAAACAGGAGATAGAGTTCAACAAGGTATTTGACAGGTTTAAGGGGGTAAAGTTTGCTGATTTAAATATGTTTACCAAGCAATTCGCAGCCTTACAAAAGGCAGGACTGCCAATACTTTTAAGCCTTGATGCTTTAAGAGACCAGGCTGTAAATAGAGTTTTAAAGGATGCAATAGGTCAGATTGCAAGAGATATTGAGGCGGGTGCGAAATTATCTGCTGCTTTTGAAAGACACCCAAAGGTCTTTAATACCATATATGTAAATATGATAAAGGTTGGTGAGACATCAGGTAACCTGGATGAGGCCTTAGAGAGGCTGGCAACATTAGGAGAACATGAAGAAGAGGTGCGCATGCGCATCAAGGCAGCCACAAGGTATCCTATAATGGTTGTTATTGCAATAGCTGTTGCGTTTTTAGTTTTGACTGCCCTTGTTGTGCCCCGGTTTGCGCAGCTTTACGGGCAATTCAGCGTTGCACTTCCTTTACCGACTAGAATTCTTATATGGCTAAATTATGCAATTACCAAATTCTGGTGGCTTACAGGCATTGTATTGTGTGGTGTAATTTTTGCACTTATTAAATTTATAAATACCAAGGAGGGAAGGTTCTGGTGGGATGGCATAAAGTTAAAACTTCCGATTTTTGGACCATTGATGTTTAAGCTTGCCATGACGAGGTTTGCCCGTATCACAGCAACCCTGATGCGCAGCGGTGCACCCATGCTTGAGGTTTTAGAGCTTGTCTCAGGTGGTGTAGGCAATTGTGTTATAGCAAAGACTATAGATAATATACGCTCTAGTGTAAATGAAGGTAAGGGCATGACTGAACCGATGAAGGTTAGTGGGATGTTTGCCCCTGTCGTTGTTCAGATGGTTTCAGTGGGTGAGGATACTGGTAAGATAGATGAACTATTACTGCATGTATCGGGTTATTATGATTCACAGATAGATTATACAATCAATAACCTCACCACATTGATTGAACCTATATTGGTTTTTATCTTGGGGTTAGCAGTTTTATTTATGGCATTGGGTATATTTTTGCCGATGTGGAATCTGATGCGGCTTTTTACAAGATGAGAGCTCGCGTTGGCTTAACGCTGCAGGAATTAATTATTGCCTTGACAGTTATATTTTTGTTTGTAGGTACAATGGGTGCATTCCTTCATCGCACAGCTATCGTTGGAAAGGAAATAGCTTTAAGGACTGATTTAAAAAACGTAAGGCAAAGCTTAGTTCTATATAAGGCTATTAACAAAAGATATCCTAAAGATTTAAAAGAACTCACACAGGCGAAATATAGGGCAAAGAGCTCAGCGGATGAAGTCTTTTTTGGGAAGCAGTTTTTAACTACAGTAGGAAAGGATACGGAAAGTTATCCAATTGACACATTTGGCAATAGATTTGGATACGATGAAGAAAAGGGGGTGGTTTATTCTACTACAGAAGGATATGAGAACTGGTAAATTCAGCTATAGATTATATGTTATCAATTGTGAATAAAAACAAAAAAGGAGAAGGAGCAAATGAACAACAAAGGTTTTACATTAATTGAACTTGTCATGATTATTGTAATTCTTGGTATCTTAGCAGCTGTAGCAATACCTAAATACTATGATTTGACAAGTGACGCCAACACAGCCGCAGAAAAAGGTGTTGTTGGAGGAGTAAGGGCAGGTATTCATACCTATTATGCAGAGAATAAAAGTTGGCCGACTTCATTGGACAGCGCTGCGAACAGCACCTCTGCTTCGAAGACAAATGCCTTCTTTGATACTGTCCTCGCACAGGGTGGTGTAATGTCTGACTGGACCAAAAATGCCTCAGGCAATTATGTGGGCCCAGCAAGCGGTGAGTATGCATATGATGACTCTGATGGCTCCTTTACAGAGCAGTAAAAGCGTTTTGCAATTATCGCACGGAGGCAATAATTGAATAGCCAGGGCGTGGCATTATTATCAGTAGTACTTATAATTGTCTTTTTTGGTATAGCCGCTCTGGCTATTACTACGTATATTACTGAAGCCTTAAGGCTTAATGTCGCAAATATCGAACAGGAAAAGGCAATATACGCAGCCCAGGCAGGAATTATGCATGCAATAGTAGATTATGTAAATAACGGAAGTATTACTGAAGTTAGCGATGTTTCATTAGATACTAATTTATCTTTTTCCATAGGCGGTGCAGGTATGTTTTTCCTTGCAGATTGCAGTAGCCCAAGGATAATAGCAAACAGAAAATTAAAAGATATTACTATGACCAACCTTAACAGCGCAGATAGTGTTACTATAACGCATATGCAGGTAAGCTGGACGCCTGATGCAGGAGAAAACCTAATATCAATAGATTTAGGCCGTGGTACTGTAGAATGGAGTGGAACTGCTCAAAGTGGCACTAATATAGATATGACTGATTATACAATAGCTGCTGGTACAACTGAAAACGATGTCTGGTTAGACTGGGAAACAGGTAGTGATATTACTTCAATGACTATTAGTGCAATTCTTACATTCAGCGATGGAAGTACGGTTGAGATTATGCTGTTGAATGCTGGTTCAGGTAGTGACAATGCGATAATAATTACCTCTACCGGTGAAGCGACAGCATCCTATACATGCCAACGCACCCTCAAAGCCGGTTATGATGTGGGGACAAGTGAGATTATCTCTTGGGAGGAATCAGAGGATCATTTATGAAAGTTAGTTGTTGCCCAAAAGGACTTACGCTTATTGAGCTTATTATGACCATTGTGCTTATCGGTGTCCTGATGATACCATTAGGTTTAATGTGCAATGAATATATCCGGGGTGTAGTTTATGCTGGTGATTTGACAGTTGGAGAAAGTCTTGCCATGACAGAAATGGCAAAAATAAATAATCTATCTTACAGTGATGCTACCCTTGCTGATGAATATGATAACACTACTTCAAACTATGAGGGTTCCGGCCTTGACCTAAATCGCCAGGTAGATATTGTTGCAGGTACAAGCAATAATCTAAAAAAGGTTGTTGTCACTGTCTATAAAAGGGATACCACTACAGAAGCAGTAAAGCTAGTAAGCTATGTAACTGATGTTGCTTACGGTTCAGGAAGTGGTGGCGGAGCTGTTACTACAGGAGGAGAAGCAGATTCCTTATCAGTGACAGGTGGAACCATAAGCGGGGGAAAGTTACAGAATATCGATATGGAAAATACCAGTGCCACAGATGATATAATCATTGATCAGGTAAGAGTAAGCTGGGGAGGTTCAAATACTTTAACAAGCATTGAAATGGATGGCAGTACAAGATGGAGTGGTGCAGAATCTACCTCAGGGACAACGATAGATATTACAGATTTTACTCTATCTGCAGGGACTTCTTATAATAATACTGGGAGATTTAACTTTTCATCAAATGTCAGTTCTGTAACATTGGTATTTATCATGTCAGATGCTTCAGAAACAGGTAGCTATTCATGGTAACCCACATTAAAAACAAAAGAGGCGCAACGCTAATAGAATTAATTATGGTGATTTTGGTGGTTACAATTATAGCAGCTACCACAAGTGGGGTAGTGCTTTTTTTTGTGAGATTGTTTTTTTATAATCCTTCGCAGTTAGAGACGCAAAGAATAGGTGAGATACTTGTCCATGAAATAGTTGAAGGTAATTCAGATGCTAGGGGTGTAAGGTTTGCCCGTACCATACTCGATGCCTCAGCTACGCAATTTTCATATACATATGGATACCCTGCCACTGTATTATCAGTAAGGTTTCGTTGGGATAATACAAACGACCATATTTACCGAAGCACCAGTACCGATACTGGATCAACATGGTCTTCAGAGACACTAATTCCCCCTGACCTTTTAACTAGTACCACCATTGATGGCAAGGATACAGCTGGGGTTATATTTACATATAAAAAGGCTGATGATAGTGCTTGGACCTCAGGCGTGGATGCCCTTGGTGATATCCGCCGTGTAGTTTTAGGGATTAATGTCAAGACTGGGACAGGTAGTTTTGATGCCCTTGAAGGTTCTGTTGACATAACCTCAGGTGTTGAAATTAAGGGATTTTAAAAGAGGAGGTGTGAGATGTGGTTTTTAGTAGTTGCTGCTACAGTTGCGTCAATTTTTGGCTTTTTGTTCTTGTTTTTTCCTAAGGTCATACGCCGTTTAAACAAAAATATGAGTAAAACGTTTAACAGGGTGCTTGCCAATTTTGATGAAAAGGTCTATAATTTAAGGATAGGCATAGGAGTGTGCTTGTTGATGTTTTCTGCTACGGCAATTTTTGTTGTTTATTATTTAATTAGAAAGTATTAATTTTTTATATGGACATAGAGACAGTTAAAAAACAATTTCAAGATGTCATAGATCCCATACTGGGTGCTATAGGCTATAATAAAAAGCCGAGGCGGTTTTTCTCTATTGATTTTGGAGAGGCAGCTTTAAAGATTGCCTATGTGGAATCCAATGCAGGAAAGTCTAAGCTTCTGAATTATGATTTAAAGAAACTGTCAAAGGAAGAGGCAAAAGAAGAAACTGTTGAGTTTATAAATAGCTTTATAAGCTCAAACTCCATTTCCGAAAAAGAAGTTTATCTAACGATTTCTAATGCAGATTCCATAGCAATAAAACCCCTCATGCTGCCGGTAGTTCCAAAACAAGAGATATTAGGGGCAGCTAAGTGGCAGTTAAAAGAAGAAGTTGCATTTGATTTAGAGAACGCCCTAATTGACTGGCAGGTAGTAAAAGAATATATCGATGAAGACGGTGCCAAGAAAAATCAGATAACATTCATCCTGGTTGAAAAAGAAATTTTAGATAGATATCTATCCATAGTAAGAAGTTGCAACCTGCAACCTATAAAGATATCAGTTGCCGGTTTCAATTACGCTAACATTATAAAAGGACAAGAGAGAGAAGTATCCCAGATAAAGGCAGTCTTAGATATAGGGTTTCAAGAATCCAGGCTTTTTGTTTATAATGAAGGTAAACTGCAATTTGTAAGGGTATTGCCTTTTTCTTCCGATAGGCTCACGCGTTCTTTAACAGGGGTTTTGATATCAGATAAAGGCAAACTCCAACTATCTTATGAACAGGCTGAGGAAATAAAACTGAATTTTGGCATACCGCAGGATGAAGCGGCAATGTTAAAAGATGATATCCGTGCTATACAGATTATATCTTTGATGCGGCCGCTCCTTGAAGGGTTAGTCAGGGAATTAAAGAGGTCCTTTGATTATTTTACATCAACCTTCCAGGAAGAAAGCATTTCAACCCTTTATATTGCAGGCGGTGGGTCTGGGTTGAAAAATCTGAATGGTTTTTTAAACAACGAGCTGAACATAGATATATTAGCCCTCCCCCTGCCAGATGCATTAGAAGTACCAGAAGCTCTAAAGGAAAAACAGAGTATACCCGTAAGCCAAATGTCCAGTTGTTTGGCAGCTACCTTAAAGGGACCTGAAGGGATTGATTTATTACCCCGGGAGGTTAAGGCACAGAAGGTAGAATTTATTGAAAAGGTTTCCTTAAGGGTTGTTGCCGTTGCAGTAGCAGCGGTATTTTTATTTTCTTTATTTGTTGTGAAATTACAGATAAGCGATTATAAAAATAGGCTTAAAAACGCCCAGGTTCATTTACAAACGATAGATGAAATCAAGCTTTTAAACCAGAAGATAATAGCTAAAGAGCAACTTTTAGATAAGATACAAAAAGATAAGGTTCCAGTAGACGGACTACTGAAGCTGATGACTACCTTAGTACCTAACAATGTTATCTTAAATGAATTTATTATGAATCAGGAGCGACACACCTTAGTTTTAAGTGGGGCGATTACAGAACAGGTTGCTGCTGCAGAGACAACCTTGACAATCTTTATGGAAAAACTAGAGGCATCGTCATTTTTTAAAGAGGCAACACTTGTTTCATCAAGCAAAACCATAGATGCGCAAAAGTTTGAGATAAAATGCGATTTGGTGCATTAAGAGTAAACCATGAATTTTGAAATGAAAGACATAACCGCATCACAGAAAAAGATAATAATTATAAGCGCTATTTCCATAGTAGCACTTTTGATATTCTGGATTTCTGTCTATATGCCAAGCAGAAACAACGCCATCAAAACAAAGTCAGAACTTTCAAATGTGGAAGCACAAATTCAAGAAATAGAGGCAATAATTGGAAAAGACAAAACAATAAATGAGGGCATGATATACTTAAGAGAAAGATATGAATACCTAAATAATAAATTCCCTGAAAAGGAAGAGGAAAGCCTGAGGATGCTTTCTAATTTTGCCCGAGAGATGAATGTAGAGATTCTCTCCATCAAGCCACAGCAAAAGAGGACATTCCTCGATGAAAATAAGAAGGAAGTAAAAATAGAAGGAAAGGCATGTCAGAGGGTATTTGTTAGAGTTGAGATGCGCTGTGCCTGCAGGAATTTAATAGGATTTATTGAAACCTTACGAGAATCTTTGCCTACATTTATAAGTATTGAGAGCTTAAGTATAAATAAGGATAAACGAGATTTAAGTTTAAAGACTACATTAGGGCTTAACCTGCATCTTTTATGTAAAATATGAAAAAGAAAGAAATAATCGAACTTAGTGTAACTTCATGCCTTATAATTGTGCTGTTGTTTGCTATAGTTAATGGCGCAAAGAGCGTAGGGCGCACAAAAAGGCTTGGGGCACAGCAGGCCTCGAAAAAAAAGGTGCCTCCCGCTAAAGAAACTCGCATAGGACAAGCCCAAGATATCACCCATGTCCCTGAGGGTAAAACACTTTTTGAAAAATTAGATGAGGAAACAAAAGACATAAAGCCCACAAGAGATCCATTTAGTTCTGGCCCAATCATGATGTTAGGAACAGGCTCTCATGCCTTGAATTTAGCAGGTATACTCTGGGATGAAGAAAGCCCCAAAGTTATAATAAATGATGAAATCCTTGGAATAGGTGATGATATAGATGGAAACACAATAGTAGATATAAGGCAAAATAAGGTGATTTTAAACGACGGTTCTAAGGATTTTGAGCTTAGATTATAAAATAGTTCCCACCGCAGCATTCCTTACTATTTTAACTTCCTTAAAAATTTCACTTGCAAAGCTTATATTTTATATTATAATAGTAATGTAATAAAACCACATAAATAACACTCCAAAAATGTATCTTCCAAAAAAATGATTATCCCAAGTGACCTTAAATATGTACAGGGTGTAATTAAAAAATTGCAGTCTGTGCTCAAAGAAAAAAAAGCAAACGAAAAGGTCTTTTTTGACCTTAAACTTGCCGTTGAAGAAGCATTAGTCAATGCCATAAAGCATGGTAATAAGCTAAACAAGAGCCTTCAGGTAAAGGTGGGCTTTGAAGTATCCCCCCAAAAAATAGTTATTTCAGTTGAAGATGAAGGCGAAGGTTTTGGCTATAAAAAAATCCCCAACCCCACAAAGGATGAAAACCTACCAAAGCCGCATGGACGCGGTGTATTTTTAATAAAAGAAGTTATGGATGAAGTTAGCTTTAACAGAAAAGGCAACAAGATAACTATGGTGAAATATCTCAAGGAGGCCTAAGATGGAACTTAAAAAAGAAATAGATAATGATATGGCAGTTTGCCGTTTGTCAGGTGAGGTAAATATAGACACATCCCCTGATTTACGCAAGCTATGCGGTGAACTTATAGATGATAAAATCAAAAAGCTCCTATTGGACTTTAGTGCGGTGAATTATATAGATAGCTCAGGTCTTGCGACATTAGTTGAGGTGTTTCGTAAGATGAAACATTATGAGGGAAGGTTGAGGTTGTGTAATTTGTCGGAAAAGGTCCGCAGCCTTTTTGAGATAACGAAGCTGACAAAACTATTTGAGATTTTTGATACAGAGGCACAGGCAAAAGAAGGATTTTAAAATGAAGGCCTTTATTGAAGAAATAGGCGCAAATTTTACTAAAACCCTAGATACCACCATTGGCATCATGGCCCTGCTTTTTCAGACATTATCTTCTATAATAACAGCTCCTTTTAAGAGAAAATTCGTCTCCCGTAATGATTTGTTTGAACAAATGGTTTTTATAGGTGTGCGCTCAGCGCCTATAGTCTTTTTTGTGTCATTTTTTACAGGTGTGGTTTTGGCTATGCAGAGCGCATATCAGCTTTCAAAGATGGGTGGGACTATATATGTAGCAGCCTTGGTGAGCGTTTCATTAGCCAGGGAACTCGGCCCTGTTTTAACTGCACTCGTTGTAGCAGGCAGGGTGGGTGCTGCTATTACGGCACAACTAGGCTCTATGAATGTAACCGAACAAATAGAGGCCCTGGACACAATGGCAATAGATCCGGTAAGGTTTCTTGTGGTGCCAAGGTTTCTTTCACTTTTAGTGATGTTACCTGTTTTGACTGCCTATGCTGATATCATAGGAAGCCTTGGTGGTTATATAGTAGGCGTATTTAGCCTTAAGATACCCTCTGGTCTATATATAGATACTGCCATTAAGTTTTTGGAACTGAAGGATATATATACAGGTCTATTTAAATCTGTTATTTTTTCAATGATTATTGCGATGATAAGCTGCTACCAAGGTTTGAGTACTCAAGGAGGAGCAGAAGGCGTAGGACGCGCCACTACAGTAAGTGTAGTGAGTAGTTTTATAATGGTGATTTTTGCAGATTGCGTACTTACGGGCATGTTTTATTTTGGGAATATGTAAATGGAAAAACAACCTATTATAGCAATAGAAGATTTAGTAAAAGACTTTGGTGAAAGAAGGGTATTAGACGGAGTCAATCTAACTGTTTACAAGGGTGAGATACTTGTAGTCATGGGTGGTTCAGGCTGCGGTAAAAGCACCCTTCTACGCCATATAATCGGTTCTTTAAAACCAGATTCGGGTAGAGTCTTCTTAAAAGATAAAGATATTTCTTCTGTTAGCGAGAAACAATTAGACGAACTCAAAAAAAGTTTTGGCATGCTTTTTCAATCTGCAGCACTCTTAGATTACATGACTGTAGAGGAAAATATCAGGCTGCCCTTAAGCGAACATACAGATTTAGATCCTGAGATAATGAAGATAATGGTCAAAATGAAACTAGAATTGGTGGGTTTAAGGGGTTTCGGAGATCTTAAACCCAGCCAAATCTCAGGTGGTATGAAAAAGAGGGTAGGCCTAGCTCGTGCCATAGCAATGGATCCTGAAATACTCTTGTGTGATGAGCCAACTGCTGGTCTAGACCCAATAGTGGCAGCTATGATAGATAAGCTTATTGTAGATTTAAGTAAAAAACTTAATATAACCTCAGTTATTGTAACCCATGATATGAACAGTGTTTTTAGAATAGCAGATAGGGTTGCGATGTTGCATAAAGGAAAAGTTGTTGCTGAAGGTACGCTAGATGAAATAAAACTTTCAGAAAACCCGCTTGTTAAACAATTCATAGAAGGTAATCCTGAAGGACCTGTTTCTTTCTTGCAGGAATCAGATGAATACTTGAATCAATTAATGGAATAATTTTAGGAGGCATTATCATGGCAAAGATATCCAATGAATTTAAGGCAGGGTTGATGATACTAATTTGTGTTATAGCCTTGGGGGCACTGACTGTTAAAGTCGGGGGCCTTAATTTTTTTGAAGAAGGATATTCCTTAGATGCCGAATTTAATTTTGCAAGCGGCATAAAGGAAAATGCCCCAGTTCAGTTAGCAGGTATAGAGGTTGGAACAGTAGAGGATATAGATATTACATATGGCCCTGAAGGGACTAAGATAATACTGCATTTATGGCTTGATTCAGATGCGAAGGTACGTACAGACTCAGATATCTATATTTCTACAATGGGCTTAATGGGTGAAAAGTATGTTGAAATTACAAGTGGCTCTAAAGAAGCAAATTTCGTCCAACCAGGAAGTCTCCTGCAAGGCAGAGACCCTATAATTTGGGATGAGGTTATGGAGAAGGCAGCATTAATAACCGATGATTTGCAAAAAGAAATTGAGCTTTTAATCGGAGTTACTAAAAATGTAGATAGTGCCCTTCGGGCCAACAGAGAAGATATAGATATTATCGTAGACAATTTAAAAGATACAACGGAAAACTTTAAGACATTTAGCGATGATATAAAACGCCATCCTTGGAAGTTGATAATAAAGAGTAAAGAAAAAAAGAGGAAGAAATCAAAAGAAAAAGATAGGGGCAAGCGATGAAAAATATTATTAAGTGTTTAACGTTATTATTGATAATTTTGCTTACACCTTTTGCAAATAAGGCAGCTGCACAGCCAATTAATGTTGCCGAAGTGGTACATGCCCAAGGCGAGGTAAGACTAAAAAGTACAACTGTCAGAAAATGGATAGATGTAGAAGTGGGTATGAAGGTTAAAGAGGGTGATACAATAAAAACCGGGACTGACTCAAGGGCAGAACTGGCATTTGGTAAAAATCTTAAAAATATAATAAATGTTTTTTCTAATAGCCAGTTAACTGTAACTAAGTTTCAGCCAGGAGTTATAAATCTGACAGAAGGAAGAGTTTTTACCCTAATAGAAAAATTAGATAAAGGCTCTACTTTTGAGGTTAGGACTCCAACTGCAATAGCGGGTGCAAGGGGTACTGGCTGGGAGACAGCTGCCCAACGTAGGCAGAAAAGGACTGTTGTAAAGGGATTTGAACGGAAGGTATATATAGCAGGTCTTGATAAAAAAGGAAGAGCTATAGGCAAGATAGATCTTAAGCCAGGTTTTAGATCAGTAATAGAAAGGCAGAAAAGACCAGGCATTGCCAGCAGGTTAACCAAGCATGAAAAGAGGCAGTGGCGAAGCTGGGAAAAGTCTGCAAAAAGACGTGTGAAAGAATTCAAGAAAAAAGAGACCCGAAAGTCCAAGCCAAAGCCTAAAGATAAAGGTGAAGTTAGTGCAAAGGTCCAACCTGAAGCAAAGACAAAACTTAAACCGCAACTAGTGGATAACAGAGCAAAGTTAAAGACCATAGTAGATAAAAAGACAATACAAGATAAATTAGTAATGGATAAATCGAAGGGCTTGGAGAGAAAAATAATAACGCCTGCACCTAAACCAATGCCTTTGATGCGCAAAATAGACAAAAAGGAAAAACGACTTATAGCCCCAACGAGAAGAGTAGAGGATGCCGCAAGAAAAGTAGAGAAGACCACAAAGACAGTAGAGAGGGCTACAAGGAAGGTAGAAAAGGCCACAAGAAACATAGAGAAATCCACAAAGAAGTTAGAAACTTCCATAAAAAGGATAGAGAAAATCCAACAGCGCGCATCTGTAGTGAATAAAATAGAGAAGGCATTAACGCATACTGAAACAACGAAGCAATCCAACCGTACAGGACAGCTTACAAGCATAACAAGACAAGTAACTGACGAATAACTAAAGATGAGAAGGGATTAGATATGAAGAAAACAAAATTTCTTTTTTTAATTGTTTCTTTATTAATGATAACCGTAAATCTGAATGTTGCAGATGCGACAGAGAAAAAGGAAACCAAGGCCGAGCAACTAACAGAGCATGAATTGCAGCAGTTTATTAAGCCACCCAAATTCTTACCTGGAGAAATCCTTTTTTATGCTGATTGGTATGAAGGGTATGACAATAATGTAAACCTTGATTCCACCAGGAAGGGCGACACTTATTCAGAATTGGCACTTGAAGTTGGATACAAGCAACCCTTTAAGAATGACTTTGATATAACTCTGGACTATTACTTAAGCGCTCTTAGTTATCATGAGGTTACCGATGGAAGCTTTTATGATAGTAATCTATCAGTTGAACTTGAAAAGGAAATATTCGATTCTAAGGCCGATTTGGGCTTAAGCAGTAACTTTGAGTACAATTACTATCCAAAGGATGAGTCTTCAGTATATTATGCAATAGAACCTAAAGTTTTTATCCAGCACAATTTTAATGAAAATGTCTACCAAAAGGTAATTTATTCTTTTTTATTTAAAGAGTATACCGATAGAAAAACCCAGGATACAGCAGGTGCAGATAAGGCCGCAGATAGAAAGGATTTACGTAATACAATAGCACATGAGTTACGCGCTATAGTTTTTGACGAATATGTCTTAAAGTTAAAAAATCAATATTTCTTCAATAATTCAAACGATCAATATTTAGATTATTATGATTACTATTCTTACAGAGTAGATGCAACTGCGATTCTACCTGTTTTCCCTTTATTTTTTAAAGATTTATACGGTCTTGTAAATCTTGGATATCAACTAAGGGATTACACAGCTAGATCGCTCATAGATGATACCTCAAGAAGCGAAGAGGATAATTTCTACAATGTAATTTCTTCTTTGATTTATGATTTGAATGATAAGCTTTCCTTGTCTTTTAATTATGTCTACAGTCAGAATGAATCTAATGAACCATCCGAGGAATATTCTGGTAGCACGTTCTCGCTTGGCTTTCACTATGCTTTTTAGGTAAAACATGTTTCCGCGCCTCCCCAAAAAAAATCTTTTAATATTGTTAATTGTTTTTATATGTGCTTGTTTGCTTTTTGCATCCTATTTCAAACTATTGGAGCGCTTTGAGCTAATTGCCATTGATTTTGCACACAACTTAAAACCTTCACCAAAAATAAATGAAGATATAGTTTTAATAGAAATAGGCGAAGATTCCCTGCAAGGACTTGGCAGATGGCCGTTTCCAAGGGATTATCATGCAAGCCTGATAGAGGTTTTAAAGCAGGCGCAAGCTAAGATGGTAATCTTTGATGTGCTATTCAGCGAGTCCACCGCATGGGATAGCATATTAACTGAATCTGCACAAAGTTTTGAAAGGGCATATTTTCCCTTTGCATTTAGGCTAAAAGAGGACGCACAAGAAAAAGTTTTAAAGGCTGACAGCATAGATGCACCCTTGATTAAAAGCTTGAAAGAGGCTTCAGCCGGCAGTGGTTTTATAAATAAGTTAGTAGACATAGATGGTAAAGTTAGAAGGGTACCTTTATTTATTGATTTTAAGAATGAGCTTTATCCACATTTGTCATTGAAGGCAGCATGCGATTACTTAAATATTCCCATAAAACAAGTAGAGATTAATAAAGGTTATGTAAAAATTGGTGAGAGGCTTAGGATACCCACAGATAGACAAGGAGCAGCTTTGTTGAATTTTGCAGGTCCCTGGGTAGAAACCTTTCAGCATTTTTCCTATGTTGATGTTTTGGCTTCTTATTATGAGCTGCAACAAGGAGCTCCTGCCAGGGTAGATTTAGATAAATTAAAAGATAAGGTTTGCTTTATAGGTCTGACTGCTACAGGGACGCATGAATTAGGACCTGTTCCAATAGAAAAATCATACCCAATGTTGGGGGTTCATGCAAATCTGTTTAATATGATAACAAAGGATGCTTATCTAAGAAGGTTAAGTCCTTGGCAAAACACATCTATTTTAATAATAATTTCTGCATTGTTTTTCCTGTTGGTTTACATAGCAAAACCTTTAGTTGGGTTAGTTATTAGCATAGGTTTGATAGTTTTAGTATTTATTGTGTTTGTACTTGTGTTTTCCCTATACGGCATCTGGATTGACTTTGTATATTTGGCAGTTTCTGCTGCAATAATATACCTTGGTGTTACATTAAATAGATATATTACAGAGATAAGAAAAAGACTGAAGATACAAAAAGAGCTTGCGGTTGCTCATTCAATTCAACAAAGTTTTCTTCCTGATGAAACACCCAAAATAACAGGTTTAGATATTGCTTCAAATGTTATTACTGCCAAAGAAATCGGTGGTGACCTATATGATTTCATGAAGCTAGATGGAGAAAAACTTGGTGTTATAGTAGGTGATGTTTCTGGAAAAGGGGTTCCTGCGGCATTGTTTATGGCAAAGGTTGCTACACTCTTTAAGATTTTTGCTAAGGAAGAAGTTTTTGCATCTAATGTTTTAGGAAAGATTAATGAAGAGTTAGCTCATGACTACAGATCTGGTTTATTTGTTACTCTTTGTTATGCTATTATTTCCAAAGATAAAGAAAAACTTTCCTTTTCAAATGCAGGACATCTGCCTTTGATAATAGTAAGAGGCGCAAATCAGGATATTGAAACTATCACACACGAAGAGGGAATGGCTGCAGGTTTAATGGAAGGAGCCGCTTTTTCAGACAAACAAGTTACTTTATCAAAGAAAGATGCAATTATCCTTTATACCGATGGAGTAACTGAGGCAATGGATGCAAGAAGGCATGAGTTTGGTATGGAGGGTTTGAAAAAAGTACTTGTACAGACAAAAGAGCTTTCAGCAGAAGAGATACTTAAGATGTTATTAGCTAGCATAAAACGTTTCCAAGGTAAGGCTGCCCAGCATGATGATATTACAGCTGTTGTAATAAAGATTAAATAAACAAAGAAAAAGACATGGCTAAAGATACAATTGTTTTATATGGCAAAAATTCAGTTTTTGAGCGCTTACAGGCAAATCCTGGAAGTATCAAGAAGATATTTTTACAAGAAAAATTTGATACCCCTAAGAATATAGAAAAGTTAATAAAGACAAATAATATTGCAATAGAGCAATTGCCTTTTAAGGAATTAAGCAAGATCAAACCTTCCAAAGACTTGCAGGGCATAGTTGCAAGGGCTAAAAGGTTTGAATATGTCACATTCAATAATTTGCTAAATCAGTCAAAGGATGGGCAATTAACGCTTATATTTTTGGATAGGGTAACAGACCCTCATAATTTAGGGGTTATAATTCGTACCACAGCTTGCTTTGGTGGATTTGGAATTGTAATTCCTAAATTTGAAGCCTGCGAAGTCAATGAAACAGTTTTACATGTAGCATCCGGTGGAGAGAACTATGTACCTATTTCACTTGTATCCAATCTTTCTAATGCTATTATTGCAGCTAAAAAGCGTGACTTCTGGATTATGGGTGCTGTTGTTGGTAGCGATGCTGAAAATATAAATAAGATTTCCATGCCTTTTCCCTTAGGGGTCCTCTTGGGTTCTGAAGGAGGCGGCATTCGCCATGGTTTGCAGAAACACCTTGATATAAAAGCACGCATTCCCATGGGGGGAGCGAAGTTATCATTTAATGTCAATATGGCCTGTGCTATTTTTTGCCATGAGATTTGCAGGCAAAGGACCTCTACATGAAACAAGGAATACCAGAGCGATACCTAAATGAATTTTTAGAAGAGCTAAAAACTCTTATGAAAAGCCGCATCTGGCTTTCCTGCTGGCTTTTTGTTATAGCAGTTATAGCAACTAGCTCTGCTAATATCATCGTATCATCAAGAGAGTTTAATGTTGATGTAGCAGTTACCTGGATACTTGTTATAGCAGGTTGCGTAGTAATTGCTTTTTTGAACAACAGGGCTAAAAGTATCAAGGCAACAAAATTTGTGGCTGCGTTATTTATAATAATGATTCTTTTTATAGTGACCCGCCACCTTATTGCTGTAGGACTACACATATACATGGCACTAATAGTATATCTGTGTTTGATCTTTGGAGTTTCTCTTACCATGCCATGGTTTCCTAAAGCAATTGTAGGTATAAGCGGCCTGCATTTGGCGGCCTTTACGTATTATTTTTCTGTTATCAGCAAGGAGATTTACAAGGACTTTGGTCTTTATACTGACAGGTCAGATTACTTTCAAGGTCTTGTTATGCTCTTGTTGGCCTCTGTTATATCTTTTGTTGCCTCAAGACGTGAAAGCCGGAGACAAATAGATAATTTCACCCTTCTTAAGAAAATAGAAAGCAATAACAAGCAGATGCAAAAGGAATTAGAATTGGCCACGCGTGTCCACAGGAGGCTTATACCCAAATCGGTAAGCACAGATCTTGCAGATATAGACGTTGCCTATTTACCTGTTTATTATATGGGTGGAGACTATGCAAAGTTTCATTTTATAGATAAAGATAAGCTGATATTTATCATTTGTGATGTTACAGGCCATGGGGTTTCCGCTGCACTCTTGGTTAATGCGCTCCATACAGAATTTGAGCGTCTCACAAAAAAAGGCCAAACACCGGGTGTTTTATTAAAAGAGCTCAATGATTTCATTGTTAAGGATTTCGCAGAAACAAACATGTTTTTGACAGCCTTCTGCGGTCTCCTGGACTATGCTAGCATGAGACTCACTTACTCTAATTATGGTCACCCAGCGCAGTATATCTATCGGGTGACTGATTCTGATGTCCAGCATTTACGCTCGCAGGCAAGCCTGCTGGGCCTATCTGCAACAGACAGCAATATCTATCAAAATGAAATAATATTTGATAAGGGCGATCAAATACTGCTTTTTACAGACGGTGTAATCGAAGCTACCAATAAAGACAACCAGCAATACGGCGAAGGAAGGCTCGAAGATTTCATAAAACAAAACCATAAATTACAACCAGCTCTTTTTAACCAACGTCTGCTGGATGAGCTAAATGCGTTCAAAGATAAAAATTTTACAGATGATGTGTTTTTATTAAGCATTAAGACAAAATAGCCAAAGTATGAAAATTTTTAAGAAAACTTTAATATATGCAATAATTATTCTAGCGGTTTTAAACGCTTTTTATTTCTTCTGGCTCTCCCCCCGCTATGTTGTGCCTATACTCATGTATCATAGGTTTGGATATGAGAGTGGCAGTCTTTTTGTTACTCCGGAAAATTTCAAAAGGCAAATGAACTATCTTAAAAACAAAGATTATAATGTTATCTCACTACATGAATTAGTTAGAGGCATAAAAAGTAAAGAAAAGTTTTCACGCAATACAGTGGTTATTACTGTTGATGATGGTTTTAAAGATAATTTTACCTATGCATACCCGGTTTTTAAAAAGCACAGTTTTCCTGCAGAGATCTTTATCGTTGCCGGCAATATAGGAAAGAAAAAAGAATACCTAAACTGGGATGAAATAAATACCATGCTTGAAGATGGGATTTCCTTTGGTGGGCATACAAAAAATCATGCCTATTTACCTTCAGTTAAGAGTGAGAAGGTTCTATGGAATGAAATAGCAGGCTGCAAAAGGCTTATCGAAAGAAATATTTCCGGAGAGGTTGATTATTTCTGTTATCCGATAGGTGGTTTTAACGATGAAGTGAAAAAAATTGTTAAAAAAGCAGGATACAATGGGGCCTGCACTACCAACAGGGGCTTTGCCGAATTGAATAAAGATGTGTATGAGTTAAAAAGGATCAAGATAAAAAACTCTGACATGAATAAACCCTTTAGTTTTCGCGCCAAATTATCAGGTTATTATAACCTTTTTAGAAGCAAAAAAGCTGGAGACTAGAAAATAAAAAGGAGGAAGTGAAAAGATGAGTGGAGTATTTGGTGTCGCATCGAAAAAAGACTGTGCGCAGGATTTGTTTTATGGAACAGATTATCATTCACACCTAGGTACTGAATATGGAGGCATGGCAGTGTTAGGTGAGGAATTTATGCGCCAGATCCATAACGTAAGCCAGAGTCAGTTTAAGTCAAAATTCTATGAAGATTACAAACACATGAAGGGCAATAAGGGCATAGGTGTTATCAGCGACTCCGATGAACAACCTATTTACTTAAACTCTAAATTTGGGCCGTTTTGTATAGTTACTGCAGGCCTAGTAGAAAACAAAGAGGAGTTAGCCGCCTCTGTTTTAAAAAAAGGAATGTCTTTTAGTGAGGTAAGCAAGGGGAGCGTTAATACCACTGAGCTAATAGCCAAGCTGATAAGCCAAGGCAATAGCTTGGTAGATGGTATAGAGAAGATGTTTGAGGTCATAGAAGGCTCTTGTTCGCTTTTATTGCTGAACAAAGAAGGAGTTTATGCTGCTAGGGACAGACTTGGATATACGCCCCTTACAATAGGGAAGAAAAAAGATGCTTGGGCGGTAACCTCTGAAACCAATGCCTTCCCTAATCTTGGATTTGAAATTGAAAAATATCTTCAACCCGGGGAAGTAGTTCTTTTAAACGAAGAAGGCTTGGTTAGTAAGACTTCCGGTAAATGCACAAACCAAATTTGTACATTTTTGTGGATATACACAGGATTTCCAGCGTCAAGCTATGAAGGGATGAATGTGGAAGTTGTAAGAGAAAGATGCGGAAGATGCCTGGCAAAGAAGGATAAGGATATAGAGGTGGATGTGGTTTCAGGGGTACCCGACTCTGGTAGTGCCCATGCGTTGGGTTATGCTATGGAATCACAAAAACCTTACAGAAGACCTCTTATCAAATATACACCAGGTTACGGCAGAAGCTATACGCCTCCTTCCCAGGAAATCAGAGATTTAATAGCTAGGATGAAGCTTATTCCCATTAAAGAGATAATAGGCGGAAATAGAATTGTTATCTGTGAAGATTCTATAGTAAGGGGTACCCAGCTTAAAAACTTTACCGTGAAGAAACTCTGGAATTGCGGGGCAAAAGAGATTCATGTTAGACCTGCTTGTCCACCCTTGATGTTTCCTTGTAAGTTTTGTCTTTCCACGCGCAGCATAGATGAACTTGCTGCCCGCAAGGCCATCAGAGACATAGAAGGAAGAGACATAGAAGATGTTTCTGAATATTTAGATTGCAAATCTGAAAAATACAAAGCAATGGTAGAGTGGATAGCGCATGATTTAGAAGTTACCACTTTAAGATATCAGGATATTGATGATATGGTGGCAGCAATAGGTTTACCACATGAAAAGCTATGTCTTTATTGCTGGAATGGCAAGCATCCAGGGTCTTCTGTTGCCTCAAGCAAAAAAGAAGGCGCGGCAAATGCTACCTGTGCCACTAAATAGGAGCTAGTTCTCTTGGGCATTTACGATATTGCTGTGGTTGGCGCAGGCGCAGCCGGAACTATGGCTGCTATATGTGCTAGCCAGGCTAGGAAAGATGTAGTCTTGATTGAAAGAAATAATTCTATTGGCAAAAAGCTTCTGCTTACCGGTAAAGGTAGATGCAATATTAGTAATGCTGCATCCATTGATATATTCATAGAGAAATTTGGAAAGCAAGGCAAATTTTTAAGATCAGCATTTTCAGCATTTTTTAACCACGACTTGATAGATTTTTTCAAGACAAGGGGTATTGGCTTAAAGACAGAAAGACAAAGTCGCATTTTTCCTATTACTGACAAAGCTTCTTCTGTTATAGATGTTTTAAAAAAGAGCCTTTTAGACAATAAAGTAAGTATTTTATATAATGCACGGCTTTTGGATGTAAAAAGAAAAAGTGATTTTTTTCAATTAGAGTTGGCAGGTAAAGACAAAATTTGTGCAAAAAGATTAATATTAGCTACAGGTGGAACCTCCTATAAAGCAACCGGTTCCTCAGGAGATGGTTTTCGTATTGCCAAAAAATTAGGGCATGCAATTATTCCTTTAAAACCAGCACTTGTGCCTTTAAAGACAAAGGAGGCATGGGTAAAGAAACTGCAGGGTCTTTCATTAAAGAATGTGCGCATTGCTTTAAAATGCGACAGTAAAAAAATAGTCTCTGAAGTGGGAGAACTTATTTTTACACATTTTGGACTCTCAGGTCCTTTGATTTTAGATTTAAGTGGTAAGGTTGTTTCTATGCTCGAAAAGGATAAGCAAATTCGACTTTTTATAGATCTTAAGCCTGGATTAAAACCGGAACAGCTCCAGAGAAGGTTATTAAATGAATTTAAGACTACAGGGAGCACTAAACTAAAAAATATTCTAAAGAGTTTACTTCCACAGAGATTAATTTCTGTATTTATAGACCTGTCAAATTTAGATGGAGAAAAAAAGGCAAATCAGATTGGCCGCGAAGAAAGAAATACGATTGCAAATTTGCTGAAAGGTGTTCCTTTGACCATTACAGGTTTTCTGCATATAGAAGAGGCAATGGTTACAAATGGCGGGGTTTCAACAAAGCAAATCAATCCCAGGACGATGGAATCAAAAATTATACCTGGTCTATATTTTGCCGGTGAAATTATCGATGGTTGTGCTTCCAGTGGTGGATATAATTTACAACAGGCGTTTTCAACAGGTTTTTTAGCAGGGAAAGAGGCGAGTGAATGCGTAGAATAATTTTGGCTTCGAAGTCTAAGGCAAGAAAAAAACTCCTGAAACAAATTGGCCTAAGGTTTCAAGTGGCAGCCTCGAATGCAAAAGAGAGCAGGCTTCTAAAAGGAAAATGCAGTGATTTAGTCATTAAAAATGCATTAAAGAAGGCAGAGGATATAGCCAAAAGATTTGATTCGGGAATTATCATTGCAGCAGATACAGTGGTTTTAGTAGGTAAAAAAATTATTGGAAAACCTAAGAATACTCAAGATGCTTTTAAAATACTTAAAGTGCTTTCACAAAAGCCACAGTGGGTTTATACAGGCCTTACAGTCTTAGACATTGACAATAAAAAAGTCTTTACTGCATATGAAAAAACAAAGATTTATATGTGCTACCTTAGTGATGCACAAATCAAGAATTATTTTAAAAAGGTTTCCCCGCTAGATAAAGCCGGTGCCTTTGATATACAGGGACTAGGGGGTATATTTATAGACCGCATTGAGGGTTGTTTCTATAATGTCGTGGGGTTACCCATAGCTAAACTTGCTAGGATGTTAAAGAAGGCAGGAGTAGATATTTTTAAATAATAGCAGAAAAACAACCCCTACATAGGTAAAAAATGGAAAGCGTTATTCATGAAGAGAGAAAACTAAGTTTTTTTGAGAAATACCTAACCCTTTGGGTTATAGGCTGTATTGGCTTGGGTATTCTACTTGGGAAGTTATTTCCTCAGGTAGCTATTACTTTAGATGAAATTTCAATTTATCAGGTATCAATACCAATAGCAATATGTCTTTTCTTTATGATGTACCCTATTATGGTCAAAATTGACTTTGCGGAAGTTATTAAGGCAGGAAAAACACCCAAACCAGTAGTTCTTACATTATTTGTAAATTGGTGCATAAAACCATTTACTATGCTTGCTATTGCCACGCTCTTTCTAGGAGTGTTTTTTAAAGGCTGGCTTCCTGGATTTGAAATTGTCAAAGGTGGGCAACAGGTAGAGTTGTACAGGTCTTATATTTCCGGATGCATTTTGTTAGGCATTGCACCTTGCACTGCAATGGTTCTTATCTGGGGACACCTATCGAAGGGAAACGATGGTCACACACTTGTTATGGTAGCAATAAATTCCCTAACGATGTTGTTTTTATATGCCCCGCTAGGCGGTTGGTTGTTAGGTATAAACAGAATGCCCATACCTTGGCAGACTATAGTTTTATCTGTTGTGATATATGTGGGATTGCCGCTTTTCTTAGGCTATCATTCACGGAAATGGCTTATTAGAAAAAGAGGGTTTAAGTGGTTTGAAGAAAAGTTCCTGCATTATTTAACACCTGTATCCATAGGAGCGTTATTGACTACACTAGTTCTTTTATTTTCGTTTAAGGGAGAACTTATTATTAAACACCCGCAAACGATTATTCTAATTGCAATCCCACTTTTTATACAAACTTGTTTTATATTTGCTTTAGCATACGCAATGGCAAAGTGGTTAAAACTGCCCTATAGAGATGCTGCACCTTCTGCGCTTATTGGCGCAAGCAACCATTTTGAAGTTGCCATAGCAACATCAGCGATGCTTTTTGGTTTATCGTCAGGGGCATCGCTGGCTACTGTCGTAGGTGTATTGATTGAAGTACCCGTTATGCTTATGTTGGTGAGGGTTTGTTTAAAGACTAAGCATGTATTCGACAGGGAGAATTGATGTGAAAAACATAGTCAAAAATATACTGTTATTATTCTTTAGTATTTTTGTCTGTTTTATTATTCTTGAAATCGCATTAAGATTTTACAATCCCCTTGCTTCAAGAGTTAAGGGAAATAAGATTATACTGCCCGTGTATCATAGGTATGTTATCAAAAACAAAAAAACTAACAAGCTAGACAATCCAATCGTTTATACTAAGAATTCTCTAGGTTTTAGAGGAGAAGAGCCCCCAGATAATTTAGATGAATACCTGTCGATTCTAACTGTTGGCGGAAGCACTACCGAGTGTCTATATCTGTCCGACAATGGAACATGGTCTTACTTGCTGGAGCAAAAACTTAAAAAGACCTTTAGGCCTTTATGGCTGAATAATGCAGGATTAGATGGCCATTCGACACATGGACACATAGTTCTTTTGGAAGATTATCTAATTAAGTTACGGCCGAAAATAGTCCTTTTTTTAATTGGCATAAATGATGTAAGCATGGAAGAAGCCCCCTATTTAAAAAACGAAAGAGAATTGAGAGAGGTTTTAGCAGAAAATTTCGAAGTTGCTTCCCTTATTTTAAATATTTATAGAGTTGCCAAGGCTGAATCAAAACAATTGACCCATAAAGTCATAAATTTACAAGAGACATCGACTGTTGCTTTTTCCGAAGAAGAAATCCGTAAGGAATTAGCGAAGATCGAAAAGGATTATATTGAGAGTTATGAAAAAAGATTATTAAAAATAATAGATATCTGTAGAAAAAGTAAAATAGACCCTGTTTTTATTACCCAACCATTTTTACTAGGAGATTCGTTTGATAAATCTACTGGGATTTATTTGGGAAATATCAAATTCCGGCAATATAATGGGAAGCTCTTTTGGAAAATTATTGAGCTTTACAATAGAACTACCAAGAAAACAGCCAAAGAAAACAATATATTTGTTATAGATTTGGCAAGTAAATTTCCAAAAGATTTTGAATATTTTTATGATTACTCCCATTATAGCAATAAGGGTGCAGAAAAAGCATCCGAGATATTGGCCCTAGGGCTTGAAAAATATTTAAAAGATAATTATAGAGATTTTTTGGTAGAATAAGCTATTATGTACAGAAAATGAGAGGCCGAATCTTCGCATAGCGTGGATGGTTACCTGAATCTTTACCCAAGCAGTCTTTGTGCTCAGGTTTCAATGTTCACTCCATGCTAGGGGTAAGAAAGGATTAATATTGCACTTATATCAAAAAATTGTTACTATATAGTATATAAGAAGAGTGGTTGAAGGATGCATATAAGGATTGAGGAAAATATATCAAGACAAAAAGTTGAATAAAAGGACTATATCAGGTACTATGATTAATAAATTGAAGCCACTTATAATCGGAAACATGGAAATAAAAATACCAATTATCCAAGGCGGCATGGGGGTTAGGGTATCCACAGCTTCTTTAGCTAGTGCAGTTGCTAATTGCGGTGGAGCTGGAACCATTGCTAGCGTTGGACTTGCTTACGGCACTCCTGAAAACGAAACAAATTACCTAGAGGCATCGAGAGAGGCCTTAAGAGCTGAAATCCGCGAAGTTAAAACATTAACCTCAAGAATTGTTGGAGTAAATATAATGGCAGCTTTGACTAATTATGAGGATTTAGTGCGCATCGCAGCAGAAGAAAAAGCTGACTTTATTGTTTCGGGAGCAGGCTTGCCTTTGAGGCTTCCGGAATTCGTTAAGGGGACTTCAATAAAATTAATTCCAATTGTATCATCAGCTAAGGCTACCGGCATTATAATCAAAGCTTGGAAGAGGCGTTATGAACGTTTTCCAGATGCCTTTGTAGTGGAGGGGCCCTTAGCTGGAGGGCATTTGGGTTTTAAGCCCGAAGACTTAAAGCCGCCTCAGGAAAATAGTTTAGAAAATTTAGTAGTAGATGTTATAAAAGTCGTCAAGGAATATGAAGAGGAATTTAAAGTAAGTATACCTGTTATAGCAGCTGGAGGTATATTCGATGGAGGAGATATTGCTAGATTTTTTAAATTAGGTGTTCAAGGAGTACAAATGGCGACCCGGTTTGTTACTACCAAAGAGTGTTCTGTAGCAGATGAATTTAAGGAATTATTCTTAAGAGCCAACGAAGAAGATTTAGTTATTATAGATAGCCCTGTTGGTTTACCCGGAAGAGCAATAAAAACTGTATTCATTGAAAAAATGATGCGTGGAGAAAAAGATCCCATCAAATGTTTGTACAAATGTCTTATAACCTGCGACCCCACAACAGCTCCTTACTGCATAGCTAAGGCTTTATGCAATGCCTCAATTGGTGATTTAGATAATGCGGTTGTATTTGCCGGAAGTAATGTGCCGCGGGTTGACAAAATTGTTTCAGTAAAAGAGCTGATGGATGAGCTCGTTGGTGAAGCAATCAAAGAGTTGTGAAAAATCTTCCCAAAAAAGCATGCCTTGAACAAGGTCAGAGGACCTACATTTATACCTTCCGCAAAATTATAGGTAATTAATAATCGAGAGTGAAGTATAAACGCCATAAGCAAAAGAAATTTAAGCGCACAGGTCGACATTATGTGTATATAGTTGAATGCAACAATGGAGCCTATTACACTGGCTATACACCTGATATAAAAAAGCGCGTTGAATTACATAATGCTGGCAAAGGTGCGAAGTACACCAGAGACAGGAGGCCGGTGAAGCTAGTGTGGAGTAGAGAGTATAAATATTTTAAGTATGCTTTTTTAGAAGAAAAGAGGATAAAGAAGTTGACGCGTGCTCAGAAAGAAAGAATAGTGAAAGATGGACGTTAACTTAAAAAATATCCTTGACAGAACCGAACGTAAGTGAAAAATAAAAGTTATGAAATCTAAATTTGCTACAGCGATAAATTGCATAGATGGTAGAGTCCAGAAACCTATAACAGAATTTGCAATAAATAAATTTAATGTCAATTATGTTGACTTGATAACAGAACCTGGTCCAGATAAAGTTTTGAGCGAGAATAAAGCCCTTGGCATTATTGATTCAATTAAAAGACGCACGTTAATTTCTATTGAAAAACATGAATCAAAGATTGTAATTGTTGCAGGGCACTGTGATTGTGCTGCAAATCCTGCTGAAGAAGAAGAGCATCGCAGGCAAATTATGGAAGCCGTGAAAAAAATAAAAGAGTGGGATTTAGAAGCCGATGTCTATGGTGTATGGGTGGATAAGAATTGGGAAGTAGGATTAGTATGAAAAAAGTCTATATCAGGACTTTTGGCTGAAATATCATTAAGGTTTTACGATATACTTTTTTCCTTGTTCTCTGTA
>CAZCCH010000012.1:0-38674 GCA_964497315.1 uncultured Planctomycetia bacterium
GCCTATTTAAATTCGCCCTATGAAACGCTATCCTGAAATTTTGGGGAAACTCCACGAATTTTATATTGCTTGACAAATTTCCTTGTTATGATATAATGCAAAAACAACATAAAGATCTTCGGGACCAGGGTGAAATTCCCGGCTGGTGGTGAAAGCCCACGAGCCTCGATATTTTGAGGCAGAGCTGATGTGATTCCAGCGCCAATAGTCAAAGCCTAGAAGGGAGAAGAATGAAGCGATAACCTTTACAAAAAGGACATAAGCTTATTAGTCCCGGAGATAGTTCTCCGGGATTTTTTTTATAAAGAATTAAAAAAGAAAAGGCGAGGAAGATGAAATTCAACAACATTCCTGAAATAATCAAAGACATACAAAAGGGACGTATAGTTATAGTAGTAGATGATGAAGACAGGGAAAACGAAGGTGATTTAGTAGTTGCCGCTTCATTTTCTACACCAGAAACTATAAATTTCATGGCAAAGCATGGGCGTGGTCTAATTTGCTTACCAATGGAAGAAGAACGTCTAGAACAACTTGAAATATATCCTATGGTAAAAAGCAACCAGACTAGGTTCAGGACAGGTTGGGCTGTATCAGTAGATGCAAAAAGGGGTGTTACAACTGGTATTTCTGCTTATGACAGGGCCCTTACAATAAAGACCATGCTGGATGCAAAGACAAATCCAGAAGATATTGTACGTCCCGGCCATGTGTTTCCCTTAATTGCCAAAGATGGCGGGGTTTTAGTAAGGAGTGGCCATACAGAGGCAGCGGTGGATTTAGCAAAATTGGCCGGACTTTATCCAGCAGGGGTAATTTGTGAAATCATGAGTGATGATGGGACTATGGCGAGGCTCCCCCAGCTTATAAAATTTGCTCAAAAACATAAGTTAAAAATATGCACAATAAAAGACCTGATAAAATTCAGGAGAAAATCAGAAAAGCTTGTAAAAAGAATTGAGACAACTACTATACCTACTGATTTTGGAAAATTTCGCCTTGCCCTTTATAACTCTATCATAGATTCATCTAGCCATATAGCTCTTATAAGGGGTAAGCTAAATAGTGATACTCCCATTTTAGTGCGGGTGCATTCCCAATGTCTTACAGGCGATGTGTTTGGTTCTCTTCGTTGTGATTGTGGAGTGCAGTTATCAAAGGCAATGAAGTTAATTGAAGATGAAGGTCGTGGTGTTATCCTTTATATGCGCCAGGAAGGCAGGGGAATAGGCCTGACTAATAAAATAAGGGCCTATGCCTTACAGGACAAGGGGTTAGATACAGTAGAGGCAAACACCGCCCTTGGCTTTGATGCAGATTTACGCGATTATGGTATTGGCGCACAAATATTAGTGGATTTAGGGATCAAAAGAATAAAGCTTTTAACGAATAATCCAAAAAAGATCGTAGGACTTGAAGGATACGGGCTTGAGGTTATTGAAAGTATATCCCTTGAGACAGAGCCCACACCTATGAATACAAGATATCTTAAGACAAAAAAGCAAAAGTTAGGACACAGGCTAAAAAGAGTATAAAAAGGAGGGAGTAAGATGGCAAAGGTTATTGAGGTGCAACTTGTTGCAAAGGGAAAAAGGTTTGGGATTGTTACATCTAGGTTTAATGAGTTTATCACTCAAAAGCTCTTAGATGGGGCAATTGATACCTTAAAGCGTCATGGTGCAAGTGATGCACAAATTAGTGTAGTGTGGGTACCAGGTTCTTTTGAGATACCTACAGTTGCAAACAAGCTTGCAAAGTCAAAAAAATATGATGCGATTATTTGCCTAGGTACTATAATACGTGGTTCCACACCGCATTTTGATTTTGTTGCAAGTGAAGCTGCCAAAGGAATTGCACAGGTTTCATTAAATACTGGTACACCCCTTACTTTTGGTGTAATAACAGCTGAATCAATTGAGCAGGCCATAGACAGGGCAGGTACTAAAGAAGGCAATAAAGGAAGAGATGCCGCCTTATCAGCAATTGAGATGGCAAATTTAGTTGAGAAGCTTTAATAAGCAAAGGAAGGCTTAAAAAATGCGCAAACGCACAAGGGCACGGGAGTGTGCATTAAAGGTGCTCTATCAAGTTGATATTACAAAAACTGATCCTAAGGAAAGCTTAAAAGATTACCTAGCAGAACATGAAGAACCTACAGACATAGCTGAATTTGCTAGTAATCTAGTTTTAGGCACGCAGACCAATATTACTGATATTGATAAGGTTATATCAGAATGCGCTGAGAACTGGACATTGACTAGGATGGCTGTAATAGATAGGAATGTCTTACGCCTTGCAACTTATGAAATGCTTTACACCCCTGATGTACCCCCAAAGGTTTGCATAAACGAAGCAGTGGAATTGGCGAAAAAATACGGTGACCTAAATTCGGGGAAATTTGTAAATGGGATACTCGATAGAATCCTTAGAGAAAAATCAAAACCTACAAAAAAAAGCTGACCTTCACGTTCATACTCATCTTTCAGACAGTACCTTTTCACCAGAAGAGGTAATAAAGACTGCTAAGGAAAAAGGTATCTCTGCTTTGGCTATTACTGACCATGATTGTGTGGAGGGCATTGAACTTACCATTTGCTGTGCAGAGGGTACCGGTATAGAGGTAATACCAGCAGTTGAGCTTACCTGTGAGTGGAAGGGGTATGAGATTCACATATTGGGTTATTTTATAGATTACAAATCAGACTGGTTTGCAAAGAGACTTGATAAGATATGTGAAGATAGAATTCGTAGAATGGAGAAGATGATACAATGCCTCTTACAATTCGGCATAGATATTGATATTGATGAAGTTATTGAGTTTGGCGGTTCAGGTTCTGTCGGCAGATTACACCTGGCCCAGGTTTTATTAAAGAATAAAAAGGTACATTCTTTACAAGAGGCATTTGAGAGGTTTATAGGTAATGGTAAACCTTGCTACATACGCGGATTTCGCTTAACCTCCACAGAAGCGATAGGATTAATTTGCAAGGCCTCAGGCATCCCTGTTTTAGCGCACCCTAATGTCATGGGAAAAGATGAATTCATCCCAGATTTCATAAAGGCAGGTCTAAGGGGAATAGAGGTTTATCATACAGACCACTCAGATAAGGTAACCGCGCATTATAAAAAAATAGCCGAAGACTTCGGACTTTTAATGACAGGTGGTTCTGACTGCCACGGCCTTGGAAAAGGCAGGACTTTAATGGGTGAGGTTAGCATACCTTATGAGTTAGTAGAGCGGCTAAAGCAAGAAAAGGCCAACCTTAAATGAAAACAAAACCATCAGATAAAAAGTTTATGCAACTTGCATTAGAACTTGCCTTAAAAGGTAAGGGTAAAACCAGTCCTAATCCTATGGTAGGAAGTATCATTGTAAAGAACAATAAAGTTATAGGATGCGGGTATCATAAGGTGTTCGGTGGTTCTCACGCTGAGGTGAATGCATTAAAGGCTGCCGGCAGGAAGGCTAAAGGGAGTGCCATGTATGTAACGCTTGAGCCTTGTTGCTTTCAGGGTAAAACCCCACCTTGTACAGATGCAATAATTAAAAGCGGTATTAAAAGAGTAGTTATTGCAACAGAGGACCTTAATCCTTTAAATAACGGCAAGGGTATATCTATATTACGCAAGAATAAAATTACTGTAAACTTGGGCGTATTAGAAAAGCAAGCTATAAGGATTAATGAGGCATTCAATAAATATATAAAGACAGGTCTACCCTTTGTTACAGTGAAAATGGCCCAGAGCTTAGACGGTAAGATTGCGACTAAAAAAGGAAATTCCAAGTGGATTTCCTCTGAAAGATCAAGGCAGCATGTGCATAGGTTGCGCAGTGAGGTAGATGCCATTTTGGTAGGGGTTAATACAATCTTCAAAGATAATCCATTATTAACATCAAGGCTTAAAACAAAAGGTGTAAAACATAACCCTATTAAGATTGTATTGGATTCTAGGTTACGAATTTCTAAAAATGCGAGGATATTTTCTAGAGAATCACCAGCAGAAGTTTTTATAGTTACTACAAAAAAAGCACCTGCAGGAAAAATTACAAGTTTACAAAAAAAAGCAAAAGAGGTTTTAATTAGCCCCGCAATAAATGGAAGGATTAATTTAAAATGGTTGATGCCTCAATTAGCTAAGCGGGGTATAAGTAGCGTTTTAATCGAAGGCGGAGGCGAGGTTATCGCATCAGCCCTAAAAGAAAAAATTGTAGATAAGGGTGTATTTTTTATTGCACCGAAGATTATAGGTGGCAGGTTAGCGCCCACATCAGTAGAAGGGGAAGGCGTAAACTACCTTAATCAGGCCTTTAGGCTTAAACAAATGAAAGTCTCCCAAAGTAGTGCAGATATTTTAGTCGAGGGGTATTTATAATGTTTTCAGGAATTATAGAGGCACAAGGAACTATAAAAGAAATTGCTCAAAAGAGAGACATTGCGCAATTTACAAGTAGTCTGCCAAAAGAATTTAAAGATGTTAAAATAGGCGATAGTATTTCAGTTAATGGCACATGCCTAACAATTGTTGAGATTACAAAGGATAAGATGATTTTTGATGTTATGAAAAAGACTTTAGAGATAAGTTCATTAGGTAAGTTAAAACCAAATGATACCATAAATTTAGAGAGGTCTTTAAAATTTGGTGAACGAGTAAGTGGTCATTTGGTTACAGGACACATAGATTGCAAGGGGATAATTAAGAATATATCTAAGAGAGGGAATAGTGCAGCAGTTGAGATTGTAATTGAGAAACAATTCCTAGAGCAGCTTGTTCTGAGGTGCTCCATAGCTGTTGATGGGATAAGTCTGACTGTTTCTAAAATTAAACCTGACAGTTTTACCGTGAATATAATTCCTTACACATTATCGGTTACTACCTTGGGTGTAAAGAAAAGAGGTTCCTCTGTAAATATAGAATTGGATATGATGGGAAAGTATGCTAAAAGAAGTAGTTACGCAGAACAAAGATCAAGCACGATTACTGAGGAGTTTCTTAAAGATAGGGGATTTGCTTAAAATCGCTTGTAGTGATGTGCGAAGTTAATGACCTGACCTTCCTGAAAAGTCTTCCTGATTTTTCTTCTAAGCCATAGTTTTATTAAAGTCCTACCTTGTGGTATCAAAAGAAAAAATCCCGCTGCATCAGTAATGAGTCCTGGTGTAATTAATACAATTCCACCAATAAGGATAAGCAATCCATCAAATAATCTTTCTGTAGGCATTATGCCTTCTGCAAGGTCTTTTTGTATTTGCATGAGTACTGAAAACCCTTGCGAACGTGCCATTATAGCACCTATAACGCCAGTTAGTAACACTATGGTTATAGTATTCATCGCACCAACATACTGACTTACTTTTATCAAAAGGGCCAGCTCTATTAATGGACCCACAGTAAACAATAATATAAGATATACTAACATTCACTTCCTCCTTATTCGCTTATTATAGGCAACTTGCCTTTAACTTGCAAGTGTTTATTACAAGTCCGGTTAGAAGAGTCAAATTTCCTTGACCCTGCCTTGTATAAGTGGTAAACTATAACAATTCGGGACGTAGCGCAGTTTGGCTAGCGCGCTTGCTTCGGGAGCAAGAGGTCGGCGGTTCAAATCCGCCCGTCCCGACCAGTAAGTAATTATTTTGCCTATTATTAGTATTTGATAATAAAAGGGTTTTTACAATGACTACAAAAAAAGACATTAAAGAGAAAATAGAGAACTTAAGAGAGAAAATACACCATCATGATTATTGCTATTACTCCTTAAGCCAGCCAGAGGTTTCCGATAAAGAGTATGATGAACTTATGCGTAAGCTAAAAGAGCTAGAGACAGCCCACCCAGAATTTATCGTAGGAGATTCACCCACACAAAGGGTAAGCGGTCAAGTCCAAGAAGGGTTTAAGACGGTACGGCATAAGGTTAAGATGCTTTCATTGGATAATACTTATTCCATAGATGAATTACGCAACTGGGACATTAGAGTTCACAAAGGTCTACCCGGTGAAAAAATAGAATATGTCGCAGAGTTAAAAATAGATGGCGTAAGTACCAGCCTTACATACAAGAATGGCGCACTTGCCTTAGCTGCTACAAGAGGCGATGGTGAAAAGGGAGAGGATGTTACAGTAAATATAAAAACCATTAAGGCAATACCCCTTAGGTTTATTGCAAAGCCTAGCCCTCAAGGCTTAGAGGTACGCGGTGAGATATATATGGAGCGTGCAGGTTTTGAAAAATTAAACAAGGAGAGGTTAAGGCAAGGTGAAGCATTATTTGCCAATCCCAGAAACGCCACAGCCGGTTCTTTAAAACTTTTGGATTCAAAGGTGATTGCAAAAAGAAAACTAAATTGCTTTATCCATTCCTTTGGACTAGCCGAAGGTACTAGCTTTAAAACACACTGGGAGTTTTTGGAGCAGGCTCACAAATGGGGCCTGCGCGTTAATCCAAATAGAAAACTTTGTAAAAACCTCAATGAGGTAATAGATTTTTGCAAGCTTTGGGAGGAAAAAAGAGAAAAACTCATCTATGAAATTGATGGTATGGTCATTAAGGTTAATTCACTAAAACATCAAAGGGCCTTGGGCTCAACAGCAAAGGCCCCCCGTTGGGCGTGCGCTTATAAATTTCCTGCTCAGCAAGCCACAACCGTACTTAAAGACATAAAAGTGCAAGTTGGCAGAACCGGCGTTGTTACCCCTGTGGCTGAGCTTGAGCCAGTTTCACTTTCAGGGGTTAGGATATCCCGCTCCACGCTTCATAATTTTGATGAAATAAAACGCTTAGGCATAAAAATAGGCGATAGGGTAATATTGGAAAGGGCAGGTGAGGTTATTCCTAAAGTAATAAAGGTCATAGATTCTGTCCGCAATGGCAAAGAGAAAGAATTTAAAGTCCCCACAAGATGTCCCGCCTGCAAAGAAAATATCACTAAAGACAAAGAAGAAGTGGCCTTCAGATGCATAAATCCCTCATGCCCAGCACAGCTAGAAAGAGGTTTAGAACACTTTGCCTCAAGGGGTGCTATGGATATTGAGGGCATGGGTACATCCGTCATAGAACAATTTGTAAAGGAAAAATTAGTAAAGAATTTTTCCGATATTTATTCTTTAAAAAAAGAAGATCTATTGAAATTAGATTTATTTGCTGAGAAAAAGGCAAATAATTTACTTATGGCAGTAGAAAAGAGTAAAATCCAACCTTTGTCCAGGTTAGTTTTTGCTTTAGGTATACGCCATGTAGGTGAGAAGGCAGCATATGTTTTGGCTCAAACGTTTGAAACCATGGATAACCTAATGAGACAAAAAAGTGAAGATTTAATAAAGATTCATGAAGTAGGAAGTATCATGGCTGAGTCTATTGAGGATTTCTTCAAGCAAAAAACAACTCACGATTTAATAGATAGGTTAAAGAGGGCTAAAGTTAATATGACTCAACCTAAGACGCAAAAAACCAAAGGACCTATAGCAGGTAAAAAAATTGTATTTACAGGAGAGCTTTCTATCTTTACCCGAGGCGATGCTGAAGGCTTAGTGCGCGAGCTTGGCGGTAATCCATCAAGTAGCGTTAGTAAAAATACAGATTTTCTCGTACTGGGCGAAAACCCCGGCTCTAAGTATCAAAAGGCAAGAAAACTTGGTGTTAAGATAATTACAGAAGCAGAGTTTGAAAAAATGACTAAATAAAACGGAGGAGAGAATGCTTAAAAGGACAGTTGCTATTTTTTTAGTGATGATTATGCTTATTACATCTAGTGGATGTAGCTATGAGGTTATAAGCAGGAAGTTTATTAGGAAAAAGAAAAAAAAGGGTGTCACTGAGATTTATCATACAGGAGGATACAAAAAGCAACCAAACGCCACGCTTTATAAAAATTATTATTTATACTGGAAGGCCTGGGAGGATGATTTAGTTAATTATCTTGGTCAATTTGGGCATACAAAAATGAGAAACAACTTAAAATTACGACGATCTTCAAAAGAGGCAATTTCAAACTTAAAACTTATGCAGTCTTACCTAATTCAAGAAAAAGCAGAAGAGCTAACCCCCTATATAAAAGAACTTGAAAAAACTGCTGCCTTATTTGAAGAACAGGATTTAAGCGATGCAGTTGCTACCAAGGTTAAATATGACATAGAAAAACATAAAAGAACCGTACAGAGACAATTTGATTACTCAAGCGCAAAAAAATATATTTTGCCTGATGAAAAGCCAAAAGATTTAGAAGAAGATGAAGCACAATAATATTGTTTTAGAAACTTTAATAGTTGGACACACAGAGACCAATTGTTATCTCTTGGGTTGCGCTAAGACTAAAGAGGCAGTAATAATTGACCCAGGGGCAGATGCATTAAAGATAAAGCAAATAATTGGACAAAACCAGCTTCTACCAAAATACATCATAAACACCCATGGCCATGCAGATCATATGGGTGCCAATAAAGATTTTGATTTGCCCATTTATATACACAAGCTCGATGCAGATTTTTTAATAAGTCCAAAAAAGAATTTATCCGTTTTTTTTGGAGCCTGGATAAAATCCCCTAAGGCAACACGTCTCCTAGAAGAAGGCGATAAGCTTAATATCGGAGATATTACACTTGATGTATTGCACACGCCTGGCCATACACCAGGTGGTATTTGCTTGAAGATGGATTCTGTTATATTTACAGGTGATACACTTTTTTGCGGGGGGGTAGGCAGGACAGATTTTGACTACGCATCAGAAGAAGAGCTTTTTAAATCCATAAAAGAAAAACTTTTAGTTTTACCTAAAGATACTGTTATATACCCTGGCCATGGGCCAAGTTCAACAATAAAAGAGGAAACCTCATACATATGAAGGATTCAGTAAATCAATTCATAGATTACCTATCTGTTGAAAGAGGTCTAGCGCCAAATACTATAGAGGCCTATGCGGGGGACTTACACAAATACATAAATTTCTTAACCTCAAAAGGTATTAAGTCTTTACAAAATACTACTCGTAAACATATTACAGCGTTTTTATTACACCAAAAAGAACGAGGGCTTTCCTCTGGCTCGATTTCTAGGGGGCTTGTGGCTATTAAGGTATTTTATAGATTCTTGCATCGTGAGAGGTTTATAAAAGAAGACCCGACAAGCGTTCTAGATTCACCAAAGATATGGCGGCATTTACCTGAAACACTTTCAGTGGATGAGATAGATAAGCTTTTAACTAGACCAGACATAAGGCATTGGATGGGCATAAGGGATAAGGCTGCGTTAGAATTAATGTATGCAACAGGGATGAGGGTTTCAGAGATTGTATCCCTTGATGTAAATGATGCGAACCTAGACATAGGATTTGTAAAGTGCCTAGGTAAGGGACAAAAAGAAAGAATTGTTCCGATAGGCAAGATGGCAGTTTCGGCCTTAAAAAGATACCTAGAAAAGGTTAGGCCAAAATTATTAAAAAGTCCACCAAGTAGCGGGTTATTTTTAACGCGCTTAGGTAGAAAGATGTCAAGGCAGAGTTTCTGGAAGATTATAAAGCGTTATGCTACTCAGGCAAGGATTAAAAAATTAATGTCCCCGCATATCCTAAGACATTCATTTGCTACGCATCTACTTGAGCGGGGTGCAGATTTAAGGATTGTCCAAGAGATGCTTGGTCATGCTAGTATTTCAACAACACAGATTTATACGCATGTTGATAAGGAAAGATTAAAACAGATTCATAGGAAGTTTCATCCAAGACCATAAGCGCCTGTAGCTCAGAGGATTAGAGCGCTGGCCTCCGGAGCCAGGTGTCGCGCGTTCGAATCGCGCCAGGCGCTCCAATTGAGATAGAAAATTATAAAAACAAAAAAGGAGGTGTACAATGCATAAGTTTTACATTTATGGAGTTGTAGCTTTGGTTGTTTTCTTAGTTTCTTCAGCGCAAGCAGAAGAAATTAGCTTAACTACGTATTACCCTGCACCCCGGGGAAATTATGATGAAATGCAATGTTCGAATCTTGTCGTGGGAGATGGCGTCACAGCATCCCCGCAAGACGGCGTGGCAACCTTTCAAGGGATTTCAGGCGATCCTGCAGCCGCAAATTCCAGAGAGGGCGATGTATATTACAACAGTGCAAACCATGAGTTTAAGTATTATGCAGGCACAGCCAATGGAGGATGGAAAGCCCTAGGTGGAGGAGGAGACGGGAAAGTTACCCCCATTACTAGCTTAGCCGAAAGGACAAGCGATAGGAGGTATCTCAATATTGAATTTAATGATACCTCTGCTTGTGTAGTAACAACAAGCTGGACTTTGGCTGAATTGCAAAGTGCCTATGCACAAATTGCAGCTGAGACCCGCGATGTAAAAGGACTTATAGTCGACTGGTGGATGCAGTTTTTTTCAGGTGGCAGTGATCCTGCAGTAAGAGATCTCGATGGTAGAAACATACGGCATTCAATAAGCATAGGCGATGAGTCATGGAGTGATTTTTTTGGAGGCCATTTTTATAGTGATAGTTTTTATGTTGGTTACTATGGTGGTGCTCAGCCAGGATTTTACGGTGGCAGAGTAAGTGGGTCTGGATATATTATTGACTATAATGATGATAATACATTTGAAGTGAAAGTAGCACTTGGTCCACTTGACCCACGCGTAAAATTAACAACTGTTGGTAACACAACAGATGGCATAAGTTTTAAAGTCTTAGGTTATATAACAGAATAACAATTGCTTAGAAAATTAATGCTGAATAAATATGGAAATAGATAGAAAACTACCCAAAAAGATAACCGATATCTTAAAGCTTGCAGGCCAAGCCGCAGATGAAACAAACTGCAAAGCCTATATCGTAGGTGGGTTTGTAAGGGATTTGCTTTTAGGTATTAAAAACTTTGATGTTGATATAGCAGTTGAAGGTAATTGTCTCCTGCTGGCGAAGAACCTAGCAGAGAAGACAAAAGGAAAATACATATACTATAAAAAATATGGTACCGCTACGGTAAAATGGCAAAAATCAAAAGTTGATTTAGCTATGAGTCGTAAGGAAACTTATAAAAGACCAGCAGCTTTACCTACTGTAAAATTTGCTACAATAAGGAAAGACCTTTTCCGTCGAGATTTTACAATAAATGCCATGGCCATACGCCTAAATAAAGGAAGACTAGGGGAATTGTTGGATTTTTATTCTGGGAAAAGTGATTTAAAAAAAGGAATAATTAAAATACTCCATGGTAAATCATTTATTGATGACCCGACAAGGATTTTTAGGGCGATTAGATTTGAGCAAAGATTTGGTTTTAAGATTTCTAAAGACACACAAAGGTTAATGAAACAGGCCTTAAAGCAAGGCATGCTTTCAAAGCTAGAAAAATACCGACTGCAAAATGAACTCGTTCTTATTCTAAAAGAAACAAAACCCGAAAAGATAATTTTACGGATGCAACAGTTGGGGATATTTAAATTTATTAAAGCAGAAAAATTGTTAAGTAAAAAATACGCAACTAAATTGTTGAAATATCTCAAAAAGTAAGCTATACTAAAAGTTTCTCTTATTAAAGAGGCAAATTTTATGATTATAGGAATTCTAAATATTGAACTTTCTATACCAGAGAGCAATAGTTTAAAGGCCAAGCGCCAAATTATAAAAAGTCTTAAGGATAAACTGCGCAGAAGCTTTAATATATCTATATCCGAGACAGACAATCATGATAAATGGCAGCGATGCAGCATAGGTATTAGTATGGTAGGAGCTGAAAAAAGTTTTATAAATAGCGCATTAGATAGAATATTGGATTTTGTAGATGAGATTCCCTCGGTAGAATTAATAGATTCACAATTGGAGTTTTTATAAAATGATACCAAGAACCCAAAGATTGGCAAGCGAACTGAAGCATCAGATAGGACGAATTGTCCATGATGAATTAAAAGATCCTAGAATTGGTTTTGTTACAGTAACGCATGTTGAGATAACCCCTGATTTACAATTTGCCAAGGTATTTTTTAGTGTTTTAGGAGATAAACGAGAGAAGGATGCTGCAAAAAAGGGCCTTGAGAGTGCAGGTGGTTTTATAAAAAGATTAATAGGTCAAAGGGTTAAAATGCGTTATAGCCCAGAGCTTAAATTTGTATTGGATGAATCGTATGAATATGCTCAACATATTGATGAAATTTTAAAAAAAGAAAAGGATAAAAAGGATTCCAAATGAAAAAGGCCAGGCATTATGAGGCAGGGAAAGTTTTGGGAATAATAAAAAAACATAAGAGGTTTCTTATAACTTCTCACATAAACCCAGAAGGAGATTCAGTGGGAAGTCAACTTGCCATGGCTGAAATCCTACAAAGACTTGGTAAGAAATATACCATTGTAAATAATGACGCACCGCCTGCAAACCTTAAATTCTTACCAGGAATAAAAAAGATTTCTTCTAGCATAAAGCGAAAAAAAGATTTCGATGTTGTAATTGCTCTAGATTGCGCAAGCTTAACTAGGGCAGGTAAGGTCGTAGAATTAATAACTAAAGATAAAATTATTATCAATATAGACCACCATATTAGCAACAGGGGTTATGGTCATGCCAGAGTAGTAGATAAAGAAAAAAGCTCAACTGGGGAGATTATCTACACACTTGCGAGAGATTGGGGTATTAAATTAAACAACCGGATGGCACTTTATATTTATACGGCAATACTTACTGATACAGGTTCTTTCAAATACTCCAATACCACCTCATTTACTCATAAAGTGGTGGGACACCTGTTGGAATTTGGAGTAAATCCTACATTAGTAAGTGAGCATATCTATGAATCCAATACATTGGCTTCAAGAAGACTCCTTGGGTTAGCCTTAGATACAATAAAGGTTAGCTCAAATGGTAAGTTAGCTTGGCTTACAATGACAAAAAAAATGCTTAATAAGACAAAGGCTAAACCTGAAGATGCAGAAGATTTTGTTAATTTCGCACGCTATATTAAGGGTGTTAAGGTAGCGGCATTTTTTAACGCTGGTTTAATGAAAAATAAAATAAAGGTGAGTTTTCGTTCTAATAAAGATGTGAATGTTAATAAAATAGCCCAGCATTTTGGCGGGGGAGGTCATGCTACTGCCAGCGGGTGCGAATTAGCTGGGAGCATGAAAAAAGCACAACAGAAGGTATTAGCTAAAATAAAGAAGACATTAAAATGAATGCGGTATTAATTGTTGATAAGCCTATTGGTTGGACATCTTTTGATGTCGTGAAGTTTATAAGAAAAAAGTTCTCTGTTAAAAAAGTTGGCCATGCAGGCACCTTGGATCCTATGGCAACGGGTGTATTGGTAGTTCTTTTAGGTAGTTCAACAAAGCTTTCAGGGGAGTTTTTAAATCATAATAAACAATACAGCACGAGTTTAACATTAGGTATAACCACAGACACGGCTGATTCGCAAGGGAAGGTTTTAAAAAAATACAAAGTACCCAAGATAGGCCGAGCGGAAGTTAAAAAAATTCTTAAAGAGTTTATGGGTGAAGTTAGTCAGGTGCCACCTATGGTTTCTGCATTAAAACACAATGGAGAGAGGCTTTATAAATTAGCAAGAAGGGGCATAAGGGTTGAACGCAAGCCCCGTAAAATTACTATCCACACAATAGAACTTACTAAGCTTAAATTGCCAGAGGTGTCATTTGAAGTTAGCTGTTCCAAGGGAACGTATGTTCGCACACTTTGTGAAGATATAGGCAAGCGCATGGGTTGTGGAGGACATATGTCATATTTAAAGAGGCTTAGCTCAGGTAGCTTTCATTTAGATAATGCTTTAAGCATAGATACTTTACAAAAATTTACTCATGAAGATATTTTACGATATCAAAAAGATATCAAGGCATACTAAAAATTCAGTCATTGCCATTGGCATATTTGATGGAGTCCATTTAGGGCACCAAAAGATTTTAAAAAAGGTTACTAAGGCTGCCAAGGCAAAAAGACTTAAGTCAGTAGTTTTAACATTTGAGCCTCATCCGGCTAGTGTCTTAAGCCCGAGGACAACTATACCATTTTTGACTACTCTTACACATAGACTTAACATAATAGCTGAATTTGGAATTGATGTTTGTGTAACATTGAAATTCAATAAAAGACTTGCCGCGTTAAGTGCAGAAGGCTTTACAAAAAATATCCTTGTTGATAAATTAGATGCTAAGAGAATAGTCGTAGGAAAAGGTTTTTTATTCGGCAGGAGTAAAAAGGCAAATGCAAATAGTTTAAAAAATTTGGGCAAAAAACTTGGATTTATGGTAGAATGCACAGAACAAGTTAGATATAAAAAACGAGTTATTAGCAGTACCCGCATAAGGGCATCAATTGAGGCAGGTAAATTGTGCGATGCTGTTTCCATGTTAGGCAGGCGTGTATCTGTTTTTGGAACAGTGGTAAAAGGAGATAGAAGGGGGAACATTTTAGGATTTCCCACAGCAAACATAAATCCACATCATGAAGCAATTCCCCCAAGTGGCGTTTATGCAGTAAGAGTCTCAATAGGTAAAAAGGATTTTAAAGGTATCTTAAATATAGGCAGAAGGCCTACGTTTTATGGAGTTAATCATAAGGATAAAGAGCCATTATTAGAGGTGCATATATTTGGTTTTGATAAAATGATTTACGGCAAAGATATTGAGGTTCAATTTATTAAAAGAATCCGCGCTGAGCGAAAGTTTTCAAATAGAAAAAAACTAATAGAACAAATTCAAAAAGATATAATAAAAACAAAGGAGCTTTTGTCATGATAAAGTATTTACTGGTTATTGCGTTTTCAATGTTAGCTGGGGCCTTGCTAAGTAACTATATCAACCGGACAAAATATGAAAACCTCAGGAATCATTACGTAAGCATGATTATGTCATTGGCCGCGGCCATAGATTCTAAGGATGCATATTCACTTGGGCATACAGAAAGGGTTAGTGATCTTAGTATGCAGATTGCTGAGGAAATGAGGAAAAAGGGAAAAAGGGCCGTTAATAGAAGATTTAAAGATTCCCTTCAGCTAGCCGCACTTTTACATGACATAGGAAAAATAGGTGTTCCTGAGAAGATTTTACGAAAACCTGGTCCCCTAACAAAAGATGAGTGGGGTGAGATAAAAAAGCATCCAGACTTTGGTGCTAATATTATGGGACCATTGGAGGACCAAAAAGAACTAAAACAGGCCATACTCCATCACCAGGAACACTTTGACGGCTCAGGTTATCCTGAGAAGCTTAAGGCTAAAGATATTCCTTTGATGTCAAGAATTATTATGTTAGTAGATGCCTATGATGCTATAACATCTGATAGGCCATATCGTAAGAAGAGATCTATCCAAGAAGCTGCAGAAGAAATCAGGAAGAACTCAGGCAAGCAGTTCGATCCAGAAGTAGTAGAGGCATTTCTTAGTTTGGTAAGGAGGCACAAATTAAAATAGTTTCACTTTACATAGTAAGCAAATAATGATATAATAAAGAAAACTTAACTTGAAAGGAGAGGGATTTAATGACTGTAGGAAAGAATGAGAAAAAAAAGGTTATAGGCGATTTTAAACAGCACGATAAGGATACAGGTTCTCCAGAAGTACAAATAGCCATCCTGACTGAGAGAATTAACAACCTTATGGGGCATTTTAAAACCCACAAAAAGGATCACCATTCCCGCCAGGGCCTGCTTAAATTAGTAAATCATAGAAGAAAGCTCTTGGAATATCTAAAGAAGCAGGACGTCAAGCAATACCAAGATATGCTAAATAAACTAAACTTACGTAAGTAAGTCTTAAAACGAGGTTATCAAATGACTATAGAACGCGTAAAGACTAAAATAGGTCAATGTGACTTAATTATTGAAACAGGCAAATTTGCCAAACAGGCCAGTGGGGCTGTGACCGTCCAATATGGGGAAACCGTAGTGCTCATAACCGCTGTCGCTTCTAAAGACCCTAGAGAAAACGTAGACTTTTTGCCGCTAACGGTTGAATATCAAGAGAAGACCTATGCAGCAGGTAAAATTCCAGGTGGGTTTTTTAAAAGAGAGGGCAGGCCTTCTGAAAAAGAAATCCTCACTGCAAGGCTCATAGATAGACCCATAAGACCGTTATTTCCTAAGGGCTTTGTAAATGATATGCAAATTATGGCTATTGTACTTTCCCACGATGGCCAGAATAATGCAGATGTCTTAGCAATGATAGGTGCCTCCTGTGCCTTGGGACTTTCAAATATACCTTTCCCATTATACCTAGGGGCTCTAAGAATAGGAAAAATTGGCGACGAATTCATAATAAATCCTACTTATTCACAATTAGATGAGTCAAACCTAGATTTAATTTTGGCTGGAACCAAAGATAGGGCAGTTATGATTGAAGCAGGGGCAAAAGAAGTTTCAGAAGAATTAATTTTGGAAGCTGTGAAATTTGGCCAGAACCATATGCAGTCTATCATACAGCTTCAAGAGAAACTTGTTAAAAAATGCGGAAAGCCAAAAGCGGATTTTGAACTGAAACAAATAGATAAAGCTCTTTTGTCAAAAATAGAAAAGGCAGCGCTTAAAAAAATTGAAGCAACATGCAATAAGCCAGAAAAAGAAGAGCAAGAAGCAGAAATAGATTTAATCTGTGAAGGGTTAATAGAAGAATTTGCTGGAGAAGAGCAAGATGCCTGCACAGAGCAGGATATCAAGGGAGCAGTTTCAGAGATTGAAAAGCAGGTAGTAAGAAACAATATCATAGAAAAGAAAAAACGTGCAGATGGCAGGGGTTTCAATGATATAAGGCCTATTACTTGTGAAGTAAGCGCTTTGCCCCGCACTCATGGCTCAGGGCTTTTTACAAGAGGGCAGACTCAAAGTTTATCTATAGTTACATTGGGTACAGGCCAAGATGAGCAAATGATAGATGCCTTAGAAGGTGAAGCGTTTAAGTCATTTATGTTGCACTATAATTTTCCATCATTCAGCGTTGGTGAGGTACGACCTGTACGCGGACCTGGCAGGCGTGAAATTGGCCATGGTGCACTTGCAGAAAGAGCCCTTAAACCTATCCTGCCTTCAAAAGAAGAGTTTCCTTATACAATAAGGGTAGTTTCAGAAATCTTAGAGTCCAATGGTTCTTCAAGTATGGCTAGTGTTTGCGCGGGTACGCTGGCATTAATGGATGCCGGGGTGGCAATCAAAGCTCCTGTAAGCGGTATTGCAATGGGTCTTGTTAAAGAGGGTAAAGATACAGCAATACTTGCCGATATTATGGGCCTAGAAGATCATTATGGAGATATGGACTTTAAAGTAACCGGGACTGAAAAAGGCATAACCGCCGTCCAGATGGATTTAAAGATTGATGGTATAACAATGGATTTATTGCAGGAGATATTGGAGCAATCTAAGCAGGCAAGGCAATTTATATTGCAGAAGATAACAGAGGTAATAGATAAACCAAGAGAGTCTGTTTCAGAATTTGCACCAAAGATAATCAATATGCGTATAGATCCTTCCAAAATAGGCAATGTCATAGGGCCTGGTGGAAAGATAATAAGAAAGATTATTGAAGATACAGGTGTTACCATTGACATAGAAGACGATGGAATGGTTTCCATAGCGTCTACCAGTGATGAGGGAATTAAAGAGGCCATTGATATAGTCAAATCCCTAACCGAAGATGTGGAGATAGGAAAGACCTATCGTGGCAAGGTAACAAAGCTGATGAATTTTGGAGCTTTTTGCGAAGTGCTTCCTGGTAAGGAAGGGTTAATCCATGTTTCTGAGTTAGATGACAAATTTGTTAAAAGTGTTGAAGATGTCCTAAAAGTCGGAGATGAGGTCATGGTCAAGGTAATTGCCATTGATCAACAAGGCAGGGTGAACTTAAGTAGGAAGCAGGCCTTAAAAGAAAAAAGTGAATAGCGAAACCTTAAAAACAGTAACAATAAAAGTTAAGCGCAAGGCGGGGTGTGAAGATTTGCCCCTGCCAAGGTATATGAGCGAAGGTTCAAGCGGAATGGATTTACATGCGGATGTAGATGGAGAAATATCTTTAGCACCAGGGGAGATAAAGCTAGTTTCAGCAGGTATCTATTTGTCAATCCCTGAGGGTTATGAAGTTCAGATTAGACCCCGCAGCGGGCTTGCATTAAAGCATGGCATAGGCTTGGTTAATTCACCGGGCACGATAGATTCTGATTATAGAGGGTTAGTTAATCTTATATTGATAAATTGGGGTAAGACTTCTTTTATCATCAAGCGAGGAGATAGAATTGCCCAAATGGTTGTAAACAAAACGGTACGCGCAGAATTTGAAGCTATAAACGAATTAGATGAAACAATTCGCAATGCCGGAGGATTTGGGCATACTGGATTATGAGTTTCCTACAAGCAGTATTTTCAGGTATTTTACAAGGGGTTACAGAGTTTCTTCCGGTAAGTAGCACGGGACATCTTGTCTTGTTGCACAATTGCTTTGGTTTTGCCGAGCCCCAAATTTTATTTGACATACTTTTGCATGTTGGTACCTTAGGTGCTGTTGTAATCTTTTTCTCCAAAGACATAAGAAAGATAGCTTTAGAAGAAAAAAGACTTGGTTTATTGGCATTGGTTTCTTGTGTGCCTACTTTTGCAATTGGATTTTTCTTTGGTGAATTTTTCGAAACAGCATTTGTTGATTTAAGACTAACTGGCCTTGCCTTTTTAGTTACCGGTCTTTGGCTTTTTACAGGGAATAAGATTCTAAGAAGAAACCTAGATGCCGATGGTAGCGCACAGCACTCAATTAATGCCAAGATGAACTGGCGTAAAGCCATAATAATAGGTATTGCACAAGGTATTGCCCTTATACCAGGAGTTTCACGCAGTGGAGTTACTATTTCAACAGGTCTTGCCTGTGGTTTGCATAGAGATTTTGCGTTTCGTTTTTCATTCTTGATTTTGATACCAACTACTTTAGGTGCCCTTTCTTATAAAATTGCTAGCACAGAAACAATTCTAAAAACATCACCAGTATCTCTTATTGCTGGAACTCTATGTGCGTTTTTAGTAGGGTTGGCCTGTTTAAAGATATTGTATATTACAATAAAAAAGAGTCAGATGCATATTTTTGCTATTTATTGCTGTTTACTCGGGATAATAACTTTAACAGCAGGTTTTGTAAAATGAAAAAAGCAAAAAATAAAACAAAAAAACCTCTAATTAACCCAGAGAGAAAAAATGAGATTTTAGGGGTCATATTTTTTGCTATAAGCGTTTTAGTGTTTTTAAGTCTTATCTCATACAACCCCAATGACCTCTCACTTTTTAGCTCAAGCCCGAATGAAAGAATACAAAACTTCATAGGCATAATAGGTGCATACCTAGCAGGCGGACTTATCTTTTTAGTCGGAAACGCAGCATACATTATACCGTTGTTGACCCTTAGCTGGTCTCTTTCTAAGTTTTGGGGCAAGACACCGCAGAAGGTTTATATAAAGATTTTAGGTACTTCCGTTTTATTTATAACCGCAAGCAGCTTCTTTGCTTTATTGGCTCCTAGTGAAGCCTCTATCAGGTTTCGTATGGGAGGCCTAATAGGGAGCTTGGTATCGCAGCAACTTTTAAGGTATTTTAATCTGGTTGGTACCTACATCACATTAATTACTTTAATAGTGCTTTCGGTATTAATTGCGACAGAGTTTTTGCTTTTACCATTTGTAATTTCCGCAGCAAGATTAGCTGCTAAATTTTTTAAAGCCTTGTGGTCAAAGTGGAAGGGTTCTGGAGAGCGTCGCCAAAGACGTGTTTCTTCTAGGATGGGTGGGACAGTTACACCAGAGCCAAAATTAAAAGTACAACCTCAAAAGATGAAGGATGTAACCCCTGAGGTAAAAATGGGCAAAGCCCAAGCATCCACACTAAAACCAAAGATCATCCAATTAAAAAAGAAAGAACAACTTAAACCAAATGAAGTTAAGATAGAGCCAAAAGAGGTTGCAGGATTTCAACTACCTTCTTCGGATCTGCTAAATTCACCCCCACCAATGGAAGAACGCAAGATAAAAGACGATTTAGAAAAGAATTCTCGCATTCTAGAGGAAACCTTGTCTGATTTTGGCATAGATGTAAGGGTGGCACAAGTAGAACAAGGACCAATTATTACACGATATGAATTGGAACCGGCCCCTGGGGTAAAAATTACAAGGATTGTGTCTCTAAGTGATGATATATCATTGGCCATGAAGGCCTCAAGCGTGCGTGTTGTGGCACCCATTCCTGGCAAGGCAAGGGTAGGTATTGAGGTGCCAAATACAAGCAGCAGCCTGGTATATCTTAAGGAGATTTTAACATCAAAGGAATTCCAGAATGTAGACTCAAGGTTAACAATGGCTTTGGGAAAAGATGTCTCTGGAAAGCCATTGGTTACAGATTTGGATGATATGCCCCATCTCTTGATTGCTGGGACGACGGGTTCCGGTAAGACAGTTTGCGTAAACACCATTATAACAAGCCTTTTGTTTAATAATACGCCTGAGGATTTAAGATTTGTAATGATAGATCCTAAGATGGTAGAGCTTATTTGCTTTAATGATTTACCGCATCTTTTATGTCCTGTGGTTACAGATGCAAAAAAGACCTCTGCGGCATTGGCTTGGGTTGTTAACCAGATGGAAGAACGCTATCAGTTATTCGCCAAGGTTGGTGCAAGAAACATAGAATTTTACAACGAAAAGGCCGATGGCGCAGAACACGAGAAATTACCTTACATTATTGTTATCATAGATGAACTAGCAGATTTAATGATGATTGCATCCAATGAAATAGAGAATGCAATAACAAGGCTTGCGCAATTATCCAGGGCCGTAGGCATTCATATAATACTGGCAACCCAGAGGCCAAGCGTTGATGTAATTACCGGTGTCATAAAGGCAAATTTCCCAGCTAGGATTTCTTTTAAGGTAGCCTCTAAGGTAGATTCGAGAACCGTTCTGGATATGAACGGTGCTGAAAAGCTTTTAGGAAACGGAGATATGCTTTTTTTACGCCCCGGTACATCAAAACCTATTCGTGCCCAGGGAAGTTTGGTTTCTGATAAAGAGATAGAAAGGGTTGCTTCTTTTGTTAAGCAACAAAGAGAACCTTCGTATGAGGAATCTATTTTGTCTGCCGAGAAAGATTCCTCCCAAGATGGAAGAGCGCGTTTTGAAAAAGATCCCCTATATGATGAAGCAGTTAAAATGGTTCTTGAAACAAGTCAGGCTTCAGTTTCTATGCTGCAGCGAAGGATGCGACTTAGTCATATACGGGCCGCACGCATTATGGATATGATGGAAGCAGAAGGTATAGTCGGACCTTACAGGGGACCCAAGCCCAGAGAGATCCTTATCCAGCCAGAAGACAAGGAGAGTTAATTAAGCCATGTCCGCCGGAGAACAATTAAGAAAGGCCAGAGAAAAAAGAGGTCTTACCCTAGAAGAAGTACATGAAAAAACCAAGATACATGTTGATGTATTGAAAAAAATAGAACAGGACCAAATTCAGCAATTACCCAGTATAATTTATGCAAAAAGTTTTATTAAAGAATACACGCAATTCTTAGGCCTTGATACCGAAAGCATTTTAAAGGCATTTTTTGAATCTGAAACTGGTGAACTCAGACAAGAATTAATAATTGATGAGAAAAGACTTCCTCCTTTTAAGCCAGCACGCATTAGGAGCCTTATAATAGGCGTTAGTCTTGCAGTTGCATTCTTGGGTATTGTATTAGCGGTATCTTTAAAATCCAATAAACAAGCTCAGTCTGTAGGTAAAAATACGCCCCTAGCTAAAAAGGTAGCTGTAGTTAAGCGAAAAGTTTCAGCTTCAAACAAAAAACCTACCGTGGCAAAGTCAGGGCTAAACCTTACAATTGAGGCTAAAAAGGATTGTTTTCTTCGCCTTGAGGTTGATGGAAAGCTTTTGTTTTCTGACATCCTAACCGCAGGCAGTGCTGAAGAGTGGAGGGCTAAGGAAGAATTCAATTTGCAGATAAGTGAGGGGAAATCAATAGAACTCAACCTCAATGGGAGACAATTGGGTTCTCCAGGGGCTGGATTTATTAAAAGGCTTACTATCACCAAGAAAGGAATAACAAAGAAATAAAAGTTGACTTTTTATTAGTATATTGATAGAATTTAAACACTTCCAAATATTACCAAATCCCCAATAACTTCCAAACAAAACAGATGAGGTAATACCATGAACCAAAAACTAAAAACCGCAATTGAAACTACCTTAAGATTCATAAGAAATATATATGCCTTATTTTCAAATGACATGGGCATAGATTTAGGAACTGCCAGTACGCTTGTATACGTAAAAGGCGAAGGCATTGTTTTGTGTGAACCATCGGTGGTGGCTATTGAAAAAGGCACAAACCATGTTTTGGCAGTAGGGGAGGAGGCAAAGCGAATGCTTGGCCGTACCCCTGGTTCTATAGTTGCTATAAGACCCATGAAAGATGGAGTAATTGCAGATTTTGAAATCAGCGAATCTATGCTTAGGTATTTTATACGCAAGGTTCACCCCAGAAAGATACTTGTCAGGCCCAGGATTGTTGTTGCCGTGCCTTCAGGGATTACTGAGGTTGAAAGGCGAGCTGTTAAAGACTCTGCCTTACACGCCGGGGCAAGAGAGGTATATCTTGTTGAAGAGCCAATAGCTGCTGCCATAGGGGTTGGACTACCAATTCAAGAGCCCTCAGGTAATATGATAGTAGATATAGGTGGCGGTACAACAGAAATGGCTGTAATTTCTCTGGCTGGAGTTGTCTTTTCAAAGTCTTTAAGAATCGGTGGAGATGAGTTAGATGAAGCAATAATAAATCACCTAAAGAAAAACTACAATCTTATGATTGGTGAGCGGACTGCTGAAGAGATAAAAATCAGAATAGGTTCAGCCTATCCTTTGGGTGAAGAATTGACTCTTGAGGTAAAGGGACGTGACCTTGTAGCTGGTTTACCTAAAATGGTAACAGTGACAAGTCAGGAGATAAGAGAGGCTATGTCTGAGCCGATTTCAGCAATAGTTGAAGCTGTAAGGATTACCTTAGAACGCACCCCACCTGAACTTTCCGCTGATTTAATTGAAAAAGGTATCATATTAGCCGGTGGAGGAGCACTATTGAAGGGTTTAGATAAGCTTCTTACTGAAGAGACGGGTCTACCCGTTCATGTCGCTGAAGACCCACTGACTGCAGTAGCACTTGGTACTGGTAAGGTATTGAGTGAAATTCGTTATCTTAAAAAGGTTACAGTTACGCCAAAGTTTGAGACATAAAAAATTGTGCGCAAATATGGTTTTTTTAAGAAAAAATATACCTCTCTAATTGTTGTTGTCTGCCTACCTTTAATCCTCATCTTTTTTTTATTACCAATATTCTCGCATACCATAAAATCAAAAGGTCTTGATTTTTTCAGACCCGCATTAAAGATACTTTCCTTCTTTTCTCCTGCTAAGGTTATCTTCCGCCTTGAAAATATGTTTTCACCTCACACAAAACTTCAAAATCAGATAAAGATATTAAAAGCAGAAGTGGCAAGGCTTAAAGAGAAAGATTATCAGACCCAAAGGCTTGAAGAACTCTTAGGCTTTAAAAATACAACAACGAAACCTTCAGTTGCCGCCAAGGTTATAGCCAGAGATTACTCAAATTACAGGCACACCCTTCTTATAGATAGAGGTAAAAATTCAGGGGTAAAAAAGGGAAATTGCGTTGTTTTCCAATTTGGCGTTGTAGGAAAGGTCATAGAGGTTGCATCCACAACTTCCAGGGTAATTCTTATGACTGACCTTGATTTTCGTGCGACATGTCTAATCCAGAGGAGTCGTGAAGAAGGAGTGCTTTGTGGGATAATGAAGGATTTTTGCCTCATAAAATATTTGCCCGCAGAGGCTGATGTTGTAGTGGGTGATTCGGTAGTTACTTCAGGCCTAGGGACTTCTTTTCCTAAGGGGTTATTAATAGGTGAGGTTTCACACATAACAGAATCTGCTGATGGAATCTCAGCTGAAGTTTTCGTTCGCCCTCTAGCGGGGCTCGGGAAGTTAGAGGAGGTTTTGGTCATATTAGAATGATACTATTATTTTTGATTTTGGCATTACTTTTACACTTGACGATTCTAGATATTTTTGCAATTGGCTGGATTAAGCCAGATTTACTTCTGGTAGTAACTGTTGTTTTTGCTATGCAAAAAGGAAAAAGGACAGGATTAAAAGTGGGTCTTCTGGCAGGGGCGTTGGCAGATATTTTTAGTGCCGGAGGTTTAGGTATAAACATATTTATATTAGGTGGCTTGGGATTTTTAATTGGGTATTTTTCAGAAAGAATTTATAAAGAAAGCATTTTTGCCCAAAGTTTTATATGTGCCATAGCGGTAGTTATTCATAGTATTGTCTTTTATGTCTTCGCATCTTTTACATTTAATGAAACGCTTTCTTTTTTATCCTTTGCCGTTACGAAGGTGCTACCGACAGTTATTTATACAACAGTCATATGTCCGTTTGTATTTAAGCTTTTCACGAAGATCTCTTATGAAAAATAAAATAGCAATTATTTTAGGAGTTATTAGCGCAGCATTTGTCTGCGTATTTTTTGGTCTTTTTTATACCCAGATCATAAAAGGTGCAAATTATTTTAGGCTTAGTCAGGAAAACAGAATTCGCCTTCTTCCAATTGAGGCCACACGAGGAGCCATATTTGATAGAAATAAAAAACTTTTAGCTAAAGATGTGCTTACCTTCGATTTAGTGGTTATCCCCCAAGAACTAAAAGAGAAACAAAAGACCTTCACGCAAATTAGTCAACTTACCAAAGTTCCAGTTGAAACTTTAGAAAAGAAATACCAAAAAGGATACACAGCACCTTTTGCGGAGGTAACCTTAGTTAAAAATCTCACCAAGCCCACAGCGTTTAAGTTAGAAGACATGAATCTTGATTTGAGGGGAATGATAGTTAAATCAGGTCCAAGGCGTGAGTATGTTTATAAAGAGTCAGTTTGCCATGCAGTTGGCTATCTTGGCATGATTAATAAACGTGAGTTTTCTAGATTAAGGTCTTACGGATACGACAGGCAAGACAGGATGGGACGGAATGGACTAGAGAAGTCACTTGATGACTACCTAAGAGGTGAAGATGGAGGCATGCAAGTTGAGGTTGACCACAGGGGTCGTCAGATAAGCATATTAGGTAAAAGATTGCCCTCTAAAGGAAAAGATGTTACACTTACAATTGATGTGCGACTGCAAGAGTTTATATACCAGCTCTTTGATGGAAGAAAGGGTGCTATGGTAGTTTGCGATGTTAATACCGGAGAGATTTTGGCTTTAGTAAGTTCCCCTGGATTCGATCCTAATGCCTTCATTGATTCTGAAAATGTTACCGCATTAAAAAGACTTTTAGCCTCGAAGAAATATCCCTTGCTCAACAGGGCGATACAGTGTCAATATTCCCCTGGCTCTACGTTTAAAATACTAACTGCCGTTTGCGGCCTTGAAAAGGAGAAGATTTCTCCATATACGATTTTTGACTGTAAGGGTAAGATAAATATCGGCAATCGTAAATTTGGTTGCTGGAGGAGCGGTGGTCATGGACCTCAGGATTTAAAGTATGCCTTGATGCACTCATGCAATGTATACTTTTTTAAATTAGGGAAGAAAATAGGAGAAAAAGATTTATCAAGGTTTGCATATTCTTTCAACTTTGGGAAACGTACAGGAATTGATTTACCCGACGAGGCAAGTGGTCTCGTTCCAGATAGAAGATGGAAGAGGATTAATAAAAAAGAGACCTGGTATGAAGGGGATACGGCAAATTTTGCCATAGGCCAAGGATTTGTTTTGGCTACACCCATTCAGATACTCATGATGACTTGTGCAGTTGCAAATGGCGGCAGGTTGCCACAACCCTTTATTGTGAAATCAATAGATACCGTTGAAGTTGGGGGTACTAGGATGCATACCCTTGGATTATCAAAGCGCAATTTGGAAGCAATAAAAAAAGGGCTTGAGATGGCAGTTAACAATGGAGGGGGAACAGCCATTAAGGCAAGGGTTGCAGGAGTTAAAGCATCTGGGAAAACAGGTACTGCACAGGTAGCTAAGGCTCGATCTCATGCATGGTTTGTTGGATATGCCCCTTCGGATAAACCTAAGATTGCCCTGGTTGTATTTTTAGAAAACGGCGGCTATGGAGGGGAGGAGGCAGCCCCTATTGCTGGTAAGGTTTTTGGGAAACTGAAAGAATTTAAAATGCTATGAAAAGACTAGATTTATATTTAATTATTATAATCTTAGTTATATTTTGCTTAGGTGTTCTTTTTCAATACAGCGTATCATTTGAAAAACCACTTACCTTTAAAGAGAGTCCACTTTTGAAGCAATTAATCTGGGCAGGGCTTGGTTTAATTATAAGTTTAGTCATAATAAAATTAGGTCACCGCAGGATTTTAAGTTTTGCTTATCCATTATATGCAGTCTCGATATTTTTTCTTATAATAGTCCTTTTTTTGGGTAAGGCCAGATTTGGCGCACATAGGTGGATTAGCTTGGGGTGGTTCAATTTTCAACCCTCAGAGCTGACTAAATTGACCCTTATTTTGGTACTGGCAAATTATTTAGGTCATAACAAAGAAAGCCTAAGTAGTAGGAAGTTTTTACTAACTCCTGTAGCGCTTACTGTTTTACCTGTTTTTCTGATACTTATAGAACCAGATTTAGGAACTGCCCTAACGCTTCTACCCATTCTTTTAGCTGTTATGTATGCAGGGGGTTTAAGATTAAGGTATATACTCGGATTCATAGGGCTTGGGGTTTTATCAAGTCCCTTATTGTGGAGTATTTTAAAAGATTATCAAAAAGAGAGGCTCTTAGTATTCATTAATCCGAATATAGATCCCTTAGGAGCAGGTTACACGGTAATTCAATCTAAGATAGCAATTGGTTCTGGTAAATTATTTGGTAAAGGATGGCTTGCGGGGACACAAAACCAACTGCATTTTTTACCTGAGAGACATACAGATTTTATTTTTTCTGTGGTAGGTGAAGAATGGGGTTTTGTAGGTGCAATTATTTTATTGGGTTTATTTTTCTTGCTTATAAGGCGAATTTTACATATAGCCTATAATACCCAAGATCCTTATTCTCAATTGTTGGTAGTTGGAATTACCGCTATGTTAGCATTTCAGATTCTGGTAAATATAGCAATGGTAATGGGGCTTTTGCCTGTAGTTGGCCTGACTCTTCCCTTGATAAGCTATGGAGGATCATCGTTGATAATTACCCTTATTTGCTTAAGTCTTGTAATAGACGTTGGGATGAAATAACGATATGACAAAACTAGAAAAGTACATTTCAAGAAAGATTGGCAAGGCCACATGTGATTTTGACATGTTAGAGGATGGTGATAGGGTTGCGGTTGGTATCTCTGGAGGAAAGGACAGTTTATCTTTACTGAAAATACTAGACCAAAGGAAGAAAATAACGCCTATTAAGTATGAAGTTTTGGCCATACACCTTGATATGGGATATGGTTGTGTAAAATCCAAGCGCCTTAAGAAGTTTTTTAAAGATAATGGATTTAAACATGTAATCAAAAAGATAAATATATTAGATACGGTAGGTGGAGACCGCAAAAAGATTAATTGTTTTTGGTGTTCCTGGAACCGCAGAAAACATCTTTTTCAATTAGCCCATAAACATAAATGCAAAAAACTTGCCCTTGGCCATCATAAAGATGATATCATACAGACATTATTGCTAAATATGTTTTTTCAAGGCAATAGAAAGGCTATGGCACCAAAACAACGTATGTTCGGTGGTAAAATTTGCATTATAAGACCCCTGGCATATGTAGAGGGGGGAGAGCTTGCAAAATTTGCAAAAGAATCAGGTTTTCCTTTGAGTTGCTGTAAGTGCCCTAATGCAAACAGCACAAACCGAGATTTAATGAGGACACTTATAGGGCGGGTTGAGAAAGTTTGCAAAGAGGCAAAGACTAACCTTTTTAATAGCGCGGATTTAACAGAATATGATTAGTACTAAGAAAATGAGAAAACTAGATTCAAGGGCTGTAGAAAGACTTGGCATCCCCTCGGTTGTATTGATGGAAAACGCAGGTTTGCACGCAGCAGAAAAGGCATTGAGCATGCTTAAAGTTATGAAAAGCTCCAAAGTGGTAGTGTTTTGCGGCCTTGGCAAAAATGGTGGTGATGGACTGGTTTGCAGCAGGCATTTGATAAACAAGAAGGTAAGGCCTAGAGTTTACCTTGTTGGTAAAAAGAGTGCTCAAATGGCAGATGAGACGAAGACAAATTTAGAAATACTCATTAATATGAAGGTGCCCATAACGCGTATTTTTAATAAAAGACAACTAAGTGCTGTAAAGAAAAAATTGAAAGATAGTTTAATAATTGATGCCCTCCTAGGTATAGGTTTAAAGTCTAAGGTCCGGGAACCATTTTCAAGTATGATAGAAATCATAAATGAAACAGGTGCAGCTGTTTTAGCATTAGATGTCCCATCAGGCTTAGATGCAGATACAGGTTTACCCCAAGGCGTTGCCATTAAAGCAAAGGAGACGGTAACATTTTGTGCACCTAAAATTGGATTATGTAAACTAAAAGCTAGGAGGTTTATAGGTAAATTAACAGTTGCAGATATAGGTATATCACACGAATTACTAAACAGATCATAAGGAGTAAAATGAGGGGCACTAAGTATATTTTGATAATAGATGATGAGGAATTAGTTACTAAAAGCTTAGGGAGGTTTTTGCAAAAGCAAGGTTATAATGTTGAAGTTGCCTTAACTGGCAAAGAGGCTTTAGAAAGGATTAAAGGAAAAGATTTCCACTTGATAATCTCAGATGTAAGGATGCCTGATATCGATGGAATTGAAACAGTCAAAAACATCCGTGAGTATTTAAAGGCTAATAATAAAGAAGCTGTCCCTGAGATAATGATTACTGGATACGCAAGTGAGGAAAGCTCTGAAAGGGCCAAGGAATTAAAAGTTGCAGATTATATTTACAAGCCCTTTGGCGTATTGGAATTTTTAAGAGCAGTTAGAAAAAATATTAAATGAAACTCTTAGGGGAAATTTTACCACAGGTTATGAAACCTGCCAGATATCTGGGTAATGAATGGAATGTGGTAAAGAAAGATTTCAACTCCCAAAGGCTTAAATTTTGCCTTTGCTTTCCAGATGTATATGAAATAGGGATGAGTCATGTAGGTTTTAAGATACTTTATCACCTTTTAAATGAAAAAGAGGACATAGTTTGCGAGCGGGTATTTACACCCTGGGTAGATATGGAATCTATTATGCGGGATAAAAAAATCCCGCTTTTTTCATTAGAGTCAAAAAAGTCTTTGAGGGAATTTGATGTAATTGGTTTTTCACTTCAGTATGAAATGAATTATACAAATGTTTTAAACATGCTTGATTTAGCCAGTATACCCCTTAAGGCAAAAGAAAGAAGCAGTGAGCACCCTTTGGTTATTGCTGGAGGCCCTTGCAGCTTTAATCCTGAACCGATGGCAGAGTTTTTCGATGCAATTTTAATTGGAGAGGCAGAAGAAGCCCTCCCTGAAATGCTTGAAGTAATTAAGGCAACTAAAGATAAGACTAAAGTTTTAAACCAATGGTTGAAGATGCCCGGTGTTTATGTGCCAAGTTTTTATTTGGCAGAGTACAATAGCGACAGTACTATTAAAGCCATAAAACCTACAGAAGAAAATACTCCAAAGAGAATAAAAAAACGCATTATAAAAAACTTTGATTCTGCATATTACCCGACGAGGCAGATTGTTCCGTACATTCAAATCATACATGATAGAATTAGCCTTGAGGTGATGAGGGGTTGCCCTAACAGGTGTGCGTTTTGTCAGGCAACTTCTGTATATTCACCAAGCCGTAAAAGAAGCCTTAAGAATATTTTAAGGCTAGCAGAAGAAACTTTCAAACATACAGGACATGATGAAATTTCTTTGGTTTCATTATCCACGGGAGACCACCCGCAGATTTTAAAAATTATGAAAAAATTGATTGAGATGTTTAAATCAAAAGGGGTGTCGATATCTTTACCATCTTTGAGAATAGAAAACGTTTTACGACAATTCCCACAGCTTATTAGTTCAATAAAAAAGACAGGCCTTACATTTGCCCCTGAGGCAGGTAGTGAAAGGTTAAGATCTGTTATAAACAAAAATATCCGTATAAAAAAATTAGATGAATGCGTTGTAGAAACCGCAAAGGCAGGTTGGAGGAGGGTAAAGCTTTATTTTATGATAGGACTTCCTTCTGAGACGGATAAAGATATAGAGAAAATCGCAGAACTCATCTTGGCAGTTGCCAACCCAAATAAAGACAAAAATAAACCTGCTGTATCTGTTACAGCTTCAATATCGCCATTTGTACCTAAACCACACACACCATTTCAATGGGAACCCATGGAATCTCAGCAAGCCTTGTACAATAAAAGAGGTATTTTAAAAAAAGGAATTCATAAAAAAAGCATTAAATTAAAAATTCATGATATTGAGTTAAGTTTTTTAGAAGCAGTTTTATCGAGGGGCGATAGAAAATTAGCTGATGTTATTATGCTGGCATGGCGTAAGGGTGCAAAATTTGACGGCTGGCAAGAGTTTTTTAAATATCAACTCTGGGGTGAGGCACTCAGAGATTGTAACATAGATCCTCATTTTTATGTTGAGAGAAAAAGGGATTTTAAAGAGATTTTACCCTGGGATCATATAGATTCTGGAATCCAGAAGGAAGCATTGTGGAGGCAAAGAGAACGACTAGGATTGTAGGAGTTAACAGGGTTTATATTTTGATAAAAGGTTATTAAAAATCAACTCTTGCATTTTACTATTTTTAATTATATAATTTATAATAGCTGTCAACGTTGCTGAATTTTAACATTTTTTGATATAAACACTAGTAATATAATTAGCACACTGATACTATTAGGAATTACTATCTAAAAAGAGGTGGAATATGAAAACCTTTTTACCGAATCTGTCACTAGTACCAAAGGGATTGCGCTATAAATTAATGATTGCCTATTGCTTGATGGCCGTTATCCCGCTTTTGATCTGCGTATATCTAGCATCTACATACATCTTTCCGCATACCCAGAACATATTTGATATTTCATTAGTTATGCTTATTACTGTAGGTATTACATTTTTAGGTCTGTGTCTTGCAAGGGAAATAGTAGAACCGATGATAAAATTAGCCATGGATGCAAGGATAATAGCCGAAGGTGATATCAATAGGATGGTAGAGGTAAAAGGCGAAGATGAAATAGGCGATTTGGGTCGTTCTTTAAATACGATTACCAGAAGGATAAAAGAGAACATGGATGAGTTGCGTTCATATGGCGAGAAAACAAAACAGATAAATACAGAAATTCATAAAAAGGTTCTTACTATGACAGGTCTTTTGCAAATAGGCAATTTAATCTCATCTGCTATAGAACTGGATAAGATTTTGGAGTTTAGCGTTGAGAAAATCATGCACTTACCGGATATTACAGGTTGTTTTTTGATGATGTTGGATGAAGATGAAAAAAAACTTGCTGTCAAATCACTATCCGGTTTAGAAGAAACCCAACTTACACTAAAAAAGATTAGACCTGGAGAAGGTCTCGTTGGTAAGATAGCAAAGCAGAACAAGCCTTTTATTCTTGATGCAGACACAAAAACTACAACTGAAATAGAAGATTTTAGAAATGAGTTCCAATTGACAAATTGCGCCTTGTTTCCGGTGGTTTCAGCGGGGAAGACAACAGGTGTTTTAGGCGTTGGTAATACCATCGAAAATTATAAGTTCACGCAGGATGATTTAGAATTATTTGAAGTTTTCGTAAAACAAATGGGCATTGCTGTTGAAAATGACATTTTGATAAAAAAGGCTGAAGAACTTGAGATCACTGATGAACTGACAGGTCTTTATAATGAATCCTATATTAATGCTCGGTTAGATGAAGAAATTAAAAGGGCCATTATTTATCAGCGGCCTTGTGCATTTATTATATTAGATGTAGATGATTTTAAAGTCTTCAGAGATGCCCAAGGTGAAATAGCAGCTGAGGAGGCATTAAGAAAGATCAGCTCTATATTAAAAGAATCAGCCACGCCGATAGATAAAGTATCTAGATTCAGCGATGATGGTTTTGCTATAGTTTTACCTGAGAAGAACAAAAGAGATACTGCAAGGACAGCAGAAGAGTTAAGAATTAAAATTGAAGAAGCATCAATTGGCAAGAAAAAAGCTGCAAGTCATGGATTGACTGTGAGTGCAGGAATAAGCGAAAACCCGATAGACGGAGCTAGTGCACAGGAGTTAGTAGATAAAGCGCAAGCGTGTCTTAAGAAGGCAAAAGATGAAGGCAAAAACAAGGTAGCAAGCTAAATACATGAAAGGAACAAAAATGGCGACTCTAGAGATAAAAAAACTACTTGAATTAGCAGTAAAAAAAGGAGCCTCTGATTTGCACCTGACAGTAGGACTGCCTCCGCATCTTAGAATTGATGAGAGACTGCATTCAATTGATTCCCCAGCCTTAAAACCAGAAGATGTAAAAAGATTTGCCTATAGCATGCTTAATGAAGACCAGATAAAAAGATTTGAAAAAGAACGCGAGTTAGATATGGCCTTTGGCATGGAGGGTTTGAGTAGATTTCGTGTTAATATATTTGTACAAAGAGGTAGTGTTGGTGTCGCCATAAGGATATTACCTTTTACAATAATGAGTTTTGAAGAGTGTGGCCTACCGACTGATGTCGTTACAAAACTTTGTAAATTACCCAAGGGGTTAATTTTGGTTACAGGTGCTACGGGAAGTGGAAAATCTACTACCTTAGCTTCCATGGTTGATATGATAAATTCAGAAAGGGATTGCCACATTATAACTGTTGAAGATCCAATAGAATATTATCATCAGAACAAAAAGGCCATAGTCGACCAGCGCGAAATTGAAACAGATACCCCATCGTTTAACTCAGCACTAAGACATGTCCTAAGACAAGACCCAGATGTTATATTAATTGGTGAGATGAGAGATTTAGAAACTATAGAGTCTGCCCTCAATATTGCTGAAACAGGACATCTAGTTTTTGCAACATTGCATACCTCAGATTCTGCACAGACCGTAAACCGCATAATAGATGTTTTTCCATCCCATCAGCAACAACAGGTTAGAACGCAACTTTCTTTTGTTTTGCAGGCAATATTAGCGCAGCAGCTTATACCTAAAAAGAGTGGCAAGGGGCGTGTTTTAGCTTTAGAAGTCTTAATATCCAATACAGCAATAAGGTCTTTAATACGTGAGGAAAAAGCGCACCAAATATATTCGGCAATACAAACAGGACAAAAACAAGGCATGAAGACCATGAACCAATTCCTATATGAGTTAACTACTAAGGGATTGATTTCAAAAGAAGAGGCAATGGGTAGGACTATAGACCAGGAAGACCTAAAGAGACTATTAAAAGAATGAGCGAATCACATAAGGGAGTTTCAAAACAATTAGGACAATTGCTCTTAGAAAAAGGGATAATAAGTCAGAAGCAATTAGATAAGGCTGTTGAGATACAAAAAGACAAAGGAGGTCTCTTAGGGCAGATATTGGTTTTATTAGGCTATGCCTCAGAAGAACAGATTGCCCAGGCTTTGACAGTACAATACGGATACCCTTATTTACCGCTGGCAAGTTATGAGGTGGACACTGAGGTTGTTGCGCTAATTCCTGTGAATGTATGTAGGCAATATTGCTTAATTCCAGTAGATAAAATTGAGGGCACATTGACTATTAGCATTGCAAATCCCTTAAACAAGCAGGCGATTGAAGACATAGAAGATATTACACACTGCGATATTCAGATATTCGTCAGCACAATGACGGATATAAATAATGCAATAAAGAAATATTTTAAGGCATAATAAATTATGGCGAAAACTCTAAAAGATAGACTGATTAAGATCTTATTTGAAAAAGGTCTATTAGATGAAGCAAAATTAGAGAAGGCCAAGAAGGAACAAAAAACCAAGGGCGGAAAGTTAAGTGATATCTTAGTGAAGTTAAATTTAGTCAAGCAGGAAGATTTAATGGTAGTACTTAGCCAGCAGTTAAAAATTCCGCTTATGAAACTCTCCAAATTCAATGTAACCCCCGAAATTACCAAAATTATCCCCAGAAAAATAGCAGCACATTATCAAATTATACCTATTTCAAAAATAGCAGACACACTCACAGTAGCTATGGCAGACCCGCTAAATATTTTTACCTTAGATGATATAAAGGCCCTTACCGGTTTTAAAATAAATCCCGTTATTACAACAAGCGAAGAAATTCAAGAAGCATTAAATACTTATTATGGTGGGTCAGACAAGATAGTTTTTGACGGATTGCTAAAGGAGATAGAGGAACACAAAGAAGAAGGGTTGGCCACAACAGGAGCGAAGAAAAAGGTAACAGTAGAGGATATCATCAAAACAATTCAGAGTGCTCCGATTGTTAAAATTACTGATATGCTTTTAGCTGAGTCAATCAAAAGAAGGTCTAGTGATATCTTAATAGAACCACAAGGAGAAAAATTACGGGTTAGGTATAGGGTTGATGGAATTTTGCAGGAAGGCCAGGCATTGCCTATGTTTATGTCTGCGGGCATAGTTTCACGTATAAAGGTAATGGCGGAATTGGATATTGCCGAACAAAGGCTACCGCAAGATGGAAGGTTTAAAGCAAAGATAGATAATAATGAAATAGATTTTAGGGTTTCTGTTATACCGTCAAGCTTTGGTGAAAAGGTTGCAATAAGGATATTAGATAAATCTCAAGCCCTATTGGATATTACAAAGCTAGGTTTTGAATTAAAACCCTTGACTGTACTTAATACAGCAGCCAAACAGCCACATGGCATGATATTGATATGCGGCCCCACAGGTTCTGGCAAGACTACAACGCTTTATTCTATTTTAAAATGCGTAGATACGCCAACCAAAAATCTTATCACCGTAGAAGACCCGATAGAATATCAGCTTGAGGGCGTAAATCAGGTTACTGCCCGTCCAGAAATTGGTTTGACATTTGCTAATGCATTAAAGTCTATCTTAAGACAGGACCCGGACATTGTAATGGTTGGAGAGATCAGAGATTTTGAAACAGTTGACATTGCTATCAAGGCAGCCTTAACAGGACATCTGGTTTTAAGTACGCTACATACAACTACTGCAAGTGGTGCTATAGTTCGTTTGATGAATATGGGTGTTGAGCCCTTTTTGATAACCTCATCAGTACTTTTAGTTGGCGCACAGAGATTAATACGTAAGATTTGCCCTAATTGCAAAGAAAGTTATGAGATATCTGCCGACAGCATTGAGTTTAAAGGTTTAAACCTTGAGACTGAAGGCAAGAACAAGCTGACTGTTTACAGGGGGAAGGGTTGCCGTGAGTGCATGAATACAGGCTATAGAGGCAGAGTAGGTTTATTAGAAGTATTTCCTCTTACAGCGCCTATCAAAGAGTTGATATTGGGGCAGGTGCAGGAGCATGAGATACGTTCTGTTGCCAGAAAAGAAGGCATGACTACTTTACGGGAAAATGGATTAACTAAGGTAAAGGCCGGAGTTACAACATTAGAAGAGGTCTTAAGGGTAACAGTAGGCGAGACCAAACAATAACTAAATAGATATGGCAAAGATATGGAAGGATAGGTTGATAGAGGTTTTAAAAGAGAAGAAGCTTCTTTCGCAAAAAGACTTAGAGCGAGGTTTAAAACTGCACAAGGAAAAAGGAGGAAGTCTTGCAAAGATACTAGTAGATGAAAAACTAATTTCACAAAAGGATTTAATGGTAACCTTATCAAAGGAATTAAACCTCCCCCCTATAAATCTTTCCCGATATAAAATTGACCCAGACGTCTTAGGACTTATCCCTTCGGATTTAGCCAAAAAGTATAACCTTATCCCCATCTCAAAAATAGGTGATATATTAATGGTGGCCGTAAGCGACCCCATGAATATCTTAGCCATAGATGAAGTAGGTACATTAACTAACTACAAGATAGAACTTGTGCTCTCGACTGAAAGACAAATCTTAGAGACAATAGAACAATACTATAAACCTTATGCGGAAGAACTGTCTAAGACCTTAAAAGAAGTAGAAAAGTTTAAAGAAAAAGTTTCGCTAGAATTAATTAAGTCAGAAAAGCTAGATTTAGCAGATATAGAAAAAGAATCTAAAGCTGCCCCTGTAGTGAGGATGGTAGATTTAATTATAAACGAAGCATTACGTAATAGATCAAGCGATGTACACATAGAACCTGGGGAAAAAGACTTACGGGTTAGGTATAGAATTGATGGTGAATTACACGAGGCCTTTTCCTTGCCGAAGAAAAACCAAAATGCCATCCTTGCGAGATTAAAGATAATGGCAGGCTTAGACATTACTGACTCAAGGCTCCCCCAGGATGGTCGTTTTAAGATAGAGTTTGAGGGAAGGGAAATAGATTTTAGGGTTTCAGTTTTACCAATTAGCTTTGGCGGTAAGATAGTCCTTAGGGCCTTAGATAAATCTAGTCTATCAACAGGGTTGGATAGATTAGGTTTTTGTGAAAGTGCCTTGGCGGAATTTAAAGATGCAATCTCAAGACCTTATGGAATGATTTTAGTAACAGGTCCTACAGGAAGTGGCAAATCTACAACGCTATATTCCATTCTTAATCAATTCAATACGCCAGAAAGAAACATTGTTACTATTGAAGATCCCGTGGAGTATCAAGTCGAGGGCATAACCCAGGTTCAAGTTAAACCTGATATCGGCCTAACTTTTGCAAATGGCCTAAGGTCTATTTTAAGGCAATCCCCTGATATAATAATGGTGGGTGAAATCAGGGACTTTGAAACAGCGGATATTGCGATTAAAGCCTCACTCACCGGCCAGCTTTTATTTTCCACGCTTCATACAAATGATGCAGCAAGTGCAATAACCCGCTTTATAGATATGGGCGTTGAACCGTTTTTAGTCGCTGCAAGTCTTATAGGTACCTGTGCCCAGAGGTTGTGCCGCAAGGTGTGTCAACGCTGCAGAGAAGAACATCAAATACCTAAAGATGCAATGAAAAGAATTGGCCTAATGCCAAAAAGGACCGCCAAAAGTGACGAGGGCATATTCTACCAGGCAAAGGGGTGTAAGCGCTGTTCTAATACAGGGTATTATGGCAGGATGGCCATAATAGAATTTTTAACAATAGATGAAAAAATAAAAACAATGATTGTAGAAAGAGTTTCTACTGACAAAATAAAAGAATATGCTATTGCACATGGCATGAAGACGTTAAGGCAGGATGGGCTTAATAAGGTAGCCGATGGAGTAACTACCTTAGAGGAGGTATTAAGGGTAACCGGAGAGGAATAAAAAAATGCCGACATTTAAATATACGGTAAAGGATCCTTCCGGCAATACTATTACCGGAAGGACGCAGGCAGATAACCAACAAGGCTTAGTTGAAATTTTAAGAAAGCAACATATGGTAATTATTTCTATTGCAGAAGAAAAGCCAAAAATTAAATTATTTGATACCAATAAAGGCAAAGTCAAAATTGATGACTTGGTAGTTTTCTCAAGGCAACTAGCCACCATTGTAGATGCAGGCATACCTTTAGTAGGGGCATTGGATGTATTAAGTCAGCAGGTAGAAAATGAGTATTTTAAGACGATCATCGCAGGCATGAGGGATAAAATAGAAAGCGGCATGAGTTTTTCAGCAGCACTTAAAGAACACCCTGAAGTTTTTTCAAAACTTTTTGTTAATATGATTGTTGCAGGGGAAGGAAGTGGTGCGCTAGATGAAATATTAGACAGGGTTGCAACTTATCTTGAAAAAACTGCCTCCCTTAGGCGAAAAATAAAGTCGGCATTAATATACCCTGCTATAGTTACTGTTATGGCAGTTTTGATTACCATTGTACTGTTGATTAAAGTAGTTCCTACCTTCGAAAGTATATTTGCAGATTTTGGGACAGGTTTGCCTTTGCCAACACTCATACTTCTTGCTATCAGTGATTTTCTTAGGAAATACTTATTGTTGTTTATTGTTGTGTCATTTTTTGCATTTATAGGGCTATTGCGTTATTCAGAGACCAAGCAGGGTAGTTTGCGTCTAGATAGCATAAAATTAAAATTGCCCATATTTGGAAAACTTATCAAGAAGGTTTGTTTAGCAAGGTTTGCCAGGACTTTGTCTACTTTAACAAAAAGCGGAGTTGCCATACTTTCAGCACTCGATATCGTTGGTGAGACTTCAGGGAATAGGGTTATCGAAGAAGCGATTTTAAATGCTAAAAACAGCATACGCGAAGGTGAAAATATCACAGATCCCTTAATTAAAAGCGGTGTTTTTCCGCCCATGGTAACAAAGATGATTTCTGTGGGTGAGCGAAGCGGTGAGCTTGAGAAGATGTTAGGTAAAATTGCCGATTTTTATGAAGATGAAGTTGATACTGCTGTTAATGGTTTAACATCAATGATAGAGCCTTTAATAATAGCCTTTTTGGGCATTGTGATAGGTTCTATAGTAATTGCTATGTTTTTACCTGTATTTAAATTGACGCAAGTCATTGCTATGTAAAGTGTTACAATTCATAACAAAATTACATTTATATAATTATCTTATTGACTCATAAGTAAATGTTACCGGAGGGTTATTGGTATTTAAGGTTTTC
>CAZCCH010000013.1:0-38613 GCA_964497315.1 uncultured Planctomycetia bacterium
CATTATCCATCATCTTCTATGTCGCCTATTGTTGGGGAAGAACATACACGTTCCCCTGTTTCCTTTGGCCAGCCATCAACTGGGGTTCCGTTGTGGTGCCAGGCATATACCTTTCCATTGTCTGAGCCTAGAACTATTTCCACGTCATCTTCTTCACCTAAGTCAGGACCTATATCGGCTATGGCTGGAGAGGAAGTTAGCAGGGTAGAATTTTCTACAACTTTCCTTTGACCCCACCCCAACCACCAAGGAATCAAAGTTCCATTGTGATGCCAAATATACACCATTCCATATGTTGAGCTTACAACTATTTCCTTATCGTCTTTATCGCCTAAGTCAGGGCCTATATCAACTATGGCTGGGGAGGAATATATTTTAATTGTTGAGTCTGTGTACACGCTTCTTGGCCATCCACTAACCCTGGTTCCATTGCCGTGCCAGGCATATACTCTTCCACTTTCTGAAGCTACAATTATTTCTACATCATCTTTATCGCCGTCTATATCAGCTATGACTGGAGAAGAGCGTATTCTACTCTCAGACGAACATTCTTTCGGCCAACCATCAACCAAAGCTCCATTGTAGTGCCAGGCGTATATCTTTCCATCGTGCGAACCTACAACTATTTCCATGTCATCTATGCCTTCTATTAAATCAGGACCTATGTCAGCTATGGCTGGAGAGGAACGCACCTTAAGACCTGTCTCTTGTGGCCATGGTTTATGAACCCTCAATGCTATTCCTCCTGCCGTTGAATAATTAGCAGCTACTACATTAATGGTAAAGTGGAGTTCTCGTCCTAAGGGACAATCCGGGCTGACAGAAAACACATAAGGACTGGTGGAATTATCTGCAGTTTGGCCATCTGGTATTGAGCCGAAAGCCGACTCCCCATTTACCATAGTAACAAAGTCATCCTCGCATATTAAAGTAGCTAATACATTATTGGCATCAAACTTCTGGGCCTGGAGTTCAACTTTTAATTCTATAGTCTCTCCGGGATCTATAAAACCATCGTCATTCCCAACAATATCATTCAAAATCAGTGGTTCTACCATAGCTATAGATGGACTGTTGATGGCTAATGAAAGCTCTCTTGAGACTGAATAACCGCCTTCTTCTTCTATGTCAAGAATAAACTGTACCTCGTGACCCCAGGGGCAATTTGGACTGACAGATAGGATAAAAGGATCGTCAGAATTATCTTTGGTTTGATAGTTGTGCATTGCGCCAAAGGCTGAGTTTTCATTTATTATAGTAACAAATTCGTCTTCGCATCTCAAAGTAGCTGATACAGTATTGGCATCCAGGTTTATTGCTATAAGCGCAATTGTTAAGTTTATGTTCTCGCCAGGATCAATAAGGCCATTACCATTCCCAGAAACCTCAGTAGGAGTTGTCGCTCTTATGTATATGAGCGGTGGATAGTTACTAGCACATACTAGTATAGACATCTCTGGATCGCCCAACAGGTTAAATAATTCGAATTCTCTTTCCGTCATCGCTGTAGTAGGGACCCAGCTACGTGGATAGGTAAGTTCATCCCATCCTAACACATATTTATCATACATAAAGAATTTACCAAAGTTTAGAATAACACCCATTTTGTCGGAGTTTCCTGCTTGGTTGGTATAGCCAGGGTAATACTCGGGATACATACAAGCAAAAAATCCTTTATCCAACTCATCATTATATCCGCTCAGACTTATTCTTGTGGCTCCAATAAAAGCAACTACCCCTGTATTATCTGTTCCGTTATGGGCCTTCAAAAGAGCCTCTCCAAAACAGTCAGTGGCTTCTTTGTCAAATCTGCCGGTAAGGCAATTGATGCTGAACATTACAGGCAGTTGGCCACCTGTGTTTGCCAGTGAAGGTATATCCGATATTGTGAATCTGGGATGTCCCCAGCCATCCCACTCACCATGATTTCTGTGGTTTACTATAAAACACCCTGCATTTATAGCATCTATTACATCCTGCGTTGTTCCCGAATAACCGCCACCTGTATATACAGTTGTGCAATCATAGCCTATGCTCTCTAAAAACTCTCTGTTGGCTTCAGAGGTGGTAACAAAGTAACGGCTTTTTTGAGCAGCTAGAAGTATTCTATTTCTCCATAACGCATCCGGGTCGCTCATTAATGAAATCTCATAGTCTATTATTTTATCTACGACTATACTTAATTCATTAATAGTTCTTACAGGCAAGCGACCTAAGAAGATATCGGGAAAATAATCATCCCCATCTACGGTGGCATAATAGAGATCTGTTGGGGCTTGAATGCCCCGATGGATGGGTATTAGATTGGTATCGCCTACCAATAAAACATAAGTAGGCGCTGGAGTCCAGTTATCATAAGCACTTTGGATATATTGGATCATATCAGAGGCAGCAAGAGGATTACCAGCAATTCCTGTTGTTCTTGGAATTTCTGACGTTCTTACTATCCTTACTATTAGACCTTTTTGTTGTTTATGATCTGCTAAAGCTACTATAGTATTATAAAATTCGTCAGGTGTGATTATAAGGTAGTCTGCACCTGTATCTGGGCTGCGAAGTGCTCTGGGTTCTGTAGCTGGCGGCTGATAGTTTAATACAAAGCTTTTAAACATTGTCCTGAACGGACCTCTGGCAGCCCTGGCTTCATATTTCTGAAGTTTTTTGGTCTTGCTACTCAAAGATTTGGCCTGTCTTGCATGTGTAAAATTCACTCTGACTTTGATATTGTCATATACCTTTATTTGTCTGGCCAGAGGATTAAACTGAACTGGATATATAGTAACCATAAGCACCTTATGGCCTCTTAAGATAAAAGGCTTCCTCATGCTACAGATAGCCTTTGGATAGAATTCATCCTTTGAATAGGCCTGGGGGTCTTTATTAAAGGAATATGTTATATTGCCTGTGTCAGGCAGGTGTTCTTGTGCAGGGTAGATATTGTAACCATCCAAGATCTCTGAATCTGAAGTTAGCTCTTCAATTGAAACCTCAACATGGTCTGGTATTTCAAGGTAGGTACTTACAGCAGGGAGCATCGGGGCACCAAGATCATCAAGATAGCCACAGCCAGGTATGTGCAGCTTATGATAAAGCTCTCCTTCTTCAGTAATCTCCTCTGTCTCTAATGCGGGCACCCTAATATCAAGCTCTATACCCCTAGATGTGGAGCTCACTATTGAAAACTGAGGCCTTTCTACTGAGCCACTGCTTCCCTTTTCAAATACCTGAATTGCCTCCGCATCATTGTTGAAAATAATCAGGCACAAAAATGTTAATCCTAATGCTACAATAATCCTTTTCATTTCCATCTACCCCTAAAATAAAAACCGGACTTGCCTTTCGGTAGCCCGGCTGTCTTTTAAGACCCGTTGCTTTGCGCCCCTCAATTGCTTGAGGTTTGCCTTTCTCGGCAATTAGGTTATTTTGTGAAAAAACACAATTGTCACATCATGTTGCAATTCAGTAAGTTATTACTATTAAGTATACTGATAAAACTCAATTTGTCAAGGGGAAATAACTGGCTTTTTGTTTGACTAATCTTCTAAAAAATATCCGGCTGGCTTCTTGAGAACCTTGGCTATTTTGACCAACGTTTCTATGGATGGTAACGATGCACCAGTTTCATAGCGGGAAATGCTTTTTTGTTTGGCGTCGATCTTTTGAGCAAGTTGAGTTTGGGTTAAGTCTTGTTCTACGCGGGCTAATTTGATTTTTTTGCCTAATTTCTTTCTGTCCATAATGTCTCCTTAATGATAACAAACTGTATTATGTATTTTTTATAACTTATTGTATTATATAGACTTACATTAAATTTTATCGTCTCGAATCTTTTATTATCATGGCCCTATGAAAATAAGCTAGATTTTAATTTCACGCCTGTTTTGTGGTAATATTTCATCTTTTTGCTAACACCTTTTCCTTCTTCAAGTAAACCTTGTTTCGCCCAAGTTTTTAACAGCCTGGAGGCTTTAAGCGTATCTGAAATACCGGTTATTCGCCTTAATTCTCTATTTGTAATTTTGAATTTTTTGTCCAAATATTTACTAACCGTGTCCCAATAACTTACTCTTTCTATATTGAAGAGAAACAGCAGGACCGAATTAGGTGTAATATGCGGCGGAAAATATATCGGATCGTATAAATTTGCCCCTTTCATTGTTTTAAACATTCTATCTACACCTTCGCCAATATCAAGGTTGGGTGATTCATTGCCAAATCTGTTTAGCGTTCTTAAAATAATTGGGTTTCGAGCAAACCTTTCTGTTCTAAGATTAGCTACTGTTACGTGCCCCGGAAATATACCAGGACTTTCCATTTCAATCCTATTATCAAAAATTCTCAATTGAATGTCATTCTGAATGCTATAGTCTCTATGGATTACTGCATTTGTTATTGCTTCCTGAAGTGCCCACTTAGGATATCTTAAGGAAGTTCTAAATGTTGCGCCTTTTAGTTTGGGAGGATTTATCAACCATGTCTCCAGATACTTATAGGCCTCTTGAATTTGATATAGCAATGGTCCTTCTATTGTAAAAGGCTTTCTTAAAAAATTTGGATCTCCAGAATAAGCCGGCTTCACACCAAAATAATGTGAAATCTTTATCCCACATTTAGACCTCAGTGTGACTGTCGGGTTCTTTGCAAACAGCAAAACAGCTGCTTTACTTAAAATTTCTTTTCCATTATCCCTGTAGGTTAATCCGCTATCTTTAAGAAACTGCAAGATATTAGAATTGGTGCTGCCGGTTTCTTGTTGAAACCTCCTTAACAAGTCGCCGTCTAAATCAGATGTATCAACATTAAAAGCGGGCTCGCTTTCATATCTTATGGAACCCTTTGCATATTTGAGTCTGATTATCTCCTGCGCTGTCAATTTGTGGTTCTGCCTGCCTCGCCGTAAATAAGTATCTCCCCTCTTCAAGGAATGAACGTCTGTGCTTCTTTCAATATCCAACATCAATAATTCGTCTTTAATCCCATTAACATTGACTATTGGAATTCTGTGTTGGTTAACTGTAGGTAATGGCGGACTTATCTCTTTCGGGATTAAATTTATTATCTCGGAGATATTATCTAAATTTTCACTTATGCCGATTATTCTCTTTTCTGCGGTAGCCTTGTCTGGATCTTCCAGGCCCAATACTAATAACCCGCCTTCTGCATTAGCAAAAGCTACTACCGTCTCTAAAATTTTTGAGGGTGCGGCCTGAGCTCTTTTGCATTCAAAGGTTTGCCATTCTTTAAAATCTAAAATTATCTGCACTATGTCTCTGTCTGGCACTTAACTATCTCCTAGTGAACCTACAAAAAAACCAAAAAAACACTTGACATCTTATACCTTTTGAGGTATAATTTAGTCATCTAGTGGGGTATCCAATTATGCTCTACATGCGACTAATATATACCTTTTGGTAGATAAAATCAAGAGTTTTTTATGGAAACGAAATTACTGGATAAGAAAGAGATTGCTTCGGCACCTTCGGTGCCTCGCAATGACGGGGCTATCAAAAAGCTACTGGATGTCATTTCTTCTATCATGGCGGATGAATATATAGAGGTAGCAAAACAAAATCTTGACGTATTCAAAAATGGAGGTCAAAAATGAGAGTGGCGATATATGCAAGGTATTCTTCGGAAAATCAGAGCGAAAAGAGCATTGATGACCAGATAAGGGTATGCAAGGCCTATATCAAGGATCATGATATGAGTGTTGATGAGAAGCATATATATGTTGATGAGGCGATATCTGGTTCTATTGTTAACCGGCCTGGGCTGCAGGCGCTGGAAAAGGCTGCTGAAAATAAGGAATTTGATGCTGTGGCCGTAGATGATCTCTCCAGGCTGTCGCGCAGTAACCACCAAATGCTGACATTAGTCCTTAAATTTAACTATTATCAAGTCAAGATTATCTCTGTTTCTGATGGCATCATAACTGGTGACGACAATGCAAAATTAGGTGTTCAGGTGCGCGGGTTGATAAACGAACTATATCTGGATGATTTAAGAAAAAAGACAATGCGGGGCCTTGAAGGTCAAAAAATTAGGGGCTTCAGCACTGGCGAGCATGTCTATGGCTATCACACTCGACCCGTAGGTGAATTAAAGTTAAATAAGAAAGGTCAGCCTAAGTACGAGGGGATGGTGCACAAAATCAACCCCGATGAGGCAGATATAGTGCGCAGGACATTTAAGGAATTTACCGAGGGGAAAAGCTTGGCCAAAATAGTAAAAGGGCTCAATGAAGATAAAATACCCACACAGAGGGGCTATCGCGGCGGATGGAATAGGTCAACTATAAGCAGAATATTGAAGAATGAGAAATATACAGGGCTATGGGTATGGAGAAAGCATAAAAGTGTCAGGGACCCTATGACTGGCAGGATAAAAAGAGTACCTCGGCCAAAGGAAGAGCAAATATCAAGGTTTAGGGAAAATCTTATAATAATTGATAAAGAAACATGGGAAAAATCTCAAAAAAGGTGGCTAGAAATTGAGGGGGCGTGGCCTGTAAGAAAAAACTCGCGAAATGGCAAGGTAAAACAAAGAAGCTATGTTCACGGTAGCCCGAATCATTTGCTTTCCGGGCTTATGAAATGTAATTCCTGCGGCGGCGCCATTGTCCTTATCAGCGGAAAAGGTAGCGGCTATTATGGCTGTTATAACACCAAAAGAAAAACTTGCGACAATAATCTCTTAGTTCCACGCAAAAGAATTGAGCAGGCTATTATCTCAGAATTAAAGAAAAAGATACTAACTGCAGAGAATTTAAGTTATGTTTACAAGAATGTAGAAAAACTTGTCTCAAAAGGGCTCAATGATGTACCGGAGCTTATCAAGAAAAAGAAAGCGCAGTACGATAAGCTGGCATCGGAAATGCAAAACTATCTTAATTATATTAAAATGGGTAATTTTTCAAAGGCAGTATCAGAAGCATTGAATGAATCAGAAAGAAGGAATGAAAATCTAAGGCAAGAAATAGAATCGCTGGAATTCCAGAAACAGAACAGCTTCAAGGCACCACCTAAGGAATGGATAGATCACAGATTAGATAGATTACGTGAAACTTTGAATAAAAATACTGTTATATCTAGCTTGGCTCTTAAGGAGCTGCTTGGGGTTATTCGGCTTGAGCCGATTATGGATGAGAAAGCGGATTTATATTGGACTTTAGATTGCTTCGTCGCCCCGAATAAATTCGGGGCTCCTCGCAATGACGGGGGAGGTGGGTTTAAACCTTACTATGTGGCGCATACAAAAATACAAACCCTTGCGCTATTAGACGAGGAACGCAAAGGTTCGAATTGGTTACGTTGGCGGAGGAGAGAGGATTCGAACCCCTGAGGCGCGTAAACGCCTAACGGTTTTCAAGACCGCCGCTTTCGTCCACTCAGCCACTCCTCCGCATGTATCAATATATTATCATATAGAATATATACTTGCAACTATATTCATCCATGCTATAGAAATAGCCGTGAAAATATTGCTTGGTAAAAATTAATTGCGTTATTAAAACTTGATTTATAAATTACACCTAATAAAAAATCCGGGAAGATCCATCCCAAGATTAAGGAAATCAAACTTAAATTTACAAGATATATAAAAATAATGGAAAATATATATCCACTTTTTGTTATATCAGATTGCTTGATTTTTAAAAATTCTACCGTCATGACTATATGAAATGATAATGCAAATCCTACTAAAAATATAAAGCCACTTGTTAACTGGCGCACATCCTTAAAAAGAGAAATCAAAAAATACAAAACTGAAATAACAATAGCATAAAACGGAAAAAGGTATGGTGCCAATGCTATCAGCAAATTGGATTTATCTGTCCTAATACTCCCACCTTCTCGGGATACCTTAAACCCGAATATCCTCCCACCTGCAACCCAGGTGGCTATTGCATGGGTCAACTCATGTCCAAATACATAAAGGTATTTTGGTTTGAAAAAAAGCGTGTGAATAACCAGATATATCACAAGACCCGAAAGAAACAAGGATTGGTTTTTGGAATACAAATGAACCTTTCCAATTTCTTCATAAAAAGAAATAGAGAAAGAAACGGCGAAGGGTATCAAGCCTACGCCTAAAAGTATTTTACAAATCTTTCGAAACATAATAAATTAAATGATTGGCTTTATCTTTTTTATACCACCCATGTAGGGGATAAGTCGCCTTGGAACGGAAACGCTTCCGTCTTTATTCTGATAGTTTTCTAATATTGCAATAACCAAGCGCGGCAGGGCAACGCCTGAGCCATTTAGAGTATGAACATAATTTAATTTTTTTGTATCTTTTTGTCTATATTTTATATTTGCCCGTCGGGCTTGAAAATCAGTAAAATTGGAACAACTTGAAACTTCAAGCCACGCATTACTAGCCGGAGCAAAAAGCTCTATATCATAGCATTTGCTTGCAGCAAAACTTATATCTCCTGTTGAAAGTATTGCTATCCTGTATGGAAGATTCAATAGCTGTATTACCTCCTCAGCATCTTTAAGTAAACTCTCCAACTCATCAAAAGAATTTTGAGGCTTTACAAATTTAACCAACTCAACCTTATCAAACTGATGCACCCTTGTCAGGCCTTTAGTGTCTTTCCCATACGAACCTGCTTCTCTGCGAAAGCAAGCAGTATAAGCGGTGTAGCATATGGGTAATTGCTCTTCTTCTAATACTTCATTCCTGTGAAGGTTAGTAACAGGTACTTCTGCTGTTGGTATCAAAAAAAGGTCATCGTCTTGCAGTTTATACATATCCTCTTCCAGCTTGGGAAGTTGACCTGTGCCTGTCATAGAAGCCCTATTTACAAGAAATGGTGGAAATATCTCTAGGTACCCATGTTTTTTTGTATGAAGGTCTAGCATAAAGTTAAATAAGGCTCTTTCTAACCTGGCACCTATGCCCTTATACAGGGCAAAACCACTACCTGTTATCTTGGCTGCCCTTGAAAAATCCAGTATTCCAAGAGATTCGCTCAGTTCTAAGTGACTGTAACTATTAAACTTAAACTCTCTTTTTTTACCCCATTCTTTAACAACCTTATTATGGGATGGATCTGGGCCAACTGGCACGGTTTCATGGGGGATATTTGGGATGTTGTATAACATTTGCTCAATTTTTTGCAATATCTCCCCCACTTTTACATCAATTTCCTTGATTTTTTGGGATACTTGTTTCATTTCTGCCTTTTTCGCAGATATATCCTCCCCTTTTGCCACTAATTTACCTATTTCCTGGCTTGAGACATTCCTTTTATTCTTAAGTGCCTCCACTTCTGTCTGAAGGTTTCTGCGCTCAGTATCTAATTTAAGCAGGTTATCAATATCAAGCTTAATGTTTCGGTCTTTAATAGTCTTTCTTACTGTTTCAATATTTTCCCTTACAAACTTTAAATCCAGCATTTTTATCTCCTATGAATTATCCTTTTATTACACCTAATGGCTTCATGCGGCAAACGCGCTTTGATATGCCTGCTTCATGAACCACATTGACAACTTCATTAACATTCTTATATGCCTCAGGCATCTCCTCTGCAAGTGTTCCTTTACCTGAAGCCATAACCCATATTCCTTTATCCTGAAGTTCTTTTGCTATACTTCTTCCACTGGCCTTTCTTATTGCCGCACTTCTTGAGAGGACTCTCCCTGCGCCATGGCAGGTTGAATAAAAGGTCTCTTGCGCCTTTTGAGTGCCCACCAATAAAAATGAATGCCTGCCCATATCACCTGGTATAATTACAGGTTGACCTATTTTGTTATAACGTGATGGCAACTCTGGATGTTGTGGCGGGAAAGCCCTTGTCGCGCCTTTTCTGTGAACGCACAAGGTTTTTTCAACACCATCAACTGTATGTCTTTCGATCTTTGCGATATTGTGTGCTACATCGTATATCAAATTCATTCCAAGCTTCTGCCAGCTCTTTACGAAGATCTTCTCAAAAATAATTCTAGTCAGGTGCATAAGGCATTGCCTGTTTGACCAGGCATAGTTTGCTGCACACCTCATGGCACCAAGATATGCTTTTCCCTCGGGCGAATTAACTGGAACACAGGCAAGTTGACGGTCAGGAACGCTAATATTATATTTGGATAAAAACTTTATCATGCCTTTAGAATACTCATCGCATACTTGATAACCAAACCCACGAGAGCCTGAATGTATCATTACTGTAATTTGTCCAACCTCCAAACCAAAAACTGAAGCTATTTCTTTATCGTATACCTGATCAACAACTTGAATTTCTAAGAAATGGTTTCCAGAGCCAAGCGTTCCCTGCTGTCTTCTTCCTCTCTCAAACGCCCTCTCTGAAACACCCATGGGGTCAGCGCCTTTTATGGCTCCTTTTTCTTCTGTGTATTCTAAATCTTCTTCAGTACCATAGCCTTTTTTTACCGCCCAGGCAGCACCTTCTATTAACGCTCTTTCTTCTTCTTTTTCATTAATCTTTATCTTACCCTTAGAGCCAAGCCCTGCAGGCACTCCTTGATATAAAGCAACCACTAAATCTTTTAACTTCTTTTTAACCTCTTCATGGGTTAAGTTTGTACTTACTAATCTCACGCCGCAATTGATATCGAATCCTACACCGCCGGGTGAAACAACACCACCTGCTTCAATATCTGTTGCAGCAACACCACCTATAGAAAACCCATAGCCCCAGTGGATATCTGGCATAGCTAGGGAATATTTTACAATACCTGGTAAAAATGCTACATTGGCCACTTGTTCAGCTGCCCTGTCTGAGCGAATATCAGTTAGTAATTGCTCATCAGCATAAATTAAGCCAGGCACTCTCATACCTGGCTTGTAAGACTTTGGGATTCGCCATCTATAGTCATCTATTTTTTCTAATGGGCCTTCCCATAATTGCTTCATATTAAAAACTCCTACACGTCAAAAATAAGCTCTGTAGTAAAATAATTCTTTCCTTTCTCAATCTTGACGTTATGGAATGTCACGGCCTTGACTTCTTTCTTTAGGCTGTGTCGTTTAGGGTCTATTGCTTCTCCTTTCACATAAGAGGCAATGTGTTTTTCACTAAGCTTTTCTATGACGAATTCGTTTAGAAGCTTTCCTTTGCCGTTATACTGATATAAAACTTCACTGAGCCATAATACTAAAAGCTCTTCATAATCACTTGCTTCAATGTCTATTTGAATCTTCTCGGAGGGTTTTACGCTTTCTAAACCTGCTATCTGTTCATACATGCCTAAGGCTGCATTACAAAATAGCTCTTTTAAATCTTTACCGTATACCTTAATACCAATATCTGCTGTATGTTCAATTTGTTCGTATTTTTTCATATTCACAAAGTAAAATTGGTGAGCCGCGAAGGACTCGAACCTTCCACACCCGCCTTAAACACAATTGTTACTCTGTTTTAAAACAGAGGGTCAATTGTAATTGACCTCTGCATATCGCTATGCAGGTCAGACTATCCCATCTCCCCGTTATTTTTGAAAGTTTGTTTTCAAAAAATAGTAGGGAGTCCTGATTATAGTCGTTGAACCTCTTCGCTAAATTCATAGCGAATTTGGCTGCGGATTATCTGCATCTCTGTATTTTTACCTAATATTACTAGGTAACAAAGAATACACCAGACTTCCCCGCAATTTTCAGGATTTTCATCTATTAGTTGCCTAATAGTGCCCCTTTTGGCAAAGGGCGGTGCTCTACCGGATGAGCTAGCGGCCCACTTTAAAAATACTATTTACTATCAAAGATCTTTCTTTCTAAAACGCCTTCAGTTCTTTTTGTTTGTTTTCTAGGAGATCATCGAGTTTCTTTATGTAATCGTCGGTTAATTTCTGGAGCCTGTCGAAACCTTTATACTTATCGTCTTCTGTTATCTCTTTGCCTTTTTCGGCCTTTTCTACTGCCTCTTTGGCATCTCGCCTTATAGTCCTTAAGGAAACCTTGCCATCTTCTGTCATTTGTTTTACTACCTTTGCGAGCTCTTCTCTTCTTTCAGCTGAAAGTTGCGGGATAGAAAGCCTTATTACCTTGCCGTCATTGTTAGGAGTAATGCCAAGGTTTGATTTCAGAATAGCCTTTTCTACTTCGGCCATTGCATTTTTATCCCAGGGTTGTATTACTATAAGTCTGGCATCAGGTATAGATATTGAAGCAAGTTGCTTTAATGCAGTAGGTGTGCCGTAATAATCAATCATTAAACCTTCAACCAAGCTAGGAGATGCCCGCCCTGTACGCACTTCATTAAACTCCCTATGTGTGGCATCAATGGCCTTTTTCATCTTATCTTCGGTTTCTTTTAATATTTTATCAAGCTGTGCCATCTTTATTATCCCCTTATTATTGTACCTATTTTCTCACCTGAAACCACCCTTTTTATGTTCCCTTCCTTAGTTAAATTAAAAACTACTATGGGTAGTTTATTATCCATGCAAAGGCTCACAGCAGTAGCATCCATAACCTTCAATCCCTTCTTTAGCACTTCTATATACTTAAGGGTGTTGAATTTTCTGGCAGTTTTATCTTTCAGGGGGTCTGCAGAATAAACACCGTCTACTTTGGTAGCCTTTAGGATAACATCAGCTCCTATTTCAATGGCCCGCAGGGCAGCTGTTGTATCGGTGCTAAAATAAGGATTCCCTGTGCCTCCAGCAAATATTACTATCCTTCCCTTTTCCAAGTGCCTCATTGCCTTACGTCTTATATAAGGTTCGGCCAATCTCTGCATATGGATAGCCGTCTGCAGTCTTGTGTGAATTCCTGACTTTTCAAGTGCATCCTGAAGTGCCATGCCATTGATTACAGTAGCCAACATCCCCATATAGTCAGCGGTCGAACGGTCAATGCCCTCTTTTTCATAGACCTCACCACCTCTTAGGATATTGCCTCCTCCGATTACTATGCCTATCTTTACCCCTAGGGATTTAACTTCTTTTATCTGCTCTGCGATTGAACGCGTAACCTGTGCGTCTATACCAAAACCTTTTTTGCCTTGTAAAGATTCACCGCTTAATTTTAACACCACGCATTTATAAACGGTCTTTTTTCTTTTCATGGCATTATTCCTCTCCAACTTGAAACCTAACAAACCTTTTTATTGTTATGTTTTCCCCAAGTTTTGATATTTGCTGAACTACCAAATCATTTATGGTTATCTTCTCATCTTTTATGAAGGGCTGCTCCAGAAGACACACTTCTTGGTAAAATTTCTCTAGTTTTCCCTCAACAATCTTATCAATTATATTCTTAGGCTTTTTTGTATCAACCTGAGAGCTCAATATTTCTTTTTCCTTTTTTATTACACTTGCTGGTACATCTTCGCGCTTTATGTATAAAGGCACGCCTGCAGCAACCTGCATGGCGATGTCTTTTACTAATCTTTTAAATTCATCATTTCGTGCGACAAAGTCTGTCTCACAATTTACCTCTAATAAAACGCCTAGCTTGCCGCCTGTGTGAATATAGGACTCCACACAACCTTGTCCAGTTGTCCTTGCGATCTTTTTGCTTGCCTTGGCAATACCTTTTTTGCGAAGCAATTCTACAGCCTTCTCCAGGTTGCCCTTTGTCTCAGCAAGTGCCTTTTGGCAATCCATCATGCCTACATTCGTAATGCTGCGTAACTTTTTAACAGAATCAACGCTTACCTTACCCACTGTCTATCCTTCCTTTCTTTTTGTTTGTGCTTTTTTTGTTTCTTCCTTAGGTTTAACCTGGCTTTTCTCTTTTTCTTCAACAGGCTTTCCTTCTTTAAACTTTGCACTACCCTCTAAGATAGAATCTGTAACGAGAGAACAAATCAAAGTTATTGAACGAATGGCATCGTCGTTTCCTGCAATTATATAATCTATTTTTTCCGGATCACAATCTGTATCTGCCAATGCTATTACTGGTATGGAAAGTTTTTTGGCTTCTCGAATTGCAGTGTCTTCTCTTTTTGGGTCTACCACAAACACACAATCAGGTACCTTGGACATTTCAGCAATGCCTGCGAGGTTTTTCTCTAATTTTTCCAGCTCTTTTTTTAATACAGCTGCTTCTTTCTTAGTCAATTCCTCAAAGTGACCCTCTTCTTTCAGCTTCAAGAGTTCCTTCATTCTCTCTACTCTTTTAGAAATAGTCACGAAATTGGTCAGAGTTCCCCCAAGCCATCTTTGAGTCACATAAAACATTCCGCAACGCTTGGCCTCGCTTTGAATAACTTCCTGTGCTTGTCTTTTAGTCCCAACAAAAAGCATGCGGCCACCTTTTGAACCAAGTCCAGCTAAGAACTTGCAGGCATTTTCTATACCCTTGGCGGTCTTTTCCAAGTCAATAATATATATACCGCTTCTTTCGCCAAATATGAATTTCGACATCTTAGGATTCCAACGCCTTGTCTGGTGGCCAAAATGAACCCCTGCTTCTAAAAGCTGCTTAATTAAACCTGTAACCATCTTTCTTCTACCTCCTTTAATAGTCTGCTAATTATAACATACAACCTTCAATTTTTCAACTATTGCCTAACCTACTTCGCTATGGACTTTTCCTTTGGTCTTTGCTATAATAAACGCCATGGATAAAATAAAAGTCGCTGTTGTAGGAGTAGGTCATCTGGGCAAACATCATGCCCGAATATATTCAAAACTCAAAAATGCTCAGTTAGTGGGAATTTGTGACTGTGCGGCACGCAGGGCGAAAAAAATAGCCCATCAATACCGTACGACACCCCATGCAGACTACCACCAACTTCTTGGTAAAGTTAATGCTGTCAGCATTGCTGTACCCACGGAGAAACACTTTCCAATTGTCAAAGATTTCCTTATTCAAAAAACCCATGTATTGGTTGAAAAACCAATAACTAATAATCTCACTCACGCTCAGGAACTTGTCCGATTAGCAAAACAAAACAATTGCCTGCTGCAAGTTGGACACATCGAACGCTTTAACCCTGCTGTCAAAGCCGCAGAATCTATTATCAAAAACCCCCGGTTTGTGGAATGCCATCGCCTGGGGCCATTTACAAAGCGAAACCTTGATGTAGGTGTAGTCTTGGATCTTATGATACATGATATAGAAATAATCCTAGGATTTATAAAATCTCCTATTATCTCAATAGACGCTGTTGGTGTACAGCTATTAACGCCTCATGAAGATATAGCCAACGTCAGACTAAGGTGTAAAAATAATGAGGTAATCAATCTCACCGCAAGCCGCCTATCCAAAAAAGAAATGAGAAAGATCCGAATATTTCAAGAAGGCGCTTATATCTCATTAGACTACACAAAACAAAAGCTAGAAATATACAAACAGCGAAATAAAAGAATAATAAGATCCCGCATACCTATAAAACCAGCCGAGCCCTTAAAGCCACAGCTTAAATCCTTCATAGATTGCATAATCAACAATAAAAAACCAAAGGTCTCAGGAGATGAGGCTACGCAGGCCTTAAGCATCGCCCTGGAGATCATCAAGCAAATAAAGAAATGAAAATCATAATTGTAGCAGGTGAACCTTCCGGAGATCTGCACGCTTCAAATCTGATATTGGCCTTACGCAAATTGCAACCCGATATAGAAATATCCGCTCTTGGTGGACACAAGATGCAAGAAGCAGGTGCAAGACTTCTGCATAACATTGCTGATTCTGCGGTTGTAGGTTTTACTGAAGTCTTAAAGAATCTAAGCTATTTTAAGGAGATTTTCAAAGAACTCCTTGATCATATTGAAGCTCAAAAACCAGATGCTGTTATCCTGGTGGACTTTCCTGGATTTAACCTCCGCCTAGCAAAAGCCCTAAAATCAAAAAACATCCCTATAATCTACTACATAAGCCCGCAGGTCTGGGCCTGGGGTAAAAAGCGTATTCATCTTATCAAGCGACTGATAGATAAGATGATTGTCATCTTTGAATTTGAAAAAACGCTTTATGCAAAATATGGTCTTGAAGTTGATTTTGTAGGTCATCCGCTCCTAGAAGCAGTCAAGCCTTCCATGGAGCCTCATCAAGCCCGCGATAAATTTAATATACCAAAAGACACTAAGGTGCTAGCCATTTTACCAGGTTCAAGAAAAATAGAAGTAAAAAGACTTCTACCTATCATGTTAAAAGCAGCAGATATTATCCAAAGAAGTTTCAAGGACATGCAATTTCTCCTGCCGAAATCCCCCACCTTGAAGCAGGAGGTGTTTGATGAAATTATAAAAGAACATACCTCTTTAAAAATAAAGATTATAGATAATTCTATTTATGACTGTGTAAATATATGTGATTTAGCGCTTGTAGCATCAGGGACGGCCACGTTAGAGACAGCCATCTTAGAAAAACCTATGGTAATAACATACAAGGTGTCATTTTTTTCATGGCTTATCTCAAGGGCCTTAATAAAAATCCCTTATATAGGATTGGTGAATGTGGTGGCCGGGAAAAAAATAATCCCGGAACTCGTGCAGTTTAATGCAACCGGTAAAAAAATAGCCCGGGAAGCATTGAAAATTCTGCAATCTCCTGATATCTATATTCGCACCAAACAAGAGCTGTCAAAGATAAAACAATCACTTGGCCAATCAGATGCCAGCTTAGCTGCAGCACAATCCACGCTCAATTTTATATCGCCACAACACTAATACTGGCCTCTTCGGCCGCTTTCAAAAATCTTTCCTTCTCTATTAAAAGTGTGCGCTTTGCCTCTATGGCTAAAACGCAAGCTCCAACTTGTTTCATCACCTCAATAGTAGAGGGACCAACCAAGGGTATATCAAAACGCATATCATGCTGGGGGGAGGTCATCTTAACAATAACAGCTCCCTCTCTCGATATCTCACCTGCCCTTTTGATCATCTCATCTGTACCTTCCATCGCCTCAACTGCCAAAATTGCCTTGTCTTTTACGGCTATTGCCTGACCTATACGTAATCTAGCAATTTTTTTAATAATGGGTTTTGCAAACTTTATATCTTCCCATTGTGTATCGGAAGGTAATTTCTCTGTGAGAGGTCCTTTTTGAGCTATTTTTTCTTCCAAGAGTGTTGTGCAATTTATAAGCTTTATACCTTGTTTTGCGAGGTAAGCTGCTACAGCCTTAAGTAATGTATCCCCTCTTTTATCAACTGCTCTTATGAGTAAATTTTTAAAAGGGCTATCCGGTGAAACAGACTTGCTGTATATATGCGATAATTTCACCTTGCCCGCCATTATTGCCTTGTTGACATCTTCTTTTTTAAAGAACCCAATAACCCCGCCCAGCTGTCCAACATCGAACCACTGCAAGTTATCTACATAAGATTGTAATCTTGAATCAGTTTCTTGATTTATCGCAGCCGCTACTACCTTAATCCTCTTGGTCTTAGCTGCTTTTGCAAACATTATAGGAAACTCACCACTTCCAGCTATTAGGCCTATTCGTTTCATTAATGGCAAATTCCTCTTTTTGAGGCTCTTGCAAACTCTACAAAATGCCTTATCTGCTTAATGTCAGGTAATTCGGATTCTATTTTCTTCAATGCGTTTGGTGTATTTAGACCTTCTCTAAACAAAATTTTATAAGCCTTCTTTAAGGCATTTGTTACTGAAGAATCTATACCTGCCCTCTTAAGGCCAACATAATTAATACCATGAATATCAACTGGCCGACCATCGCATTTTAAATAAGGGGGCAAATCTTGTGTCAGTTTAGAACAACCCCCGAGGAGCGCAAGTTCACCTACTCTGCAAAATTGATGAACTGCCCCAAACCCTCCAATAATTACCCTATCTTCAAGTTCAACATGACCTCCTAAGTGACCTCCATTAGCCATTATACAATGATTGCCTACCTTGCAATCATGGGCCACATGCGTATATGCCATAAAAAAGTTATTGCTTCCAATTATTGTCTTTCCGCCCTCATCTGTACCACGGTTTAGAGTAACATACTCTCGCATAGTATTATTGTCACCTATTTCTAAATATGTCTTTGCACCCTTATATTTTAAATCCTGTGAATCTCCCCCTATTGACGCTGACCCGTAAAATATATTATTTTTACCAATTGTTGTAGTGCCCTCTATTACACAATGTGGGCCGATTTTAGTGCCAGCACCTATTGTGACATCAGCACCTATAACGCAATAAGGGCCGACTTTCACATCGTCGGCCAACTTCGCTTTTCTGTGTATGATAGCCGTGTTATGTATCTTCATAATCTATGCTTCTACAAGACTAAACATCAAATTTGCTTCTGCTACTAATTTACCTTCAACAAACGCTTTGGCCTTTGCAACACCAGTCTTTGACTTTAACTTAATGGCCTCAACTTCCATAACCAGTTGGTCACCGGGTACAACGGTCTTTCTGAATCTCACTTTATCTATGCCCATAAAATAAACTAGTTTTCCAGCATTTTCTTTTCTGCATAAAATTAAAACTCCGGCAGTCTGTGCAAGTGCTTCTACTATTAAAACACCTGGCATAACCGGCCTACCTGGGAAATGACCTCTAAAGAAATAGTCATTTATGCTTACATTCTTTAAACTAACGACTCTCTTTCCTTCTTCAAGTTCTACAACTTTATCTACAAATAGAAATGGATATCTATGGGGTAGAATCTTTTGTATATCGCTTACATCTAGTTGAGGTCTGGCAAATGTATAGTCTACAGTCCTAATTCCGCCCTCTCTCCATCTTTCCCTTTGCTGATAAACCTTTTCTAAAAGCCTTAAATTTAGCGGGTGTCCACTTTTTACTGCTATAACATGTCCTTTTAGGCCTAGCCCGAAAAGATAAAGATCACCTATTAAATCAAGGACTTTGTGACGAACAAATTCATCATCAAAGCGGACTTTATTTTTTATAACCCCCTTATCACCTAATACAAGGGTATTTTCATAGCTTGCGCCTTTACCTAAACCTTGCTTTAGAAGAAGTTGTGCTTCTCTCTCAAGACAAAACGTTCTGGCCGGGGCAATTTCTTTTTCAAAGATTTCTTCATTTAAGGACAAACGTATATGTTGTGCCCTAAGAAGCGGATGATCATAATCCAAGGTGTAAGAAACACTGAACTCCTCACTAGGAAGAATTACCAAAGACGAATCCCCTTCTTCTATCCATAAAGGTTCTCTAACTTGAAAAAACTTTCTTGGAACATCAAACTCTTGAATCCCTGCTTCTTTTAAAGTATTAAAGATATCAATGGCACTACCATCTAATCCTGGCAGTTCCTTATTGTCTAATTCTACAATTATATTATCTATTCCTAAAGCACAAAGGCTGGCCATAAGATGCTCTACCGTATGAATCTCAACACCCTGCTGACCTATTGAGGTACGTCTAGGATTTTTGGTTATATCCAAAATCTTAGAGATGTGACCTCTTACCATGGGTTTTCCTGGAAGGTCAACCCTGATGAAATTTATACCACTGTTAGGCATAGAGGGTTTAAAGGCAAGCTTTACCTTAGCACCCGTATGCAACCCTACGCCTTCTAATTTAACTTCTCTTTGTATAGTCTTTTGATATTCCATAGGATTTATTCTTTTTCCTCTGGCAAGATGTTCATCTGCCTTAATTTTCTCTCAATTTCAGAAACCACCTTAAACAATTTAGGTAATCTCTGAAGGCAAGCGTTAATCCTTTTTGTCTTCTCTATTGGTTTAGCTGGATATCCAAATACAATAGCATTTGCTGGTATGGATTTTGCTACACCACTTTTAGCAGCTATAATTGCATTATCTCCGATATTTATATGACCCACAATTCCAGATTGACCAGCCATAATAACACCCTTACCCACCATGGTTGAACCTGAAATTCCACTTTGCGCTACAATTATAGAATTTTCTCCGATCTCTACATTGTGTGCAATCTGAACAAGATTGTCAATCTTTGTTCCCCTTGCTATAAGCGTTCTTCCAAACCTAGCCCTATCTATAGTAACATTTGCACCAATCTCAACATCATCTTCGATAATTACTGTTCCTATCTGCGGTATCTTATGATGCACTCCTTTTACTGTAGCAAAACCAAAACCATCGCTGCCTATTACTGTACCGCTGTGAATTATTACCCTGTTTCCTATAGTTATTCTTTCTCTTATGGTAACACGCGGGTACACAAGGCAATTTGCTCCTATCTTTGTATGCGCACCTATATATACACCAGAATATATAATCGTGTTATCGCCTATCTGGGCATTGTCAGCAATAAACGCATATGCCTCTATTGCAACGTTTTTACCGAGAGTAACGTTTTTGCCTATTGTCGCTTTAGCATCAATTCCCTTAGGATGAGGGATTTCATTGGGAGCTAATAAGGAAACCATCTTTACAAATGCCAAAGAGGGATTTTCTGTTTTAATAATAGGCTTGGGGGCTGAATCTATATCTTTTGAAACTATTATAGCTGAGGCCTTGGTATTATCCATAAGCGGTAGATACTTTGGATTCGCCACAAAGGTTAAATCGCCTTCTTTGGCCTCTTTTATTCCACAAATCCCCGTAATTACAACGCCATCATCTCCTAACACTTCTCCATCGATAATCTTGGCTATTTCCCTTAGTGTCTTTTTCACGCTACTTGCCCTTTTAAAAATCTATCTTTTATATTTCGCATTCAGAGTCTTGAGGATGTTTTCTGTGATATCCATTGAATCTTTTTTGTATATCAAAACTTTATCATTTAGGATGATGTCAAAACCATTGTGCTTGGCATAATCCTTAACTGCCTGATCAATTTCTTTCAAAATATCCCCTACCATGTTATCGCGTTTTTTCCTTAAATCCTGGGTTGTGTCTCTATCGAATATCTTAAGCGTCCTTACCTTCGCTTCGATCTCTTCCTTTTTTTGCTGCCTGCCTTTCTCACTTAGAAGGTCCAACTCATCTCTCATGCGTTTGATTTCATTAACCATTTTATCTCTACGATCTTGCTTTGTTCCTGTTTCTTTCTCCAAAACCTTATCGGAGTCCTTGGTCTTTTTGTACTCATCAAAAACTTTGGATACATTTATATAGCCTATTTTTAAATTCTCCGCCCTGGCAGATACTGCAAAACAGCTACATATAAACATAAAAGTCACAATATAACTAAATATTTTCTTTGACTTTTTCATTTTAAACCTCGAGTTTTTTGGTTTTAGATTATTAGAATCCCCTGCTCATGGTAAAGTGGAACCTACCCTTTTCGTCTTCGTCTGGATCTGAATCTAAAGGATAGGCATAATCGAGCCTTACAGGCCCAAGGGGGGTTTTAATCCGAACTCCAACACCAGCTCCCGATTTTAAATCTCCGGAGCCAAATTCACTTACTGTCGGCCATACATTACCTGTATCGCAGAATACCGCGCCTTTTAAAACTTTAATTATGGGGAAGGTGTATTCTATATTTCCTACAAGCATAGACTTTCCACCAAGAGGATCTTTTGAACTAGGGTCTCTGGGGCCAACACGTCTTTCTTTATAACCTCGTATGGTATGGGCACCTCCTGCGAAAAATCTCTCATAAATAGGAACGCTTGTAGAATCATCAAAATCATCTACGGCCCCAGCCCTAAGCTTAAGTTCTAATACATTTTTTTCCCAATGGGTGAAATAAAAACTTGTCCCTAAAGTATATTTCAAAAAGTCCTTGTCCCCTCCTAAGGGACCGCCTGTATATTCAATTGTACCTATTATATTTGCGCCTTTTGCGGGATTGTATACGCTATCTCTGGTGTCATGTGTCAGGCGAAGTTCTGCGCTACTTATCCTGTTTTTGCCTTCTTCTGCTTTTAAATCATCTGATGCATCAGTGGAAACATCGGATATGTCTACATCTTCCAATCTGTAAGTAAAATCAGCTCTATTATACTCACCGAATTCTTTTCCAAGGCGGATATCGCCGCCCTGACGTTCTTCATCATAACCATAGCCTATATCTGTCTCTCTGCTACGGGCCCTTCTGTAAAGATCAAAACCAAAAAGAAGCGGGTAATCAAAAATCCATGGTTCGGTAAAGCCCAATTCGTAATTTCTTCTAACAGTACCCACTTCCCCTCTCAGCCTTAAACGCTGGCCGTCGCCAGTAAAGGTGGGCCAGTTAGTTATGTCAAAGTTTTTCTGTGTAATGTCTACAAAAGCTACTACGTTGTCTACAGAACTATACCCAGCGCCAAAGCTAAATTCTCCTGTCTTTGTCTCTTTTACGGTAACTACCAGGTTCTTTTTGTCTGGTTCACTGCCCGGTTCAATATCATAAGTTACTTCTTCAAAATATCCAAGATTATAAAGTCTTTCTTTCGAGCGTCGTAGTTTGTCACCATCAAATTTCTCACCAGGGTAAATCCTTAATTCTCTTCTTATTACAATATCTTTAGTCTTTATATTTCCTCTTACATCTATCCTATCTACATAGGCAAGCTTTCCCTCTTTGATCTTATAGGTAATATCTACCTTGCCGGTCTTCTCATTTATCAGTGTATCTGCCTCTGCACTAGCTGAGATATGTCCTCTGTGAAAATAAAATTCTTGGATATGAATAATATCCGATCGCAAACCTTCCTGAGTATACGTGGTATCAGTAACCATTGACAGGCTCGTCCTAACCTGAGATTTGGAAAAGATTTTGCTCCCCCTTATCTTTATCTGGCCTGTGTAATATTTTTCACCTTCGCTTAGCTTTAAGGTAAGGTAAAGTAACTTGCCACTTGGATCATAGCGAAGCTCGTGATCTACTTCGACATCGATGTAACCTTCTGACTGATAAAATGCTTTTATTTTTGCTAAATCCTGATCAAAAATTTCTTTTTTGAAAAACCCTGAGGTAAAAAGTGTATCTTTTCTTGTGGAGATAAGCTTTAAGATCTTTTTATCTGAAAAAGCCAAGTTGCCCTCAACAAAAACGCGTTTTATTCTCACCTTTGCCGCTTCAGTAATAACAAAGTCAACCACTGCCTTATTGGTTTTTTCATTAACTTTTATTTTTTCTTCTACGCGAGCTAGGTGAAAGCCATTTTTTTCATATAATTTCGCTATTGTATCCCTGTCTTGTTTTAACTGCCTGTGGCTTAACATTTCATCAGGCTTAGTCTGCACTTCTTTAATCAATCTGTCATCTCTTAAGGCCTTGTTTCCTGTAAATATAACTTTTTCGACTATGGGTTTTTCTGTAACGATAAATATTACCCTTACCCCATCTTGGTATTCTTGAACATCTATGGCTATGTCAGTAAAAAAACCTGTCTCATAGAGACGTTTTAAATCCTGACTTACAATGGCTTGAGAATAACGACGCCCAACCTTTGTCTTTATCTTAGAAAGTATAGTAGCCTCACTCACTGACTTATTGTTTTTGACTTCAATGCGCATAATACGCTCCCCCTGGTGTTCCTTGCCCGTCTGGGCAAGAACGCAAGGAGAAAATATCAGCTGAAACAAGAGGATTCCTATTAAGGATATGTTGAAATAGTATAATCTCTTCATATTTATGATAATAATACCATATATAATTTAATAAGTAAAGAAAATTTCACTCTTCTGCTTTTGCAAGGTTTTCAAAACGTGTATATTCTTTTACAAATGCTAATTTTACAGTACCCACGGGGCCGTTTCTTTGTTTTGCCAAAATTACATCAGCAAGTCCCCTATTTTCATCAGTGGGATTGTAATATTCTTCCCGCAAAAGGAGGGCTACTACATCAGCGTCTTGCTCTATGGCACCTGATTCTCTCAAATCTGAAAGCTGTGGCCTGTGGTCAGTTCTAGTTTCAACAGCGCGGGAAAGCTGGCTTACTGCAATCAAAGGCACTTTTAATTCTCTGGCCAAAGCCTTGAGTGAACGCGAAATCTCAGAAATCTCCTGCTGTCTGTTTTCAGAGCCTGTAGGTCCCTGCATAAGCTGAAGGTAATCTAAGATAATAAGTTTTATATCATGCTGGGCCTTCAACCTTCTTGCCTTAGCCCTTATCTCTAAAACGGTTATGGAAGGAGTATCATCTATGTAAATGGAGGCCTCAGATAATTTTCCTGCAGCCGCTGTAAGTTTTGGCCAATCTGACTGTGCCAGGAAACCTGTTCTTACCTTATGGGCATCTACCCTGGCATGCGAACAAAGCATGCGTTGTACCAGCTGGTCTTTTGACATTTCCAGGCTAAATACAGCAACGGGAATCTTTTCAATAATTCCAGCATGTTCAGCCATTGAGCACACCAATGCACTCTTTCCCATTGAAGGCCTTCCTGCGATGACAATAAGATCAGAGGCCTGAAGACCTGCTGTCATTACATCAAGTTCCAAAAATCCCGTTGGAATCCCTGTAACAGAGGCCTTTCGTTGATACAAAGCATCTATTGTTTCTATGCTACTTTTTATAACCTCTTTTAAGGAAAGGGAATCTCTTTCTATCCTTCTTGAGGTAATTTCAAAAATGAGTTTCTCTGCCTTATCTATAAGTTTATCTACATCCTCATCCGATTCATAGCCTTCTGAAATAATCTGTGTTGCCGTAGTGATAAGACTTCTAAGGAGGGCTTTTTCTTTAACTATCTTAGCATAATGGTTTATATTGGCTGCGGTGGGAACTACCGTGGTTAAGGATGTGACATACGCCGGGCCGCCAACTTCTTCAAGTTGGCCTCTCTTTTTCAAATCATCTATCAATGTTACAATATCTACCGGCTTATTAGCATCAAAAAGGTTTATAATGCTCAAGAATATCTTTCTGTGTGCTTCTTTATAAAAATATGATCTCTCGAGGGTTTCAATGGCATCCGCTATAGCTGTTTCTTCAATTAACATAGAACCAAGCACCGCCATCTCAGCTTCAATATTCTGTGGCGGTACACGCTCAAGCATCTTGTCTATGGAAGTCCCTAGTTCTGTCATATCAGTTTATTTTTTAACCACCCATACTTTTACGGTTGCCTTCACTTCTGGATGCAATTTAACTAAAACCTGGTATACCCCTAACTGCTTAATGGGCGAATCTAGTAAAATTTGTTTTTTATCCAAACTTATTCCTTCTGTCTCAAAGGCTGCCTGAATATCCTCTGTAGTAACCGCGCCAAAAAGTTTATCCTCCTCCCCTGCTTGGACCGGTATGGTGCAGGAGATTTTTTCTAACTTTTGTGCTAACTCTTGAGCTTTATCTTTTTCTCTTTGTGCAGCAAGTTGTTTTTTGCGCTTGATTTCTTCTACGGCACGTAAATTTTGAGATGTCGCCTCAAAGGCTAACTTTCCTGGGATTAAAAAATTTCTGGCATATCCACTTTTGACATTGACGGTATCACCAGTCTTGCCTAATCTTTCTACGTTTTCACAAAGTATTACTTGCATTTTATTCTCCAACAAATGGTAGGAGGGCTACGGCACGCGCCTTCTTTATGGCCCTGGTAATTTTTCTCTGATGACTCGCACAGGCACCTGATATCCTACTTGGCACGATCTTGCCTCTTTCTGTAACAAATTTTTGAAGCTTGGCCATGTCTTTATAGTCTATTTGAGTAATATTCTCTGTGCAAAATTTGCAGACCTTCTTTCTCCACGGCCTTCTTGATTTAAACTTAGATCTCGGTTTTCTGGATTTAAATTTTGCCTTGTATGCCATATGAATTCTTCCTTATCTTTAAAATGGTGGGTTATCTACTGTATTGTCTGTCTGTTGTACTTGTGGTGAATCTACGTCCGGCTCAAATCCTTCTGATCCTGGATCCGTACCTTCTTGCGAAGCCTTTGGTCTTCCTAAAAACTGAACCCTTTCTGCCCTTACCTCAACCGTAGAGCGTTTTTGTCCTTCTGCCTCCCATGCCCTATAGTGCAATCTTCCTTCTATAAAGGCAAGGCTCCCTTTTCCCAAATACTGATTGCAGGTTTCAGCTTGCCTACCCCAAACAACAATTCTCAAAAAACAAGTGTCTTGTTTTTTTTCACCTGTCTGGGTTGTATAATTTCTGTTTACCGCTAAGCCAAAAGTAGCCACTGCTGTGCCACTAGGAACGTATTTAAGCTCTGGGTCTCGTGTTAGGTTTCCTATAAGAAAAACTTTGTTAAGATTTGCCATCTTGCATCCTCCTTCTATGCCCTGAATACGACTGTCCGTAAAATGTTTTCATTCAAGGCATATTCTTTTTTCATATCAACTATTTTTTCGGGATTTGCTTCTAATTGCACCAAGACGCAATTACCATCGCGCGATTTTTTAATTTTGTAGGCCAGGCGTTTTTTACCCGTTTCGCTTAAATCCTTAATAGTACCGCCATGTTTTTCGGCTATTTCTTTAATGGTCTTTATTGTGCTATCCTTAGCCTGAGAATCTAAATCTGGTTTTACTATAAATGTTACTTCGTAATTATTCATTGTCCCCTCTTGTTAAATTTATTCATTGATTGCTCTATGCCTAATTTTAGCCAACACTCACATGCATCCGCAGCTTCTTCTATTGTTTCTTTTATTATTGGTTTTTCTTTCTTTAGAAATGTACCCAGTACAAAATTGGTTAAGTTCTTTCTTGTTTCTTCTGCGCCTACACCAACTCGCAATCTGGCAAAATCCTGACTGTCTAGTTTCTCAATTATTGACTTAACTCCCTTATGTCCTCCACTACCTCCGGAGGCCCTCATCCTTAAAGATCCGATTCTTAAGTTTACATCGTCGCAAACTACCAAGATGTCTCTAATGGAAAGTTTTGATTTGGAACTTTTGATTAACTCATCTGCCGCTAAGCCGGATAAATTCATATACTCAACAGGTAAAGCCAATATAACTTTTCGTCTTGCTATCAGGCCTTCTGCCGCCAGGCAGTGGAACCTTTTCTTTTTTAACTTTATCCTATGCCTCTTGGCAAGTTCTTTAACTACCTCAAACCCAACATTATGTCTAGTGTGTTTATATCTTAAGCCCGGATTCCCGAGCCCTATAATGCATTTCACTTATCTTTTGCAGGCTCTTTACTTGCCTTCTCTTCAGGTTTTTCTTTCTTGGCGGGCTTCTCCTCTGCAGTTTCCTCAGCTCCTTCTTCTTCGGGCTTCTTCTCAGTAATTACTTCCGGCTCTGCGGCCTCTTCACCTTCAGCAGGTACCTCCTCTTCCACTGCCTTCGGAGCTGCAACAGCAACTACCGCCTGCTCGGGATCAGTTAATATCTTAACCCCCGCAGGAGCTGTTAAATCCTTTACAAGTTTAGAAGTGCCTATTTCAAACTCAGAGACATCTATTTCAAACCTTTCAGGGATCTCAGTAGGTAAACATTCTACCTCAACCTCCCACAAGATATGTTCAAGCACGCCCTCATCTCTTTTTACACCAATGGCCTCACCCTTTGTAACAATCGGAACATTTACCTTTAGGGTTTCATGCAGAGAAATCTGATGAAAATCTATATGGAGCACATTTGTCTTTAGTGGATGATGCTGGAGCTCTTTTATAATAACCGTTTTTGTCTTGGGTTTTCCTCCATCCTCGTTGATTTTTAAATCTATAAGAACATTTTCACCTGCTGAAGTATGTAAACTCTCAGCAAATTCTCTATTCTTTACATACAACGATTGGGTCTTCTCGCCCTGTTTGTAAATCACACATGGAACCAGACCTTCTTTTCGTAAAACCTTATTCTCCTTTTTCCCTATTTCCTTACGCACGTATGCTTCTAAAATAACTCTTTCCATTTTTCACATCCTATTGTTAGTCAAAAAGGCAACTTACTGATTTTTCACTGTTAATTCTCTTTATAGCCTCACCTAACAGCGATGATGCAGACAAAACCTTTATTTTCTTTATCATTTTAGACTTAAGAACCGGAATGCTGTCTGTTATCACCAATTCTTTTAAATTGGATTTTTTGATTCTTTCCATCGCTGGTCCCGAAAGAACTGGATGTGTAATAGCAGCGTACACGTCCTTTGTCCCATTCCTTTTTAAGGCCTGTGCTGCTTCCACTAAAGAACCGGCCGTTGCTACTATATCGTCAACTATTATCGCTGTCTTACCCTCAACCTCACCCATAATATTCATAACCTCGGTCTCTCTATCGTTATGCCGTCTTTTGTCAACGACAGCTAAGTCTGCCTTCAATCTTTTTGAATATGCACGCGCTGTTTTTACACCGCCAACATCGGGTGAGACCACAACAAGATCTTTTAGTTTCTTCTTTGTAAAATAATCCACAAATATATTAATAGCAAACAGATGATCTAGGGGAATATCAAAAAAGCCCTGTATCTGGCCAGCATGAAGATCTAAAGTCAAAACCCTGTCCGCACCTGCTGTTGTTAGAAGATTTGCTACAAGCTTAGCGGTAATTGGAACCCTGGGCATATCCTTGCGATCTTGCCTTGCATAGCCGTAATAGGGCAAAACCGCAGTAATCCTTTTTGCTGATGCCCGCTTTAGGGCATCTATCATGATCAAAAGTTCCATTAAGTTATCATTTGTAGGCATGCATGTGGACTGGACTATAAAAACATCTGTACCTCGTACGTTCTGTTTAATCATCGCACGAATTTCACCTTCGCTAAATCTGTCTATGACTGCACCTCCTAAGCTAGTACCCAAATACTTACAGATTTTTTTTGCTAAAGGTTGGTTAGAATTTCCCGCAAACACTAATAATTGACCATTTGGCATTATTGCACTCCTTTTGGTTTAATTAGTTATTTATTTGCTTTTTTTAATCTTAGCCGGGATACCGCTTACCGTGCTATTTTTTGGAACTTTCTTTTTCTCTAAATAAGTATGATTTAGAACTTTAACTCTTGCACCTATGGTGGAATCTATAATTTCAACGAAATTTCCAATCTCTACATCATCTGCTATTTGGGTTTTGCCTTTTATCCTGCAAAAGGGTCCCACTGAACACCCCTGACCTATCTTTACTTCTCCTTCTAAAATTGTAAACGGGTGAATTACTGTATCTTGCTCTGCCACCACGCGATTATCAACATAGGTAGTCTGGGGATCTACTATGGTAACCCCTACGGATATCAAATCATCTAGCGTTCTTTTTCTTATTACCCCTTGGGATTTAATAAGATCGCTCCTTGAGCTTATCCCATGTATCTCATCTAAGTTATCTGTCACCACGGACTCTATTCTTTTTTGGGCCCTGGCCATTATAGAAAGTACATCTGTAAGATAAAATTCCGTTTGTGTGTTGTGAGGCTCAACTTCTTTGAGTGCACCAAAGAGGCGCTTTGCACAAAAACAATATGTTCCAACATTCACCTCTTCTATCACCTTTTCATACAAAGAGGCGTCCTGCTCTTCTACAATCCTTATGACACGACCTACATCATCCCTTACAATCCTACCATATCCCGCTGGGTTTTTTAAAACAGTCGTGAGCAAGGTACAGGCAGCAGCGGTTGATTTGTGTCGTTTTAACAATCTTGATAAAGTGCTAGAGGTTATTAATGGCACATCGCCATATATAATAAGTAAGTCGCCGTCATAGTCTTTAAAAAGGCTTCGGGTGCAGTTTATTGCATCGCCTGTACCACGCAACCTTCTTTGTTTTACCGTCTGAATCGCTTTGCCTAAATATTTTTTAACTAAATCTGACTTATGGCCTGTAACTACTGTTATCTTTTCAACGCCGGCGTTCTTAACAGCATCGATAATGTAACCCAGCATAGGTTTGCCGCAGATAGGATGAAGTACCTTGGGTAAACTGTTGGACTTCATTCTTGTCCCTTCACCTGCAGCTAATATAACACAAGTTGTGTCTCTTTCTTTTATATCCATTTTGCGAGAACTTGCCTCCTACCAGCAACAAACAGCTAGTATCTATATTAGTTCCGAGGGGAGGAGTCGAACCTCCGCTGGCGGCTCCAAAAGCCGCTGTCCTACCATTAGACAACCTCGGAATATATTTCGATTATTGTCTTGGTTTGTTGTTTATGTTAAAGTATTGACTTCCTCAGGGCCTGAGGGAGTCTTTGTTTTCTCCTGTTGATATGCATCTAAAACCTTTTTCTGCAGGTAATCTCTGAATTCGGGTGTTATGGGATGAGCTATGTCTCTGTGCTCTGACTGGCGGTTTACCTCGCCTGAAGCGTCCAGTCTGCCTGCATTTGGTGGAATGGCACTACCGCATTCATTGCAGAATTTGGATCTTACCGCATTGGTATGTCCGCATTTCGGGCAAGGGTCTTTTAATTTTCTTGAGGGCATAGCTACAAACAGACCTTTGTTTCCTTCAATCACTTTTACATTGCGTACCACAAAGGCGTTGTCAAAAGTTATGGTCGCATATGCCTTTAGTTTCTTATCCGGTCCTTCTTTTAAGAAGACTCTAACTTCAGTAATTTCCACTTGATGTGCCTCCTTTCATAAAACAAAATAAGCTTCTCAATAAGTCTTTGCTACAACTACCTTACACCCATTCATTTTAGCGCGTATCTTTCCTGCTACCTGCATCGCCTCCTCTCTGTTAGCTGTAATGCCAAAAACAGTGGGGCCACTGCCTGACATTAACCCTTTTAACCCAAAAGATCTTAAATTGCGCTTAATATTGCGAATTTGCGAATATTTCTTCTGTGCTACAGACTCAAGACTGTTCCTTAGGCAGGTATTTAACATATTAATATTATTATTATTAATAGCGTAAATCAAAATTTTAACATTATAATGCCGTGGTGTCAAGTCCAATTTTGTTTTTTGCCTTAAATTTAACCCCCTATAGATAGCCTTGGTTGAAAGCCCCTTAGGTGGATTTATCACTATATGCCATAAGGAGTTGGAGATTTTTAAAGGGGTTATTTTATTTCCCTTATCCTCTCCAATGGCAAATTTACATCCAGACAAAAAGAAGCAGACATCTGCGCCAATTTTACTGCCTAATTCCATTAAGCTCTTTCTCTTAAGCTTCAAATTCCACAATCGGTTTAATCCCAAAAGCACGCTTGCTGCATTGCTTGAACCACCACCAAGACCTGCTGCAATAGGGATGCGTTTTTTAATTTCTATCTCGACGCCCTTCTTTACTCCTTGTGCCTCACGCAGTAAAGATGCTGCCTTAAAGGCTAGGTTTAATTTGTTCTTTGGTAATTCTGATGCACTGCATTTTAGCTTGATGCCTTTTGCTTTAGAAGTTAAACGTATTTCATCGCACAAGTTAATTTTTTCAAAGAGCGTGATTATTTCATGATATCCATCGGTTCTTTTGCCTAACACCTTAAGATATAAATTCAGTTTTGCCGGAGACTTGACAATAAGGGAGTTCACTTTCTTTTTAACGCTTTTTTCGCTGCTTTTACAATATCTTTTGATTCAAGACCAAAGGCCTTCATCAATTCATCAGGCTCGCCAGATTCTCCAAATCTATTTCTTACTCCAACCATCTCTACACTAGCTGGACATTCCTCAGCCAAGACTTCGCATACAGCACTACCCATACCACCCATAACTGTATGTTCTTCGCATGTAACTAAAGCCTTTGTATCTTCTGCGGCGGATATTATTGCACTTTTGTCTATAGGTTTTATCGTATGCAAGTTTAGAACTCTCGCCTCTATTCCTTCCTTGCTTAAAATATCACTAGCTTCTAAAGCGCGGCAGGTCATGTGGCCACAAGCAACAATGGTTAAATCTCCTCCTTTGCGCAAAATACTTGCTTTACCTAATTTAAAAGGATCTTTTTCTTTTGTTAGTGTCGGAGTTTTGTTCCTCCCAAGCCTTATATACACAGGTCCTGGTATATCATAGGCAGCAACTGTTGCCTTTTTTGCCTCAAGCGCATCGCAGGGTACAATTACTTTCATATTGGGCAATGCCCTCATTAAGGCTATTTCCTCAAGAGCCTGATGCGTAGCACCATCTTCACCTACTGTGATCCCGCCGTGAGTACCTACTATTTTTACATCAAGGTCCATATAGCAAACTGATGCCCGTATCTGATCCCATGCCCGACCGCTTGCAAAAACTCCAAATGTACAGGCGAATGCAACCTTCCCGGAAAGGGCAAACCCGGCTGCCATGCTAGCCATATCCTGTTCGCTTACACCTAAGGCAAAAAACCTCTCAGGAAATTCCTCTTTAAACCATCCGGCCCTTGTAGAATCTGTTAAATCCGCAGATAATACCACAACATTTTTCTTACTTCTTCCTAATTCCACTAATCCTTCGCCAAAACCATCCCTGGTTGGTTTCATTTGAATTTTTTCCATCTTAGCCACCTTGGTTTATAGTTTTTTAACAATTCTCCCCTGGTAATAGCCTCACTCCTATTGTTGGTAATATTTATTAGCTTCACTTTTCCAAATTCATCAAACTCATACCTTCGCAATACTTGGCATATAATTTTAAAGATTTCGGCTTCAGCCTCTCTCATCTTTTGGTTTCTATCAGCAAGGTTTGGAAAGTCCCTCTGTTGTAAATCTACGCTAAATTCAAACTCACTTACTGAAGTCAGAGATTGCTTTACGTATTTACCTTCTGATAAGTTTAGGATAAATTCTAATGCAAGGTCTTTATCTTCTTGGAATTTAGTCCGTATTCTATTTGCAATCTGCCGTGCTAGAAAGTCAGGCATTTCAACTTCTTCTAAGAAAAAGCTTTCAGCCTCCCAAGTTGCTGGATCTTGGAATTCTTCAAATCTTCTAGGAAAATCTTTCCTTGTTACTTTTCCATTTTTGTCAATAGAATATAATGGGACAAATTCTTCAATAAAGGCATATGGAAATATAGAAAAATTTAAAAGAACGAGGTATTCGTTTTCAAACTCCCTCGGATAAAGAAAGGAGTGCCTTTCGTATCCTGGCTTTGGGCTAAATTGCTCTTCTGTCTTACAAAACATAAGTACTTGATCATAGGAGATGCGCGCGCTTTTTATATCTTTTATCGCATACTGTTTTTGGCTTTTTAAGTCCAGCTCGCTTAAGATGAGAAAAAATGTTGATGAAAGCGAATGCAGGTTTGTTGTCTTGGTAAAATATTTGCTTAAAATATAGGTTTGGTTTTCTGTCTCTAAATCCCTGAATAGATTTTTTGTTAAATCCTGCGCGCTCAATGTAGGGTCATAGCCCACATCCATAAGCATCCTTTGAATAAAATCCCCTCTTGATATATCGCCGGTGAGAATCCTTTTTATATCTGTGACATGTCTGGTTAAAATTATCTGTGCCCCTGTAACCTCTGTGTCTGCTGCAATAACTACATAGAAGTCCACCGGGCAATCCGTTGATAAGCACACCCTTGAAACTGACATGCATACATCGTCTATCTTTCTTGAGGTTTCAGGTGAGAATTTTAACCCAGAGAGTATTTCATCCAAAGATGCCTCTTCATCTATCTCTACTGAAGACTCGAACAATCCTTCAAGGGGAATATAAACACCTAAGGTTTTACCTGTTTTTTTAACCTTTACATCAACGCCATATTCTTCTTTGCAGACTTTTGAAATAGACTCAACGAATGTTCCGCTAGGATAGGTGGGTCCACAACCACTTATAAGGACTAGTAACGTACAACAAGTAGTAATTGTTAAACAGAAAAGTTTAGAGCGAAAAATTCTATAATTCACGTCGGGGTATTTATTTTCCTTTTACTTCCTTCTCAAGCTGTTCTCTGGATTTACCATACTCTTTGAATATTGCTTCTATATCATCGTATTCAAGCTCTTCTTTTTCTAAGAGCTCATTGGCAAATCTATCTAAAATAACAGATTCCTTCTTCAATAATTCCTCAACATCCTTGAGGCATTCCTGGAACATCTTCTGTGTTTGATCGTTTAAGTCCTGTTTCATTTTTTCTGAAAGCTGGTTTTCCGGTACAACGGTGTAATCTCCGACATATCCTTTTTCACTCATACCCAGCCTCCACACCATAACCCAGGCGGTTTGCATTGCCTGCTTAAAATCACTGCTAACACCATCAGAGGTTGTATTGAATTTTATCTTTTCTGCTAGATAACCACCAAGGGCAACCTTGATATTGGCAGTGAGCATCTGCCTGTTTGAGGTAATTAGCTCCTCTCTAGGCTGGGGTTGAACCATACCAAGTGCCCCCCGTCGAGAAATAATCGATGCCTTAAACACATCATTTGTAGGATGGAGTGCATACAACGTCAAAAGATGCCCTGCCTCATGATAGGCAATCATTTCTCTCTCTTTGGGGGTCATCTTTCTTTTGTGTTTTAGGCCCATCTCTATTCTTTCAATGGCCTCACTTAGTTCTTTATAAGTCACCTGGTTTTTTTGATTCCGGGTAGCAATAAGAGCAGCTTCCTTTACTATGTTTTCTATATCAGCGGGGGTTTTATACACTGCCCTCCTGGCAAGCCTGCCTATGTCAATGGATTTATCATATTTTACTTTTCCTAAATAATACCTGAAAACCTGCTCCCTTCCATCCAGGTCTGGTTTATCGATATAAATCTTTCTATCAAACCTGCCTGGCCTTAGGAGTGCCGGATCTAAAATTTCCTCTGAGGCATTTGTAGCTGCTATTACAATGATATCTTCTTGCTTTGTGGTCAAGCCATCCATTTCAACTAAAAGTTGGTTCTGTGTGGTATTTGTTTCCATCCCACCACCCAAATAACTAAATGAGCGCTGTCTTCCGATAGCGTCTATCTCATCCATAAATACTATACAAGCACCATGAGCATGGGCAAGGCGCTTTGCCTTTTTAAAAAGCTTGCGCATGCGACTTGCACCAACACCAACAAAAATTTCAGTAAACTCACTTGCAGACATTGAAATAAAAGGGACGCCTGCCTCTGTGGCAACTGCCTTAGCCAGTAATGTCTTGCCGCATCCTGGAGGACCCACCATAAGAAGACCCCTTAAGATTTTGCCCCCCATTGACTGCAATCTTCTTCTATCCTTAATCAAGTGCACTACTTCCCAGGCCTCTGCCTTTGCCTCATCTATTCCAATGACATCAGCAAAATGTATATTCACATGCTCGCTTTTAACAAGGCCTCTTTCTAATTTAGCAAAACCACCCCTAAAAACTGTCATATACATATAAACGAATATCAATGCATTCAAGGCTACTAAAAGAATTTGCAGCGGAAGTTGTGCAAGCGTTAGGTGCAAATAGAAGCTTTCCATAGACGATAAACCTATAACGGCCAGAATAAGCAGTGAAATAACACCGAATATTATAAGAATCTTTACCCAGTGAAGTTGAAAAAATAACGCTACCTTTTTATGCAAAAGCATTTCTATCCCCCTAATTCTTTAAGTGCCTTCTCTAGTTCTTCCTTTTTTGGAGTAGTGCCATGCCATCGGTTGTTACTTTCTATAAATGAGACACCTTTTCCTTTTATGGTATTTGCAATTATTACAGTTGGTTTTTTCTTTACAGTAGAGGCCTCATCATATGCATCCATTAATTGAGCAAGGTCGTGGCCATCTACTTCAATTACATGCCATCCAAAGGCCTTCCATTTGTCCGCATAAGGTGCTAAGCCCATTATATCTTCGCATTTTCCATCAATGCAATATTTGTTATGGTCTACAATGCCGCATAGATTATCTATCCCATAATGGCTGGCTGTCATTGCAGCCTCCCATATCTGGCCTTCGTGGGTCTCACCATCGCCCATAAGACACCACACTCTATAATCAAGGTTATCAATCCTAGAAGAAAGTGCAATTCCATTTGCCACTGATAAACCCTGACCCAGGGAACCGCTTGATATTTCAACACCCGGCAACTCATTCTGTGGATGTCCTTGAAGCCTACTTCCTAGTTTTCTTAAAGTCATAAGTTCTTTTTTAGGAAAATACCCGCAATGTGCCAATGTTACATACAGTGTCGGACAACCATGGCCTTTAGATAGAACAAATCTATCCCTCTCTTTCCAATCAGGGCGCTTTGGGTCATGACGCAATTTATAAAAATAAAGTGCTGTGAATATTTCAACAGAAGATAAAGAACCTCCTGTGTGTCCACTGCCTGCAATTGAGAGCATCTTTAAGATATCTATCCTTATAAGTCTAGCGGTTTCTTTTAGTTTGTCTATATCGGGTCTTTTCATTCTCTTTCCTTTTAATGTGCGTTGTTAGTAATCATCTGCGGCGCTAAGGAGCGTTTTAGCTTCTCTTTAACATCCTCTAGCGATGAATCAAGTTCTAAAGATTTCTGCCACGCCTTATTAGCTTCATCCTTCATCTTTTTCTGAGAATACACATCACCTAAGTGATCAAAGATTGTAGCATCTGAATCTAGGAACTTAGCTGCCTTTTTTAACTCTATCAGTGCTTCATCAAGCATGCCCTTTTTATAATAGGCCCATCCTAAGCTGTCTATATAGGCACCGTTTTCAGGTTCAATTGAAATGGCCTTTTTTACCATCTCTATTGCTTCATCTAGGTTTTCACCATCTTCGGCGTACATATAGCCTAGATAATTTAAGGCATCAGAGTCAGTTGGATCAAGTTCTATGGCTTTTTTTAAGTTTACCTTCGATTCTTCTCTTTTGCCTGTTCTTTCAAGCAAAGAACCAAGATAAAAGAAAGCCTTTGACTGTGTAGAGTCAAGCTCTATTGCTTTTGTATAATGCTCTATTGCCTTTTGGTAATCCTCAGAAGCTGAATATGTCATCCCCATAACCAAATGCAGGTCTGCGCTTTCTAAGTCTTCTTCTATCGCACGCATAAGTACTGCTGTTGCCTCTTTTGGTTTTTCCTGACTTAGATAAATCCAGGCAAGGTGTATATATACTTTTACATTCTTTGGGTTTATTTCAATGGCCCTGGCATAGCTACTAGCTGCCTCTTTAAGATTTCCTGAGAGTTCACAAACAACTGCTAATGCTAGTTGCGCTTCAATATAATCTGGTTTTAGGTTAATGGCCTTCTTTAAGTACTTAATAGCAGATTCTGAATTTTGTAATTGTGCACATATGATACCAAGTTTAAAATAAGCGAAATCTGAATTTGGGTTTTCTTCAGCCATCCTTTCATAACTAGATATGGCCTCTTTAGTTTTCCCTTGTATTAGATAAAGTTCAGCCAAAGCAGCTGAAGAGGTGGCATCCTCTGGGTTAAGCTCTAAGATGCTTTCATACGTTGAGGCTGCCTTATCATACTTTCCCATTGCAGTATATAGATAAGCTAAAAGATGAAAAACCCTCCTGTCTTGGGGGGTAACATTTACAGCTGTCTTTAGTTGCTTAATTGCCTTGTTGTATTCACCTATTTTTAGGTAATCAACGCTAAGCTTTAGGTGGATATCTGCTGATCTGTAATTATACTCTAACGCTTTAAGGTATTCTGCTATGGCTTCTTTGGGTTTTCCTTCATTATCATAAAGCAAACCCATCGTATAATGGGCATATGATTTAGATAGGTTTTCCCGAGAAATTAATTCAAAGGGAGGCACTTCAGTAGATGTTTCTTCTTTAGCCTCTAGCACAATAGGTGAGAATACCACTATGCAACCGACAATCAAAATGGAAGATATTAGTTTTCTAAGATTCAAAAGACTTATCCTTTTTTCTTCTTGTGTCTTGAGCTACGTAGTTTTTTCTTTCTTTTGTGTTTCGCCATTTTGTGTCTTTTTCTTTTCTTACCGCAAGGCATGATTACGCTCTCCTTCTTAATAAATAACTTTGTTCAAAGGATACTCAATAATTCCCTGTGCACCTTTTTGTTTTAATTTAGGAATGAGCTTCCTAACTTCAGTCTCATCTATAATCGTCTCTATCGCACACCAATCTTTTTTGCTTAAATTAGAGATAGTCGGGGTCTTCATAGCCGGTAAACAAGCTAAGACCTGCTTAAGGTTTTTCTGTGAAACATTCATCTTAAGGCCTACCTTTTGTTCAGCCACTATTGCACCGTTTAACAAAAGGCATATAGACTCTATCTTTTTCTTCTTCCAGGCATTTTTGTATGATTGTCTATTTGCTATAAATTGTGTAGTTGACTCACAAATTGTATCAATAATCTTTAAATTGTTTGCCTTCAAAGACCTTCCTGTTTCAGTCAATTCCACAATGGCATCTACAAAACCAGCACCTGGTTTAATCTCCGTAGCACCCCAGCTGAATTCCACCTCGGCTGAGACCTTCTTCTTTTTTAAATACTTCTTTGTGCCATTTACAAGTTCTGTGGCAATCCTTTTGCCTTTTAATTGCTTTACAGAACGTATCTTTGAATTATTCGGCACAGCCAAAACCCACTTGACAGGTCTTAGGCCTTGCTTTGCATAAATCAACTCAGAGACCTTCGCTACATCAGAACCATTTTCAATAACCCAGTCATTGCCTGTTATGCCACAGTCTACAATACCTTCTTCTACATACCGGGACATCTCCTGGGCCCTAAATAAGACAGGCTCAATTTCATTATCGTCTATTGCAGGAAAATATGACCTATCGGACGAAGAGACATTAAAACCTGCCTTCTGGAACATCCTAAAGGTAGATTCCTGCAAGCTCCCCTTGGGTAATCCCAATCTTAAAATATTCTTTTTCATGATATATCCTCTTGTTTTGTTTGTTTTTTTAACTCTTTTTTTGCCTTCCTACGACAATACTTTTTAGATGATTCCACAACCTTGGTTTTTGGATTAATCTTCCATTGTCTGCGTATTTTAACCTCTTTTATCTTTATAGTTTTATTAGTCTTTTTAGCTTCCTTAGCAGACATAGCGAGGTTAGTGTAGCATAATTATATGTTATTTGTCAATATATTATGCCCCGGCCGAATTGACTCACATTAAATGTTACCCAAATTGAGTTTTAAAGATATCGTTGACT
>CAZCCH010000014.1:0-35979 GCA_964497315.1 uncultured Planctomycetia bacterium
AAGTGGGAGGATAAACCCTTAAAGGAATTTACACAATTTAATTGACATTACCAAAATAGACAAAGGCTATAGAGGCTCTCAAAACCCAATGTAAAAAAATGTTTCTTTAAGGTATGTATGTAAATTGCTCGACGGAAGTGTTATCTAAGGCATTCTTTATATCGATTTTGATTTTGCCTTTCTGAAAAACTGCTGTTGCGTATGTAGGCGGAGATCCCTTTTTATCTTCAGGTTTTAGATGTCCGGGATTAACCCATAAAAGGCCATCTTTAATTTCAACCTTTGGAATATGTGTATGGCCGTAAAAAACTACATCTGCTTGCCTTTTCTTAACTGCATCTTCTAGCTTTAAATCTGTGGGTAGATCATTGGGGTGTGGCTTGGGGGAGTGGGTAAATAAAATCCTGAATTCCCCAAATTCTTTTATTAATCTATTGGGAATTCCAGGGTCAAAATAATAACTGCTGAATACTCCAGGGATTCTCATGAAATCCCCTTGCGAGTCTTCCGCAAATTTAATATCATCAAAGTCATCGCCTAGATGAACTAACAAAGATATTTTTTCTTTTTCTCTGAGAACGTTTAAAACTTTTTTCAACAAGGTGATGTTTCCATGGGTGTCGCTAACAAGGCCTATTTTCATAACTTATAATTTATATACTTTATCTCCATGCCTAACTCTTTTATTAACCAAAAGGCCTATCTCATCTCCTCTCTTGGCTTGTTGTATCGGCACATGATTTACCTGCATAGATGTTACATTCTGCTTGAAGTCTGTGGTGTGTCCTTTTATATACAGCGTATCCCCTGTGGATATAGGCTTAGAAGCTATCATGACGCCCGCGTTAACATGAGGAAAATAGTGGGTAATCTTTCCAACTTCTTGGAGTCCAGCTTCTGGTGAAACAGCTGTTAGTCTTTTAGCTTTTGGACTTGCCTTTTTGGGTTTTGCTTTTTTTGCCTTAACGGTACGCCTTGCTACTTTTCTCTTTGTTGTTTTTTTGGCTTTAGGCCTTTTTTTAGCAACGGGTTTTCTTTTTCGTTTAGCTACAGTTTTTTTTCTTGGGCTTGTTCTTGCTTTAACTTTGCGCTTTGCCTTGGTTCTCTTCACCTGCCTTTTTTTAGGCTTTCTTTTCTTAGCCGACCCTAGCCGTTTCTTGCCTTTCTTTGCCAATTTTTTCAAAAGTCTAAGTACCATATCTTCACCTCCTTTGCTATTATTGTATCTTGCGCTAAATTATTTTGCAAGTAAAAAATTCTATGGTATAATAGTGATTATGAAAAAATCTTTTTTGCTTTTTATTTTCTATGTGTTTTGTGCCATAATCTTTGTGAGTCTCTCACTATCAGGTTGTGCCACAGAATACAATCCTGCAACTGGCAAAGAGGAAGATATTATTATGAGTCGGGAGAAGGAGATTAAAAAGGGGCGTGCCATATCAAAAAGTGTTGAGAAAAAATTCAAGAGCGTGGATGACTGGCAGTTACAAAATAGGATTTCTAACATTGGTCAAAAACTGGCGGTTGTTTCTGATAGGAAGGATCTCTCCTATCATTTTGAAGTGTTGTCTGACAAACACATAAATGCATTTGCCCTACCCGGTGGATATGTCTATGTATTCAAGGGGCTCATAGATAAACTAGAAAGCGACGACGAAATTGCTGCAGTACTAGCTCATGAAATTGGCCATATCACCGCCAAACATCACCCGAAACGATCACGTGGCTCAATTGGATATACTGCACTTTTGCTACTTATTGGCAGGATGGATTCCGATCCAGTATCTAGAAGAAAGGCATATGCGGCTATAAATGAATTGATGATGTCTTACTCACGAGAAGATGAACTTGAAGCTGATAGGCTTTCGGTAAAATATGCAAAAGGGGCGGGATTTAACACAAAGGCAATATTAACTGTCTTAGAAAAATTACGCCAGATTAATTATGAAAAACCAATAAAACCTAAAACGCATTGGCGTACACATCCTTATATCGACGATAGAATAAAAGCTGTAAAAGAACTAATCTTTAGTAGTATTGAATTTGAGGATTATATAAACGTGGCACCGGAATATCTAAATGGACAAAAAAGCTACTAATCCTATTTTATCAAAAACTCCCCGAACTCTCCTGAATATTCCTGCCAGGTTACATCAACATTTCTAACTACTGCTCCATATGGTCCCTGATGGCACCAATCAATTATTTGCTGAACTCCTTTTTTATTACCCTCAAATATTGCCTCTACCTTATTATTGGGAAGGTTTCTAATCCAGCCGGTGATATTTAGTTTTTCGGCTTCTGTTTTAGCGGTATATCTAAAGAAAACTCCTTGTACCAGCCCTGAAATCAAAACATGGACCCTTACTTTAGCCATTATCTAACGTCGCCTCCTGGCTCTACCTTTTAAGGCCTCTTTGTAAATTTCCTCTGCAGTGGGCTCTTTTTCTTTTTTAACGAAAGTCTTTGAAGGAGCAAGTTTATACTTTGGTTTTTTTGTGTATTTCATTTTTTAAAGTCCTTTCAAAAAATCTAACCCTCGTTTTAAAATATCGACTGTTGCTGAAATTATCCGTTCTTGTGAAATAGGTCCCGGTGAAAATTTAGGATGTTTCAAAGACCCTCTTGCATAACAATCTAGAACTATTTGTCCTTTGCCAGTTTCCAAAGCAGCAACTAACGAAGCTATTGGTATTCCTAATAAATTATCAGCAAAACCTCTTGCCCTTTTAGGCTCAACAAATAAGCTAAATGTTTCTACCTTATAATATGAATTCTGCACTGCATTTTTTACAAAAAATTTTCCTTCTAAATTTATTCGCCCCTGTTTTACTAAAACAGGGCACTTCTTTTGATAATAGGGTAAAAATTGCAACAGATCAATATTGCGTGCTGTTATTTTTAAATCGTAATCAGGGCGCACAACAAAAGGCTTGGCCTTGCCTCTTATTCTTATTCTCCCGGGAGAAGGGTTTTCTAAAGTTGCAAAACCATCTATTGTAGCCTCAAAACTTTGAGTCATGGGTCGATGTATGCTTAAAGAAATATCTACTTCTGATAAATTTGTAATAACAGGTTTTTTTGAAACAAAAAAGTCAGTAAAACTCACCCTTCCATCACGAATAATTAATTTTCTGGTGGGTAATGTTTTATAAAGTCTTGATGGCCCATATTCCAGTCCTCCACGATGTGGCGTTGAGGTGCCAGTAAACTCTATTTTCTTATCTCTGGCCTTTGTAAATTGAATAAAGGGTTTATTTAGCTCAGCAGAGTCCATCACCCTAGTAGCCAAAAGCACAAAAAGAGGTGGCGCATTAAAAGTTGCTGACTCAGCTTTAAAGATTGGTTTTTGATGTTCGTAGGAAGGATCTTTTTGGCTGTATATAGTTATATCTTCTAAGTATATATCGGTATTGATAAAATCAACACTGGCTTTTGTAATATATCCTGAAGGTTTATTTAATTTAATTCCATCTATTATCAAGGCTTTTTTGCCAAAATCTATATGTGTCTCACCGACGGTAACGGGCATATTAAACAAACTACTTAATATGCTTTGAGAAAAATATCCCGGGAAAAACAAAAATGCGGATATTAAAAAAATAATCGACAATAAAATTAAGATTAAAATTTTAAAGGAAAGCTTCATTGTTTTTTGTAGAAACGCTCTATGGCAGGAACAACATCCTCTGCTTTATCTAATACAGTAAAAATGTTAAGGTCTTTTGAATCTATGCGTTTTTTCTTCAACATCGACTTGCGCATCCAGTCTATTAAACCTTTCCAGTAATCACTGCCAATAAGGATTACCGGAAAAGGATCTATTCTCTGCGTCTGTACCAGCGTCAATGATTCAAAAAGTTCATCCATCGTCCCAAAACCGCCCGGCAATATTACAAATGCCTTTGCATATTTTACAAACATAACTTTCCGGCAGAAGAAATATTTAAATTCAAGTAACGTGGTTATATATTTATTAGGTTTTTGGACAATGGGTACTTGTATATTAAGTCCTACTGATTCTCCCTTGGCTTTCATAGCCCCTCTATTGGCTGCCTCCATTATTCCAGAACCTGCACCTGTAATTACGGTGTACCCTGCCCTTACGAGTCGTGAGGCTACTTCCTGTGTAATCTTATAGTATTTATCGTTTCTCTTGGATTTTGATGAACCAAATATAGACACAGCCGGTCCTAGCTTTGAAAGTACATCAAACCCTTCTACAAACTCTCCCATAATACGAAAAACGCGCCAAGGTTCTTCTGTAGTAAAGTTATCCCTTTTCATGAAACTCTCCTTCATAAAAAAGCCCCTGAGTGAATTATACCCAGGGGCTTTTTAATTCTACTACGATGTAATAGCCTTAGAATACAATTTTCATAGAACCTACAACGTCTGCAGCTGTATCGTCTTGGCCATTCGGATATGCGCTTCCTGGGAAGAAAAGAGCAGTTAATACGCCAAAAGATACGTCTTCGGTATAGTCATAGGTCAAAAGAAGATCTAATTCATTACCGATATCATCATCTTTTACAAGATCACCTTCTGCAAAAGAACCGGTTTCATTGGCCCAGAAATGGGCATAGGTAGCATTTAATACCACATCTTCCATCGGTATAACACTACCTTTAATCAACAGAGAAACCTGGTTTGACATACCGCTATCTTGATCCCATTCTGTCTGAGCGACTTCGGTTGCCCTTGCTGCAGTCGCATAAAGCCAGTTTTGGTAATCGCGTATTGCGGTGTCAAACTTTCCTCTATACATGGCATCCCAACCATTCCATTTATCGGTGTAAGGACCAACACTTTTCTCACCTGTTAGATAGATGCATTCTACATCTAATGTTGGTGACCAGGTAACTTCTGGCCATTTGTAGCCAGCATAAGCATCAAAGGCATAGGCCCTGATAGTTCTATTGCTGACTTGACCATCGGAATAATCACCTATCTGGACTGCACCCTCAGCACCCATAGATAAGTTTTCTAGGGGTTCTAAGCTACCTCTTAAACCAAAGGTGTGAACCTTTTTGGTGTTGACATCTGCTGTTGCAGAGTCAATCTTGCTGAACCAATAGGCTTCAGCTTCAGCATTGTATGAATCAAAGACATAGCCTACATTAGCACCATAGAGATTTATGTCATCATTTGTGGCGACGTTGTTTTCGTCAACCTTGGCATAAATAGCATCTATGGTCCATGGAGCGTAGTCTAAAGTTGCTCTGATTGCATCGAATGCTGTTGTTTCAGTGTATTCATCAGCGCTTATAGAATCACTGTTGAAATCCTGTATGTTTGCGCCAATGATAAACCCTCTACCAAACCATAAATCCTGACGTCCAACATTCAAGGTTAATGGCTCATAAATCATTTCTTTTAATGTCACATATGCTAAATCCATATCCACGTCAAATGTAGCTGCACCAGAGGAATTGTTATCCCAATCTCTCTGATTAACTAATCTGACACTGGCTGCGACATTATCAGTTAAATCTGCGTCTACATTCAACCCAACTGACTGCATGAAATATGTCTCTGGATTTTCAGTAGCATTATCTTTATCCAAGTCAAGTTGGTTTCTGTAAAGCGATCTAACTGCCATATCTCCACTAACCTTTACGTTTTGGACTTCGGCGTAGGCTGGCATAGCGAGGGCGACGACTATTACTAGAACGCAAATCAATGTTAACGTCTTACCCATCTTATCCATCCTCCTTTAATTAAAATGTTAACTTCATACTACCTACGACATCAAGTGCTTTATCATTTTGGTCATCAGTCCAATATGAGCCTGGCATAAAATATGCTGCCAGAAGGTTGAATGACAAATCTTCGCTGTAATCGTAGGTTAACAGTAAATCTAATTCATTACCTATATCTTTTGTATCCTGTCCTGTCTTTGCACGCTGATCAAGCCAAAAACAAGCTAGTGTGCCCTCAACAGTCAGTTGCTTCAAGGGGTATATAGTTCCCTTAAGAAGTAATTGACGTTGGTTTGTAAGACCAGAATCCATATCTACTTCTGTGGTGTCACCATTGCCATCACAACGATCAACCGTTTCATAGTAGTAGTTTTGGAATTCTCTGATGGCTGTGTCAAATTTCCCTCTGTAGACAGCATCCCAGGCATTCCAATCACCTGTATCTGCATCAGCAGTGTTTTGTTCTCCTGAATAGACAATATACTCCAATGCAAGTTTTGGCTTCCATTGATTTTGGGGGAAGCGATATTCACCCATCAAATCTAAAGCATAGGCCCTACGAGACCTTACGGTGGTTGCCGTATTTGCAACTTGGGAATAATCACCATACTGGAATGCTACCTCTCCAGCCAAGGTAAGGTTATCTCTTGGGTCTAAGTTTACACGGCTACCGTAGGTATAGACTTTATTGGTCTGAGTATCTGTTTCATTGGCATTAGCTGGAAATTCCTGCAGTTGAGGACCATCGTCTATCTTGGTAACCACATACGCTTCAATTATAGCATTGTAAGCATCTTGTCTATAGCCTGCATTTATGACATACAGGTCCACGTCGTCAGTAGTGGTGGTAGTATTTTCATCTACCTTTGAGTAGATAAGATCAAGCGTTATTGGATTGTAGTCCAATGTAGCCCTTATCGCATCGAAGGCAGCGGTTTCAGTGTATTCATTAGCGCTTATAGTACTATTAAAATCCAAGAGTTTTGCGCCAACGATAAAACCATTGCCAAGCCATATATCTTGACGACCTATTTGTAAAGTCAGCGGAGCATAGATTACTTCTTTCAATGTGGCATATGCAAGATCAAGATCTACGTCAAATTCTTCATCTGACGTACCGGTAGTAGAGTTATTGCTATTATCCCAATCTCTCTGACTGACCAATCTTACAGTAGCACCCACATTGTCTGTTAGATCTGCAAGGACATTCAACCCTAATGAATGCATGAAATAATTATCAGGGTGACTATCATCATTATCTGCATCTAAATCATAGTTGTCTCTAAAAAGAGATCTAACAGTTGCATCTCCACTAATCTTTATGTTTTGGACCTCAGCATAGGCAGGGAGGGCAAGGAGAATTGCCATTGATATGGCAGCAATCATTGCTGTTTTCTTACCCATTTATCGTGCCTCCTTTTGTCCTATTTAATACTGTTAATCAATTTAGATTTATAGTTATATGGAATTCACTAATGTTATTCTTAAGGTGTATAATTTTGTGAATTCACGGGATCATCTTCTAGCTTAAATAACACCTTTTGTGTGATACTTTCTGGCTGCCTAGAACTTCACCTCCTTTTTTGCCTTATTAAAAGTATCGTGCGGTGTTATTGTATTATTAACTTGTTTTTATATCATATGGGGTCAATTTTGTCAAGATAAATTTCTAAGTTTTTGCCCTAACTATTTACAGTTCTTATTGTTACGAAAATCCTATTTAACAACTTTATATTCTTTATATTCCTTTGCTTCTTCCTTCATGGGAGCAGTTGCCCTTGGGGCTACAGCAATAGTCAAAATTGTATAAAAGCTTGAAGGTTCTGCAGTAATTATACAGCTCTGTCCAGCTCTTTCAAAATTCATAATTCGCCTGCCATATTCAACTATATTTATAAGGCTCCAGTTATACATAGGCATGTTTTCTTTGTAGAAACTTACCGTCTGGTCTCCGCTTACCCTGCCCGTATATCGCAAAAGCCCTATCCTTAAATCTCTGTTTTGAAAAGTAAACGAATCGCTATCTACTATCTTAAAACCTGCTGGTATGGGTACATCATCAAACTTTAAGCTACTGGAAACCCCCATAGATTCAGGGGTCACATAGGGTCCTTCTGTGCTGGCCTTTTTCTGAAATGCTGCACAGCCTGTTAAGGAAATACTAAAAAAACTTACTACCATTATATATATAATAACTTTTTTCATTTTTTTCCTCCTTAACCTTTCTATATACTATAATTTAGCATTAAAGTCAAGCAAAAAGCACTTTAGTTTTTTGCTATTTTCTGCAATAACTCTTCGGCATTGCTCAAGAGTTTTTCTTGTTGCGTTTTATTTAAACCATACCTCGCTGCTACTTTTTCTCTTTTTCGTAAAGGAAGTAAATCTTTTGGCTGGTGGACATCAGAGTTCAAAACAAGTTTTGCACCTGTTTGCTTTGCCATTCTGATAACATGTGTATTTGCTCTATCGTGTAAAGCTCTTGTTGTAACTTCCAGATATATGTTTTCTTTAGCAGCCTTTTGTGCATCTCCAAAAGAAATTAATCCTGGATGGGCAAGGATATCAATATCGCATTCCAGGGCTTTTTCATTAGTACCGGAAATTACTGGTTCTGCGAGAGTTTCACCATGGACAACAACTAGTTTTATTCCTTGAGATCTCGCATACTTAATCAACTCTTCAAAATGTTCAAGTGGCGCATGAGTCAATTCAATGCCTGGAATAAGTTTTATTTTCCAAACGCTGTTTAGTTTTTCACATATTGAAACCACTCGAGGTACTACAAAGTCAATATTGGACCCATCGACGTGATCGGTTATGGCAATTGTCTTATAACCTAAGACCTCATAGCGCCTTGCCAATTCACTTGGTAGGAGCGCTCCATCACTGAGTAATGTATGTGTATGTAAGTCTATCATTTTTAACTAGTGCGCCTGGGAGGATTCGAACCCCCCGCAGACGGGCCTTAGGAGGGCCCCGCTCTATCCAAATGAGCTACAGGCGCGTTTAATATTTAATCATGGAAAAGACGCGCTGGCCATCTAGGCGTTGGCGTCCTTTTAGAAATTCCAATTCTATCAAAAATGCAATTTCTACAATTTTACCTTGAAGTTTATTTACTAAATCAATTACTGCGCTAATCGTTCCACCGGTAGCAAGTAAATCATCCACTATTAAGACTTTCTCTCCTGGCTTAATTGCATCTTGGTGGATAGCTAATGTATCAGTCCCGTATTCGAGGTTATACGTTGCCTCATAAGTAGCAGCAGGTAATTTCCCCTTTTTTCTAACTGGGATAAAACCTGTTTTTAATAATGCTGCTAAGGCACTTCCAAAAATAAAACCCCTTGCTTCAACGGCTACAATTTGACTTATTTGTTTATCTTTATATCTTTCACATAAAACGCTTAATGCTTCATTAAATTTTTCTGCATCATTTAAAAGCGTTGTTATGTCCTTAAAGATAATTCCTTTTTTTGGAAAATCGGGAACATCGCGTATAGTCTTCCTTAAGCTTTTGAAATTTTCTTCTGACATTTTATATAACCTCTCCTTGTGCAATCAGAGTCTTTTTAAGTTTTCTTAATGCTCCAGATTCAATCTGCCTTACCCTTTCTCTTGTAATACCAAAATGCTTTGCTGTTTCAGCCAATGTGCGTTTTATGCCATCTTCTAAGCCATATCGCAAAACTAAAACATCTCTCTCGCGCGGTTTCATCTTTTCTAAAACTTCACATATCCTTTCATGTCTAAAAAACTGCGTTACTTCACCATCGGGAGATACTGCTGCTTCGTCTTCTAATAAATCTTGAAACTGACCGCGCTCACCTTCTCCAACTGGTGTTTCAAGGGAAGTGACCTTGGTTATCAAGCTACTTACAAATTTAACCTTTTCAGTTGACATTTTCATCTTTCTTGCAATTTCTGGGTATGTGGGTTTTCTTTTTAATCTTTGACTCAGTTCCTCTACGCATTTTTTATACTTTAATATTGACTCTACCAAATATACAGGTATTCTTATAATCTTTGCCTGATTGGCCAATGCCCTGTTAATATACTGACGTATCCACCAGCTAGCATAAGTGCTGAACCTAAAACCTTTTTTAGGGTTAAATTTTGTAACTGCCTTCATTAACCCTAAGTTTCCTTCTTCTATTAAATCCATTAAGGAAACTCCGAAATGACGGTATCTTTTAGCAATGTTTATAACAAGGCGTAAATTCGCCTGGATCATTTTTTGCCTGGCGTTATCGTCTCCCTCTTTTATTAAACTCGCTAATTTTATCTCTTCTTCAGCTGTTAGGAGCGGTACATTCTTGATGTCTTTAAAATACAACTTTATTGGTTCTGTCATTTTCCTTCCCTATCTTTAATAACTGCTTGTGCTGCTGCTAATCTTGCAACAGGCACCCTAAAGGGAGAACAGCTTACATAGTTCATTCCAGCGCCATGGCAGAATTCAACAGATTGCGGGTCTCCGCCATGTTCTCCGCAAATTCCGACCTTCAAGTCCTTCCTGGTATTACGACCTCGTTCTATACCCATCTTTATAAGTTGCCCTATTCCCTCTTGGTCTATTGTCCTAAAGGGATCATCTGCAAGCATCTTTTTTTCTATATAGTGCGGCAAGAAAACACCTGCATCATCACGACTATAGCCAAAAGTCATCTGCGTAAGATCATTCGTCCCAAAGGAGAAAAACTCTGCATTCTCTGCAACCTTATCAGCTGTAATAGCAGCACGTGGTATTTCAATCATGGTACCCACTGTATATTTAACAGCTGATTTAGATTTTTTAATTATTGCATCAGCTATTTTACGAACAATTGCCTCAAGGTAATCAAATTCTTCTTTCGTGCCGATAAGCGGGATCATGATTTCAGGTAAGACCTTGATGCGCTTTTTTGCCATATTGCAGGCTGCTTCAATAATTGCCGTGGTCTGCATAACACAAAGCTCTGGATAGGTAATTGATAATCTGCATCCTCGATGACCAAGCATGGGATTCATTTCATGCAAGCTTTTAATAAGCTCTACAACCCTACTAGATGAAATCTTCATGCGTTTAGCCATTTCCGTTACCCCTGCTTTATCGCTGGGCAAAAATTCGTGCAAGGGTGGATCCAGGAGTCTGATCGTTACAGGTAGGCCGTCCATCTCTTTGAATATACCCTCAAAATCCTTGCGCTGATAAGGCAGTAGTTTTTTTAATGCCTTCTCTCTTGCCTTTGAATCTCCTGCTAATATAAATTCTCGTACAGCCCAAATTCTCTCGCCTTCAAAAAACATATGTTCAGTCCTGGTAAGACCAATGCCTTCTGCGCCAAGTTTTCTTGCTATCATTGAGTCTTTTGGCGTATCGGAATTTGTGCGTACATTGATTTTGCGATATTCGTCTGCCCATTTCATCACCTGGCAAAACATTTTATAAATAGGGTCTTTTTTTGCTGATGCGTTGTCATAGGCAACACCGGAGATAACCGGACTGGATGTAGCCTTTATGCTACCTAGCATAACCTCCCCTGTTGAACCATCTAAAGAAATAAAACTTCCTTCTTTAATTACCTTACCAGCAACTTTTATTTGTTTTTTACTATAATTTATATTTAAAGCACTGCATCCTGCTATGCAACACTTACCCCATCCTCTGGCAACTACAGCTGCATGTGAAGTCATGCCACCTGTGGATGTCAAAATACCTTCTGCGGCATCCATACCAGCAACATCTTCAGGAGAAGTCTCGTGCCTTACAAGGATAACTTTTTTACCTTTCTTCTTCCAGCTTTCAGCATTATCAGCTGTAAATACTACATGCCCAGACGCTGCCCCTGGACCGGCCGGCAAACCCTTTGCTATTACTGTTGCGGCAGATTTTGCCTTCGGATCAAATATGGGAAAAAGTAATTGATTTAACTGCTCACCTTCAATGCGCATTAAAGCCTTTTTAGGGGAAATCATTTTCTCTTTCACCATATCGTATGCAATTTTCACTGCTGCAACACCTGTGCGTTTTCCAGTTCGTGTCTGCAGCATAAAAAGCTTACCTTCCTGAATAGTAAATTCAACATCCTGTACATCTTTGTAATGTTTTTCTAGTCTTTTTCGAATACCATCTAGCTGAGCATAAACCTTGGGCATCTCTTTTTTGAGATCACTGATTGGTTCTGGTGTCCTTATTCCGGCCACTACATCTTCACCTTGTGCATTTATGAGAAATTCACCAAAGAATGCATTTTCACCTGTAGAGGGGTTACGGGTAAAGGCTACACCCGTTGCTGAGGTATCACCCATATTGCCAAATACCATGGCCTGCACGTTGACTGCCGTACCTAGGAGTCCTGTAATCTTATTAATCCTTCGATATGTTACCGCGCGTTTTGTATTCCAGGAACCAAACACAGCATTTACCGACGCTGTTAATTGTTGGCGTGCATTATTAGGAAATTGCTTCCCGACATGTTTCTTATACACCTTCTTGTATTCTGAAACAACTTCCTTAAGCTGCGCTGCTGTAAGATCAGTATCTTGCTTTGCCTTGTATTTTTTCTTAACAGCACTAAGCCTTGCTTCAAAATGTTCATGGTCAACACCCATAACCACATTGCCAAACATATCAATAAAACGCCTGTATGCATCCCAGGCAACACGTTCATTCTTTGTCTTTTTTGCCAAACCCTTAACTGATTCATCGTTAAGGCCAAGGTTCAAAACAGTATTCATCATGCCAGGCATTGAAACAGCCGCACCACTTCTAACTGAAACCAAAAGTGGGTTTTCACTACTTCCGAATTTTGACCCCATTACCTTCTCAAGCTTTATAATATTTGCCTCAATCTGTTGCCTTAGGCCTGAAGGATACTTTTCTCTATGTTTATAGTAATAATCGCAAACTCCAGCAGTAATGGTAAATCCTGGAGGAACGGGGATTCCTATATTAGTCATCTCAGCAAGGTTAGCCCCCTTGCCGCCTAATACACTTTTCATTTTGCTATTTCCTTCTGCTTTTCCACCACCGAAGAAGTACACGTATTTGCGCGCCATATTACAAAGCCTCCTTTAAATATTGAGCTATTCTATTCACTGCAATTCTATCTTGTTTCATTGTATCGCGATCCCTGATGGTTACTTTTTTATCTTTAAGTGAGTCTACATCTACTGTTATACAAAAAGGTGTACCTATTTCATCCTGCCTACGATAAAGCTTGCCGATTGCAGCAGTATCATCATAAGTAATGACAAAATCTTTACGTAAATTGGCTGCTATTGTCTTGGCTAGTTTTACAATCTCAGGACGATTTTTAAGCAATGGCAATACTGCAACTTTAACTGGGGCCAAATCTTTATGTAAAGATAATACCACCCTTGTTTGACCTTTGACCTTTTCTTCTGTGTATGCATCCGTAAGAAATGCTAAAACGCTTCTATCTACCCCACCGGATGGTTCAATGATAAAGGGAAGGTAACGCTTATTTTCTTCATCATCAAAATAATCTAACTGTTCACCTGAAGATTTGGAGTGTTGACGCAAATCAAAATCTCCTCGGTTGGCTATTCCTTCCAACTCTGACCAACCAAAAGGAAACTGGTATTCTATATCCGAACATGCTTTTGCATAATGGGCTAATTCATCCTTGGAATGTGGTCTTATCTTTAAGTTTTTCTTTCCTATACCTAAATTAATATACCAATTGTACCTCTCATTTACCCAGTATTCAAAGTGCTTATCTGCTTCTTTAGGTTTTACGAAATATTCCATTTCCATTTGTTCGAATTCCCTTGTCCTGAAAATGAAGTTTCCGGTTGTAATTTCATTTCTAAAAGCTTTCCCAGTTTGCGCGATACCAAAGGGAAGTTTCTTTCTTGAGGCCACTAATACATTGGCAAAATTCACGAATATACCCTGGGCTGTTTCAGGTCTTAGGTAACTTATTGAACTTTCATCTTCCACAGGGCCAATATGAGTTTTAAACATCAAGTTGAATAATCTCGGAGGGTTGACCTTTACATCAATCGCATTCCCACAGTCAGGGCAAAGTTTTTTATCATTTTTTTTCGACGTCTTCAGCATATCTATTCTAAAACGTTTTTTACAAGATTTACATTCAACTAAAGGATCTGTAAAACCTTCCACATGACCTGAAGCACGCCAAACTTCAGGATGCATCAATATAGATGCGTCCATGCCAACTACATCATCCCTTTGGTAAACATTTTTCTTCCACCAGGCACACTTGATATTATTTTTAAGTTCTACCCCTAAAGGACCATAATCCCATACACTCCCAAGGCCTCCGTAGACCTCAGAGCCTTGAAAGATAAATCCCCTTCTTTTGCAAAGTGAAACTAATTTTTGTATTTTATCGCTCATGTTTTTAATTTCTCAATAAAATCTAGACTTTTTAATTCAGTCTGGGTTTGTGTTTTGATAAACTTCTCTATGGGCTCTTTTAATTCCTGGGAGATTTTTTGCGTAAGCTGGAAACGCTTTATGCCTCCCCAGTCCTTGCCTCCTATATGAACCATGGAAGCCAAAGCCCCCTTTGAAATAGGCATTACCTCTGCATCTTTATTTGTGCAACCCGCACAAAGGAGTCCACCAAAATAAGAGCTGAAATTTAATGCTTCTGCAAGTTTTCTCCCGCAATTGGCGCAAAATTTTAATTGCGGCATGTATCCTAATAAACCCAAAAGCCGAATCTGAAATACCATATATACCATATCTGGATTAGATTTAACACACATCTGCTTTAGGGTATCAACTAAAAGTTCAAAGAGTACCTTGTTTTCATCTTCAGCCTGCATTATTTGATCTATTAATTCCACACAGCAACTAGCATAGGCCATTTTGTCTAAATCCTGGTGTAATGCCTTAAATTGCTCAACCAACTCGCATTGAGTAATTAGATGTAGATCGCTTTTTTTCTTTTGATAAAAGACTACCTTATTTAACGTCAATGGTTGTAATCTACTTTGGTATTTAGAATTCTTCGAGCGTATCCCTTTTATGAGGCCTTGTATCTTACCGCAATCTAGGGTAAAGATACTCACAAGGAGACTTGTCTCTCTAAAATGTTTCGTCCTTAAAACTACTGCTTTAGTAGTTACAATAGCCACACTTTAATTTACTCTATTGGGCGGCGATACAGCACCGCCTGAAACAACCAGCTTCATACCCTCTTCTACTGACATACCCAAAGCAATTGTTTCTTTTTTGGGAACCAATAAAAGAAAACCTGAGGTTGGGTTTGGGGTTGTAGGAACAAATACATTCACAACTTCTTCGTTTGTCTTTTGCTGGATTTCACCTATGCTTTCGGAGGTAATAAACCCTATAGCATAAATTCCTTTTCTTGGATATTCTACCAATACTACTCTTAAAAATATACCTCTGCGCTGCCCTAGGAATGCATTGCTAATTTCTTTTGTCGCTAAATAAATTTTATTAACCAAGGGAAGTCTATATACAATTTTTTCTCCAACACTAAAAATCTTATTAAGTAAAAATATCCTTGTGGCAACACCAATCATAACTATCAATCCCAAAACAGCAATAACGACAATTCCATTAGCGATATATTCTGAATAGGGAATTTCAAAATACATATTAAAGACTTTCATTGCAGGCTCAAAGAGCGTTGCATTAAACAGATTAATTAAAACGCGCAAGAAAAACACCGTTACTATTAAAGGTAGGATAACTGCAATGCCTGCTAAGAAACTATTGCGTAATTTTGTAAGCATCCAATCCTCCTCATTAAGTAAGAAATTGAAAAACTAATGTTGTAACTAAAATGCCCAATGCCGCGCCTATAACTACTTCCCAGAATGAATGGGTTTTATTCTGCGTGCGCGAGCGTGCTACTAAAACACAGAGTATAAAACTAAGTACAGCTATAAGCCCGTTTTGAGTTAACAAGGCTATTATTGTCCAGCAAGAAAATACAAAGGCACTATGACCGCTGGGCATCCCACCACGCAGAGGGGTCCCTCTGTGAAACATTATCTTACCAAGCACCACCAAAGTGATAACTGAAATCAAGGCAATAAAGGTCAAGTGATATGGTGATTGCCTTACGCGCCCTAAGCCTACTTCTATCTGAATATTTAACACTCTTTGAAATATCAAATAGCCAGCGATAACTGCATTCACTGCTGAAATTAACACAGCACCCGCACATACATCCTTAATTATCCTGGCAACGGGATGATAGGTTTCCGTTAATAAATCTACTGCGTGTTCCACGGCTGTATTTATCATTTCTGTAATGAGGACAAAACTTATCGCTGCACATAACAAAAGTATTTCTACCATTGTAAAGTGGTAATATATCGCAATAATCAGAACAAGTGCGGCCAGGAGAAAATGAAGCCGCATATTCCTCTGTGTCTTTATTACGTATATAAAACCTTCTATTGCTGCATTAAAGCTTTCTGCTAGGCTTCTACGTTGCATAAGTTTAATATCCCATGTGTAAGATATAATCGAATTTGTGTATCCATGCTCCTTCGATTAAGTTTTGCACTTTTTCTTACCATATCATAAGAAATAACCACATCACCAAGTATATTACGCATGCCTTTTATGGGCTTTTTTTGCTTTAGGTAAAAACTTAAAACTGGCGTTGCCTTGTTCTTCTTGCGGTATTTCTTATTTAACCGCACCATTTCTTTATCACCAACAAAACAAATTGAAATAGATTCTTTCTGTGCCCCCAGAAGTTTAAGTCCTGCCTGGGCTATTTTTCTGGTTTGTTGTTTGTTTATCTTTTCACCCTTGCAGGTGCTGGAGACATAAATCATGATTTTTTCTTTTCTGCATCAGGATACTCTACACGCGTATGAAAAACACCAGTTAACACCCTACTGAAGGCCTGGGCTATTTTGTGTAAGTCCTGAAGGGTGAGTTTGCACTCATCAAGCTGACCATCTATAAATTTATTGTTAATAATCCTATGTACAAGATCTTCTATGCGAGAGGCGGTTGGGTTCTGTAAGGTCCTAGACGCCGCCTCCACAGAATCAGCCAAAAGCACAACTGCAGTTTCTTTTGTTTGTGGTTTCGGACCAGGATAGCGAAATCCATCTTCTTTAAGCATGCTCTCGTCTTCTATCTTCTCAAGTGCTTTTTGGTAAAAGTAATAAATCAAGCTATCGCCGTGATGCTGTGCTATGAAATCTAATATGGCTGGGGTAAGGTTATTTTTTCTACCCAACTCAACCCCATCTTTTACATGATTTGCAATTATCAAGCGGCTCATACTCAATGTAAGCTTTTCATGTGCAGATTTTACGTGAGCTTGATTTTCACTAAAATATTCAGGCTTTTCCATCTTTCCTATATCATGATAATAGGACCCTACTCTAGCTAGAAGTGAATTTGCGCCAATCGTCTCACACGCCGCCTCCGCTAAATTACCAACAAGCAAACTATGATGATAGGTCCCGGGGGCATTGAGAATTAATTTTTTTAATAACGGTTGATTCATATCCGAAAGTTCTAGTAGAGTAATATTGGTAGTTTTTCTAAATATATGTTCAAACAAAGGTAAAAATCCCATTGCTACAAACGAACAAACAATACCGTTTAAAAATCCCCAAAGGCCCTCTGTTGTGTATGTGGCATATCCTAAATTGTTCAAAATGCCCAAGGCTGCAATGGCTACAAAGTTTGCACCTCCAATTAGAAAACCAGCACGCAATATATGGTATCTCTGCCTAGAGTCTTTAACCGCAAATACACCTATAACTCCACCTAGTAAGAAAGAGGTCGCTATATTTATATTGTTACCAACCATTACACCTATGAGTACGCTTAAAAGCAACGTTATAATTACAGCTACCCCTGGATTTATCAAAACTGCAATTAGCATAGACACAGCCGCTAAGGGAATAGAGTAACTCGACCAAGGGGAGAGGATGATAAACCTTGTTACAATAACAAGGGCAATGACAAAAATACTTATTAATAAAAGATCTAAAAATCTTGCATATACATCTTTTTCAAAAAGTTTAAGGTAAATGCAAAACGCAACAAGAAATAAAAAGGTGAGCAATCCAAAACCTAGAGCTATGATTACCATGGAAGGCCCGGTTTCTTTCTGGCCAATAACAGCTAATTGCACAAGGTGCAATCTTGTTATCCTCTGCCCCTTGCTGGCAATCAACTCTTGTTTTTTAACTTTAACCTGTTTGTATTGATTGGGAACTAACTTTTCCGCCTGTTGTCTTCTGCGTTGAGTCTCATCAGCATTGGATTTCAGGTTAGGTCTTAGTATTTGGCCTATGAGTTCTGTCACGGATAAACCTAACTTCTTATTACCTTTTAAACTTTTATTTGCCAAATCCCTTACTTGCTTTTTGGCTTCATCCAAGCTGATTAATTTCTTTAAAGACTGCTCTTTTTCACTTTTTTCTTTAACTTGCCTAACAATGATTTTATCTTCACCTTTTTTAAGCAGATTTTGTTTATCATCTAGCGAAACTATACTTTGAGAAAATAAATTTTTTGCTATTGCAAGGCTTGCATTTTTAGCTTTCTCTGTATTGTCGGCCTTTGTAAGATTTAAGACTGTTGATTCGGAAAGCGTTATCCCTTGCTGCATTTTTAGTCTTTCTATCAATTGTTCCAAGGAAAGCTTTTTGTCTTTTTGAGCTTGGGTTGTAAAATCAAAAAATCCAACCAGGTCTCTTTTTACGCCTTCTTCTACGCTCAAATCTTTATCATATACATCACATATTGCTTCCCTGGCCTGCTTTCTTAAATCTTCGGTTTTCATTGTATCCAGCTCACCATCATATGTGAAACTAAATGGCGCATAGATAGAACGCAAGGCAATATCACCTTCATGTAGGTTTGACCTATAAGGCATCTTGCCTATAAAAAAACTAAGATTTATAATTAAAAATACTCCTACTACCAACAAAAATCTTGGCAGGGTTCCAAATTTTTTCTTTCGAAACCAATTATTTTTCATTTTACACACTCATATGCCTTTATTATTTGTTGTACTAACTCATGTCTAACAACATCTTTCTGAGAAAAATGCGCAAATTTAATCCCTTCTATCTGTTTTAGTAAATCCTTGACCTGCGCTAAGCCGGACATTTTTCCTTTCGGTAAATCACTTTGGGTTATATCCCCTGTTACCACTGTCTTAGAATCAAATCCAAGTCTTGTTAAAAACATTTTCATTTGCTCAGGGGTTGAATTTTGCGCCTCATCAAGAATAACAAATGAATCATTAAGCGTCCTGCCCCTCATATAAGCTAGGGGGGCAACCTCTATAACACCCCTGTCTATATAGCTCTCAATCATATCCACTTCCATCATGTCATACAGTGCATCATAGAGCGGCCTTAGGTAAGGAGTAACTTTCTCATAGAGGGTACCTGGCAAATAACCCAAGCTCTCCCCTGCTTCAACCGCAGGCCTAGTTAATATAATCCTACTGATTAATTGTTTCCTTAATGCGTTGACCGCCATCGCCATAGCAAGATATGTTTTTCCAGTACCTGCTGGTCCTATTGCAAAAACCACATCATAGTTTTTAATTGCTTCTATATATTCTACCTGGCCTACTGTCTTGGGGGTAACAAATTGCCTTTTTGAAGATACTTCAATCTTATTTAGATAAATAGACCCTAAATCTACAGAATGATTTTCTTTTACTGCGCGGATAGCATAAAGTATTTCATGACGCTTTATGACTCCGCCCTTCCTCATTGCAATGAGTAATTCTTGCATTAACAAGAAGGCAGTCTCTACTGCTTCCTTAGTACCTGAAAGGGTTAAATCCTGCCCTCTGGCAACAATCTTTATATTAAATTCCTCTTCAAATAACCGCAAGTTTTTATCATGGTTGCCAAAAAGGTCTGCTGCTTCTTTATCGTTTAACAGTTTTATCGTCTGTTGCATGCTTTTTGAATTAATCTCTAGGTATCTTTAGTTTTTGTCCAGCTTTGATTTTATTGGGGTCTTTAATTTTATCTTGGTTTGCTTCATAGATCTTCTTCCACTTTTTGGAAGTACCGTAGATTTCGGGCTTGGCAGAAATCTCTGAGAGGGTTTCTCCTCTTTTAACAACGTATATATCAAACACTGAGGCCTCCTCTTCAGACATTACCTCTTCAATAACTTCAGCTTCTTCTGCTTCGGCATAGGTTACACTGGGTTGTTTTTTACCTTTGAAAGGCCATATGTTCCATTTTTTCTTTTTGGGTATTTCTTGTTTCCTAGGTTCTTGAGAGAATGTCTTTCCTTGTATGTACCCCCTATTGCCTATCATTTCTTTATCAGGAGTTTTCTCTTTGTCGAACGTAGGTTTAGATAACTTCATATCAGAAAAATCGAGTAGTTCAATATCTACCTTAACCATTTCTCTTGTTGGTTCAACTTCACTTTTTTGAGTTTGAGGTGCTTCACCGCAAAGAACGCCCTGGTTACCCTCAATAGCCTGATCTACCCTGGGCACTTCGTATCTAGAAAAGCTTATGCAACCTGTCAATGTCATTGTTGCTACCAAAATTCCTATAACGACATTTATGTATTTCATTTTTTCTTCCTCCTTATTAATTTAAGGCCTAATTCTTTTAATTGTTCCTCCACTAAAGAAGATGGGGCATCTGTTAAGGGACAGGTACCTTTTTGCGTCTTAGGAAAAGCGATTACATCCCTGATAGTCTCACACCCTGTCATTAAGGCAATTAGTCTTCCTAACCCAAATGCTATACCACCATGAGGTGGGGCACCATAAGATAAAGAGTTAAGCAGGAACCCGAATCTAGCTTTAAATTCTTTTTCAGGCATACCTATTGCTTTAAAAATCTCTTTCTGCAATTGGGGGGAGTGAATTCTTATAGAACCAGAACCAATTTCAACACCATTTACTACCAAATCATAAGCCTTTGAGATTACAGAGGCTGGATCATTCGAAATCTTTGGGATGTCTTCTTGCTTTGGTGCTGTGAAAGGATGGTGTTCTGTCTCCCAGCGCTTTTCTTCCTCGTTGTATTTGAACAAAGGAAAATCTGTAACCCATAAAAATACAAACTCACCTTCCTTGCCTTTATTAGTTTTATCTTTTCGTAAGTCCGGTTTATCGCTCTTGTATTTTTTCATTGCTTCTTTATGGGAAATTCGTTTAAAAGGTATTGTTAGTTCAATATCTAAAGCAAACTTGAAGATGTGGTACAACAATCCTTCAGTAACAGAAAATATATCCTCTTCATCTATGAAAGACATCTCTATGTCAACTTGTGTAAATTCTGGCTGCCTATCTGCCCTTAAATCTTCATCTCGGAAGCATTTGGCAATCTGATAATATTTATCCAATCCTGAAATCATTAGAATTTGCTTAAATAGTTGGGGTGATTGTGGAAGGGCGTAGAAGCTACCAGGATTTAATCTGCTTGGCACTAAAAAGTCGCGTGCGCCCTCTGGTGTGGATTTGGTTAAAATAGGAGTCTCTGTTTCAATGAAACCCTGCCTGTCTAAAAAGTCTCTTATTGCCCTACAGACCTTATGTCTAGTGATTAACTTATCTTGCGCCTGATGTCTTCTTAAATCTAGATATCTATATGTATACTTTAATTCTTCTGAAACCTCTGGGTCTTCAGACACTTCAAAAGGTAAGCTCGATGCAGAATTTAAAACCTCAAGTCCACTGGCATATAACTCAACCTCACCTGTTGAGAGTTTAGGGTTTCGAGTGCCTTTAGGCCTTTCGTTAACTACTCCCTTGATGGCTATTACATCTTCTGGTTTTAGTTTTGGGGCTAGACTGTGAAGTTCTTCGTTTTCTTTTGTATTAAAGACAACTTGGGTCAATCCATATCTATCTCTTATGTCTATAAAAATAAGCTTACCATGGTCTCTTCTTTTATGTACCCAGCCGCAGAGGAGGACTTCTTTACCTACATCGCTTTTATTTAATTGTCCACAGGTATGTGTTCTCTTCATTTTTTCAAAAAATAGCTTTTATGTGTTTAATGATACCTTTTAATTTTACAGACTTTTGTTTTCCGGTCTCCATGTCTTTTAAGCCAACTTCGCCTTTTTTTAGTTCATCGTCTCCTAAGATTGCTACATACCTAAACCCTAGTTTTGAGGCTGTGCGCATCTGTGCCTTTAAAGATTTTTGCTGATAGTCTATCTCTGAAGATATTCCATTAACCCTAAGTTGCTGTAATAACTCTATCGCTTTTTTATAGGCTTGATCGCCAAGGGTTACCAAGTATATAGAAGCTGCTCCTCCCACCTCATCCTCTGCTGCGTCTTTAAGAGCGCTCATAAGTCTTTCTACACCTAATGCAAAACCTACCGCACCTGTATCCGACCCACCAAAATCACCTACTAAATTATCATACCTGCCGCCTGCTGCTACAGCATCCTGAGCTCCTAATTTGGAGTGATTTACCTCAAATGCGGTCTTTGTGTAATAATCAAGGCCTCTGACTAAATAAGGAGCTTGCGAAAAACTTACACCCACTAATTTCAATCCATCTTGAACAGCATTGAAATCTTTTTCACAATTCATGCAGAGATTATTAATTATTTTTGGTAATCCACGCACAACTGCTTGGCAGGTTTCGTTTTTGCAATCCAATACCCTAAATACATTCCTCCTAAATCTCTCTCGGCAGTCACTACATAATTGATTCGTCTTTAGTTTTAGCTCTTTCTTTAAGAGCTGACTATAGTCATGCTTGTCTTTCTTGCAACCAAGACTATTGATGCGTATCTTAAATCCATCGAGACCTGCCTCTTTCAACAATGTAGCCAAGAGTGCAATTACCTCTACATCCAAAAGTGGACTATATGAACCTATTGCCTCAACACCTATCTGATGAAACTGCCTGCTGCGTGCAGCTTGCGGCCTCTCACTTCTAAACATGGGTCCCATATAAAACAATTTGGCAAATCCAAGTTTTTTATCAAGGTGGTTTTCTAGATAAGCCCTTATAACACTTGCTGTAGCCTCAGGTCTTAAAGAAATACTACGATCGCCGCGATCTTTAAATGTAAACATTTGCTTCTGAACAACATCGCTGGTATCACCAAGACCTCTGGCAAACAAAGATGTAGGCTCTATGATAGGGGTACGTATTTCCCTATAGCAAAAACTTTCAAATAGGCTCCTAGATATAGATTCCAGTCTATGCCACTTTTTTGCATAATCGGGCAATAAATCAGTAGTGCCTCGTAACGCTTTATATTTCTGCATGATAAAAAATTTTGGAAGTTTATTCGGAAGTTTGCGATACCTTCTGCTTCATTACCAAACCAGGCTTAAATACTACCACTCTTTTGGAAGGTACAGGTACGCTTTCACCAGTTTTTGGATTTCGGCCGGTGCGACCTTTCCTAGTCTTTGTCTTAAAGACTCCAAAATTGCGCAGTTCGATCTTTTGGCCACCTGTGAGGGCTTCTATAATGTGGTCAAAAGTCTTCTGTACTATTTTTTTGATTCGTATTTGCTCAACATCTACTTCTTGAGCAATCTTTGCTACAATTTCTTTTTTAGTCATCGTCATGGTAATTCCTCCTTTCAACCAGTGTTTTCATAACTATCTTTATTTACTCAAGTTACAATAGCATATAAGTTATTAGATGTCAAGTGAAAACTAGCCCAGATCTTATTTCGTCAAAAAGCTTACTATGCCATCGCCTAGCTTATTTTCTATCTTCGTCACCAAGACCTCCTTTGGTTGAGCAAAAAACTCCTCATCTACTCGCACCGTCAAGGAGTGGCCTTCTGGTGTAGCAAATTCAAGATATACAGGAACTTTGCCTTTATGAGAATGTAATATCTCTTTTAATGACGAAAGGTTATCTTCTTCTAATCCTGTCGTAACCAATTTAATTCGAATGCCTGAGGTAAATTTCTCTCTTGCTTGCTCTAATGGCATAATTTCATCTGCGATAATCTTTGGTTTTTCTTCTCTTAGATTAAGTTTTCCTTTTACAAATACAATTGCATCTTTCCTCAAATATCTTCCCCAGTTTTGATAGGTAGAAGGAAAAACCAATACCTCGACCATGCCATTCAAATCTTCTACTGCGGTAATGGCCATGCGTTCATTGGTTCTTTTGGTAACGGTTTGTTTTAATCTTACTATTATACCGCCAATAGATACAGTCTGACCATCTTTCAAGTGGGCTAAATCTGAGGTCCCACAGGAAGCATAGGTCTTCAAATCCTTTTCATATTTCGCTAGGGGGTGTCCTGTTATATAAAAACCCAACATATCTTTTTCAAAACTTAAAAGCTGACTCTCTGGCCATTCTTTGATATTGGGGATCTGCTCAAATTTTCTCCTAAAACTTGTGTCGGTATCTGAAGAATCGAAGAATGAAAACTGTCCGCGGGATCTATCTTTTTGCATTGTGCTTGCAACTTCTAAGGCCTTATCCAAGGCAACCATTAGTTGCGATCTATGTAGTTTTAAACCATCAAAGGCGCCACATTTTATAAGACTTTCTATTACCTTTCTATTTGCCAACCTTAAATCTATATGTTCGCAAAATTCATACAGTGAATTAAACCTTCCTTTTTTTTCTCGGGCTTCTACAATAGACTCTATGGCGCTTGAGCCTACGTTCTTAACAGCAGACAATCCAAACCTTATGGCGTGTTCGCCAACTACTTTGAATTTGGTAAACGACTCGTTTACATCTGGCGGAAGAACTTCAATACCCATGCGATTGGCTTCCGCATAATATAAAACTATCTTATCTGTGTTGTCTTTTTCACTTGTAAGAAGTGCAGTCATAAACTCAACTGGATAGTTTGCCTTTAAGAATGCTGTGCGATATGAAATCATAGCATAACCAGTTGAATGACTCCTGTTGAATCCATATCCAGAAAAATACTCTATTAAGTTAAATATCTTATCTGCTATTTTTTTATCAACACTATTTTTGGCTGCACCCTGCACAAAACCCACCCTTAGCTGTTCCATGATTTCCGGGGTTTTTTTCGCCATTGCCCTGCGTAATAAATCTGCCTGGCTCATGCTAAACCCTGCCACCTGACTTGCTATCTGCATAACCTGTTCTTGAAATACTACTACACCATAGGTATCCTTTAGTATGGGCTCTAAAAGAGGATGATCATATACAATACGCACTGTACCATGTTTTCTGCGGATAAAATCATCAAGCATTCCGCTTCCTATTGGACCTGGTCTAAATAAGGCTAGGAGGGCTACTATATCTTCAAACTTTGTGGGTGAGAGTTTCTTTAATAAATCCCTCATACCTGAACTCTCTAACTGAAACACACCCAAGGTTTCAGCCTTGGCTAAGAGCTTGAATGTCTTCTTATCATCCAGAAGAACTTTATCTATTATAATATCTATGTCTTTTGTCTCTTTTATTAATTTAATCGTTTCATCTATTACAGTAAGGGTCCTTAAACCCAAAAAATCCATCTTCAAAAGACCTATCTTCTCAAGAGAATTCATTGGGTACCCTGTGGTAATCTGATCATCGCCGGTTTTATAAAGCGGTATATATTCAGTTAAAGGCTTTTCACTTATAACCACTCCGGCTGCATGCGTAGAGGCATGCCTGGTTAGGCCTTCAAGGGATTTAGAAGTATCTATAAGCTGTGCTATCTGAGCATCTGATTTGTAAAGCTTGGAAAGTTCCGGTTCTTGCTCTAAGGCTAAATCTAAAGTCATGTTTGCATCCGTAGGCACTAGCTTTGCAATTCTATCTACATCACCATAAGGCATTCCCATAACCCGTCCAACATCCCTTAATACCGCCCTTGCCTGCATTGTCCCAAAGGTTATAATTTGAGCTACATTGTCTTTGGAATACTTCTCGGTAACATAATTAATTACCTCACCCCGGCGTTCATAACAGAAATCTATATCAATATCAGGCAAACTGACCCTTTCGGGATTTAGGAATCTTTCAAATATCAAATTATACTTCAATGGGTCTATATCAGTTATCCCTAATGCATAGCTTGCCACACTGGCAGGGGCTGAACCACGGCCCGGACCTACTGAAATCTTTTTCTGCTTTGCATAATGAACAAAATCCCAGGCAATTAAAAAATAACTAGTATAGCCACTCTCTTTGATTATGCTAAGCTCATGCTCAACTCTTTGTTTTATCTCATTTGTTATTTCTTTATATCTACTGCGCAACCCATCCATAACCAACCAGTGGAGGTATTTATCTCTACTCATGCCTTCAGGGGGTTTATAATGAGGCAGGTGGGTCTGAGTAAAATCTAACTCTAAATTGCACTTTTCAGCAATTTCTATTGTGTTACTAATGGCCTCTTGTGTATTCTTAAAAAGGGCTTTCATCTCTTTAGGGCTTTTAAGATAAAATTCATCGGTACTGAGACGCATTCTATTTGGATCGTCCAGTGTAGTTTGTGTCTGTATGCACAAAAGCGCCTCATGTGCCCTAGCGCTTTCTTTTGTTAGATAATGAACATCATTGGTTGCAACAGTAGGTATTGCGCATTTTTTAGAAACCTCCTGGAGGCACTTGTTAGACCTTCTTTGTTCATCTAAAGAATTATCTTGTAATTCTAGATAAAAGTCCCCTGGTGAGAAAATATCTTTAAGGCAACCTGATAGCTTTAGTGCATCTTCAAATTTATCTGCCAATAAAAACTTGGCCATCTCACCCTTAAGGCAACCACTTAAACCCACAAGACCCTCTGAGTGCTTTGCTAGAACTTCTTTGTCTATCCTTGGTTTATAATAAAACCCCTCTAGGTATCCAATGGAAACCAGCTTCAGTAGATTTTTATAGCCGGTTTCATCTTTTGCTAGAAGGGTTAAATGGAATGCGTTTTCTCGGTTGGGCTTAATAATCTTTTCCAACCTGCTATCTGGTGCCACATAGACTTCACAACCAATGATAGGTTTTATACCAGCTTTGATACAGCTACTATAAAACTCTATAGCACCGAACATATTGCCATGATCTGTCATGGCTAGGGCAGGCATCTTGTATTCAGCTGCAAGCTTGGTCAGTTTAGGTATAAGGCAGGCTCCATCTAGGAGGCTATATTGGGTATGTACATGTAAATGGACGAAATCCGAATGCGGCATGATTTCCTAAAAATTAATAACTTGCTATGGTTACTTACCCATCCCTACTCGCTGGGCTTTTTGCAAGATCTTACCTTCTGTCTTTATGGCAGGAGCTATAATGATTGTTACAAGTTGCATTTCGCGGATATTTGAAGCACCTAGATTGCCCATGGAGGTTTGTAAGGCACCTAAAAGATTTTGAGTGCCATCGTCTAGTTTGGCAGGGCCGAATAAAATTTCTTCCAGTGTACCTGTGGTACCAACTCTGATTCTAGTGCCTCTTGGTAAATTAGCATGAGGAGTTGCCATGCCCCAATGGTAACCTTTTCCAGGGGCTTCCTTCGCCCTGGCAAAGGCAGAACCAACCATCACAGCATCGGCACCACATGCGAATGCCTTGCAAATATCTCCCCCTGTATCCATTCCGCCATCGGTTATAATTGGGATATATTTTCCAGTCTTTTTGTAATAAAAATCTCTTGCTGCTGCACAATCACAGGTTGCTGTAACCTGAGGAACTCCAATACCTAAAACACCTCTTGTAGTACACGCTGCCCCTGGACCAATACCTATTAAAAGCCCACTTACACCTGTTTCCAATAATTCTAGAGTGACTTCATAGGTTACACAATTACCTATTATCACAGGAATTTTCATATCTTTGCAGAATTTATGAAAATCAAGGACTTCGTATTCTTTTGAAATATGTTTAACCGTAGTAACTGTAGATTGAACTACAAATATGTCTGCACCTGCCTCTTGTGCTATTGCGCCAAATTTTTGAGCCCTTTGTGGAATTGAACTTACAATTGCGGGTGCACCAGCAGATTTTATCTCTTTAACCCTTTCAGAAATTAACTTTTCTTTTATTGGTTGTGTATATATTGACTGAACGAGTTCTGTAGCCTTCTCTGGAGTTGCCTTGGCTATTTCTGCTAAGACTTCATCAGGATTGTCATATCTTGTCTGCACGCCTTCAAGGTTTAAAACTGCTAAACCCCCAAGTTTTCCCATGGCAATGGCAAATTTGACATCTACAACACCATCCATAGCAGCTGCCAATATGGGAACCCTGAAGCGCCTTCCCCCCACTTCCCATGAAGTATTTACCTCATTAGGATTTATTGTTACCGCTCCTGGCACAAGGGCAATTTCATCAAACCCATAACATCGTCTTGCTTTTCTTCCTCTTCCAACCCACATCCCCATTACCTTCCTCCTTATCTTAAAAGAATATGTATATTGTAGCTTCAAATGCTAATTATGTCAAATATATATTAAAAGTCTATTTATTGTCGCTTAAGCCATTGCTTCCACTTCTTCTCTAACTCATCTGTTGATATATCAAATTCTTCTTGGATAGCTTCCTCAGGCTTAATACCTTCACCAAGACGTTGTAGAACAGACCGTACTCGGCGTAAGAAAAAACGCTCCAGTACATATTCTGTTAGTGATTTAGATTGAATATATAATAGTGCAATACCTGATGAGGTAGAGGCAGTAACATGTCTTTTATTTAAACTGCTAAGTGGTATTAATTTATCGGACTTATTCAATTCCTTCAGTAGTTTTAATTCATTTCTATTTATACCACCCTGTGGTTCTTGAAGCTGTGCTAACCCCTCATTTAGCCAATAAGGACAATTGCCGCTTGTTACGCGATAAATAACAGCATGAGTATACTCATGTGCCAGTATCTTTTTTAGTTGGTCTTCTCCTTTTAGGTAATCACTTAACCTTACCCTAATTTTACCATCATAGGCACCACCAGACCAATCAGGATAACCTGCAGCATTTCGGTATTTTTCTTCTGTATAAAGAATTGTAGTAATAGGTTCTTTCGGATGATAATTAAGTGTCCAATTAATCTTAGAGTGTACCTGCCTTAAGGCGCTCAATGTCTTTTTTCCAAAGTCTTTTTGCTCTGTTCCTTCGTATTTAACCAAAAATCGACCTAGTCGCTTCTTACGATAATTTTTCTCTATTGCTTCATCCTTTTTTATCTTTTCTAGCTTCGCTTTTAATAGCTGAGATTGAGGTTTAACTTCTAAGCCTTTCTTTAAGAACTTTTCAGCATTTGCGAAGTCTTCTGTTCTGTAATAACAATCTGCTAAAAGTGCATAAAATGTTGCATTGCTTGGGTCGTATTTTAGGGCCTCTTTTAAATCAAATATTGCGGTATTGGTGCGTCCTTTTTGAAAATTATCCTGAGCCTTGTTGGCTAAGCAAACTGCTAAATTTTTACGAATCTTACTATCTTGAGGATTATATCCTAAGGCCCTCTTGTAATATTCTATAGCCTCATGCCACACTTTTTCCTTAGCATCCAATTGAGCAAGCATACAATAACTCAAAGATAAATTTTTCTCAATTGCTGCATTGCCTGGGTCTTCTTTTAGCGCTGCTTCAAAAAACAAAGCCGCCTTTTGGTAGTTCTTGCTTTCAAAATAACTAACAGCCTCCTTGTAAAAATCTTCTGCCTGCCCAGCGTAAAGTAAGGATCCAAAAAAGAGAACCAACATAAAAACAGAAAGCCCCTTACTATAAATTTTTAGTAAGGGGCTTGGAATCTTGTTTATTACCATAATCTGCTTAGGTTATAATCGCCAAAATATCATCTGCATCAATTATCAAATACTCTTTATCATCGTCCTTTACTTCGTTACCTGAATATTTCCCGAAAAGGACCTTCTCGCCTACTTTTACATCCGGAGGAACAACCTTGCCATTTGGAAGCGTCTTGCCACTACCAACGGCTATAACTTTAGCTTCCTGTGGTTTTTCTTTAGCTGTCTCAGGAAGAATAATTCCCCCTTTTGTTTCAGTCTTTGGCTCTAACCTTTCAACAATTACCTTGTTACCTAAAGGCTTTAGTTCCATTATACCACCTCTTCATGGTTTTTTCTATATTGTTTTTTCGTTTTACTCTTTTTATCAATACATCCCACCGCCTGGCATTCCACCTGGCATTCCAGCCGGCATTGCAGGGGCTTTTTCTTCTTCTGGGATATCTGTAACCAAGGCCTCTGTTGTAAGAAGAAGTGCAGCGATAGAAGCCGCATTCTGAAGAGCAGCTCGTGTTACCTTAGTAGGGTCTATGACTCCTGAATCTATCATATCTGCATATTCACCTTTCAATGCATCATAGCCTTCGTTTGTCTTTCGAGACTTAATCTCTTGGACAACTACAGAACCTTCTAGACCTGCATTTTCAACAATCTGCCTAACTGGTTCTTCCAGGGCGCGCAGCACAACGCTAACGCCTACTTGCTCATCTTCGGAGGATAGTTTTAGTTTTTCTAAGTCGCTTAGGCAACGTAACAAAGCAACTCCACCGCCTGGAACTATGCCTTCTTCAACTGCAGCCCTTGTAGCATGAAGTGCGTCTTCAACGCGTGCCTTCTTTTCCTTCATCTCTGTTTCTGTGGCTGCTCCGACATTGATAACTGCTACTCCACCTGCGAGCTTAGCTAAGCGCTCTTGTAATTTTTCTCTGTCGTAATCTGAATCTGTATCTTCAATCTGTTTCTTTATCTGCGTAATCCTTGCATTTATAGTAGCTGATTTTCCAGCACCTTCTATTAGGGTAGTGTTTTCCTTGTCAATTGTAACTCTTTTTGCCCTTCCTAAATCATCAAGGCTAAGTGATTCCATTTTTATACCAAGGTCTTCCATAATAGCTCTTCCGCCGGTAAGGATTGCTATATCCTCTAGCATGGCTTTTCTTCTATCGCCATATCCAGGGGCTTTAACAGAGCAACATGAAAGGGTTCCACGTAGTTTGTTCACAACTAATGTTGCTAAGGCTTCGCCTTCTACCTCTTCTGCTATTATCAATAAGGGTTTACCGGTCCTTGCTATCTTCTCCAAAAGTGGCAAGAGGTCCTTCATAGCTGAAATCTTCTTCTCATGGATAAGAATATAAGGATCTTCTAATACTGCTTCCATTCTCTCGGCATCTGTTACAAAATAAGGTGACAGATAGCCCTGATCAAATTCCATACCTTCAACTACATCTAAAGTAGTAGCCATCGACTTGGCTTCTTCAACTGTGATAACTCCATCCTTGCCAACCTTTTCCATGGCATCTGCAATAAGCCCGCCAATGGTTGCATCATTGTTTGCAGCAATAGAGGCAACTTGAGAAATCTCTTTTTTGTCCTTAATTGATTTAGAGAGCTCTTTAAGATACTCGGTTACCTTCTCTACTGCCTTTTCTATGCCGCGCTTTATTGCCATAGGATTTGTGCCGGCTGTAACATTTTTCAATCCTTCCTTATATATAGCTTCAGCCAAAACGGTTGCGGTTGTCGTACCATCACCTGCGTTATCACTGGTTTTTGAGGCGACTTCCTTTACCATTTCAGCACCCATATTTTCATAGGGGTCTTTCAACTCTATCTCTTTTGCTACTGTCACACCATCCTTGGTTATGGTAGGGGAACCGAATTTTTTATCTAATACAACATTCCTACCCTTTGGACCAAGTGTTACCTTTACTGCTTTAGCAAGTTGCTCAACACCACTTAATATTGCGCGTCTTGCTTCTTCGTTAAATTTCAATTGCTTTGCCATTTTTTACTGCCTCCTTTTAGATAAGTTTAACCAACAACTATAGCTAAAACGTCTTCTTCCTTTAATATTAAAAATTCTTCGTCTTCATGAGTAATTTCTGTTCCTGAGTATTTTCCAAAAAGGATCTTATCTCCAACTTTAGCTTCAAGCGGCTTGAGAGCGCCATCATCCAAGAGCTTCCCTTTACCGGCTGCAATAACTTCGCCTTTTTGGGGTTTTTCTTTTGCTGTGTCTGGAAGGACTATTCCACCCTTCGTCTTCTCTTCAGCCTCCAAGACTTTAACTAAAATATGATCCCCTATTGGTTGAATCGCCATATTGTTACCTCCTTTTTCCGATTGAGTTATACAGAATATTTCTCTGGCGTGATTTTTAGCAGTCTGTGATATAGAGTGCTAATTTTCGTAGCCCCTATAATAACTAAATGGTTAGAAAAAAGCAAGGTTAAAATACGCGATTTATAGGGTTTTGGAGGGAAATAATGCTAGTTTTCTCTTGTTTTCGTTCTTTTTCTAACTTTCTTATGCCTTTTTAATTTATGAATAAGGCAAAGTCCTTTAAGGGTCAAGTCTGGATCAACAAGTTTTATGTTCCTGGCATGCTTTGATATAAATAAAGCATCCCCACCTGTAGCTACCACCTTCGTTTTACCACCATTTGAAACCTTTATCCTGGCAATCATGCCATCGCAAAGGCTTGCAACACCATAAGTTATGCCACTTAGCATGCTTGTTGTGGTATCCTTGCCTACTAGCACCTTTGGCGTTTTCACCTTAATCTTAGGCAGAAGGGCTGCTCTCTTGGATAGTGCAGCAAGGGACAACCTTAGCCCAGGGAATATTATACCACCTGTATATTCACCTTTTTTTGAAACTACATCAAAGGTTATTGCTGTACCAAAATCAACAATAATAACTGGGCACCCATATAAAAATATCCCTGCTATTGCATTCACCAATCTATCTTGGCCCACTTGACTTTTATTCTTATAAAGATTGACAATAGGGACTTTTATGTCTTTTCCTATAATAGTAGCATCTAAACCTGTTATATTTTTTATGATTCTTTTTATTCTTTTTGTGGCTTTCGGTACAACACTGCACACTAAAATATCTTCAATTTGGTCCACTTTAGCCTTTGTACCAAATAAACTCTTAACACTAGCAATAGAAAGCCTGGCAGTAGGGATCTTTCTTTTAAAAAGCAATTTATCATGCTTAAAAAATCCAAAATTTGCAGTAGTATTACCTATATCGATTGCTATTAACATCTTTTATTCCTACCGCACCATGACCACATCGCCGGTTAAGATTCTTTCTGAAAATCCATTATCCAACCTTACGACAAGCGCTCCATCTTTATCAACGTCTATGGCCTGGCCCTCTATGTTTCTATCTCTGCTTGCAACTTTTACTCTGGTGCCAAGTGTTGCAGATAGACTTTCCCATTCACTGATAATCTTTTTAAACCCTTGTTTCTTAAATATTCTATATTGCTCATCTAAATTCCTTAATAAACTTCTTGCCACCTCTATCCTGCTTAAACGAAATCCTGCCTCTGCCTGTAAGGTTGATGCCCCCCTTGGGAAGTTCTTAGTTGAGCCATTTACATTCATGCCTATACCAACAATCAAAAATTTTACCTTATCTGTCTCAGCATTCATTTCAGTTAGTATGCCACAAACCTTTTTGTTATTAATTAAAATGTCATTAGGCCATTTAATCAAAGCCCCTAATGAACTAATCTCTCTTATAGCTCTAGCTGCAGCAACTGCCGCTGTCAAGGTAATCTTCGGAGACTCACTAGGTAATATATTAGGCCGTAATATAACAGAACAATATATGGATTTAAATTTTGGTGAATGCCACATCCTTCCAAGCCTTCCCCGACCTTTTTTCTGGCCTTCACTGAAGATACACGTACCCTCAACTACTCCTTTTTCTGCTAATTCTAAAGCAACATCCATGGTGGAACTTACCACGTCAAAAGAAAGAATTTCTTTACCAACTATATCAGTATTCAACTGCCAGGAAAGCTCTGACGATAAAAGTCTATCAGGAATATTAGTCAGCCTATAACCCAGATGAGGTTGGGCATCAATTACATAACCATATTCCCGTAACTTTTCAATATGCTTCCATATGGCAGTCCTTGAAACACCCAACTGTTCACTCAACATCTCACCAGAGACAAATTCATGGGCTTTGGACCTAAAGATATTTAAGATTTTTTCTTCCATTTTTTCCTTAAGCGAATAATTTGATCTCGTAATTCCGCAGCACGTTCAAATTGTAAATTTCTAGCAGCTACTTCCATCTCACGCTCTAATTCTACCAAAACTATTTCTCTTTCAAATTCCTCTGGGCTCTCTTGGACAACTTCCCTAACTAACTCCTGTGCCTCTTGAGTTGCCTCAATACCTTCTCTTATAGCCTTTACAATTGTCTTTGGAGTTATGTTATTGTATTTATTGTATTCTAGTTGCTTTTTTCTTCGCCTGTTGCATTCAGAGATTGCCCTTTTCATAGAGCCTGTCTGTGTATCAGCATACATTATAACCTGACCATTGATATTCCTAGCAGCGCGTCCTGCTACCTGTATTAGGGAAGTTTGAGATCTTAAGAAACCTTCCTTATCAGCATCTAAAATTGCAACAAGGGAAACCTCAGGTAAATCAAGGCCTTCTCTTAAAAGATTTATACCAATTAAGCAATCAAACTTTCTAAGTCGTAAATCACGTAAAATTTCAACACGTTCTATTGCACCTATCTCTGAATGTAGGTACTTTACCTGCAGACCTATTTCTTGTAAGTAACTACATAAATCTTCTGCCATGCGTTTTGTTAGGGTAGTTACTAAGATGCGTTCTTTTCGTTTTGCCCTTTCTTTAATTTGGGTTATTAAATCATCAATTTGGCCTTGGGTTGGCTTTATTATGATTTCCGGATCAACAAGGCCTGTAGGCCTTATAATTTGCTCTATTATATGCTTTGACTTAGTAGCTTCGTATTTTGAGGGTGTTGCAGAAACAAATACAATTTGTTTTGTCAGTTTTTCAAACTCATCAAACCTTAAAGGTCTATTATCAAGACATGAGGGAAGCCTAAAGCCATGTTCAACCAGTGTCTTTTTCCTTGCACGATCCCCTTCATACATACCGCCAATTTGGGGTGTAGTTACATGTGACTCATCAATAATGGTTAGAAAATCATCTGGAAAATAATCTATCAAACAATAGGGTCTTGAACCTGCGGGCCTACTACTTAGGTGCCTTGAATAATTTTCCACTCCTTGGCAATAACCTACCTCTTTAAGCATCTCCATGTCATATTTGGTCCTAGACTCAAGTCTTTGTGCTTCAAGTAATTTATTTTCTTGCTTTAGTCTTCTAAGTCTTTCTTCGAGTTCTTCTTTGATAGTCACCGAAGCAGCTTCAATTCGCGCACTTGATGTCACAAAGTGTTTTGCAGGATATATGCCTATTTTCTCTACCTCAGAAATATCCTTGCCGTTAACAGGATTAAATTCAGTTAGTTTTTCTATTTTCTCACCAAACATCTCCACCCTAATTGCAGTTTGTTGGTAGGCCGGAAAGATTTCAACTACGTCCCCCCTTACCCTGAATGTGGCCCTTTGAAAATCTATGTCATTTCGCTGGTATTGGATATCTACTAATTCCCGTAAGATTTGGTCTCTATTTTTCGTCATGCCTTTTTCAATGAATACCAGAAGTTCTTCGTATTCTTTCGGCGAGCCCAAATTGTATATACATGAAACGCTGGCTATGATAATTACATCTTGCCTTGACATCAAAGACGTCGTCGTTGAAAGCCTTAAGCGATCTAGCCTATCGTTTATTGAGGCATCTTTTTCTATATAGGTATCTGTCTGCGGGATATATGCCTCTGGTTGATAATAATCATAGTAGCTTACAAAATACTCTACAGCATTATGCGGGAAAAATTCCTTGAATTCTCCATAAAGCTGGGCTGCAAGCGTCTTGTTGTGAGAAATAACAAGTGTAGGTTTGTTTATCTTTGCTATTACATGGGCTGCGGTAAAGGTCTTACCGCTTCCTGTAACACCAAGGAGTGTAGTATATCTATTCCCCTCTTTAATCGCCTTAGTCAGCTTAGATATTGCCTGCGGTTGGTCGCCTTTTGGCTTTAGGGAAGTAACTAACTTGAATTTATTCATACAACTTCCATTGAAACATCCACACTTGGAGCGGAATGAGTAATGCTTCCAACTGAAATACGTTCTACACCGCAGCGGGCGTATTTTGCTACATTCCCTAAATTGATTCCCCCTGAAACCTCCAAGAGTGTTGATGGTGAAATCTTTTTCCTTAAAACAACTGCCCTTTTTACCTGTGCAACAGACATGTTGTCTAGCAGGGCAATATCGGGAATTCCTTTTAGGACCTCCTTGAATTCACGTAAATTCTGCACTTCTATTTCGATAGGTATTTTTTTACGTAGTTTTCTTTTTACATCTTTTATAATTTTATCTAATGTTTTCTTAGTTTTACCTGCAACTGCAATGTGGTTTTCCTTAATCAGGACTTGATCCCATAGCCCCATTCTGTGGTTTACCCCGCCACCTGTGCGGACTGCATATTTTTCTAAATCAC
>CAZCCH010000015.1:0-33743 GCA_964497315.1 uncultured Planctomycetia bacterium
ACCCTTTTGCATTTTAGCTCAAGCTGAATTTACACACAATATGATACACTACCGCTTAGCTATTTTTTCTTGCTTAGCGGCTAATTATACTATATAATATATGACTGTAATTCACATCATTTTTTGACCTACAAACTACCCGTCTAATAGCTAATTTACACTTAAAGAAAAAGTTTTCGTAGGAGGAGGAGATGTCGCAGTTTATCAATATGGCACAGTTGTCAAAGCAGGTGGTTTTTTAATATGTGGTTTGCATTTGCGCTTTTGTGTGCATTTTGTATGGCGACAGCAAATGTGCTGACGAAAGCTATCTTAATAAAAGATGCAGATGAATATTTCGTAGGATGGCTTAAGCTCCTTTTTGCCTTACCTATATTGTTGGTATTTTTGTTTTTTAATCCTTCCAGTGCAGATGCAACATTTTATAAAGTAATAGCGATTATTTTACCGCTCGAAGTATGTGCTTATGTCTTGTTTTTAAAGGCATTGAAGATTTCGCCTATGTCGACTACCTTACCCTTTCTTGCCTTAACACCAGTGTTTTCTATATTTATAGGCTTTTTTCTTTTAGGGGAGACCCTTACAAGTATTGGCATAGTAGGTATTTTATGTGTTGTCATAGGCGCATACGTATTAAATGCTGATGTTGTAAAATCAAGCGGCTTACTTGAACCCTTCAGGCAAGCCGTTAGAGAAAAAGGCTCTAAATTTATAATCGTTGTTGCTTTTATTTATGCCTTTACCTCAGCCGCTGGCAAGGTGGCAATCTTGCATTCCAGTCCTTCCTATTTTGCAGCAGTATATTTTTTGATATTGACGTTAGCCTGGCTACCACTTTTAGCAGCGAGGACCTTTTATTTGGGTAAGAAAAAAAAGAGGGGTTTGTTTAAAAATATATCAGGCAAGCGAAATTTAGTGATGTTTCTTTGTTTGGGATTGCTTTTTGGTATGGGCATTATCTTTCATTGCTTGGCTATTGCAAGAGCTAATGTGGCATATATGATTGCAATAAAAAGGTCTGGAGTTGTTTTTTCTGTTATATACGGAGGCTTGTTTTTTAAAGAAAAGAATATTCATGTTAAACTTGCTGGTGTGTGCTTAATGTTTGTAGGTGTTTTCTTAATTGCCTTAGCGTAAAAAGTTATGAATATAGTTATTCAAAGAGTAAAGAAAGCGAAAGTTTCAGTCAAAGGTAAAGAAGTTTCTAATATTACAAAAGGCTTGGTAATTCTTGTCGGAGTCAGAAAAGGAAACTCCTCGAGTGATGCTAAGGCCCTAGCTTTGAAAGTTTCTGACCTTAGGATATTCGATGATGAAAAAGGCAAGATGAATTTATCGATTAAAGACATAAAAGGAGAAATTCTTACGGTATCGCAATTTACATTGTGTGCTGCCCTAGATAAGGGCAAGCGGCCTAGTTTTGACCCAGCTGCAGCTCCAGAAGATGCCAGGGGTATTTTTGCGGATTTTGTAAAAGCGTTGAAAAATGAAGGCATTACGGTTAAAGAAGGTACATTTGGTGCCTATATGCAAGTAGATATTCAAAATGATGGACCCGTGACTTTTGTTTTATAAAAGCTTAAGGACTAAAAAGTGACAAAAGAACCAACTCAACATAAAAAAGTTATGATAGAAGCTGCTTTGAGCGCAGGTAAGCTCATTGCCTCAAGAGTAGGGAAGATAAAAAGGGTTTCATATAAGGGCAAGATAAATCTCGTTACTGATGTGGATAGGTCTGCAGAAGAACTTATTAAACGCAAACTCAAGGCTAATTTTTCAGATTATCAGATACTTGCAGAGGAAACTCCTAGCAAGATTTCAGGGTGTGGCTATCGTTGGATTATTGATCCCTTAGATGGCACTACAAATTTTGCCCATAGTTTTCCATTTTTTTGCGTATCTATAGCGCTAGAACATAACCGTAGACCCATTATGGGTGTTGTGTATGATCCAATGAGAGGCGAGCTATTTTGGGCTCAAGAAAAAAAAGGTGCGCATTTAAATGGGAAAAGGATTAAAGTTTCTGATACATCAAGGCTTTCCAGTAGTTTACTTGCTACAGGGTTTGCGTATGAATTTGAAAAATCAAGTAGTACCAACATAGGTAATTTCGTGAAGTTTTTGATGGTTTCGCAAGCCATTAGAAGGGCAGGTTCTGCTGCACTGGATTTATGTTATGTTGCCTGTGGTCGTTTTGATGGTTTTTGGGAATTGGATTTACACCCTTGGGATACAGCAGCGGGCAGCCTTATTGCGCAAGAGGCCGGTGGAAAACTAACTGCGCTCTCAGGAAGCAAATACAGCCATTATAATAAAGAGATTTGTGCCTCAAATGGAAAAATTCACAAACAAATGCTTAAGGTGTTTGATAAAAGAATAGACTCAGTTTTAAGGAAAGTAGCCCTTTAGAAGAGGAGGCAGCATGAGAAAAGCCACATTAATTTTTATAACATTGAACTTAATGCTTTTTTTAACTATTTCTTTATATGCAGCAGAGCCAAAAGAATATCAGCCCTATGGTCCGTTACCTGTGAAAAATCAGATGCCGCTCTATATCTTCTTTTTATCTTTTTCCCCAGATAAAGCAGAAGTTGTTAATGAAGGAAAATTTACCTATGATTTTGGCTATCAGGTATCAAATGGGGTATTAGACAAAGTCACAACCGGTACAGAAGACTATATAATTCAGATAGATACAGAAGTAAATAGATTCCATGTGGATTTAAGGTATGGCGTCCATGAAAATGCCGAAGTGGCGTTGGAGGTTCCATATATAAGATTTTCCAGAGGGTACTTGGATGGGTTTATTGAAGGCTTTGAAGAGACGTTTAATTTCACAACCCCGGGTGCAAGAGAAAACTCCGACAGGAATAGCTATAAATATGAAGTACGAAAAGGGGGTGTCTACGCCATACGTTCGAATACACCCCATGGTACACTTGGGGATTCACTGCTGAGCTTTAAATACAAGTTGCTTGATGAATGCGATAATTATCCTTGGCCAACGTTTTCTGTTAAAGGAACACTAAAAATCCCCACTGGATCAAAAAGCAAATTGACAGGGAATGAGGAATGGGAAGGGGGTATTTCTTTATTGGCTGATAATTCTTTTTCAGATAGATGGTTTGGATATTTAAATTTCAACACAGCGTTTATACAAGAACCATCATTTTTTGAAGGTTGGGACATAGATAGCTATATCATATCAGGGACCGTTGCCACTGAGTACTTTTTTACAAAAGGTTTGTCTACTATTTTGCAGCTATCTATAAACACAACCCCATATCCCTCAAGTGGAACCGATCCCCTTGATAACGATGCATACGATGTGGCATGGGGATTTAACTATAAGTATACTGATTCAATAGAAGGACGTATATACGCAACTGAGAATCTAGAGACAGATTCTTCTCCGGACTTTGGTCTTGGTGGTGGGTTTAAATTGAAGTGGTAAAATGGATAGAAAAGAGCGTGCAGGAAAAATAATACCCATTCTAAAAAGAGAATACCCTAAACCTAAAATTGCCCTTGAATTTAATAATTCCCTGCAAATCCTAGTAGCCACAATTTTATCAGCACAATGCACTGATAAAAGGGTAAATATCATAACCCCTGTTTTGTTTAAAAGATATAAAACAGCAAAAGATTATGCAAGCGCCAACCGAAAAGAACTTGAAGGTCAAATCAGATCAACAGGTTTTTATAAAAACAAAGCTAAAAATATAATAAACTGTTGCAAAAGAATAATCAAAGATTTTAAAGGTAGCGTTCCAGGCTCAATGGAGGAACTAACTTCTTTGCCTGGGGTAGCTAGAAAAACAGCCAATATAGTACTATATAGCGGTTTTGGTAAAACCGAAGGCATTGCAGTAGATACCCATGTAAAAAGATTGTCGCAAAGAATAGGGTTTTCAAAATACTCTGATCCCGTAAAGATAGAGCAAGACCTAATGAAATTAATTTCTAAAAAAGACTGGGGTGTATTTAGTCATCTTTTGATAAATCACGGAAGAAAAATCTGTGATGCCAAAAAACCTTTATGTAAATCTTGCGTTATATCTAGTTATTGTGCTTCTAAATTTAAGTTTTAATGGTAAAGAAAAAGAATTATATATATGTTATCCAAAAGCACGCTGCTTCGCATCTTCATTATGACCTTAGGTTAGAAATAAAGGGTGTGTTGAAAAGCTGGGCTATCCCAAAAGAACCCAGCAATGACTCCAAAATCAAGCGTCTTGCTGTAGAGGTTGAGGACCACGAAATAGGCTATGAAGATTTTCAAGGAATTATCCCAGAAGGCTCATACGGTGCAGGAAAAGTGGAAATTTGGGATAAGGGAACCTTTCAGCCCTTAGAGGTAGATAGCAATAAAATGATAATAGAGATAAATGGCAATAAACTAAAGGGTAGGTATTGTTTGTTAAGATTTAAATCAAACAATCCAAAAGGCAAAAACTGGTTGTTTTTTAAGGTTAAAGATGAAAAGAGCAGCAAACTATAAATTAAGCAAGATTTTATTAGTTGTGATTTTAGGATTTTCCCTAATAGGAGGTGAGGCAATGGCACAATTAGACTCTAAAAGGGTAGTTATGGTGATAGCTGAAACCAATTTTAGGGATGAAGAGCTTTTTGAGCCAAAGTCAGTACTAGAAAAAGAAGGAGTTAGGGTAGATATCGCATCTACCTCAATAAGCCCTGCCAAGGGTAAATTAGGGGCTATAGTTAACCCAGACTTGCTTCTTAGTGATATAAATATAGACAACTATGATGCTATAGTATTCATAGGGGGGTCTGGTTCTATGCAATACTTTAATGATCAAAGGGCTCATTCATTAGCAAGGGAGGCTGTTACATCAGGGAAGATGGCAGCAGCTATTTGCATTGCACCTGCAATACTTGCAAATGCAGGCTTACTAAATGGCAAAAACGCCACTGTATTTAGCTCTGAGGCCGATACATTGCGTAAGAACGGTGCTTTTTATACCAAGGCGGGGGTGGAGATAGATGGTAATATAATTACTGCTAATGGTCCGCAGAGCGCGACAAAGTTTGGTGAGGCAATATTGGAGGCACTTTCAAAATGAGCAATGAGGCATATGTTAGGATTTGGCATTTAGTTAATCCTGATGAAGTAAAAAAACACTTATTGATAGTTGGGCATTTAAAGGGTGATTGTGCAAATTGTAAACATGTAGGAATAGATTACAAGATAACCAAATCTTGTCCTTCCTGTAAGACAGAATTTAGATATATAGCAACAAGAACAACCGAAGGCGTAAGGTACCAAGCTGGAACAGTTAAAAAGATACGCGATGTAAGAAGCGATTTAGTATTTATTGACCTGGAAGACTTTAAATATGCAAGCGAAAAAGACAAGGCAAAAAGATTTTTTGTATGATGCATTTATGTTTGATCTAGGCAGGGTCATTGTAGATTTTGACCACTGGATTTCTGCTAGGAAAATTGCGCCTCTGTGCAATAAAGATCCAGAAGAAATCTATAATATGTTTTTTGATTCAGAATTGACAGTTAAGTTTGATAGTGGAGCTATAACGCCACAGGAATTCTTCGTTGAGGTAGAAAAGATTTTAGGCCTAGATATAACATATGATGAGTTTATTGCAATTTGGACTAATATATTCTTTGAGAAAAAAGATATGTCTGAGTTTATAAGAGAGCTAAAGGAAGATTATTACATTGGGTTAATCTCAAATGTGAATATACTCCAATTTAGCCATATAAGAAATAAATTTCCTATAGTGAGTGAATTTGAAAAACCGATACTTTCATATGAGGTTGGGGCTATGAAACCAGACCCTAAAATCTATGAAGCTGCTATTAAGCTTTGCAATACTAGACCAGAGAAGATTATATATATAGATGACCGCCCGGAACTAGTAGAAGGGGGTAAAAGGATGGGACTGGAATCAATTGTGTTTAGGGATTTAACCCATCTCAAAACTCACCTTAAGGAATTAGGAGTAAAACTGTGAACATTGAAAAGCAATGGCAGAAAGCACTAAAAAAGACTGAAATTTTAAGGGGAAGGTTAAGAAGCCTTCTCACATTTGAACATACAGAACTGCCTTATATTTTTCTAGCAGAATCTGTGGTAAATATTGGAGATGTAGTTGTCAGAAAAGGCAAGGTCTTAGTTGAAAAACCTTTAATAATTTTACCCGGTGATTTCCCTCAATTTGAAGGATTTGAGTTTAAAAAAGACTTTCACGTTGATAGTGAGTCTGTCACAACATTTTTATTAATGCGCGGTGTGTCATTCCCATCTTTAAAATACAGTAATGAAGTCTCAACGATAGATGTTCAACCGGGACCTTTAACCAAGGTTATTAAGCGATTTTCAAGGGAATTAGAAAGAAGAGAAGACACGCATTCAGGTTTAATTATATCTCCGGAAGATTGTTGGCAGTTGGCAATTCTCATTTATGTAGCCTCTCTTGCAGCAAAATCTATTCCCGATGATATAAAAAATATCCTTAAACACAAAAGAAGGGGGCGATGAAAAAGATTAATTTACCAGAAGGAAAATATGGTAGGGTTTTAACTTCAGACCCAGTAATTATAATAACCACAGTTGATAAAGATGGTAACGTAAATGGAGCTGCCTTTGGTTCTTATGTTAGAATTTCACCTTATATCTTGGTAGCGATTTATCCAGGACACCATACTTATGAGAACATAAAGAAGACAAAAGAATTTGTGGTAAACCTACCAGGAAAGGATCAGCTTGAGTCTATAATGGTATTTGGTAGGTATTATCCAGAAGGTACCAATGAGGTAAAAGAGGCAGGATTGAAGTGCGTTCCATCTGTTAAAGTAGCTCCACCCAGGATTGCAGAATATAAGGCACACATAGAATGTGTGTTTAAATGGAAAAAGCAAGTAAGTTCACACATGCTTGTAGCAGGGGAAATGGTTGCTGCTTCTTGTGATGAAGGCTTGCTTGATAAAGATAATTATTTTGATGTGGTAAAAGCCGGGGTGTTACACATAGTCCGATATCCTAAGCCTATATATATATCTGCAGAAGGCTATATAGAAGGAAAGAATACCAAAGAGTTGCCATAACCAATGAAAAGAATTGCAGGGTTTGTTTTTTTAGCTATGTTTTTGATATTAGCACTAGGAGAGGCTACCTATTCAAATTATTCTTTCGGTCTATCTGATAAAAAAGAAGTTGAAATAGGCCAAAGGGCAGATAAACAAGTAAGGCGTAAGTTTGGTGGGACATACAAAGATAAAGAACTACAAAAATACGTAGAGACAGTAGGGCTTAAACTGGTTTCTGTTTGCGAAAGACCAAATCTTTATTATCACTTTGTAATATTGAATAATAAAGAGCTTAATGCCATGGCGGTTCCAGGTGGATATGTCTATGTTACTAAGGGTATGCTTAGAGTATTGCAGAACGAAGCCCAGCTTGCAGCAGTCTTAGGCCATGAAATCGCTCATATTGCACGAAGGCACGGTGCAGAAAAAATAGATCAGGATATGACAATGAATCTTTTATTTATGATAGCCGGTATCGTTGCCTCAAGGAGTTCCGAAAAGACTGCCAAGACTGCTACAAGGATTATGCGGGGGGTGAGGACAGCCTATAATTTTGCTGCCTTAGGTTATGGGCGGCAGCATGAGTTTGAGGCGGATTGGAAAGGCACCGAATATGCCTATAGGGTTGGTTATGACCCACAAGGAGCTGTACAGGTACTAAATATCTTACAAGAGGAAGAGAAGAAAAACCCTACTTTGATGTTGGATTTCTTGCGCTCTCATCCAAAGACTACTGAACGAATAGATAAAGTAAGACAGCTTATGTTTAACTTACAACTTGATCCAAGATATAGCAGGGTAAAGGGTAAATTTTATCCTGAGAGATACTTAAAAAAAATAGCCCCTCTTTATAGGGAATAAAAATATTTAACCAAACAAGGAGGTATGAAATGTCTTTATTTCATATGGTAATTGTTGTTATAGTTTTTTATGTTGTCTCATGTATTAAAATCTTGAATGAATATGAGAGGGCAGTTATATTTCGTTTAGGAAGAGTGCTTAAAAGACCAAAGGGTCCAGGCCTTGTAATTATATTCAGGCCAATTGACACTGCTGTTAAAGTAAGCCTAAGGACTGTTACCTTAGATGTTCCTCCGCAGGATATTATAACCAAAGATAATGTTTCTGTAAAAGTAAACGCGGTAGTGTATTTTAAGGTTATGGAACCAATAAAGGCCATAATAGAAGTTGAAGACTATAAGTTTGCTACTTCTCAAATGGCACAGACTACCTTACGAAGCATAATAGGCCAACTTGAGCTTGATGAACTTTTATCTGGAAGAGAGAAGATTAATAGCCAGCTTCAGTCGATATTAGACAAGCAGACAGACCCCTGGGGCATAAAGGTTTCAAATGTTGAAGTAAAACACGTTGATATAACAGAAGAGCTAAAAAGGGCCATGGCAAGACAGGCAGAAGCAGAAAGAGAAAGGCGTGCTAAGGTCATAGCAGCAGAGGGAGAGTATCAGGCAGCAGAAAAACTTGTTGCAGCCGCAGAAAAGATGAAAGATCACCCAATGGCGTTACAAATGCGCTATCTGCAGACCTTGGTAGAAGTTGGAACAGAAAACAACACGACTACGATATTTCCCGTGCCAGTGGACTTTTTAAAAACTTTTATGAAAAAAGATAAATAGGTAGGTAAAAAATGGTAAAATATAGACTATCTCCTACAGCACTAAACCTTTTTCTTGACTGCCCGCGTTGCTTTTGGCTTGATAAGAACAAACGCATAAGAAGGCCAAGAGGAATTTTTCCTTCATTACCTGGAGGAATGGATGCTGTTATAAAGACCTATTTTGATAAATACCGCCTAAAAGGTGAAATGCCCCCAGAGATTGAAGGTAAATTGCCTGGGAAGCTTTTTGGCAATTTTCCGCTTTTGGAAAAATGGAGGGATTGGAGAAAGACTGATTTGCGCTGTGAAGACAAAGCATTGAATGCTTCCTTATCGGGTGCTTTAGATGATTGCCTCATAGAGGAAGATCGTTATATACCTCTGGATTATAAAACAAGAGGATATAAACTTATTGAAGACCCAAGACGATATTATCAAACTCAGCTTGATTGCTATTGTTTAATTTTAGAATCAGCAGGGTATAAAACTAAGGGATTGGCCTACCTGGCTGTTTATTGGCCGCTTGAGGTTAGTGAAGGGGCAATGGTAAAATTTCATGTTGAGCCTTTAAAGATAGAAACAAATATAGATTCTGCCAAGACTATATTTAAAAATGCTGTTACCGCATTAGGTAAGGACATACCCCCGGCTGCTGCTAAATGTGAATATTGTAATTTAGTTACAATCAGAGAAGATGAATCACAGCGAGGTTCTGAAGGCACAATAAAAGATGATTTGTTTTCATAGGGAGGCTGGTATAAAATGAAATCTATTGTCATTTATTATTCTTATAGTGGAAACACGAAAAGAATAGCTGATATATTAGCGGAAGCACTAAAAGATAAAGGTGAGGTAGAGCAGTTAGAGCTAGCTCCTCTTGATGAAGTAGATTCTTTTCTAGGGCAGGCCAAGAGGGCATTTTTTAAAAAAAGGGCTAAGATACAGGAGGTAAAATTAGATTTATCAGAGTATGATTTGATTTGCTTTGGAACCCCTGTTTGGGCGTTTGGTCCAGCACCTGCAATAAATACATACCTTGATAAATGCTTTGGCGTAGAGGAAAAAAGAGGTGTTTTATTTACTACATACGGAAGTGGAGCTGGTAAGGAGCGCTGTATTGATTATATGCAAACTACATTGGCCAAAAAAGGGATAAAGGATTTTAAGAGGTTTTCTATACAGCAAGGTAAGGTTAAAGATAATGAATTCGTATTGCGTGAAATACAAAACATCTCAATATAACTAGAAGGCTGCTATGATTAAAAAATCGCAATGGATAATGATATGGCTCCTGCCACTTGTAATAATTGGCGGTTTATTTAGTTCTCTGCTGGGTTATGTGGTATCGGCAATGATGGTGTTTTTGGTTATTTTATCAATTTTTAAAGGAAGGTATTGGTGTTGGAATTTGTGTCCTCGGGGAGCATTTTTGGATCTTGCCTTTACCAGATTTAGTCTTAACAGGCAATTGCCTAGGTTTTTTACAAAGGCGTGGTTTCGGTGGTTAATATTTATTTTATTTATGTGTTTTTTAATCTTGCGTATTTTTCAAACAGGTGGTAATATAATAATGGTAGGTTCAGTATTTGTAGGAATGTGTATATTGACAACCGTTATTGCAATTATATTAGCAATTTTTACAAAACGAAGAGGTTGGTGTGCTATATGCCCAATGGGCACTCTTCAAGAAAGTATTTATAAAAGAATGAAAAAATAAGCGAAGGGGGGTGAGAGTTAATGTTTCATGGACTTTTTATAATTGGAAAAGCCTTACTTTTATTGGCAGTAAGCTTTTTTATTCTACTCGTAGTTCCTAAGGCTAAACCTAAAAACGTTCAGACATTTGGCAATCTTTTAGCTGGTGCGCTTTGCGTTCTTGCAGGCCTCATGGTCGTTCTTGCTGTGTATGCATGTGCTACAGGTAAACCTTTAAAGCTTCGTAAATACATGATGCATAAGAAGGCATGTCCAACTGAGACTATGCCCGCAAAACCGATGAATCGCGGGATAATTCGATCCAAGTAAGCTAATAGCAGGGGCTGTCCTAATTGAGAAATCATCTACAGGGCAGCCCCTATTTTTATCTTTTTGATATGCCTTTTTTAAAAGGGTAATATATATAATATGTTAGAGCAAGGAAAAATTAAACAAATAGCCCAGTTTTTAAAAAAGTGTAAAAATATTCTGTTTATTACAGGTGCTGGTATTTCCGCTGATTCAGGGCTACCCACCTATAGGGGTATTGGTGGATTATATAATGATAAAACTACAGATGAAGGGATTCCTATAGAAATGGCCTTGGCAGGAGAGACGCTTGAGAAACAACCTTTGGTTACCTGGAAGTACCTTGCCCAGATAGAAGAACGCTGCCGTTATGCTAAATACAATCGTGGTCATACAGTTATAGCTGAAATGGAGAAACATTTCCCGCGCGTCTGGGTACTTACACAAAATATAGATGGGTTTCATCATCATGCTGGTTCGAAAAATGTTATTGATATCCATGGTGACATGCATGATATAATATGTACAAACTGTCAATGGCAAGAAACAGTTAAAGATTATAGCGAGATAAAAATCCCACCTTATTGCCCTAAGTGCGACACAATCGCAAGACCTAAGGTAGTATTTTTTGGGGAAATGCTACCCGTTGATAAGTTAGAGCTTTTAGGTAAAGAACTTCTAAAAGGATTTGATATATATTTTTCAGTAGGAACAACAAGTGTTTTTCCATATATCCAACAGCCAATTTTGGATGCAACATCAAAGGGATTGACTACCGTTGAAATTAACCCTGATGAAACAGCGGTATCGCATTTGGTGGATATGAAAGTTTCTGCGGGAGCTGCTGAAACACTGAATGAAATTTGGAAAGAATACAACAAATAGTCTTTAAATATGAAAGGCAAAAAGAAAACTTCTGATAACGTTCGCTATGCAAAGCTTCAAGAGGCGCAATCCATTGAGTATGAAAATAAATGTATTCGTTGTGGGGCTTGTTGTGGAGCATTTGATGGTGATCCATGTGAAGACCTTAAAAGGCTAAAAAGCGGCAAATATACCTGCGCGGTTTATAAAAAGCGCTTCGGTGATCATAAGACAAAAAAGGGTGAAGTAATAGAATGTGTGCCTATCCGTGAAATCCTGCATATCAACTGGCCTGGCAATCACCTTTGTGCTTATAAAAGATAGAATTATTTTTCTTTCTTGATAGGATTCGGCCGTAAGTGATATAATATTACCACTATAATAGGGAGAGAGTAAAAATGGGTGAGATAAAGGTGTCAAAGCCAAGCAATGAAGAACTTGAAGGAATGGGAGTTTTTACCTGGCCTATATGGGAGAAAGAGGTTTCAAGGTTTGATTGGCATTATGATGATAAAGAGACCTGCTATTTGCTTGAAGGTAAGGTAGTTGTAACATCTAAAGATGGTGACTCTGTCAATTTTGGAGCAGGTGACTTAGTGGTTTTCCCCAAGGGCTTAAGTTGTTTTTGGGATATAAAAGAAAGCGTTAAGAAGCATTATAATTTTGGTTAGAAGTTTTTTATGCGAAACCTACAAAACAGACAAAATAAGACATTTATCTTAAAACCTCCTGGGACGTATAAAACTAAACGCAAGGAGCGTCTAATTAAACCTACCAAACGAAAACCATCCATAAAGAAAAAAATCACTGTAATATTTCTTCTTGTATCAATAGCATTATGCTCTGATTTATTTGCAGAAAGGCCAAGCTATGCAAATCAGCGCCGACCTAAAATTGGATTAGTCTTAGGTGGCGGTGGTGCTAGGGGTGCTGCACATGTAGGGGTATTAAGGGTTTTAGAAGAAAATAGAGTACCGATAGATTATGTTGTAGGTACTAGCATGGGTTCTATAGTAGGTGGTTTGTATGCATCGGGCGTTTCCGTAGAAGAGCTAGGGGAGATATTTGAATCTATTGACTGGAAAGGCCTCTTTACAGATAGGCCATCACGCAAAGATTTGCCTTTTCGTCATAAGCAAGACAGAAGAAAACTAATTGATTTTGAAATGGGTTTTAATAAAGGGAAATTGTCTATGCCTAAAGGTATTATTGCAGGTCAGAAGCTAGAATTTATTTTAAAGTCAAAAACCCTGCATGTTACAGGCGTTGAAGATTTTAATCAACTTTCAATTCCTTATAGGGCCGTAGCCGCTGATATTGAAACAGGCCAAAAGGTTGTTTTAGATAGAGGCAATCTTGCTGAGGCGATAAGGGCCAGCATGTCAGTACCAGGTGTGTTTTCTCCTGTTGAGATAGATAATCATATATTAGTAGATGGCGGGATTGTGGATAATTTACCTGTGGATGTAGTGCGGGATATGGGTGCTGATATCGTTATCGCGGTTGATGTAGGTACAAAGCTCACTAAGCGCGAACAGCTAAAATCCGCCCTAGATATCTCCATGCAGGTAATAAGTATTTTAACCTTACAGAATGTTAATGAGCAAATTTCTAAGCTTACCAAAAAAGACTTATTAATTACACCCGAGCTAGGTGATACCTCTTCTTCGGATTTCCATAATGCTCCAGAGATTGTTAAGATTGGAGAGGAATCGGCACGTAATTTTACAAAACAACTAGAGAGATATTCTGTTTCAGATGAGGAGTATCAAATCTTTTTAACAAAACAAAGAAAAAAAGAATTAAAATCAATAAAGATTGATTTTATGGAGGTTACTTCTACGGGAGGGGCGGCACCTCAAAGGATACAGGCAAAGGTAAAGACAAAGTCAAATACAGAATTAGACCTTGATGTCCTTCAGGAGGATTTAACACGCATATATGCAATGGGGGAGTTTGAAAAAGCAGATTTTAAAATTCTTGAAAAACAAGACAAGACAGGTCTTTTAATTAATACTACGGAAAAATCCTGGGGTCCTAACTATTTACGTTTTGGGCTAAATATCACAGACGATTTTGAAGGTGATAGTTATTATAATTTTCTTACGGAATATACCCGCACACAAGTTAACGCACTTGGTGCTGAATGGAAGACTGAGGCCCAGATAGGCAGAACGCGCAAGGTGCTCACTCAATTTTATCAGCCGTTGGATTATGCAGACCGTTTCTTTATTGTACCTAGTATCGAATACAGCCGTAGCGTTTCAGATATATTTGAGGGTGATACCCGCACAGCGCAATACAAATTAGCCTACTTGCAAGGAGGTCTTGACGCTGGTATAAATATAGGGACTTGCGCATTGGGTAAAATAGGAATTGTAAGGGGTAATACGGAGGCAGGTCCACTTGTAGGTGGTGAGAGCTTGCCGGAATTTAATATTGATACAGCTGCATTAACAAGTGAGGTTATATTTGATCAAATAGATGATTCAAATTTTCCTAAATATGGAATAACATCTGATGCTTATCTTTTTCTATCGCAAAGAGGACTCGGCGCTGATGAAAGTTATAAAAAGTTACAATTCCAAGCAATTAAGGCAACTACCTTTGGTGGTAGACATACCTTCCTTGCAGATATAGAAGGTGGGGCAAACCTAGGAAAAGAAATACCATTTTATGATGAATTTACAATAGGTGGTTTTTTATCCTTGTCTGGCTATAGAAAAGGCCAATTAAGAGGGCAGTATTTTGGTTTAGGGAGGCTTGTATATTATTATAAGGTTGCTAATGCGTCTTCCGGGTTGGCAGATGCTATTTATATTGGTGGTTCTGCTGAGAGTGGAAATGTATGGGATAAGAGCAATGAGATTGAAATTGGCAATTTACTCCATGGTGGTAGTGTGTTTTTAGGTGTTGACAATATCTTTGGCCCATTGTATTTAGGGTATGGCCTTGCTGAAGATAGTGAAGAGGGAAGGTTTTATCTATTTTTAGGTCAAACATTTTAACAAAAGGAGGTTGTCATGTTTGTAAAAATTTTAGGTTGGTTTTGGATTTGTATGGGTATCCTACTTGTATTAAAACCTGAAATCCTAAAAAAGAGACTACAAAAACAAGCATTTAAAAAAATAAAAAAATATATACTCGCCTTGACAATTGTCTTGTCCGTGCTTTTAATTAAGGTTGCTTTAGCATCTCAAGGTGTATTAGCGAAAGTGATACTTATCTTTGGTATCTTTGGTATCATCAAGGTATTTTTCTTTCTTAAGGCGGGTGCCATGGAAAAAATGACTGAGTGGTTTGCCGATAAACCGCTTATATTCTTTAGACTAGGTGCTTGCGTGCATATAATTATTGGTATATTGATATTGAATTTAAAGTAGGAAACTATTTATGAAGTCTTATAGAGAAGAGTTATGGTTTAATACAAAAAAGAGAAGGGAATTTATTAATATAACCCCGCAAGTTGAGCAAGTGTTAAGAAAAAGCGGCATAAAAGAAGGTCTATGCCTTGTTAATGCTATGCATATAACAGCAAGTGTGTTTATAAATGATGATGAGGGAGGCTTGCATAGTGATTTTGAGGCCTGGCTTGAAAAATTTGCCCCACATGAGCCTATTTCGCAATATAGGCACAATTTGACAGGTGAAGACAATGGTGATGCCCACCTTAAACGAACAATTATGGGCCGTGAGGTTGTTGTGGCAATAACTAAAGGCAAACTTGATTTTGGGCCTTGGGAGCAGGTTTTCTACGGTGAGTTTGACGGTTGTCGTAAGAAAAGGGTATTAGTTAAGGTAATAGGCGAATAGGACATGGTTGTCATTTAGATTGACGTTTTTAAGGTCATTTTTAGTAAAATACCTCGACATTTATAGGACATATGGTATAATCTATTATAGATAAATAATAGGACATATGTCTTATAAAATGTATGGATGGAAGAATGAAACCACATATTTTTAGCGATAAGGAAAAAATAATTAAAATCCTTGAGGCTACTGGAGTTTCGCGTTCTGAACTTGCCAGGCGCCTTGGGGTGACCTATAAGACTGTATATAGATGGTTGAATGAAGGAAGGATGCCACATCCGGTCCAATCTAGGGAAATTGAGCAGTTATTTAAAGAGCATATAGATTTAAGAAATACTGTTTTTATATTAGCCAAAAAGGTAAAAAACCCTATAGAAATATTAGAGAATAATGAAGGGATACGAGATAGGTTTTTGGTGGAGATGACCTACCATTCTAATGCTATAGAAGGTAGTCGCATGAGCAAAAAAGAAACAGAAATGGCCATTAAAGGCAAAAAGATAAAAGATAAAGAGCTATATGAAATCTTCGAGGTTGTAAACCACAAAAATGCCATGGAGTTTGCATTAGATAACATTAAGCCAAATTTCAAAATTGATGAGAATTACATTTTGAAGCTACATAGTATAGTGATGTATAATTTTAATAATAAGCTACCGGGTAAATATAGGACAGGACCTGTAAATTTAATAGGTGCAGATGTGAAGTTGGCTTCAGCACAAGATGTTCCTCTAAAAATGGGCAAGTTAATCAAGTCTATTAATGATTATAGAGATGATCCAATAGTTAAGATTGCCAAAGATCACTATGAATTTGAAGTGACACATCCTTTCTTTGATGGAAACGGTAGGGTTGGAAGGCTTATTATAATGACGCAACTTTTAAGTAAAGGGTTTGCTCCTGCTATTATACGGGTTGAAGATAGATATAAATACTATTTTGGACTGGGAAGGGCTGATTTCGGAGATTATAATAATATCACACAGGTAGTTTGCGATGGTATTATAAAGGGATATGAGCTATTAAGCGGTGAAAAATAAAATGAAACATTCTCTAAAAACAGGATTTAGCTTTGGTTTAACTTCAGGTATCATAACAACGCTTGGTTTGATTGTAGGTCTGCATGCAGGAACGCAGTCTAGGCTTGCAGTTATAGGTGGTATTTTAACAATAGCCATAGCAGATGCTTTTTCAGATGCATTAGGTATTCACGTCTCTGAAGAGGTAGAGCATAAGCATACCCCGAAACAGATATGGGTTTCAACAGTGGCTACATTCGTAACTAAATTTGTTTTTGCAATGACTTTTGTCGTACCTGTATTGCTGTTTCAGTTAACAACAGCGGTTATTGTTAGTATTGTTTGGGGATTGTCCTTGTTGGGAGTTTTTAGTTTTTGGATTGCAAAGAAACAAAAAGTAAATGCCTTTAAAGTAATTGCAGAACATTTATTAATAGCAATTATAGTTATAGTTACAACGCATTACCTGGGTGAATTTATAAGAATGAGGTTTTGTTAGATAAGATTATGAATAAAAAAGGAGATTTTGACATGCTTGTTCCTACAATAATTATGGGAATAATCGCATTTATTCTTCTTGCTATTGGATATAGTAAGGGACAGCACATAGCTGGTCTTAAATTAGCGTTTGGTACAATAGTTAAAATCATCCCGCTTCTTATTTTTGCCTTTATTATAGCTGGTATGGTAAGGAGTTTATTGCCGCAGGAAATTATTGCTAAATGGATAGGCAAGGAGTCTGGGTTAAAAGGAATATTTATTGGAACGGCAGCTGGTGCAATTACACCCGGTGGACCTTATACATCACTTCCTATAGTTGCTGGGTTTTTGCGTTCAGGTGCAAGTGTGGGGACAGTAGTTGCCTTTTTAACAGCATGGTCATTATGGGCAATACCACGCCTGCCCATAGAAGTAGGTGTCCTTGGCTGGAAGTTTGCCCTTATTCGCTTTGCAAGTACATTTTTCTTCCCACCTATAGCTGGTTTAATTGCTCAGGCATTTTACTCAGGATTTAAATAAACAAAAGGAGGTAAAAATGGGATTGATGGCAAGCCTCAATGAAAGGGTAAAAAAGCTTACCTATGTAGATCTTAAGTTAATACAAGTAGCAATATTAATCATAGGTATTGGCCTTGTAAAGTTATTCCCACAAGTTTTGGGAATAAGATTACGCTATCTCATTGCACTTCTTGTTATCGCATGCATAAAACCACTTTATAAATTCTGGATTAAGAAGTAACTTTACGAAATGAAATATCTAAATTATTTATTATTAGCCGTTGTTTTTACTGCAGCAGTTGTTGGGTTTATGCACCTAAGCCCCAATAGAGATACATTATTTCAAGTATCTACCATAGAAGCTCTGTTTAGAGGTGAATATGATGGAAATTTGACCTTTGGGAAGCTTAGCAGGCATGGTGATTTTGGCATAGGCACCTTCAATGCCCTTGATGGTGAAATGATAGCTTTAGACGGAGATTTCTATCAAATTAAGGCAGATGGTAAAGCATATAATGTTACCTCAGAGGCTATAACACCTTTTTCTTCTGTTACTTTTTTTGAGGTGGATAAAGAAGTATCATTGAGTAATATAACTGATTATAAAAACCTAAAGAAACATTTAGATAGTTTACTTGCCGAAAAAGATTTGTTTTATGCTATAAAGATAGAAGGGACCTTTAGGTATGTAAAAACAAGAAGTGTTCCCGCGCAAACCAAGCCCTATTCACCACTTCTTGAGGTGTTAAAGAATCAGCCAATATTTGAGTTTAATAATATAAAAGGTGCAATGGTGGGATTCTATTGTCCCAGCTATGTTGGTGGCATAAATGCCCCTGGTTACCACTTTCATTTTATTACAAGAGATAGAAAGGCGGGGGGACATTTGCTTGAGTGTCAGCTAGAAGATGCAAAAGTGAAAATTGATTACACGGATGAATTTTATATGATGTTGCCTTAAAAACGAAAGATTTTATAATGAATACCCTTCCAGATAAGATAATAGCGTTTTTGATAGCACCTGTTGCATCGTTAGGCTTTATGATAATTTTGTTACGCGCTATATTTCAACCCGCATTATCAGATTTTGGTGAGAAAATACTAGATGTTGTTTCATTAGTTGCTGTTTTGGCTATAGCTACAGTTGGTTGCTGGTTTATGTTTAGGATGACGGGTAATAGTGCCTTTGTGAAGCTTGTTTTGCCGCTAATAGTCCTTATAGTTCTTTTTGTTGGGTTAAAAAGTCCTTTACAGAGCCTCTATCATAGAAAATACGGTAAACCCACCTCAGAAAACTTCTGGCTTTGCCGCAAATGCGGTGTGAATAACGAGAACGTATATTTAGAATGCCAGCGTTGTCATTCTGCAAAGCCATAATACTTTTATTTATAATGAGTTATATAATATAGTTAGCAAAACAAAAAGTAAGATTTTTACCCTTGCTTTTTGCCAATATTATGGTATACTTATATATTGATATAGTAAAATAAAAGCTAATTTTGGTAATATAGCCGTCCTCGACAAAGGTAAACTCGACCAAAAAGAGGTGGGGTTCGCAAAGCTGCGGGTCTAATTTTAAATAGATAGCCGGGCTGTCGAAGGAAACTATTTCGGCAGTCTTTTTTTATCTAAAAAATAGACTATTATTATGAAACTATCAAACTCTAATATCCACAAAATTATATCAATAGCACTCCTTGTGACGTTTATGATGTCACTGATAGGGCCGGAGCTTGCCTTAGCTTCTTCTGAAACCCTTAGACCCCATGTTACATCAAGAAAAAAACCTCTTCTAAAAGAGATGATTGCAAGGTTTACTGAGTTGCAACGTCCTTCAGTAGCATCTAGTGCAGAAGACTTTAGAAAAGATGAAGTGCGCATAGTTAGAGAAATGACTGAAGCTGGACAGCTTTATTTTCGCCATGAACCAGAAAAACCAAGTGCAATATACTATATACCATTTTTGCGATATAGAGCAAGGCTTACACGTTGTAGGGGTGTAGCTGATTATACCAGTGCTGTGTTGAATGAGAAAGATAGAAGGTTTTCTACATTTAAGAGTGAGCGCGATGGTTTTGAGCGTTGGTTTAGAACTTCCCAGGAAGGTTTTCCATCGGCAGCATTGTACGACATTGATGTTCATCCTCAAGACTTAAATGATGCCATTGCAGCACTCATAGAGCAGAAGACCAAAGAAAAGGACAATACCATTACTGTCAGGGCCTTCGGTTCTGGTTTACCGGCCTTACTTTTACCTGGAGATCCAGCTACACTTCTAGCAGGAGATGTTGAAATAGAAACTATTTTAAAGTTTATATTATCAGGTCTAAGGCATACCAGGAATAAAGCAAAATGGACTGTGGTAGTTTATGTATATGATAAAAAGACAGCTTATTTAGGGCAACTGGAAAAGGTTCTTTTGGAAAAATTAGAAAACTCACCAATGCCATTTAATATTGTATTAAATCTTAGATATGGTGATATAGCAGATAGAGAGCAATACCCATATATGTTTGAAGAACAAAGTGACATTAATGTTTGCCGTAATATCACTCAAAGTGGTGAGAGTTTTTCTAAAGGAGATAGTATTTTTCATGGGCAATTAGTTAATAGCCTGTCACCTCATGGGTTTATTATACATGGTGCGCGTAGAAGGGGAGATAGGATTATATTAGCTTCTGATAGAGATGCTCTTAAGAGGTTAAGTGGCGATTTTCTGGATAGTAATTCTTCAGAAGATGAAGCTACTAGTAGGTTTTCAGAAATAGGTGCAATAGGTCACTTGGAAGAGGAAAGAAAAACAGAAGATCTTATTGCTGCATTGACTGCCTTTGATATTCCTTTTATACCCACAGAAAGCAATTGTGAATTTACAAGAATTTCCGCAGGTCATTCAAACCTTACGTATAATATTAAGCATAATGGCAAAAATAGGCATATTCTTCAACAAATGAGCACAATTTATGATGCAAATGCCCTTAATGCTAATCTGAACTTATTAGAACAGGCTCAAGATGCATGGCTTAAGGAAGGCGCAGAAGATGAATACTGGCAGCCCGTTCATTATGTTAATGTCAAGGGCGCTTCTGATAAGCTATATTGTGATACAGCAGGCAGAATTTGGCGTTTAATGGATTATATTCCAGGAGAGGTTTTTGGAAAATTTAGTGATGTTCCTCAGAGTGATCGTAGAGAGATTGCCCAATCTCTTGGTAGGGCAATTGTTGTTTTTCGAAGAATGCTAGAATCAGTTCCTTTAGAAAGCTGGGAAAAGGATATGTCAGGTTTTCATGATCCACAATACTTTTATGCTTATCTTCATTCTATTTGGCTGGGTCAGGAGGTGCCATTGAATTTTACTGATGGATCATCACATATGGTAGTTAGAGATCCTAGCGTAACAAGTGAATATTCAGAAAGAATAAATCTCTTAAAGAGAAAGATTGAAGATAGGAGACATATCTTAACTAGCTTAGATGAACTTGGCCAGGTTGTTTCACATGGAGATTTAAAGATTGATAACCTATTCTTCCGAAAACACAAAGGCCGCTGGAAGTGCATATCTATTGCTGATTTAGATACGATACAACCTAGAAACGTCCTTACTGATCTTGGTGATGCACTGCGTTCTGCCGGCAACCCAGCTGGGTCAGAACCGAGAGCAATAGATGATGTAACAATAGATGTTGATGTGGTCACAAATATAATAAATGGATACCTAGAAGCCACAGCAGGGTTTTATGATCACACAGAGGCAGAGCGCTTGAGACCACATACTATTGAGGCATTTAAACTTCTTCTGTATGGGCAGTCTATGTGGTATTTAGCAGATGCACTTACTAATAGCGCATACTTTAATATAGGTGCAGAGAGAGCGCTATATAAGGCAGAGGTGCAGATGAGGGCATTGGAGCAGTTGGAAGAGTTAAGTCTAATTAAAGATGGCCCATTTGCTGATTTTGTCAAACCTGATGCCAGTAGGTTTGGGGAAAGGACTGCCGAAGAACGAATTGCTGCGCTGCGGGAAGATTTGGTGTATTATGAAGCAGCCGCGACAGCGTCTTCAGCACCTGATCAGGATTTTCCAGATGATATTTGTGATGTAGGTACAGGCGAAGCCCACCTGATGAATGAAGTCCACATTGCAGCTGATTCTGATGAGCGCCCTGAAAGAATAATTAGCGCATACACCGCTGGTCCTTGCCGGGCATATGTTATTAAAGGTAGAGTAAATGATGAGACAAGATTGTTTCTACGACATAGAGCTGCGGTAGAGGGCATACTTGATGATTTAAGAGAAGATATAGCCGCTTTAGAGAGAGCTGGCATGCAAGATAGAGAGGTTGTTTTTAAGCTTGATTTAAAGACGCAAGCCGGCCTGGAGGTCGTGAGGCTTGGATGGGTTTCTCCAGAAGAACTGAGGGAAAAAATTAAGGAAATATGCGGGCCTCGAATCTATACAGAAGAAGGCATTTTCCCACATGAAATTACTGATGTAATTGCAACCCAGGAAGGAGTAGTTATTTATTGCCCATATAATTCTAATGCCTCCAAGATTATCTTATGGCCAGAAAGCAAGGAAGGTGTATTCATGGATGCTGTATTGCCCAATGCAGAAGTCGTAGAGGATGAGGCATTTTCTGCTCAAAGCAGGTTTGGGGAAATGGCTGTTGATGCACTCAAGGGGAACATAAAGAGAGCGGTGTCTGTATTTAGGGATACGGCTATTGTAAAAAGTCCACAGTTAATAGAGGAAGACAAAAACAGAGTTTGGGTTATTAACAATATCTTTGAAGATAGATTCCTTCTAGATAGCGTAGTTTTAAAAGATCCAGACCCTAAACATGAAGAATATTTTTATGCTTCAAGAGAAGGGCTTGATATGTATGAGGCCCATTTTGAGAGTGACTATCCTCGCGTTGAAATAGCCCAAACAGTGATAATCGATAATCCGAAGGAAAATGATCTAGTTGGTACAAAAAGGGCATCACAGTGCCTTCCACTACTATTTGCTAATATTCCTGATAACAAGCCCAACATGATAGGTTCTTCTCATATATTCACTTCGACAGACCCGACATTTTCATCCTTGGGTGATAAACTTCTTGACGCTGGATATGAAAACCTAATTGTTGTAATTCCTCGTCCGAAAAAGCTTGGACGAACCGTAGCTCCATTCGCATTAAGAACATCTCAGTATGAGGAGGTGATAGCTAATATGCGAGCTAAAGGAATTACAGTATACGAGGTACCTTATCAAGACGTTTCAATAAGTGCTGCCGCAACAGCAGATGGTTTTGCGATATTCATAGAAAAATTCGTTGACCCCACAACAAAAAGGACAAAAGACATTGAAGAATTTGTTCTTCTTGAACCTATAAAAACATGGCAAGAATTCTCAAGTAGGTTTGGGGAGGTTGCTATTATTGAAGGTAATGCTGCACCGGAAGTTCTTCCGGCAACAGAGAATAGGATAGAGCTTGCGTTGAATATGCCTTCTGAAAGGGCTACGCAAACAGGAACTGCCTGTATTAGACCCACGAAGGAAAGGGGATTTGCTGATGTATGGAGCCGCAGGGATTTTATGAAAGCCGGTGCTTTTGCTACGACTGTAGCAACTGTTTTTGGCAGTTTACCGAAGACCGGAGTTGCTGCTACGCCAGATGCTATTAAAGTCAAGGCAAAGGAGCTTTGTACACAATATTTAAAAGATGTTTGCGATGAGAAGATAACACTTGGACTAGATAATAGTTTAGGAACCTGGCGTGAAGTTCTCAAGGACAGGGAAGAATACGCCGACTTACTCAAGCCCGATAATAATTATGCATTGCTTACTGCGTTTGTTTTTGACACGTTGTTTCCTGCGCTAGAGGAAGCTGCAAGCCGAACACGTGTCAGTGCCCATAACGCATCTATAAATATAGAATTAGCCTTAATGAATCTCTTGGATAAAAAAGATGAAAAGGTCGAGGCATTTTTACGTCATACCTTAGCCAGGACCACTGACTCCTTGGTTAGAACAAGACGAATCCAGAATAAGGTAGAACGCGATAGACGAATTGGTATTGCACTGCAAAGACTGGAGAGCGCCTCTGCTTACATAGGGCCAGAGATTTCAGATAAGCTGGTTAGTATAGTCAAATTACACGATAGTTTAACGCAGCTTGGTCTGGAGCAAAAGGAAGAGATAGAAAGAGTATCCATGGAGATCAATAGTTTGATAATAGACCTAAATAAAATTCTAATTCCGCTTGGCTTATACTGCAGGGTTTCAATGAATGTAAGTCTGGGTGATGACAAAGAGCATATCTACATCAAGTCGTTTAAAATAGAAAAAACCCGTTTATATAAAGCAACTGACGGCAAAGTTGTTAAGGTCTATATTGTAAAAGGGATAGATAACATAGCTATAACAAATGTCTTTGGTTTTCGCAGACTGGAAACAGACTATGCTGTAGTAATTTTAGATAATATAGAATCCAAAGCGAGAGACATAGAGGAAGTCCTAAAACATGGAAAATCTGATGCCCATAAGGATATAGAGAGCAGGCTGACTGCAATTGGGAAAGCAAGATTAGCAGACCTAAGGGTTTTACTTGTTGAGCTGGCAAAAAAGGAATTTAGTGGTTTGACCAGACAGCAAATAATGAATAAGATTCAAGTTTTAATCGAGACCCACGAGATAAGACATGTATTAGATAGGGGTAACTTTACAAGGGAAGAGCGCGATAAAAAAGAAGGTTCGGCTTTTATGGCAGAATTGATTCTGGCAGAATTGATTACAGGTACAGCTACATATTATAGTGTATTAAAATGGGCTGAACATGTATTCAGAGGAGGAGAGCATGATTATGCCGCAAGGATGGTATTTGAAGGATTGATGAAAAAAGCAAAAGAGAAGGGATATGTAAATGCATCCGTAAACCTGAAACATGTTAGCTTTAGAGAGTTGATAAAGACAGTAGAGACATTGCGCAGGCTAAGTAAGGGTGAAATTGCAGGTCTGGCAAGAGAGTCCTATAAAGAAATATTTGGTTTTGAATTTATAGATGCCTTGCCTGTCATTCAGCCTCCTGGTCGCTTTACCGAGCCAAAAAAGACAGCAACGTGTGAAATAGCAATTAGAGGGAGAATGCATATTATACCCTCAGACTTGCTTGCCTATGAGCTATCAAACCTTTATAACGCAGTTAGGGGTAAGATTAATTTTACATTTAAGAAGGAGCTAGGAGACGATAGAGTTCTTGAAATGACTAATCCCGGGACAATAACTAATATTCTTAGCTTTGGACTGGGGCCTGGGGATATTCTAGAAGTTAGCGTGGAAGAGGACCTACCACGAGATGTGCAGGAAGAGGCATTGAATTACATTGAGGCTTTGTTTAATAGCTACCATATACTACAAGCAACTCAATTGGCGCAGATGCATGGTGCTGAGCAGGCACGGATGGCTTTAGGTGGAACACCCTATGTTGATCTTGCCTCAGCAGAGCAGTATGGATTGGAGATAGTGCGTTCAGATCTATCTAGCAGTCTTTGGCCTGCATTAAGAAGACTAATAAGCATGTTGAAGCGTGATGTTGAGATTTCTCGTTTTACAGAAAGGGGAGATGAAATACCCACTTCACCAGTCGATCCTGCAAGGTTTAGGGAAGATAGTAGGCTCATAGATGAGCGGGCAAGGGATATGCTGAAGGTGCTGTGTGAAAGCAGGCGCAGCCAGCCAACCAACACCAAAGCACGAAGGGCATTGGTGCGTTTAGAACACCTCGTGGATTCCAGATGGTCGTATGGTGAACAGTGGAGCGAAGTTATCGATACATTGCGCGAAGCCGGACTCATCACCTCAGATACGGCAGGGTGGCTCGGCAGTTTGGATGATGAAGTTGTGCGCAGAACCATGTTCTATGTGACTGTGCGTTATCTTGACATAATGGAGCATGAAGTTTTATTTCACGGAACCTCACTGCATAACATAGACAGTATCAAGAAACATGGTCTGCACCCTGAGCATGTACCCCCGGGCAAAGAAGAACTTCAAAGGGTATTTGGCATAGTAGGCAAGGCGCTCGGAGAAGATCGCGCAATGGAGATTACAGAAGGTCAATTAAGTTTTGAATATGATCTAAGCCTTGCTAATTTTTACTTTGCTATCCTAGGCCCTGAGATGTTGCGAAGAGCGATAGGGGATTTACAAGAAATAAAGAAGCTAGGTTTTCCTGAAATTGATGAAGCAGATAGAAAATTTATAGAATATTTTCTTGAGCACTGGAATGATGGGTATCTTTCTTCAAACCAGCCATGCCTTCTGGCCGTACCGTTTAAGACAATCGTACAGTTTATGGATTTAGAGCAAGACGCTTACCAAAGGGATCGGACTAGGTTTCTGAAAAGGCCGCACGAATTTTTTAATGATGTTATATTGCTTTACCTGTTTCCTTGGGAAACCTGGGTGGGGGAGGGTACATTGTTACCATTCCGCCTTCCAGCGCTTGATAAAATTGAAACAGCAATGCACGAACAAATGGCCGTTACCTTCCATGACGTGCATACATATTCCAGACCTAACTATGATCTGGGTGATATTTATGTTGTTACTGGTAAAAGAGATGCCCTCAATCTAGTACCGCTAAAACAAGTAGAAATAGATGAGCTTGAGAGAACCGCTGTTGTCCTCAGAGAAGTAAATCAAGAATGTCAAGAAAAACAAGGAGAAGTTTTCAATCGTAGCTTTTCTTCCCAGGAAGCACTTGATTTTTGCGCCGAGCTTCACAGCATTGCCCGGGAAGCCATTGCCAAGTCAAATTATGAGAGAACCGATGGGTTATCAGGTGCTCGCTTTTCTGAGCAAGTTGAGTTTGTGGAGGATAAACTGGTCAGGGAACCAATAGAGGATGAAAATCTAACCTTGGACCAAGTGGAACAAATTGAAAGAGACAGACAGCAGATTGAAGCAGAATTGACTCGGCACTACGGGGATGCCGAGGCGTTTTTTGGAGAAGGACCACGTGATGGGATAAGAATTATTGCAACCACTGATGAAGAAGGCGAATTGATAGCAACTAGCCCCATTTATTATATAGCCCAAGGGGTAGCAATAAATGAGACCAGGCAAGAGGTATTGCTGAATTATCTTAATACGACTAGAGCGGGGATAGCAGAAGAAGGTTCGCGATATACGGTTTTTCATGAGATGGGTCACTGGGCTAATGAAAGTAGAGGTATTTCTAGTATAGTGCGGGAATTGATAGGTCCACAGATGGAGGAGATAGCGGCTTCGCATATTGAGAGGCATCCGGATGAATTGGGATTTTACCTTGACTTGTATAATTCAAAGCTTAGAGAAGGTGAGATTCCTGTGGATAGGCTGCAAGAGTTACTGAAAGGCTGTTTAGTCGTCAAAGGCCTTACGCTTTTCGAGGATTGCTTGGTTGACAGGCAGTTATTAGAGTTAGCTCGCGCAGGAGATCTCGAAGGACTTGACAGAGAATTAATTGGTACAAGGAAAATACTTTTAGGCGATAAGCTAAAACAGCCAGATCTTTGTTGTCTCGCCATACTTAGATACAGGCTGCTTGAGGAAGTATATTCTCCAGATGATAGGACCAAGGTAGATATTTTCCCGGATGACTTCAATCCAGAAAACTTTGGAATAAACGCAGAAATGATGAAGCAGATAGATGATGATGCGCGAGCGATGGCTGTGGCAATCAGGGGTGCGGAGCGCATGATAGCTAAATACGCGCCAGGAAAAATTGCGCCTCCAGGAGATTTGAGGGATTTAAAAGGCAGGCTGAAGTCATCTGTTGGAGATTTTATGCGACCATTGAAGAAATATCTTACCATTCCTGCGCTAATTTCTTATTTCAAGCTTAATCATACCCGAGTAGATCCCACGCGTTTCACCGAGGGTACGGGTTCACTTAGTGCGGAGGGAAATTTGCCCGGCGATCAAACACTAGGTACTAGTGATTATTCCCCTGCCCGGTTTGTGGAAGGGGATGCCATTGCGCAATGGCCTATTTCTATTGACGAGGCATTATTAAGAAGTGGTGAGTCTGCACGAGCTATTGCTGTAGAACCTGACTATGTTCCACCTTATGGAGTTTTAGCTCCTGGAGCTATTAATATTTCTGATTATCTCGCACTTGGCATGCTTGCTGCTTCAGGGATATCAAGTGAGCCGCAAGGGCAGGATGGGAAATTGAGCCGCAGGACGTTTCTTAAAGCTGCAGCCGCAGGAGCAGGCGTGGCAATTGGCAGCGCAGTAGTTCACAAGGTTCTAAAAAGCGATGATATAACACCGCGCATTTTAGATGATGCAGCCGATGAAAGATTAAGAAATGCTGGTAAGGCGATAAGTGCTAAATTCATGCATGTCTATGAAGAATACAAGGACAAAAATCCCGCCGAAACAAAGCTGGTACGTGCACTTTTTAGAAAAATAAATGACCACAAGACAGAAAAGGAGATCATGCACCATCCTGAGCTTAAACACAAAAAAGATAACGTAGACGTACTAATGGGTATAGGCGAACCTGCCGATGATAATGGTGAATCCCCTATCTATCTTTCATATAGCATACTGGGCCAACCCGATGAGATATTATGGGCAAAAATGGTCCACGAAGGATGGCATGCATATAATGAAATCCTCAAGAAGGCCAGTGGTGCAGCGGAGGCTATACGGCATGCACAAGATGAGATGCTTGCTAATATAACCGAATGGGTTGAAAATCCCCAAAATCGCGATTCCATTAAAAGATATTTTAGCATTTGGGTAAATGAAGAGGAAATTGCCAATAGCTTGGAAAGAGCAGTTTTTGTTAGAGAAATAGGCGGTTCAGACAATGAGGCTATCGAAAGATTTGTGCAAAAAGCTATACAGCAAAATCCCAGGGCTCAGGCAGATACGGGCTCAGGCAGCAAAGAGAGAAAAGAGGCCTATGCGAGACATCTGAGAAGGTATGTAAGAGATCGAATACTGAGATATTATCGAATTCCCTCGTTACATGGTAGATTGCGATATATACTTAGTAGCTATTATTCACATGTAAAACCTGCTGTGTACATCGGGTTATTTCTAACAGAATTTTATGAAGGACGAGCTGATCATCGAACTAGGACAACGAGCCCAGGCAGAAAGTTCTTCATAGGGCCAGATAGAATCGAACTAAATATAAGATCTCATGGAGCTAGTGGGCAGCAAAGGCTTATTCTTACGCCTAAAGAGAATTTTTTAGAATGGGCATCGAACTGGGCAAATTCTGAGGAATATAAAAGATTGTTTGTGAAACCAGAAGGCCTTACGAAAATGCGCGGTTCCCGCTTTTCCGAAGCCTCCCAAGCCATATTTGGCAAAATTGAGCAACCCACAGGCATAATAATGAAAGCAGATTTTGCTACTAAAATCTTTCCAGTTTTGCCAGAGTTAGCAGTCCACTTTGGCCAAAAGGTAACAATTGCTGTAGTGGGCCCTTCACAGCTAAAGGAGAGAATAACCAAAGTAAATGCAGTCTTGCCACATGATGTATCTATTATACTATGCGATACCATTGATGAAGCAGCCAAGGAGTTGTCTGAGAGAGGTATAGGCCTTATCAGATTACTCACCAGAAAAACAATAAAAGACCTTCCTTTGGTTCGTGAAACCCTCCTTATTACAGAGAAGACCCTACAGCTAATAGATGAGTTGAGATCCCGCAAAGAAATAGCTGGTGGGGCATAATAAAGACAAAGTAAAATCCCCAAAGAAAAATAATTTATTAAAAGAAAAGCCCTTGACAGAAGGGAGTTTCTGGTATATACTATTAACGAGCATATGCTCATAATAAATAGGGGGTTTATAGAGAGAGTAGTTGGAGGAGGCATGAAACCCAAAGGAAGACCCAGGAAGATACGGTATATAAAAGGAGAGCCTAAAATAGCTCAATTTAGCCCTAGAGGAAGGCCTGGAAGGCCGGATGAAGTTGAGCTTACAATAGATCAATATGAGGCTATAAGGCTTGCAGATTTTAGGAATATGAGCCATAAGCAGGCTGGCAAGATGATGGGAATATCTAGACAAACCTTTGAAAGGATTTTAAAAGAGGCCCGCAAAAGGCTTGCTGAGGGTGTCATAGTTGGTAAGATTATACGGTTTCAAGGAGGTTGTTTTAAAGTAGGATAGTTTTTAAAAACCCACCAAAATATTACCAAATTTAGCCTAAAAAACCCCGAACCTATATAAACATATATCAGATACTATTAGATACAGGTGCTTGTGGGGCGTATTCTCCACAAATTCCCAATGTCCTATAATATATCTTATGTAAACTACGATATTTAAAAGAAATAAGCCTAACTTGTTATAATTAAAGAAGTTACGTGAATTAGTGGAAAACTTGTGGATAACTGATCTTAACTATGCTGGCGCCATCATTGGGTATTTGCTTTTATATATAATTAAGCACGAAATAACCTATTACTGGAATCAGATCATACTTGTTTAAATACAGCCAACTCATAAATACATTAAGAAATCTTTTGCTTTTCTGTCAAAATCTAGTATAATCTATTCATGATAAAAATAGGTTCTCTAACGCTTAAAAGCAGGCTAATTTTAGCCCCTCTCTCTGGTACATCTGATTTGCCATTTAGAAGGCTTACTAGGGATCATGGCTGTAGATTTGCCTTTTATGAAATGCTAGATTCTTCAGCCCTTGTGCATGCTCACAAGCGCACTCTAAAAATGCTTGAAAGTAATTCAAATGACGAACCTATTGGAGCTCAGATTTTAGGTTCAGATCCTGGCCAAATTTTGGATGCATGTCAGGTAATTTTAGCCAATTCAACCCCCCACTTAATTGATCTAAATTGTGCTTGTCCTGCCAAGAAAATACTACGTAAAAAAGCGGGTGCTTATTTTTTAAGAGAGCCCAAAAAAGCAGGCAAAATCATCAAAAAATTAGCCTCTCTTCTTCCTATACCTGTCACAGTTAAGGTTAGGCTTGGGCTTGACAAAAACAGTGCCTCAGAAGGCCTGAAATTGGCTAAGATGGCCCAGGAAAATGGGGCTTCAGCTGTTTTTTTTCATGGGAGAACTGTAGAACAAGGCTATGCTGAAAGAGTTAATTATGAGGCTATAAAGGAGACAAAGCAAGCTCTTGAAATACCGGTTTTTGGTAGCGGAGATATCCTAAGTGAAAAACTAGCAAAAGAAATGCTGGATAGGACTGGCTGTGATGGCCTGTTGGTAGCCAGGGGAGCCATAGGAAGTCCTTGGATTTTTAGGCAAATTGAAACTTACCTAAGAGACCCAAGTGCCCCTATTTTTTCACCTTCTTATGAAGAAATTACAGCTATTGCCAGAAAACACCTTGAACTATATATAGACTGGAGGGGTGAAAAAGTAGCCCAAAAATACTACCTCGGCCACATTCGAAAAATAGCTATATGGTACTCAAAAGGTCTGCCTTACTCCAAAAGAGCTCGAGAAGCCATATCCAAGGCTAGCAGTTCTAGTGAAGTTATAGAAGTGTTAGGCAGGTTAAATCGAGATTATGATAAGAGTTGGTTTAAAAAATGAAATTATAATGAAAAATTGGTGGTTTTTTGGTGGGAAGTTATTTCAGCTTGTATCTTTTTCGATATGCTTCTTCATTAATTAGCTTTTTATGGTCAAATCCTACCTTGTATCTATAAATTAAAGAATAAGCACCAGGGTGGGTTTTATTAACTATTTGATCAAGTAAGATATGCAGGGATATACCCATTCCGATACCTAACCATAGCCCTCCTTTCTGCAACAAGACTATGGCTATGAGATAACCTAGTATAAATTCGTAAGAATGCAATAAAAAGTATATTTTTTTAAGCTTTAAGTTCTGACAGACATAAATGGTTTTTCGAATGTCAAATTTAGGTCCAAAATTCATATAGCAGTCTAGTACATGGTCCAAGTCTAAAAAAATACCTCCTAGAAAGGCCCCAATTGTCATGGGGATAGACCTGAACAGGTAAAATAAAACTCCGCTTAAAACAGCACTTGTTGCTATGTGAGCAGGTAAACGCACCTTTACTCCTCTTCTTTTGTGTGAAATTATATGGAAAATCCCCCAAATTAAAACTTATATTCGGGGGATTTTTTAGCTAAAAAAACAACTTATTCTACTTTTTTGACGTTAGTTGCCTGTTCGCCTTTAGGGCCTTGAGTTACCTCAAATTCTACCTTCTGGCCTTCTTCGAGCGTTTTGTAACCTTCAGCTTCTACAGCTGAAAAGTGTACAAATACGTCCTTACCTTCATCTGTAGTAACGAAGCCATAACCTTTCTGGTTACTAAACCATTTCACTGTTCCTGTTGCCACTTGCCTCTCCTCCTTTCCTATGTTTATTTTGGAGAGCTAACTTCGAAGGTATAAAAAAACCGCAATATCCTAAAGAAAAATAAGACTTGCGGCTTTATTTTCGTAGTTCTTTATTATATTGTATGTTGCGTTTGTTGCGCATACTACAAAACCCTTAAAAGCTTATTCTCCAACTGCAAGCTAAATATACCATTTTTTTGGCATATTTGTCAAGGTTTTTTGCTTACCAGCTGCTAGTAAATGTCAAGAATGTATCTATGCTATGCTGGGTGTCAGTTTGCTCATCTTTTGCTGAAAGAGACATGTATTTAGTACCATATTCATCAAGGCGATACCTGCATAAGCCTTCTATGTCGTATCCCCCTGTTTGGTTATTTAATGCAAGCCTAGAAGATAGCTCTAAAGAATCATCTAGGTTAAAACCAAGCCCTATTTCTTGTTCGCAGACCTGCCAAATGCCTTGATTCTGCCAGTTTAGATTAGCTAGCCAAAGATTAAATGATTTTTCCCCTATATTATACCTTAGGTCTGTACCATAGCGCATAAGGCTGCGCCCCAAGTCATTTTCTAGGAATAACTCTGCATTCAACCCCAATATATCAAAATTTGTAAATCCCTTTATATGATTGAAACTAAAAGAATCATTCATGTGTAGTTGACTACCCAATCTTAACCATGGCATAACTTCAATAGAGGGTGATACCTCAAAGCCATTATTTACATCTCTAGATAGGTATAAATCCAATTTCCTATCCCATATTTGTCTTTTGATTTCTGCTTCTATCTTGCTTGCAAAACGCAGTTCCATCATCCTATCAAGAGAGCTTTTGCCTGAGCCAACTAATTTAATCTTATAATCATTCCTGTCAAGTTCAACAGGTATATATGGATAGAAGTATTGGCTTAGACGCCAACCATAGGTAGGATTATCTATAGTAACGCCGAATTTTCCTCCAGGAATAAATACCCCATTATCTTCGAGCTCTTCTGTGTAAAGAGCGTTATTAGAAAGGCTTTTGTTTATTCCAATGTCTATATCCTCATCAAGATAATATAAATACGCCAATCCATCAAAGGAAATGAAATTCCCAGATATACTAAAAAGATCCCTGTGGTACTTTCCATAGATACGATGTGCAGAAGTGCTGGCCCACAAGTGAGTTTGGCTGTATGAATCTAGGAAAAGAGGCATATCCAATGCCAACTTACCATATTCCTGGCCTATAACTCCATCCTGGTATTCTCCTTGATAGCTTGCCTCAGGTGTGAAGTAGACCCCAGGGCCTTCCATTCCCTCTTCTCCTCCACTTCCCTCTATGGAATCGCCTAATTCTTGCACCAGTTGCCTTTCAGCAGCTTGCATATAGGAATCTACCCCTTCGTACCTTAAGGCATCAAAGAATTCCCACAGCCTCCCCTGAGGAGTGTCTGCATCAATTATGTCAATACAGTCATAAGATGAAAGGTTTATCTCTTTTAGATCAATAGCAAGCGAATGTATAACATCATCCCATTCAGGATTTCCAGTAGTTAGATATTTTTCCAATTCGCGCGGGTTTATCCTTACTTCTTTTAAGCTAGCATGAATGGTCTGATTTCGAACATCTTTACCTATACGCCTTGTCTCATAATTACTGAATACCTCTTCTAAGGTATCTGCAATTTCATCTTCTGGGTATGTTTCTACCTCTATTATATAAACATCGTTATACAAACCACCTACATTTGTATATTTGTTAAAATCTACTCTCGCGCCAGTAACATCAAGCAACACGTCATTAAACCTGAATCTACCATCTCTCAAGGTATCTTCGCCTTTTGCCCAGGCTACGTTAGTTTCTATTGCACCATCTTCAGATATACTATGCCATTGCCCTCCATCTTCTTCAAGGTTCAATTCAAATATATTACCATTATAATCGGCCCTAAGTAGTTTTTCCAGCTCATCGTATTCAGCAGGTAATGTCAATTAAATTGTGTAAATTCCTTTAAGGGTTTATCCTCCCACTTG
>CAZCCH010000016.1:0-32146 GCA_964497315.1 uncultured Planctomycetia bacterium
ATGACAAAGCGCGGGTATTACAAACACAATTTACACAGAATATGATACACTACCTTTCTAAGCAAAAATCTTGACTTTAATTGCAATTATTGTTATAATCTAAGAAACTTCATATAAATTTACTATAATTATATTCATTACTCTCGATGAAAAAAGGCAAGACAAGAAAAACCAATCTAAAAAGAAAACGATTGCACGGCTTTCGTAAGAGAATGGCGACTCGCTCAGGCCAGGCCGTTATAAAAAGAAGGCGGAAAAAGGGCAAGAGGGTGCTTAGTGCCTAAGAAAACCGATTGCAGATTTACCAGGGCCGAGCGCCTTAAGAAGGGCGATGGCTTCGGTAGAGCGCTCAAGCAAGGTAGGCATTTCTCGACGGAAAACCTAAAAATAGCAATTTTGCATACTAAGTTGTCAAAAATAAACAGGATAGGTTTTTCTGCCCCCAAAAGAATCTTTATAACAATTGTCAAGCGCAATAGGGCAAGACGACTTTTACGCGAGGCATATCGGCTAAATAAAATTAAGCTAAAACAAGGCTATAGTATTATTATAACCGCAATAAAGACTAATCTAGATCATAAGACAGTAGAACAAGATATGCTTATATTGTTTAAAAAGGCCGGTTTACTGAAGGAATGAATGAAAAAAATAGCCATTGTGTTAATAAAGGCCTATTCAAGGCTTGTTTCGCCATTAGCAGGGCAAAATTGCAGATTTTACCCGTCCTGCTCTCAATATGCAATAACGGCTATATCTAAGTACGGCTTTTTAAAAGGGGCGCTGAAGGCTATTTCAAGAATAGTAAGGTGTAGTCCCTTTAACCCAGGTGGATATGACCCGGTGGTATGATGGAAAAAAGAACCCTAGTAGCTATAGTATTAGCAATATTTGTAATGATGGCTTATTCCCATTTTGCAGGCAAGTATTACCCCCAACAAGCCTCCCAGCCGTTACAGCAAGCCAGATCCCCTCAAGGAGCACAATCCCTTCAAGAACCGTATCATCAAGAGGCTAGAACCGTATCATCAAGCCAAAAAGACGTACCTTCAGCGCTTTATAAGTGGAATGAGAGCACTTTGCGCACTATTACGACAGATGTCTTCCAAGTTACCCTATCAGATATTGGCGGCTGCATTAAAGAAATTGTACTTTTGAAGCACCCCAGCTCAAATGGAGAGGGGCCAATAGTTTTAACTAAGGCTAATAAGCCAGAAGAAGGGATTTTTGCTTTAGATTTTGGCAGGCAGACAAAAAATGATTTACGTACAGCAAGGTTTAAGGCGGAAGATTTTTCCCAGGGAAGAAGGGTTTCTTATTCATATAGGGATGGATCTGGGCTGGATATTTCGAAGACCTATATTTTCTCTAACTCTAATAACGATATAGAGTTAGAGCTAACCGTATCAAATAATTCTAGCTCAATTTGGGAAGGTCAATATGAAATTGTAGGAGGCTCAAGGATTGATAAATCTACTCCTATGGATGAAAGATTTCTAGAGGCCTCTTTTTACATAAACGATAAGCCTGAAAAAGTAAATCTTAGAAAGGTACAAAAAACAGGAGTCCAGAGAGTTGCTGGCAATGTTAGATGGTCCTCGCTTAAAAATAAATATTTTTCAGCCCTACTAGTTCCATTTGAGACAACTAGTGGGGGTGCTGTTAAATCTTTAGGAGATAAAGAAGTTTCAACATGCTTAAGATCTGCTTCGTTGCGACTTATGCCAGGAGCTTCGGCAACCAATAAGTTTTTACTTTATGCAGGGGCAAATGATCTGGATAAGCTGGTTTCATATAATTTAAATATTGAAAGATCAGTAAGCTTTGGCATTTTTGGCGGGATAGGCAAAATTTTATTAGTATGCTTGAAGTTTTTTTACGGCATAGTACATAACTATGGAGTGGCGATAATCCTTTTAACAGGTTTAATATCCACGATCATGTACCCACTTACTGTAAAAAGCATGAAATCTATGAGGCAAATGCAACAGATTCAACCAAAAGTAGAAAAGCTAAAAAAAGAAATCAAGGACAACCCACAAAAACTCCAAAAAGAAATAATGGAGCTTTATCGAAAGCACAAAGTTAACCCAATGGGCGGATGTTTGCCCTTATTTCTGCAATTACCCATTTTTATTGCGCTTTATCATACGCTGGTCAGGACTATTGAGTTAAGAGGAGCAAGCTTTTTGTGGATAAATGACCTCTCAAAACCTGATATGGCATTTAAACTGCCCACTGTTTTGCCAATCTTGAAGGATAATATAAATATTTTGCCAATCATGATGGCAGTAGCCATGTTTTTGCAACAGAAGGTATCTACGCCAAAGTCAGGTGCTGCTAGCGATGCAATGCAACAACAACAGAAGATGATGATGATTTTCATGCCTTTAATGATGGGCGTTGTTCTGTATAATTTTCCTTCAGGACTAGTACTTTATTGGTTTACTAATACGCTTTTGATGTTAATCCATCAATTAAGAATTAAACGACATTTCGAATTACAAGAAGTAGCGGTAGAAGAATAATCAAAGAAGAGAGCAAAAACCATGAAAAGATCATTAAAACCCTTAGAAGTAGAAGGCAGAACAACCCAAGAAGCAATAAGGGTTGCGCTTATGAAATTAGGGGTCCAGCGTGACAAGGTAATGGTAAAGGTACTCTCAGAAGGCAAAAAAGGCCTTTATGGAATGAAAGGAGCTAAATCCGCAAAGATTAGAGTGAGTTTAAAGGGGTAAACACGCAGAATGTTCCCCGGGGAACACAATTATAAAAGATAGCAATATTTCTATAACCTTATTATTTATAAGGAGTTAGAGAAATGATAACCATGAAAAACAAAAAAGGTTTTACCCTAGTTGAAATTATTATTGCATCTTTAATAGCGAGCATAGCAGTTGCTGGTGCATGGGGAGCTGCATCTTTTAGCTGGAGGGCCATGCAGCGTTCTGGAGGGGCTACTTTGGCTTTAAATTATGAAAGGGCGGTACATGAACAATTAAGGGCATTGGGTTATGAGGCAAGCCCGGATATGGATATAGGCACTCACACCCCTGGAGTAGGTTATACAATTCAAGATATTCCAAGCGCCCACCCATTAAAGGCCCGCTATGATGCAACTTTGGAATGGACGGTAAGTACTATTGCTGCTGCGAATGATCCATATAATAATCCGCAAGCACTCTATAAAATTGTAGAAGTTAAGATTGATTGGACTCAGCCAGAATGATTATGAAACCTAAAGGAGTAACACTTTTAGAATTATTAATGCTTATTGGTCTTATTGGTCTTGTGGGTGGTATGGTTATGGCAGGACAAGTAGCTATGCTGCGCAGCACAATGAGATCAGAGTCCACGGCACTTGCTCAAACAGATGCGGTTTACGCAGCAGCGCATATATATAAAAACCTTTTTCCAGCAGAACATGTGGAGCTTAACAACGAAACAGCTGTTGCTGGTGGAGTTGACTTTTCCTCTGAAATTTATGCAACAGTCAATGGCGTTAATATCGGGTATAAACTTGTAGGAACACAGATTAGATTTTATAATAACTGCACTATACCTATAGGTGGCGACGGTGATGCACATATGGTTGTGGCTAATAACGCAGAGTCGCTAATTTTTAGATATGACCCAGTAGATTCTTCCTTTGGGAATATGGTAGAAATAGAATTTTCCATGTTGGATCCAGAAGGCAAGGTCGATTTTCCAATGGAGATGACAACCGCTGTATTGCCACGCTGTATTCCAGCTGAATGAATTACATAGCGAAAAACGATTTAGATATTTAATCAAAGGGGGTAAAGATGTTTCTTTGGCATCGTAAATTCATTGCAGGCAAAAAAGGCACTGCCTTGGCCGTGGCTTTGACTTTTTGTATTATCCTTGCGATAGGAGCGGGTGCCATTATGATGTTTGGCCGCAGCCAATATGGGACATTAATAAGAGGTACCCATAGAATAGAAAGAAGACATGCAGCAGAGGCAGGTCTACAGCGCGCCCTATGGAGGTTGAGCAATATGCCTGATGCCGCCCCCGGTGTGCCTGTTGGGTTTTATTGGGGCAATTCTCCGCTTACTGAAACTATCACAGTAGGTAGTTATTCCGCTACTATAACCATGACATACGTGGTTGCCGACGATAATTATGAAATTCAAGTTAGTGTTCCTTAAGATTGGAGTAAGAATTGGGAAAAATCATAGCTGTTTGTAACCAAAAAGGTGGAGTAGGAAAGACCACCACAGCAATTAATCTATCTGCCTATCTAGCGCATACCGAAAGAAAAATATTATTGGTTGATATAGACCCACAAGGGAATGCAACAAGCGGGATAGGCATAGAGAAGGCTAAGATTAAAAAGAATGTCTATAATTTAATCGTTGAGCAAGCAACGCCAGCGGAGGTTTCAATAAAGACTGCTGTTGAAAATCTGTTTCTTATTCCATCAAGCATAGAGCTAACAGGAGCTGAGGTAGAACTTGTTGGTACAATTGGCAGGGAATATAAATTACAAAAACTCCTAAAGCCTGAAAAAGAAAACTTTGAATTCATATTTATAGATTGTCCGCCTTCATTGGGGCTCTTAACTATAAACGCCCTAACCGCTGCAGACGCTGTTTTAATCCCAATTCAATGTGAATATTACGCCCTTGAAGGATTAAGCCAACTTTTAAATACTGTAAATTTAGTAAAAGAAAACCTCAACCCCTCTTTAGAGGTAGAAGGTGTTTTACTAACCATGGCTGATTACCGAACTAAACTTACAAAAGAAGTTATAGATGAGGCTAAGACATTTTTTAAAGAAAAGGTATACAGTACTGTTATTCCTCGCTCGATACGCTTAAGCGAAGCACCAGGTTTTGGCAAACCCATACTTTTATATGATAAGACCTCAAGCGGTGCAAAGACATATGAAAGGCTAAGCATAGAATTTTTAGGACAAAAACTACCCGAAGGAGTACAGTCGGAGATGATGGAGGCTGAGAAAATTCCCGGGGGTGAAGTTCAGCAGGAAACACCTACGACAAAACAAGAGGAGATAGCATAAATGGAGAGGAAAGTTTTAGGAAAAGGCTTGGCAGCACTCATACCCCAGAGCCAAAAAGATGCCAAACAACTGTCTAGACGCAAAGATCTTATCCAAGAAAAAAGAGGAGCTGAGAAATGGATCTATAAAGGCAAGGAAATTATTTACCTTCCAACAGAAAGAATAAAGCCAAATAGATATCAACCAAGGCTAACCTTTAATAAGGAGGCACTCGAAGAACTAAAGGCATCTATAAAACAAAAAGGTGTTGTGCAACCCATTCTAGTAAGACCTCTCGCAGGGGAAAAATATGAACTGATAGCAGGCGAGAGAAGGCTTAGGGCAGTAAAGGCACTAGGGGTTGATAGAATTCCTGCAATTATTAAGCAACTCCCAGACGTAGAAGCCATGGAACTTTCCTTAATTGAAAATTTACAGCGAGAAGATTTAAATCCTATGGAACAGGCAAAGGCATACAAGAGGCTTATTGATGAATTTGGTTTTATCCAAGAAGATGTAGCTGAACGAATAGGCAAAGACAGAAGTAGTGTAGCGAACATATTAAGATTATTAAATCTCCCAGAGCAAATACAGGATTATATTTCCAAGGGAGTTGTTAGTTTTGCCCATGCGAAGATAATTCTTTCACTAAAAGAAAAAAGTGCTCAAATCAAACTTGCTAAGGCAATTGTCAATAACCAACTTACCGTGAGGCAAGCGCAGAAAAAAATTGAAGCTACAAACACTCAAGTTAAAATCAAACCCGCTACTAAAGATGCAGAGATAATCGCACTTGAAGAAGAACTCCAACGAGCACTAGGCACAAAAGTGACAATTGTTAATGAGAAAAAAGGAGGGAAGCTTATCATAGAATTTTTCTCTCATACAGACCTTGAAAGGATTTTGAAAAAACTTAAAGCAAGTGGGTAAAAAATGATACAACAAACATTAGTTCTTATAAAACCAGACGGGCTTAAAAAATCCCTCACAGGCAATATATTAACCAGGCTTTCAGAGACAAAGCTTGAAATAGTTGCTGCTAAGATGGTAAGGGTAAGTCGTAGCTTGGCCAACGAACACTATAAGCACTTGAAAGACAGGCCTTTTTACGGGGAACTTATAAAATATCTCCAAGGCGAACTTCATCAACGAAAAAAGGTCTTAGCAATGGTTTACTGGGGGGAAGGTGCGATAAAAAAGGTTAGAGAATTAGCAGGGTCTACCAATCCGGAAGAAGCAAATCCCATATCTATTCGCGGTCAGTACGGCAGGATAACCACAAAAGGTGTTTATGAAAACGTCATACATGCCTCCACAAACGAAATCGAGGCAGAGAGAGAAATCAAATTATGGTTTGAGCCGGATGACGTTATTGTAAAATTGTATTCTACTAGACAAAACATAATTGAAAGTCAAAAAAAGAGAGTTTGGGCATGATACGTAGTATGACTGGTTTTGGACGAGGGAAATGCAAGTTTCAAAACTGCCAGATAGCCGCAGAGATAAAAACCCTTAACCAAAGATATTTTGAATTTTCCTGCAGGCTACCGAGCAACCTTTCTTTTTTAGAAAGTCGCATTAAGGAATATATCCATAAGAAAATAAGACGGGGCAGAGTTAGTATAAATTTGATCCTAGGGGGTCTTGAAGATAAAGCCAAGGGATTGCGCCTGGATGAGGGCTTAGCTAGAAGGTATCACAGGCTTTTATTAAAATTGGCTAGGGAGCTAAATTTAAAGAAAGAAATTTCTCTTACGCAAATCATGTCATTTCCCGACGTGGTGATATATGAACCTCAGGCAAAAGATTATAGCAAGATGTGGCTTTGTATAAAGAAGGCCATAGATATAAGTTTAAGACGAGTTATTGAATCACGTCAGAGAGAAGGGCAATTCCTCTGTAAAGATTTGGTTAAAAGAATAGGCGCTATAAAAGAACTTGTTGAAAGAATTGATAAACGCACACCATTAGTTTTGCGTCATCATCACAATCGCCTCAAGAGGAAGATAGATGAGATTTCAAAAGGAAGGGTTAGATTGCAGAAAGATCGACTCGAACTTGAAATAGCATTGTTCGCCAGAAATTGCGATATTTCAGAAGAGGTGATTAGAATCAAGGCACACCTCGGTGCATTTAAAAAAGCGTTGCTTTCCAAAAATGAATCCGGAAGAAGACTTGATTTTATTGCACAAGAGCTATTTAGAGAGGCAAATACAATAGGTTCAAAAGCTCAGGATGGCAATATAAGCCGTTGGATGGTAGAAATCAAAGAAGAGATAGAAAAGATTCGTGAACAAGTACAAAATATAGAGTAGAAAAATGGGCACACGTATTGCAAATGTTGGGTTTGATAATGTAGTTATGGTTGATAGGGCCATTGCAATAGTTTCTGCTGAGGCAGCACCCATAAAGAGATTGAAAGACGAAGCCAGGAAGTCCAATAAACTTGTGGATGCTACAAATGGCAGAAAAACCAGAACAGTAATAGTAATGGATAGTGACCATATAGTGCTTTCTGGGCTACAGCCTCAAACCATTGCTCAAAGGATTAAACAAAAATCATAAGCAGACCTGTTGCGAAGAGGCACATAGTGCCGAGTGGACAATCTCAAAAAGGTTTACTTTTTGTCATTTCTGCACCGTCGGGCTGTGGTAAAACCAGCCTTGTTGAACGACTTATAAAGATTTGTCCAGGGCTTGTACGCTCAGTATCGATAACTACCCGCAAACCAAGAAAAGATGAGCGGACAAACAAAGATTATAAATTTGTTTCAAAGGCAACTTTCGAGAAATTAAAAAAATCAGGCAAGTTTCTAGAATGGGCAAAGGTTTTTGACCATTATTACGGTACCTCTAGAGAATTTGTTAATAAATGGATAAAACGCAAAAAAGACGTATTGCTTACCATAGACGTTCAGGGTGCACTGAAGATAAAGAAAAGAAGACCTAATAGCGTATTTGTATTTGTTTTACCTCCATCTAGGGATGAGTTAAAAAAACGCCTTAAGAAAAGAAAGACCGAAGATCCGACTGAGATAAAGAAACGTCTGACAATAGCAAAATGGGAGATGTCTCATACAAAATATTACGACCATAGGATAGTAAACGATAAGCTGCACTTGGCTGCTCGACGGTTAAAAACAATAGTATTAGCCGAAAGACGCAGGACAAAAATGGTAAAGGACAAATGAAAAAGATAGCCCGCATACCAGTAGAAGATTTGCTTAAAAAAACAAACAGTATTTATAAACTAGTTATACTTGCTTCCAGGAGGGCATCGGAGCTAAATACGGGCATGCCCAAACTTGTAGAGTTTAATTCCGAGAGGCCCGGCAGTATAGCACTTGAGGAAATTGGACAAGGCAAGGTTACATTTAAAGTAGGAAGCAGCAATAAGTAGGATGTGCCATGAAGAGAAAACATATAGTTTTAGGAGTTACGGGTTCTATAGCATGCTATAAGGCATGTGATATTATAAACGGCTTAAGAAAGGCAGGTCTTTGCGTTAGTGCAATAATGACAAAAGAAGCAGAGACCTTTGTTACCCCACTTACCTTGCAGACTTTATCCGGAAATAAAGTTATTACAGACATGTTTGCATTGCCGGATGAATATAACCCACTTCATACTTCCTTAGCAGAAGCGGCTGATTTGATTTTGATTGCCCCTGCCACGGCCAACATTATAGGAAAACTTGCCAATGGTATTTGCGACGATATTCTTACATGCACTACAATAGCAAGTCGCTCGAAGGTTTTAATTGCCCCTGCCATGAACAAAAATATGTATGATCACCCCTCAGTAAAACACAACATTCAAAAACTACAGGGATTTGGATATAAATTTATAGGACCTATCCGCGGACACTTGGCCTGCGGTTACACAGCAATGGGACATTTGGCTAATGCTGAAGACATTATCAGGCAGGCAAAGAAGATGTTAGCCAAATGAAGATACTCATAACTACTGGACCAACAAGAGAGTTCATAGACCCCGTAAGGTTTATTTCAAATCGTTCGACGGGAACCATAGGTTTTTGCATAGCAAAGGCTGCAAAAGCAAAGAAGTACAAAGTTATCTTAATTAGTGGCCCGACTCATTTAGAGCCACCCGCGGGAGTTAAATTTATTCCAGTAGAGACCGCTGAGCAAATGAAGAGGGCAGTTTTAAAAAATTTGCATAGTTGCGATTGCGTATTTATGACAGCAGCGGTTTGCGATTTTAGACCTGCTAGATTCTCAAAGAGTAAAATAAAAAAACCAAAGTATGCCTCCGGCACAAAAAAAATTACATTAGAATTAAAACAAAACTCCGACATCTTAGAGGCAATTTCAAAAGGAAGAAAGAAGCAAAAAATAATTGGCTTTGCCCTGGAAACAGAAGACTTGATTAAAAATGCAACAAAAAAGCTTAAAGATAAAAAATTAGATTTCATTGTAGCAAACAAAGTTAGTAAAAGCAAAAACCCCTTTGGCGAAAGAAAAACAGATGCAGTTATAATAGGGAAGAAAGGAATTTTTAAGGAATTAAAAGGAGTTTTGAAGGCGGAATTAGCGAAGGTATTACTGGGTGTGATTGAATGAAATGGGAATAAAATATAGAGTTAATGAGGGCTTTTTTAGAAATTGGTCCAAAAGGGCGGCGTACCCAAGGGGCTTAAGGGAGAGGTCTGCAAAACCTTTATGCAGCGGTTCGAATCCGCTCGCCGCCTCCAGAATGTTGTCATTTCGCTTGACAGCTAATATTGGCCTATGATACGATGAGTTTTAAAGGAGACAGTAAATGATAGAAATGGTACTTTCCAGGATTAAGATCGACGAGAGAAGCGAAGGCCAAATAATAGTACTTCGAGAAAAAAATGGCAAAAGAATTCTACCTATTATCATAGGTATTTCAGAGGTCGCTGCTATAAAGCGTAAGCTAAGCGGGATTGAACCTCCCAGGCCAATGACACACGATCTTTTACTAAATATTATTTCTAAATTAGGTGCAACAGTCCAAAAGGTAGTAATTGATAGCCTTGAGTTTAATACATTTCACGCCAAGGTAACCATAAAGACAGGCAAGGCTAAGCCTAAAACTATTGAGCTAGACGCAAGACCTAGCGATTCCATTGCACTGGCGTTAAGGGCGGAAGCACCTATTTTTGTTAAAGAGGACGTATTTGATAAACTTCAGCAGTTTGAAAACCAGTCCTTCCTTTAGATAACTTTATATTAAAAAGGAGGTAAGAAATGAAAAAGTCATCAGGTTTTACACTTATGGAAGTGGTTATTGTAGTAATTGTAATTGGAATCTTAGCATGGATAACCGTTGGAACACTAAAAAGTCAGGGACTTAAAAATCAGCAAACTTGCATTAATAACCTTAACAGGATATCTGCCGCTCTTGAACAATATTATAGGGATAACAACAGAAGCTATCCTCCGGATGATCAGAGCTTAGCAGTATCATTGGCTGCTTACAACCTACCTAATGACACGTTTATCTGCCCGGTTGATCTTGCGCCTGGATATGGCGGGACAGATAGCTACATTCAATTCTATGCGCAACGCAGCAGGCATGATAACCCTACCTCTTATAGATTAGGTTGCCCCCGCCACGGCAACAAAGCCATGAATCTTTTCTTTGCAGGCGCGGTAGATAGAAGCATTACGAAAACAGTTACCGATGGCGCAAATTCAGTAGAGCCTGGTGATTCAGTAGACGCCCTTGTTTTTGCTGATGGGTCCACGGTTACTAAAGCAGACGGCGGAGGCTCCATTACATTGTTTCAATCTTTTGATAGGGGTGGCGGGACCTGCTACAGTGTCGTAAAGATAAATCCTCCAGCAGATATAATATTTGATGTACCTACTGAAGGTTCAAGGCTAGAGATGATAACGCCTTCTGGTATAGCTGGGGTAAGAGGAACAAGAGGTGTTGTTTTGTGCAGCGCTACAGAGACTGTAGTAGCCGTTGATGAAGGAACAGTCAATATAACAAATCCAGAAGGAAAAACGAATATTAGAAGAGCTAAATGGGGCGGGGCTAGAGTCAATGCAGCCCCAAGGCCTCATACACCTAGTGCAGACGAAGTGAGTAGGGCTGAGGCAGCACTTGGCAATGCAGTTGGTGAGGCATGCGCAGGCGCTGTGTATGGTGGACTGACTGTAAGTGAATGGGTATCACAAATAGAAAGCATAATTGCTGCAAATCCTACGTTAAACAAAGGTCAGATAATAAATGAAATTATAGACCAGTTATTATCGCCTCCAACAACAAACTGGGGACAGCTTAAGAACTTTCTGGAGGCAAACGGGGTTGACGTAGACGATCTTCTACCTGATAGTTGATATAGGTAATTTTTTACATACAGTTTGAAAACATAATTGCAGAAAAAGAAAAGAAAAACAATTATTGGATGTAATATAACTTGAAAATCAAATTTTTTCAAAAAAGAGGGCCGATCGGTTTAAATATAAATTTAGCGATCGGCTTAATTTTGTGCGCTTTATTTTTACTAGGGGCATTTGAGTACCCTGAATTAGGTACTATAGATTTTAGGTATCGCTTAAGGGGACCCCTTAAGCCGCACCCGGATATTATACTTGTGGGCATTACAAGGCGCTGCCTTTTTGAATTAGGTAAATTCCCCTGGCCTAGAAATTTATACGCTCAAGCCTTCGACTATTTAAAACAATCGGGCGCCAAGGTTATTGCAATGGATATAATGTTTGCTGAGCCTGATGCAACGCCGGGCGCTGATGAGCAATTCAAAAGCGCCCTCATTGATTTTAAAAACTGCATACTTCCTGTATTTACTCCATACCGTTTTCCAGGGATTTCGGGGCCTGCCAATTTTATCTCAGTAGAGTTTTTAGAAGAATCGATTCCTTCCCTATCCCGTTCAGCACTAACCCAAGCGCATATAAATTTAATAGCTGATCCCGACGGTGTTTATAGAAAAGTCCCCCTTGGCATTGAACATAAAAATAGGGTTTTTCTAGCATTAGGCCTTGAGACAGCCCTAAGGGCTCAAGACTTAGCACCTGGGGATATTACCTGGGAAAAGAACAAAATTTTACTTGCCAACAAAGAAATCCCTTTATACAAATCCAAATTTGCATATATGAATTTATTTGATTTTGAACGTTTCTCCCCCAACTATGCCTTTGTTGATGTACTAAATAAAAAAGTTCCCCCCGATGAACTCAAAGACAAAATTATTATAATGGGACAGATAACGCAAGGGCTTCCAAACGCTGATGTTTTAATGAGTCCTTTCGGTGCACAATACGGCGTTATCCTGCAGGCAGATATTGTAAATACATTTTTAAGCGGGGCATACATTTGGCGAATGCCAAAATTTATCGCGTGTATAATTATTCTTATTTTGGCTCTTTTCCTACCACAGATTTTAATTAGGCTAAAACCTGTTTCTCAAGTCTTGTCTTTATTAGTTTGCTTAACAGCACTATCCGCAGGGGGAATTTATCTTTTTTCAAACCATGGAATGATAGTTGATATAATTCCAATAGCTACTTGCCTGCTTGTAAGTTTTACGCTTTCTTTGATAGGGCGCATTAAGTTTTCCGATGAGGTAATCCTTAAAAAAGATCAAGAGTTAGATTCCATTTTAGAAACGGGCAAGTTGACTACCGAGGGCCTTGAATCCGGAAACACCCAAGATATTATAGCAGCCACCCTGATAAATGCCCTTAAGGCAAAGGGTTTGGTTTTGCGTTGGCAAGATAAAAGAGAGAAAGAACTAAAAGTAATTTCTGCATTCGGCATAGCACAACAGATAATAAAAGGACCCCTTAGCAATATTGACGCTAATTTGGCTAGAGAAACAGCAAAAAGCAAAAAGCCCACGCTTTTGGAAGATATACAAAAAGATGTTAGATTTAGAGGTACCACTAAAGAAACAATGCAATCTGTATTATGTGTGCCTTTAGTAGTCAAAGATCAAACAAAAGGCGTTCTCACGCTATATGATAAGGCAACAGCAGAACCATCAGGCAAAACTTCTTTTAGCGAAGATGATTTAAAACTTCTGAGTATACTTTCAAATCAGGCCTCCATTGCCTTAGAAAACGCAAGCCTAGTCGAGGAAATAAACGAACTTTTCTTAAATTCTATAAAATCCTTAGCTCAGGCCATAGATGCAAAAGATCCCTATACGCATGGGCATTCAGAAAGGGTTACCGCCGATACCATGGCAATTGCTGAAGAATTGAATTTTTCCGAATTAGAAAAAAGAGATTTGATGATAAGTGCAATATTGCATGATGTAGGTAAGATTGGAATAAAAGAGAATATTTTACAAAAGCCCGCTCCTTTAACCGATGAAGAAAAAAAGACATTTGATGAGCATTCTTCTATTGGTGCAAAGATAATGAGTCCGATTCAAGAGCTTGAAGACATTATACCAACCATTCGCCATCACCATGAATCTTACAATGGCAAGGGTTACCCTGATGGCCTGAGGGCAGGAAAGATTCCTTTTCATTCACGCATTATAGCAGTAGCAGATACCTTTGATGCAATGACTTCAGACAGGCCTTATCGAAAGGCATTATCTGATAAAATAGCAAGGGATGAAGTAAATAAACTTTCAGGCATTCAATTTGATCCTAAGGTCGTCGAGGCCTTTAACAAAGCCTACCAAAAAGCAAAAATCCACCGCGCTTAAAAGCACTTGCCTTAAATTTCTTTATATGCTAATATAATCTTAAAATAACATCACTAAAGTAGATAATTGCATTAATAAAAAATATGAGTGCCGATGTAGCTCAATGGCAGAGCAGGACTTTCGTAAAGTTCAGGCTGGTGGTTCGACTCCACTCATCGGCTCCATGATAATATAAAAATGGCTTCTTTTACAAAGATTTTAAGAAACAGAAACTTTTTCCTTTTATGGCTAGGCCAGATTATCTCTCAATTTGGTGACAGGCTTAACCAGATGGCCTTAATCGCTCTCATTTATTCAAGAGTACCAGGCTCACCCATAGCCTTAGCCAAAATCACATTTTTTATGATAGCCCCTGTTTTTGTAATAGGGCCTGTCGCAGGTGCATACGTGGATAGGTGGGATAGAAAATACACAATGATTGTTTCCGACCTACTACGCGCCGCTTTGGTTATTTTTATCCCTGTATGTATTATTTCTTTTAAAACGCTGGTTCCAGTTTACATCCTCGTTCTTTTTATCTTTTCTGCCACAAGATTTTTCCTCCCTTCTAAGATGGCCATAATACCAGATTTGGTTTCTAAAGAAGACTTGCTTATTGCCAATTCCCTTGCTTCTACAACGAGGATGATTGCAACTGTAATTGGAATGGGACTAGCAGGTATTTTAGTAGGGGCTGTTGGTTCTACGGGTGCTTTTTACATTGATTCAGGGACTTATCTTTTTTCAGCAGTTACCTTGGCTATGATTGCAATAGGTGGCAAGCTTAGATTAAAAGAAGATTTAATCGTGACAAAAAGAGCAATTGAAGATGCCTTAGTAAAAAGAAGTATTTTTGCTCAAGTTTTAGAAGGGATGAGGGTCATGGCAAAAGATAAAAATGTAAAATTTAGCCTGTTTAACCAATTTTTGTTAATGGCAGGGGTCGGATCAATTTTTGCAGTTGTAATAGTTTTTGTTCAGGAAGTATTTGGCTCTGCCACTAAACACGTAGGCCTCCTTGGAATGTTTTTAGGTTTAGGTCTTTTTTTAGGTACGCTTACCTACGGTAGGATGGGTCATAAATTTTCAAAAAGAAAAGCGATATATCTTAGTTTTTTTGGGAGTGGAGTTTTCATATGTATTTTTGCTGTAAGCCTAAGACAATGGGCATGTTTTTTTACAGCAGGTATTTCAACATTTTTACTGGGGATATGCATAGCACCCATAATAGTAGCTACGCACACAATGATTCATGAAGCTGTACAAAGCGATGTAAGGGGTAGAATCTTTAGTTGTATTGAGGCAGTTATACATATGGGATTTTTAGTTTGCATGTTTATTACAGCAAGATTAGCAGAAACACTTGATAGGGGTTGGATATTGATGATTCCCGGAGCAGTATTTATTATATTCGGGGCATTTGGGGTTTTAACTAAAAAAGCAGGTATGAAAAGAAATGGATAAAGAAAAAGTTTATGAAGCAGCTATTATTGGAGCAGGTCCTGGTGGCCTGACAGCAGGTATATATTTGGCAAGAGCAGGAGTAAAAACGATTTTATTTGAACGACTTATAGCCGGTGGTCAATTGGCAATCTCAGAATGGGTTGAAAACTATCCGGGATTCCCAGAGGGAATTGAGGGGGGAATGCTTTCAGAGCAATTTAAAAAGCAGGCTATGAGATTTGGGGTAGAGATTAACCAAGATGAGGTTATACAGGTAAAAAAAGAAGGCAGTGATAAAATCATACGAACTAAAAGTAAAAAAGACTATAGATGTTTAGGGGTTATCATAGCCACGGGTGCTAGTCCCAAACAATTAAACATTCCAGGTGAGCGTGAATTACAAGGCAGGGGGGTTTCCTATTGTGCGACCTGTGATGGACCTTTGTTTAAAGATAAAGAGGTGGTAGTCATAGGAGGAGGGGATACAGCCGTCCAAGAGGCAATATTCTTAGCGAAGTTTTGCAAGAAGGTAAGTCTTGTACACCGTAGAGACAGGCTTCGGGCAACAAAGATACTTCAAGAAAGAATAGAAGCCCTGAAAGAGAAAATAGAACCTGTTTGGAATTGCGTACCAGTTGAAGTTAAAGGTGAAGGAAGGGTTGAGGCAGTAGTTGTTAAGGATGTTAAAATAGGTAAACTAAAAGGAATTCCCTGCCAAGGTGTTTTTATATTTGCCGGTACAATTCCAAACAGCAGTTTCTTAAAAAGAACAGTTAAATTGGACAGGCAAGGCTATATCATTGCTGATGAAGATATGAAAACAAGTGCTAAGGGTGTCTATGCCTGTGGCGATGTGAGAAAAAAGTTATTTAGACAAGTGGTTACTGCCTGCGGAGAAGGTGCAACCGCAGCATTTGCCTGTCAACATTATATAGAACACATAAAGGGAACTGAGTATAAATAAAATGATACATCCGCAAGAATTAAAAACCTTAACCAACAATAAACCAATCCGTGAAGCCAAACTACCTAAAAAAGTAATAATTCCTCTTAGCCAGCATACTGGAAAACCAGCTAGCCCTATTATAGAAATAGGAGATTTTGTTTATCCCGGGACTACGGTTGGTGTACAAACCGGATTTATATCAAGTGCGGTTCATTCATCTATATCAGGTAAGGTTGTAGCAATTGAAGAATATCCACACCCGGTTGTACGAAGATCTCTTTGTGTAGTAATTGAATCCGATGGAAGAGACCTTCAATGGTTTGATAAAAAAATCACAACGGGAATTGAAAGTGTTAGTTCAGATATAATGCGTCAGCTTATCACTGACTGCGGTGTTGTTGGTATGGGTGGGGCGGCATTCCCTACGCATGTAAAGCTTGCGCCCCCAAAAACAAAAACAATAGATACCCTAATTATAAATGGTGCTGAATGCGAACCATATCTAACATGTGATGACAGGCTCATGGTGGAGTGTTCTAGTGAGATTTTAGAGGGTGCCAAGATAGCAATGAAACTCCTTGGGGTGAAAAATTGTTTTATTGGAATAGAAAGCAATAAACCTAATGCTATCAAGCTTATGAGTAAGGCTACACAAGAAGCCCCTGATATAAAAGTAGTAAAAGTAAAAACACAATATCCACAAGGCGCAGAAAAACAACTTATAAAAACTATACTGAACAGGACTGTCCCGCAAGGGAAACTCCCCTTTGATGTAGGGGTTATTATGCATAATGTTGCCACTCTTATAGCTATATACGAGGCAGTTTTTTTTAGAAAGGCATTATATGAAAGGGTGGTTACGGTTTCAGGTGGATGCATAAATACACCAGCAAACCTTCTTGTAAAAATAGGCACACCTATATCAGACTTAATCGAAGAATGCGGTGGGTTAAGAAAAGACCCCGTAAAGATAATAATGGGTGGACCTATGATGGGAATAGCAATTTATGATATGGACACCCCTGTTATTAAAGGTACTTCAGGAATACTTTTTTTAGATGAGAAAGAATTAGATTTAACAGCATCAGGCACATGCATAAGATGTGGCAAGTGCATTGAGACTTGTCCTATAAACCTTGCGCCTACGACTATATATTCTTTTGTAGAAAATGAAAAGTTCGAAGAAGCAGAAGAATGCAATGTTTTAGATTGCATAGAATGTGGCGCATGCAGCTGGGCGTGTCCTTCGAAGCTAGATTTAGTAGGCATGTTTAAATTTACAAAAATGATGCTGAACTTAACGAAATTAAACAAAGGAGGTCCAAAATGACCCACTCCTATAGACTCATCCCACTTATTATAGTGGGCATAGTTTTAACAGGTTTAATCTCTGCTATAGCAGAGGAGGTAACACTTACTACCTACTACCCAGAGCCCCTACAGGTAACTATAACGACTTGGAAGCAGGAGTCCTCACGCTTACACCTGGAGCTGGCCCCCCTATTGGTGCAGGGTTAGAACTAGAAGGCATGTTTTATTATGATGATGGAACAGGCGGCTTACCAAAGGGCCTTTATTATTGCGAACAAGACGAAGGAGGATGGGTTCTTTTAAATAGTAGCGTATGGACAACAGCAACAAACGAGACAGATATTTATTATGATACAGGCAATATCGGTATTGGCACCTCAAGCCCAGACACAAGCGCTGCTTTAGAAATTGACTCAACCACTGCTGGTTTTTTGCCTCCAAGGATGAACGTGACTGAAATGAATGCCATAAGTTCTCCTGCTAGCGGACTGATGATTTTTGACACAACAGCTAGTCAGTGGATGGGTTATGATGGGACAGAGTGGACAGCCTTAGCTGCCCCTGCTGGCGCTGGTGTCGGAGGTATTAGCGGCGCCATTATTGAAACCAGAAACGTCTGCCCTACTACCACGAGGATGACTGACCCAGGCAATATGACAGACATCCCTGGTGTAGTAACCCAGATTACTACTCAAGCAGACAGCAGGTTATTAATAGATTGGGATTTGAAATTGGAGCCACAATACAGTAATAAAACAGTCTATTTGCAATGTTTAGTTGATGATGTTGTAGTAGCAAGCACATCTCGGTTTTTCGATGCTGCAGCCTTTTCAAATATGAGTGGACATATCGAAATAGGACCACTATCTGCAACTACACATACAATAAAGATGCAAGCAAAGTCTAGTACCAGCAGCACAGATATTATTTTTGAACCTCAAAGCTCTTCAATGGTTATAAGCGAACAGTTAATAGAATAAAAGATGTCGATTATAGCTCTAGGATATAGGAGGTAAAACCAAAGGACTTTATCTATGGTGCATTAAAAAGGTATGATGTCTTCTTTAGATTCCCACAGCCGATTCATGGATCTGAAGGCATATAAAGAGACAAGAGGTACCTTTACAAATAAATTGCTGCAAGATTTTGAAACACGTATGAAAAAAGAAATTTGAGATGACAAATAATTTCCTTATATCAGCTTCTCCGCATATTAAATCAAAGACGAATGTAAAGCGCATAATGTGGGCTGTAGTGTTGGCATTATTACCATCTGGGATAGCTAGCATTTATATATTTGGTATAAAAAGCTTATATGTAATTTTCACTTGCATAGCGAGTGCTTGTTTAACCGAGGCATTTATACAAAAATTTACGCATAAACCCATAGCAATTTCTGATGGGAGTGCCTTAATAACAGGCATTCTCCTTGCATATAATTTACCCCCGGCAATTCCTTTGTGGATACCGGCACTTGGTGCTATTTTTGCAATTGCCATTGTAAAATGCACCTTCGGTGGTTTAGGTAGGAATATCTTTAACCCCGCTTTAGCAGGACGAGCATTTTTAATGATTTCCTGGCCTGAATATATGACAAGCTGGGTTAATCCGCGCTGGTGGCCGGATGGTGTTTCTTCAGCTACACCACTTGCAGTAATAAAGACTTCCAAGTCACCATTTGCATTACAAGGCCTACCTTCTTACCTAGACCTTTTTATCGGAAACCGCCCAGGTTGTATTGGTGAGGTATGTATAATAGCCTTGCTTATTGGCGCAGCGTTTCTTTTATGGAAGGGATATATACGCTTGTTTATTCCTTTTACGTATATATTTACTGTAGGGTTATTGAGTTTTGCATTTGCAGGAGATATGCTTTTTAGCGGAGACTGGCTTTTTTACATTATGACAGGCGGACTTATCTTAGGCGCATTTTTTATGGCAACAGATATGGTTACAACCCCCATAACAAGAAAAGGAATGATTGTATTTGGTGTTGGCTGTGGGTTGTTGACTTTTTGTATACGTAAATGGGGAGGATATCCTGAAGGGGTATCTTATTCAATTCTAATGATGAATGCAGCAACGCCTTTAATAGACAGATTTACTAAGCCCAAAGTTTTTGGAGGAAGAAAAAATGTTTCGCTATAGTATAGTATTAATGTTGATTTGTGCTATTTCTGCTGCTGCATTGGCAGCGACATATAATGCGACCAAGCCTTTAATAGAAGAGCAAAGGGAGCAACAGCAAGAACAAGCCCTTGCTGTAGTTTCTTCGCCAAGGGCAGATTTATTTAAGAAAAAGAATTTTGGCGAAACAGAATATTATGAAGCTCACACAAAAAATAAAATTATTGGATATATATTAAGAGTTAAAACACAAGGCTATGCCAGTGAAATAGATATGATGATAGGCTTAGATAGAAAGGCTAAAATTACAGCAATATCTGTTATTGACCAGCAGGAAACCCCAGGCCTTGGTGCAAATATTACACAGATAAAACCAGGGGAAGAAACCCCGTGGTTTTTAAGACAATTTGAAGGAAGAAGCTCTAAAGAATTAAATCTTAAAAACATCCAGGCGATAACAGGTGCCACCATAACAACTGAGGCAGTAATAACCGCTGTAAAAGAAGCAGTGGAAAACTTCAAGAGAAACATTTTAGATAAATGAAAAAGCTATTAAAAGAATTTTCCAAAGGAATATTCTCAAAAAACCCTGTTCTGGGTTTAGCCTTGGGATTGTGTCCTGCTTTGGCAGTTTCAGTTACCGTAAAAAATGGTTTAGCTATGGGCTTAGCAGCGACATTTGTACTTATATGTTCAAATCTTATAATTTCAACTTTTAGAAAACTTATCCCTCAGAAAATAAGAATACCTTGCTTCATTGTCATAATCGCCACATTTGTTACTATAGTTGAACTTTTCATGAAGGCTTTTTGGCCAGCGCTGGATAAATCCCTAGGCATATTTGTGCCATTGATTGTTGTAAATTGCATAATAATGGGCAGGGCAGAGGGCTTTGCCTCAAAACACAATATAATTAAATCATTATTTGATGCTTTAGGAATGGGGCTTGGGTTTACGCTTGCCTTAATGGTTATATCTGCAATTAGAGAGGTATCTGGCGCTGGAACATTTTTAGGAGTTCCCGTTCTGGGAATAGTGAAACCAGCGCTTTTTATGATTTTTGCACCAGGGGCACTTTTAACACTGGGACTTTTAATAGCGCTGATGAACATGCGAGATAGAAGATGAGTCTAAATCAATTATTAATGCTAGCAATTAGCTCAATATTTATAAATAACTTCATACTTTCTAAATTTTTAGGACTATGTCCATTCTTAGGGGTTTCTAAAAAGACAAGTTCGGCCTTGTCTATGTCAGCGGCAGTTATCTTTGTTATGAGTTTTTCAGCAGCTGTTACCTGGCCGGTCTATAGATATCTTTTAGTACCATTAAATCTTGAATATCTTCGCACAGTTGTTTTTATCTTAGTTATTGCAACAGCAGTGCAACTAGTGGAATTAGTAATATTAAAAACTTCTCCGCTCTTACATAGAACTTTGGGAATTTATCTACCGCTTATTACTACAAACTGTGCTGTGTTTGGAGTAACTGTTTTAAATATAAATATGTTTTTTGATGCAGGCACACCAAAGGTAGGAAGCCTCTTGAGCTCTTTGCTTCAAGCACTTTTTGCAGGCATAGGTTTTGGAATTGCCTTACTTCTTATGTCAGGCATAAGAGAAAGACTAGAGCTAACAAAGATACCAAAGGCATTTAAGGATTTACCTATAGCATTTATTGTAGCTTCACTTATGTCAATGGCATTTTTGGGATTTGCAGGATTTAAGATATGATATCAGCAATTCTTGTATTGGGTTTATTGGGTTTGTGTTTCGGACTGACTTTGGCATATGCCACAAAGATTTTTTCTGTCAAGATAGACCCTAGAATTGAAAAAATAGCGTATGTCTTACCAGGTGCAAACTGTGGTGCTTGTGGTAGGGGAGGCTGCATGGGGCTAGCAGAAAGTCTCATAAAAGGACCTATGCCAGATACAGTATTTTGCCCCCCAGGAGGGGAGGAGGTTTCAAAAAGGATATCCGAGATTTTAGGCATCGAAACAAAAGAACAGATTAAAACAAAAATTACAATTGTTTGTAATGGTGGTATAAATGCAAAGGATAAATTTATATATCGTGGCATAGAAGACTGCAATGCTGCGCTGACTTATTATGATGGACAAAAATTATGCAGGTATGCCTGTTTAGGGTTTGGCTCTTGCGTTAGGGCATGTCCCTTTGGTGCAATGAAAATGGGTGAAGATGGTCTCCCTTTTGCAGATGATAAACTATGCACTCGTTGTGGGAAATGCATTAAGTCTTGCCCCAGAGGGTTAATTACAACTAGACCTAAGAGTGCAAGGGTATATATAAAGTGTAATTCAGAAGACAAAGGTAAAGTGGTAGCAACATCATGCAAGGTGGGGTGTATCGGCTGTGGAAAATGCGTGAAGGCCTGTCCTGTAAATGCTATAATGCTAGTTGATAATTTAGCAAGGATTGATTATGATAAATGTGATAACTGTAAAGAGTGTGTTGAGGCATGCCCAACACATGTTATAAAGACGGAGGAAACATAATGGCTAAAATCGTTGATGTTACAGCAGAAAATTTTGATAAGGAAGTAGCAAAATCAGAAGTTCCTGTTTTGGTTGATTATTGGGCATCGTGGTGTGCCCCATGTAAGGCAATGACACCAACTTTAGAAGAAATAGCAGAAGAAGCGCAAGGGAAGTTTAAGGTTGGCAAAGTGAATATTGAAGATTATCCTGAGCTTGCAAACCGAGCAGGAATTTTAAATATACCAACCTTCACCTTGCTTAAAGATGGAGAAGAAGTTGAGAGGATTACAGGTGTGACCCCTAAGAATAAAATTTTAACTATTATAGAAGGATATATATAAACTATGTATGCAGTAGCCTTTGATATAGGAACAACAACTTGTGCTGGAATGCTTTTAGATGTCAAAAAGAAAAAACAATTAGCTGTTTTTGCTATGACTAACCCGCAGACAGTTTTTGGCGATGATGTGATTTCAAGGATAGACTTTGCCAAAAAAGAAAAAACAGGCTTACAAAGACTAAATAAAAAAGCACTCCTTTGTATAAATAAAGTAATTACAACGCTTAGCAAACAAGCAAATATCCCGACTGAGGAGATATCAAAGGCAGCATTTGTCGGGAACACTGCAATGATGCAGTTTGCGCTTGGTATCTCTACTGACAAATTAGCAGTTGCCCCATACCTTTGTGATTTACCAAAACGCGAACCTGTTATTAAAAAAGCAGAATCAATTGGTATAAAAATTAAAAGAAAGGGCGAGGTAATATTTTTACCTGCAATTGGCGGTTTTATAGGATCTGATTTAGTAGCTGATATTATAGCTGTGGGTTTACATAAAACTTCTAAACCAACATTATTGGTTGATCTCGGTACAAATGGTGAAATTGCCCTTAAATATCATGATAGGCTGGTAGTTGTTTCCACAGCGGCAGGACCTGCATTTGAAGGCGGGCATATAAAATTCGGCATGCGCGCACAAAAGGGTGCTATAGAACAAATTAACCTTAAAGGCAAAAAAGTTAATTTTAAAGTAATCGGAGGTAGTGAGCCCAAAGGTATATGCGGAAGTGGCCTGATAAGTCTATTGGCACATATGCTAGATAAGCAAATAATGGATGAAACAGGAAGGATACAAAAACCCTTTAAGGTATATAAATCAATAAGCATTTCACAGAAAGATATACGTGAATTACAACTGGCAAAGGCTGCTATAAAAGCAGGCATTTCAGTATTATTAAAAAGGCAAAGGTTGAAGATAGGGGACTTATCAAAGATTTACCTTACAGGTGCATTTGGAAACTTTTTAGATAAGACCCTTGCTATGAAGATAGGCCTTGTTCCTAAGGCAGCATTAAATAAGGTAAAGGCAATAAATGATGCTGCCCTGGAGGGTGCAAAACTTACATTATGCACTAAAGATGGAATAGAAACAGTACAAAAAATAGCTAAGAGTGCTATTCACATTAGACTTTTTGCAAAACAAGACTTCAGGACAGAGTTTATAAACTCCATGAACTTTGCAGATAATAAAAACCTCAGAAGTTAATCGTATTGACTTTATTAGTCTTATGGTAATATAATAACTAGGCAAAGGGAGTAACTAGATGAATATAGCAGTATTTGCTTCAGGAGGCGGTTCTAATTTTCAGGCAATAGCAGAAAGTACCAAGGCTGGTAATATCTCGGGTGTAAAAATTGCACTTTTAGTTTGCGATACACCTGGGGCCCATTGCTTAGATAGGGCAAAGAAACTAGACATTCCTATATTTTTAGTTGAAAGAAAAAATTATTCCAACAGGGACGAATACGAAAAAGCGATTATAAAAGAACTAGATAAAAATAAAATCAAACTAGTTGTTTTAGCAGGCTACATGAGGATGGTAGGCCCAGAACTTTTGAATAAATACAAAAACGCTGTTTTAAATATCCATCCAGCGCTTTTACCTTCTTTTAAAGGTACTGAGGGGATTAAAGATGCGTTTGAATATGGAGTAAAGCTAACAGGTCCGACGGTTCACTTTGTAGATGGAAAAATGGATAACGGACCTATAATACTACAAGCTGCCGTTGAAGTATCAGAATATGATACCGCTGAAACCTTGGCTGAGAAAATACACAGACAAGAACATAAAATTTATCCTGAGGCTATTAAGCTATTTGCAGCAGGAAAATTAAAAATAGAAGGAAGGAGAGTGAAGATTTTATCGTGAAAAACGCACAGACAAAGATTAGCAAAATAAAGGCAAGAGAGATTTTGGATTCTCGCGGGAACCCCACAATCGAGGTAGATTGTTACTTGGATGATTTTACTATGGGCCGGGCTGCTGTCCCAAGTGGTGCCTCAACCGGAGAGCGCGAAGCCATTGAGTTAAGGGATGGTGATAAATCCCGCTATATGGGTAAAGGTGTATTAAAAGCAGTCAAAAATGCGAATGAGATAATTGCGCCTGAACTTATTGGCAAAGATGCAAAATCCCAGGCTGCAATTGATAGGTTTATGATTGAACTGGACGGGACAGAGAATAAATCAAAATTAGGTGCAAATGCAATTTTAGGTGTTTCATTGGCCATAGCTAAAGCAGCAGCAGCTTCAATAGGCTTACCGCTTTATAAATATATAGGAGGAGATGGAGCAAATATTTTACCTGCTCCGATGATGAATATATTAAATGGCGGAGCGCATGCAGATAATAATGTGGACCTTCAGGAATTTATGATTATGCCAAAGGGGGCAGGGTGTTTTTCTGAAAGCCTACGCATGGGATCAGAAATTTTTCACACCTTAAAGGGCATTTTGAACAAAAAGCATCTTTCAACCGCAGTAGGCGATGAAGGTGGTTTTGCACCAGACCTTTCATCAAATGAAGAGGCGTTAGAGCTTATAATGCAGGCAATTGAAGAAGCAGGTTATAAGGCCGGTAAAGATATATTTATTACCTTAGACCCTGCAGCAAGCTCATTTTATGAGAGCGGTAAATATGTTCTAAAAGCAGAAACCCCATCTAATAAGAATGCGTCAGATATGGTTGATTTTTATGCAAAGCTAGTTTCAAAATACCCAATTTGCTCTATAGAAGATGGTTTAGCAGAAAACGACTGGGATGGATGGAAAAGCTTAACAGAGGAATTGGTTGATAAAATCCAACTTGTCGGCGATGATTTATTTGTAACAAATGCAAAAATACTTAAAGAGGGAATTGATAAAAAAATAGCGAATGCTATTTTGATAAAGCTTAATCAGATAGGTACCCTGACAGAGACATTGGATACAATTGATTTAGCCAGAAAAAATAACTACAATTCTATAATTTCACATCGCTCAGGGGAAACAGAAGATACCACTATAGCACATTTGGCAGTTGCTTCAGGATGCGGTCAGATAAAGACAGGTTCTGCCTGCAGGACAGATCGCATTGTAAAGTATAACGAGCTTTTAAGAATTGAGGAAGACTTGGGTAAAAATGCTAAATGGGGAGGCAAAAGCTGATACTATGAAGCGTCATTACGCTTTTGGTATGAAATTAGCAATTTTTGGAATTGGCCTTTGCGTTATATTCTTACCAGGAATTTCTAAATACAACCAACTACGTCAAGAAAACCAAAAAAACCAAGAAACCCTACAGGAACTACAAGAGACAAACGTAAAACTAGAAAAAGAGAAAGCAATGCTTGAAAATGATCCTGTTTATGTTGAGAGAAGGGCTCGGGAAAAATTGGGCGTTGCCAAAAAAGGAGAAGTTACAATAAAATTCAAAGAATGAAACCCTTACCTACAATAGGCGATATACTTGAAGTAGAAGTTTTTAAAATTACCGATTTCGGCGCTTTTGTAAAGCTCCCCAACAACAAAAAAGGTCTTATCCATATTTCCCAGGTAGCCGATAATTATGTGAAGGATGTAAATAGCCATCTAAAAATAGGTGATAAACTTAAAGCCAGGGTTTCACAAATAACCAAAGATGGCAAGATAGATCTTACCTTAAAAGGACCAAAGCCAACATACACGACATACCCAAAAGATAAACCTTTTCGTACATCAAGCCTCGAAGATAAGATAAACGAGTTTTTAAATAAAGACCAGGACTTAGAGTTAGATTCTAAAGAGGCCTAAGCAAAGAAGTTTAAAAACAAGGAGTCTTTAAAATGAAAGCCTTCAATTTTTCCAAACTCTTATTTATTGCAATAACAACAATAATCACAACAGGTATTATATCAGCCATAGCAGAGGAGGTAACACTTACCACCTACTACCCAGCACCTACAGGTAACTATAACGACTTAGAAGCAGGGGTCCTCACACTTACACCTGGAGCTGGTCCGCCTATTGGTGCAGGATTAGAACTAGAAGGTATGTTTTATTATGATGATGGAACAGGTGCTAATCCCAAAGGCCTTTATTACTGCGAAGAAAACGCAGGTGGCTGGGTTCCTTTAAGTGGTGCATGGATAACAGCAGCAAGCGGAACAGGTATTTATTATGATGCAGGCAATGTTGGTATTGGAATGTCTGATTCAACAAATCACAAACTAGATGTCAGTGGGAATATAAATACCAATAGTTCCTATAAAATTGGCGGCTTTACCGTCTTGCAAACTCCAGGTACAGGTAATACTTTAGTAGGGCAGTATACTGGAAGCTCAGTTACTACAGGGGCTATTAACACCATGGTAGGATACTACGCCGGTCACTCTACTACTACTGGACAAGCTAATACCTTTATAGGAGGTTCCTCCGGCTACAGCAACACTACTGGGATAAGCAATACCTTTATAGGACAAAACGCTGGCCAATACAACACAGAAGGGGTTGGAAATACCTATATAGGACGAGAGGCTGGCAGATCCAATGTCGATGGCGACAACAATACCTTTGTAGGTCGCTTTACCGGTCACGATAACACCGCAGGAAGTGGTAATGTATTTATCGGCAATGAAGCAGGACGTAACGAAACAGGCTCAGACAAACTCTACATTGCCAATTCGCCCACCAATACCTTAATATATGGTGATTTCTCTACTGGCAATGTTGGTATTGGAGAAACAGACCCGCAGGCAAAGCTTCATATCGGTGGCACTGGAGGCACAGATGGTATTATGTTTCCAGATGGCACGACCCAAACAACTTCAGCTGAAGCGAAGACTGTTATTCCAGCAACCCCCTGTATTTTGGATAGGTTATATTGGAGATTTACATCTACTACTGGGCAGAAGAACCCTAAGCTAGATACAGAGACAACTGGTTCAGTGCCTGGAGCCATAGGATACAGCATCGCTGAAATACAAACTGCCCTTGGCGAAACACGCGATATAAAAACTCTGTTTTTAGCCTTTGGCGAGATAAGGTATCAAACAGGCTATACTTCCCCCACAGGATATTATGAGTGGGATTTTGTGCCAAAGACAGGGACTAATGTAGTAACATCTACTATTGTTGGCCAACGCCATAGCTGCACACAGAACCTTGATAGCAGGTCACTTCTTTACCATTCACCTAGTTTTGTCGTTTATCTCGGAGATTATGACGACAACACAGAAAGCTTTGTATTTAGCGGCGACATGAGCACCCAGGAGAACCACACATTAAACACTTATTATTACTCCGACCTATATATCACTGCCTATAGCGTCGAATAGTAAAAATAACCCTTGAATTATCTAAGTAGCTATGGTACATTGAAAATAGAATAAATGATTTTCCCTGCTGCGCGCGTGGTGTTCAAATAGATATAGAACCAACATCTATATAAAGGGAGCTTTAGACTAGATGCGGATTGTACGCCCTTTTAAGCTTCTAGAGGGAAACATGAGACATCTGCGAGAGCACCCACCTGTTGAGAGCGGGTTCATAATTATTTGAATGCACGGCACAGCGGGGATTTTTTTACTACAGGTCAAAAATGCCTACCGACTTATTCAACAAAAACACAAAGATCACTCCAAAGACCGAACCTTTGGCCCTAAGGATGCGGCCAAAGACCTTAGATGAATTTATAGGCCAAAAACACATATTAGGCCCTGGAAAGCTACTTACTAGAGCCATTGAAGCAGATAGGATAACCTCCCTTATTTTATATGGCCCTCCCGGATGCGGCAAGAATGCCCTTGCCTGTGTAATAAGCAACCTCACCAAGGCATATTTTCATCAATTAAATGCTGTAATAAGCAATGTGGCCGAATTAAAGAAGGCTATAGATGCTGCCAAAAAAAGACTTTCTTTAAATAATCAAAAAACAATACTTTTCTTAGATGAAATACATCGCTTTAATAAAGCACAGCAAGATGTCTTAATGCCAGACGTTGAAGAAGGAAATATAATTTTAATTGGCGCAACAACACATAATCCATTTTTTTCTATAGTCTCGCCATTACTCTCGCGCTCAATAGTATTTGAGTTAAAGCCATTAAAACAAGAAGAAATACTTCAAATTTTACAAAATTGCATTAAGAATAAAACTAAGGGGTTAGGTAATATACCTATTAAGATAGATAAAGAAGCCCTTTTACATTTAGCCAAATTGTCCGACGGAGATACCCGCAGGGCCTTGAATGCATTAGAGATAGGCGTTGTAACAACCCCTGCTGGAAAAAACGGGTTTGTGCATTACACATTGGAAGTTGCTGAGGAGTCAATTCAAAAAAAGGCAGTTGTTTATGATAAGGATGAAGATGGTCATTATGATACAATTTCAGCATTTATCAAGTCAATGAGAGGATCAGATCCTGATGCAGCGCTTTACTGGCTTGCGAAGATGATTTATGCAGGTGAAGACCCCCGCTTTATCGCAAGGCGAATTGTGATATGTGCTGCTGAGGATGTCGGAAATGCTGACCCACAGGCTATAGTTGTAGCAAATGCTGCGATGCAGGTTTCAGAATTTGTAGGTCTACCTGAAGCAAGAATCCCCTTGGCCCAGGCAACTGTTTATATTGCCTGTGCACCCAAATCAAATGCCTGTTATTTAGCAATTGATAAGGCCTTAGAAGATGTAGAAAGCGGCCGCATTCAAGAAGTCCCTAAGGCATTGCGTGATACAAATTATCAAGGTGCAAAAAACCTCGGTCATGGAGAAGGCTATAAATACAGCCATTCTTATAAAGACCATTATGTAAAACAGGATTTTGTACCAGAGAAGAGGAAATACTATATCCCTACCCAAATGGGCTATGAGAAAAAAATAGCCGATTGGCTTAAAAAGCTAGATTCCCGCCAGATTTAGGCCCTACCCATTTTTCAATTGACCAATTAATATTATAGTGATACAATTATAGCCCTATGAAGACTAAAGCAATTAAGGCAATATCGCTTTTAAGCGGTGGTTTAGATAGCATTTTAGCTACACGGCTCATTATGGATCAAGGCATACAACTAGAGGCATTGAATTTCCTAACTCTTTTCTGCACATGCACTTCGCGCAATAGCTCTTGCCTTGCATCTCAATCTGCAGCCAAGAAACTCGGGGTCAAATTAAAGGTTGTTAATGTCACAAAAGAGTTCCTTAAAGTGCTAAAATCCCCAAAACATGGCTATGGTAGCAATATGAATCCTTGCATAGATTGTCGTATATTCATATTTAAAAAAGCCAAGGAATACATGAAAAAAACAAAGGCCTCTTTTATCATCACAGGAGAAGTCCTTGGGGAGCGACCTATGTCACAAAGACGCCCAATTTTAAATTTGATTGAGAAGGAATCCGGGCTAAAGGGTTTTATAGTAAGGCCGCTTTCTGCAAGGCTTTTTAAACCAAGCATACCAGAGCAAAAGAAATGGGTAGATAGAGATAGGTTTTTGGATATAAAAGGGCGTTCAAGAAAACCACAAATACAACTAGCTAGTGACCTTGGCATAAATGATTATCCTTGTCCTGCAGGAGGTTGCCTACTAACTGACCCAGGATTTGCAAAAAGGTTAAAAGATTTAATGAAATATACAGAACTTACAGTAGGGAATATACAACTTCTTAAAGTAGGCAGGCATTTTCGCTTAAGTGAAGATGTAAAGGCAATAATTGGCCGAGACCAAACAGAAAATGATAAACTTCTAAATATGGCAAAGTCAGAAGATGCCATTTTTAGAGCGAAAGACTTCCCAGGACCCACAACGCTACTTAGAGGTAAGTTTGAGAAAACAGAAAAAGCCTTAGCTGCTAGACTCACTGCACGCTATAGCGATGCAAATGGTAGTCCGTATGTTAAGATTGAATGCTGGAGGCATCCCGATGGAGATAAAGAAATTTTAAATGTCCGCTCAATAAAAGAACAAGACATAAAAGACCTAAGAGTATGAAAGGAGAAATATAAATGAGAGAAAAAATAGAAGAGGCGTTAAAAAAAGTTAAACCCCAGCTTCAAATGGATGGCGGGGATGTTGAGTTGGTTGATGTAAAAGATGGCGTTGTAAAAGTGAAACTGACAGGTGCCTGCATGGGGTGCCCTATGTCATCGATGACTTTAAAACATGGAATAGAAAAGGTTATAAAAGAGGCAGTGCCTGAAGTAAAATCCGTAGAAGCGGTTTAGGAGAGGAAAAATGTCAGATCAAGGTCCATTTAAAGGTCCATATAGCGAGAAGGTAATGGACCATTTTGCAAATCCAAGAAATGTAGGTGAAATAAAAAAACCAGATGGCATAGGTCATGTTGGAAATCCGGTATGTTTGATTCCAACTATGCTCATCTACAAAAATAGTAACATAGAGATCATAAAAAGCATTAAGAAAGGTGTAAAAGTTTTAAGTCATGATGGATTTTATCATGGCGTGAAAAATGTGCATAGAAGATTTTATGCAGGGATTGTTTCTGATATAGATGTACACAGCCTTGGCAATTTAGTGGTTACTCCTGAGCACCATGTTTTGGCACTAAGTACACACAGGATACCTCACAAGCATAGAGATTATAAAAAGTGCCTTAAGGATTGGTATCTTAGCACAGAGCTTAAAAAAGGCGACACCATCTTATATCCCATTTTGCGGGAGACAAAAGATAAAAAATACATGGATTTTGATATAGAAAAGCCCAAGTGGGATTTTAAAAGTCGAGAACTACCTCATAGAATTTTGGTGGATGAAAGTTTTCTAAGGCTGGTTGGTTATTATGTAGCCGAAGGTTCAGTAGTTACTAAACCATGCAAGGGAAATTTAGTCTTTACATTCGGATCGCACGAAAAAGAGTATATCGACGATGTTATATCCGCCATAAAGCACAGCTTTGGGCTTACTGTATATAGAAGCAGGTCTTTGCACAATTCTATAAACATAATTTACAGTAGTGCGCGATTAGCCAGATTTTTTGAAAAACATTTTGGCAAGGGCGCAAAGAATAAACGCCTACCGCATTGGACGTTATTATTGCCGACTGGAAAACAAAAAGCTCTTCTGCGCGGCTTATGGCGGGGAGATGGACATATAAGTAACAATGGTGGGAAGTTCGTTACTATATCCAAAACTTTAGCGCATCAGATGAAATTGCTCCTGATGAGGCAAAAAATAATTTTTAGCTTTCTCACAGTTCCGGCGCAGGGCATGCATAAACAGCATTACTGCATTTACATCAGATCCAGAGAAGCCAAATTGGAAATAGCAAAAATTATGGGTAAGAAATTAAATTTACCATCCAGAAAAGTAAAAACTCAAAAAGCATGGTATGATGAAAAATATTTCTACTCAACAATCGATAAAGTAAAAAGAGATATTTATTGCGGCTTGGTTTATAACTTGGAAGTATCGGGCAGTCATTCCTATGTTTCTGAGGCGGCAACATTGCACAACTGCGGTGACATCATGGAAATGTATATTAGGGTTAAAGACGATGTTATCGTAGATGCCAAGTTTAAAACGTTTGGATGTGGTGCCGCTATCTCTACAAGCTCTATGGTGACAGAGCTTGTTAAGGGCAAAACCATAGAAGAGGCCTTAAAGATTTCAAATAGGGCAGTAGCAGAGGCTTTAGGTGGTCTACCAAAGGTAAAGATGCACTGTTCTGTGTTGGCTGAGCAGGCCTTAACTTCGGCAATTGCAGACTACCTTAAAAAGGCAAACAGACTGGATGAGTTTCCGCAGATTAAGCAGAAATTAGGGAGTGGACATACCCTTATTGACTCATAAGTAAATGTTACCGGAGGGTTATTGGTATTTAAGGTTT
>CAZCCH010000017.1:0-31484 GCA_964497315.1 uncultured Planctomycetia bacterium
GTTTAATTGTCAATAGTTCTTTGAAAATTTATCTTTACTTCTTATAGTATGTCTTACTATACCTATGTCCTTATCCCCTCTTCCTGAAAGACAAACTATCACAATTTGATTTTTCTTTAATCTGCGAGTTAGGTTTTTAAGATAATAAATCGCATGTGCACTCTCTAAGGCAGGAATAATGCCTTCTGTTTCAGAAAGCATCTTAAACCCTTCCAAGGCCTGCTTATCAGAAACAGATACATATTTTGCCCTTTTTATTGCTTTGTAATAAGAGTGTTCTGGTCCTACACCAGGATAGTCCAACCCTGCAGAAATAGAATGGGCTATTTTTATTTGTCCATCTTCTTGTAAAACATCTTCTTTGCTACCATGTAAAATACCTATATCACCTTTTACTAAGGTAGCAGCATGCTTACCAGAGTTCAAACCCAACCCACCTGCCTCAACACCGATAAATTTTACCTTTGTCTTAAAAAATGGATGAAACAAACCTATTGAATTGCTCCCCCCGCCAACACAGGCAACCAAATAATTAGGTAAGCGTTTTTCCTTCTTTAGAATCTGCGCTTTGGCCTCTTTCCCTATTACCGACTGAAAATCTCTAACTATCACAGGATAGGGGTGAGGGCCCACAACTGAGCCTATAATATAATGCGTTGTAGTAACATTTGTAACCCAATCCCTTATTGCCTCATTACAGGCATCCTTCAATGTCTTTGAACCGCTGTGGACTGGGATAACTCTAGCACCTAATAATTTCATCCTAAAAACATTCAAGGCCTGTCTTTTTATATCCTCATCACCCATGTATACATCACATCTAAGGCCAAACATTGCACCAACAGTTGCAGTTGCAACACCGTGTTGACCTGCACCGGTTTCAGCAATTATTCTTTTTTTGCCCATTCGAAGGGCTAAGAGTGCCTGACCTAATGTATTATTTATCTTGTGTGCCCCCGTATGACATAAGTCTTCTCTTTTTAGATAAATTTTAGCTCCACCTAGAAGCTTTGTAAGTTCCTTGGCATAATAAAGTGGTGTAGGTCTGCCTGCGTATTCACAGAGGTAATAATCTAACTCTTTTTTGAATTTAGATTCTTTTTTGGCCTTGCTATATTCTTTTTCTAATTCAGCAAGTACTGCCATTAAAGTCTCAGGCACAAACTTACCGCCAAATGGGCCAAAATGTCCTTTTTTATCAGGTAATGTCTTTTGCATTCTCAAAAAATCTCCTCATTAAATTAAAATCTTTCTTTCCAGGAGTTATTTCAACACCGCTTGAGACATCTACGGCAAAGGGTGAAACCCTTCTTATTGCCTCCGCTATATTATCAGGGCTTAACCCCCCGGAAAGAATAACCGGTCTTACTTCTTTCTTTGCCTTAATGGCTAAATCCCAGTTAAACGTTTTACCTGTGCCGCCAGCAATACCTTCTACATACGCATCTAGTAAATATCCATCTACGTTATAACTTTTTAATAACTTTAGGCTATCTTCATTTTTTATTCTAAATGCCTTAATAACCTTTGCTCTTTTTCTAAAATTATGACAAACCTCTGGTGTCTCATCACCATGAAACTGTAAAAAATCCAACTTGCATATATTTAGAATTTCTTCTATTTTTTCCTGCGTCTCATTTACAAAAAGTCCAACTGACAATACAGAATCTGGCAGTTGTTTTATAATATTACTAGCAAGCTCTGGTGTAATTTGTCTTGGGCTTTTTGCAAATACAAACCCAACTGCATACGCACCAAGCTCGGCTCCCCTTTTAGCATCCTCTAAATTCGTTATCCCGCAAATCTTTACCTTTACCATGCCATAATCTCTCTTATCTTAGTAGCTATATCACTAGCTTCCATAAAGGCTTCACCTATCAAAACCGCATTTACACCCAAGGTCTTTAATTCTTCAATTTGAGAGTGATCTTTTATACCGCTTTCGGAAACAGTAGTAATTCCTTCTGGAATAAATTTTTTAAGTCTTATTGAAGTACCAAAATCTACCTTGAATGTATTTAGGTCTCTATTGTTTATACCCAAAATCCCTGCCCCTGCACTAAGGGCCTTTTTTATATCTTCTTCGGTGTGTACTTCTACCAATGCCTGCATCCCAAGGCAAGATAATACTGAGAGAAGTTTTTTAATCTGCTCAAAAGATAAAATAGTTGCAATTAACAATACAGCATCTGCTCCAAGAATGCAAGACTCATAAAGTTGGTATTCATCTATAATAAACTCTTTACGTAAAACAGGTATTAAAACTATATCTTTTACTGTCTTTAGATGCCCTGCCTCCCCGCCGAAATACTCTTCATCTGTCAATACAGAAATTGCACTTACGCCATTGTTTTGATAAATCTTAGCAATCTCTTCTATGTTAAAGTCTTTCCTTATTATCCCTTTAGAAGGGGACTTTCGTTTTAGTTCTGCAATGAGGGAAACTTCCCCTGGCCTTTTTATGGCAACCTGAAAATCACGCCGTGGCTCTAGGGGGAGTTCCAGGCATTTTGCGAGGCTTTCTTGTGAAACCTTTGCCTTTGCCTGTGCCACTTCTTTCTTTTTATATTCAATAATTTTCTCTAAAAACATGACTCATCCGTTACTAACTTTTATTAATTGCTCAAGTTTCCTATGTGCCTTTCCTGAATCAATTGAATTTCTTGCCAATTCAATGCCTTCTTTGATACTGGCTGCTTTATCTGCTGCATAAATTGCAACCCCTGCATTTAAAAGCACTATATCCTTTTGTGGACCTTCCTTGCCTTCAAGTAGATTCAAGGTTAGCTTCGCATTATACTCCACATCTTCACCTTTTAAATTCTCTATTTTTGCTTTTTTAAATCCAAAATCTTCTGGGGCTATTGTATATGTTTTTACATCTTCGTCTTTCAACTCTGCTATAAAGGTTTTAGCTGTTGTTGTCACTTCATCAAGCCCGTCTTCACCATGGACTACTAGTGCATGGACAGAACCCAAATTTTTCAATGTTTTAGCCAAAGCCTCAGCAAGTTCTTTTTTAAACACCCCTAAAAGTTGATGCCTTGCTCCTGCAGGATTTGTCAAGGGACCTAAGATATTAAAGATAGTCCTTGTTCCAATTTGCTTCCTTGCAGGCATAGCATTCTTCATAGCACCGTGCAAAAGTGGTGCAAATAAAAAACCTATGCCAACCTCTGTTATGCATTTCTCAATTGTTTCGACATCTGCCTCAATATTAACTCCTAATTGCCTTAATACATCGGCACTCCCGCATTTGCTTGAGACAGATTTATTTCCATGCTTTGCAACAACGCACCCCGCCCCTGCTGCAACAAAGGCAGAAACAGTAGATATATTAAAGGTATGTGTCCCATCTCCACCTGTACCGCAAGTATCTAATACATCTTTATCAGAAACCTTAATAGCTGTGGCGTGTTTTCGCATGATACTTGCAGCTCCTGTTATTTCATCTATTGACTCACCCTTATCTCTTAAGGCAGTCAAAAATGAAATTATACTAGAAGTGTCCGCAGTACCTGTCATAATCTCTTCCATGACAGATTCTATTTCCTGGCGGGTTAAATCATTACCTTCTGAAACCTTTTTGATGGCTTCTTTTATCATTCTTGCATCCTTAAGAAATTTCCCAATAGCCTCTTTCCTTCTTTTGTTAATATTGACTCTGGATGAAACTGTACTCCCCATATAGGGAATTCTTTATGTTTTAATCCCATAATTTCTTTTTGTTTGGTCTGAGCTGTTATCTTAAGACTTTTCGGCAAGCTCTTCCTTTCAACAATTAAAGAGTGATACCTTGTTGCCTCAAAGGGGTTCTTGATACCCTTAAAGACATCTTTACTATTATGGTAAATCTGTGATGTCTTCCCATGCATAAGTCTATCAGCACCTATTATACGACCACCAAATACTTCACCAATGCATTGATGCCCTAAGCAAACCCCTAAGATAGGTATCTTCCCAGCAAATGCCTTAATTAATTTCTTAGATATCCCTGCATCATTTGGTCTGCCGGGGCCAGGGGAGATAACTATTCTCTTGGGTTTTAATTTCTTTACTCCTTCTATGGTTACTTTATCATTTCGAAAGACCTTTAAGCTTTGGCCTAATTCTCCTAGATATTGAACTAGGTTGTAAGTAAAACTATCGTAATTATCAATCATTAAAATCATTGCTATTTCCTTCTATTTAAGGCCATCTTAATAGCCTTAAGCATGCCCTTTGCCTTATTGAGGGTCTCTTGGTATTCTGTCTCTGGCGCAGAATCAGCTACAATACCAGCGCCTGCTTGAATGTAGGCCTTATGATCCTTTATCAATATTGTACGGATAGTAATGCAGGTATCAAGATTTCCTGAAAACGAAAAATATCCTACACACCCAGCATAAGGACCTCTTTTTGTCTTCTCAAGTTCATCTATAATTTCCATAGCGCGTATCTTTGGCGCCCCTGCCACTGTCCCTGCTGGAAAAGAAGCCTTAAGAAGCTCATAAATACTTTTTTTACTAGAAAGCTTCCCCACACAATCGCTTACAATATGCATCACATGAGAATATTTTTCAATTGTCATAAATTCTGGCACCTTAACACTACCTGAGGTACATACACGGCCTAAGTCGTTTCTGCCTAAATCAACAAGCATAAGATGTTCTGCGCGCTCTTTAGGGTCTTTTAGTAATTCTTTCTCTAATTTTTTATCTTCTCTTTTATTTTTACCGCGTGGCCTAGTACCTGCTATAGGACGTATCTCTGCAATACCATCTTCACATCTAACCATAATTTCAGGGGATGAGCCTATTAATTTCTCTCGCCCAAAAGAAAGATAGAACATATAAGGCGAAGGATTAATTGAACGAAGCGCACGATACACATCAAAGGGCTCTGCATTAAAATCTGTAGTAAACCTCTGTGATAATACTACCTGGATAACATCTCCTGCCTTTATATATCTTTTTGCCTTAACTATTGATTTTTTAAAACTGTCCTTTTTGATATTGGACTTAAATTTTATAGAAGCCTGTTTTCTCCTAGCATGCAAGCACCTTGTCTTAAGTGGTGTCTTTAGTCTTTTGACTATAGCATTTATTTCTTCTAACGCTGCACTATATGCCTTGCGTATTGCTGCCTTGGATTTTCCTTTAAGGTGCGTATTCGATACTATTTTTATTGTCCGTTTTAAATGATCAAATATCAAAATGGTATCTGTAAGGACAAGTTTTATATCAGGCAGTTTGAGATCATTCTTGCATGTATCAGGAATATCTTCAATAAACCTTACAATATCATATCCCATATATCCAACAAACCCTCCACAAAAACGAGGTAACCCCACAACAGGCACAAACTTAAATTGCTTCATGTATTTTTCAATTTTTCCTAAAGGATCTGATATATTCTTTAGCAATTTAGGCTTTTTACCTTTTTCTTTAATTGTAAAGGTTTTGCTTTTTACCTCTATTGCAAGAGATGGACTGCTCCCTAGAAAAGAATACCTGCCAATTCTTTTTTCACTTTCTGCTGACTCTAAAAGATACGAATTCTTACCATCATCTATCTTCATAAAGGCAGAAAGCGGAGTTTCAAAACCTGCTTTAATTTCTTTGTAAACAGGAATAATATTTCCTTTTTTGGCTAATTTATTAAAATCTACTATATTAGGATACATATCAATCTTTGATTATAAAATTAACAGCCACGTTCTTAGGGCGTGTCTCATTACCACCTGTGGCACCTGTAGTATGACCACTAAATACCAAGTGTCTGTTGTCGCTACCCACTCTACCTTTATTGTTACTATAACCTGCCGAAGTAGTGTGCGTATGGCTCATGAACTCATCTTCCTGCGTCGATCCCACTGCATCACCACCAGTTCTCGTAGCTGCATCAGGATCCCTTCCTCTGCTATTATCCCAACCCCGGAGGAATTCCCCTCTTAAATCAGGCAAGTTAAAAGTCGTTGATCCATCTCCGCTACCAAAGGAAGTACCAATTGCAGCAAATAGGCTAGCATAATCACTACGGGAAACCTCTGCCCCATCACATAAAAGCCATCCACTAGGAGCAGTTGTACCGCCATACGGGAGCATAGAACCCGTTGGGACACCACCGCCTCCCATAGCAACCCACTCTTGATCATTGCGATATTTAAAAACGTGTTCTTGATTATTGTAATATATGTCTCCCTCAGCAACATCTGCTGCAGGATCTGAGGCAAGTCCTAAAAAACTCGCCACCCCATTTACACTTGCTGCATTACCGCCAGTTCCCACAGTAAACGTCTCGGTTTCTATCCATCTGGCATTAAGTTCATCATAGTCACCCCTTGGAGCAGGATAATAAGTAGTGAGCGTAATCTCCTCTGCTTGGGCTTTTTTATTTACATTGCTTATTACTGCAACGGAACAAAAAATCATTCCTATTATTGCAATCTGTAACAAAAAATATTTTCTGTTCATCGCCTGCCTCCTTTCTAATACACCTTCTTTGGATCAAATAATGGTTTGCCTAAAACTTTAAGCTTCCCACCAGGTTGAATCTTTCTGTAAAAACATGAACGATGGCCTGTATGACAAGCAGCCCTTCCAATTTGGGCTACTTTAACTAAGATGCAATCTCCATCACAGTCAATTCTTACCTCTTTTACCTTTTGTATGTTTCCTGAAGTTTCTCCTTTAAGCCAAAGTTTTCTCCTTGAGCGGCTATAAAAGTGTGCCTTCTTAGTCTTGAGGGTCTTTTTAAAGGCAGTCTTATTCATATAGGCTACCATCAAGACCTCGTTTGTTTCGTAATCCTGCACTACCGCAGGTACTAATCCCTTTTTATCAAATTTTATCTTCATAATCTCACTACTACTCCCTTTTCTTTTAAAAATTCTTTTGCCTGTTTTATTGTATACTCTTGAAAATGAAATATGCTTGCTGCTAAGGCAGCGCTTGCCTTACCATCAACTAGTGCTTCATAAAGATGTTCTAGGTTCCCCGCACCACCTGAGGCTATAACAGGAATGTTTACTGAGCAAGATACAGTAGCTGTCAGTGAAATATCATAACCATCCTTTGTCCCATCGCAATCCATGCTGGTTAAAAGTATCTCACCTGCGCCTAAATCAGCTACTTCTTTTGCCCATTCTATTGCATCTTTTCTTATGGGTTTCCTACCACCGTGAGTATAAACTTCCCAGCTTTTAGCTGATTGCTTTGCATCTATTGCAACAACTATGCATTGTGAGCCAAAACGCTTTGCTGCTTCTTTAATAAACTTAGGTTTCTTAACCGCAGCCGTATTTATAGAAACCTTATCAGCACCTGCTTTAAGAAGTGTTTCTATTTCTTCTACGCTATTAATACCCCCGCCAACTGTAAGAGGCATAAATACATTCTCTGCTGTACGCCTTAGGACATCTACCATAGTCTCTCTTTCTTCATGGCTTGCAGTTATATCAAGAAAGACCACTTCATCTGCACCCTCTCTATCATAGACTGCCGCAATCTCTGCAGGATCTCCTGCGTCCTTTAAATCCAAAAACTTTACTCCTTTTACGACCCTGCCATCTTTTACATCAAGGCAGGGGATAATTCGCTTGGCTAACATACCGCAATGGCCTCTTCTAATTCAATTCTTTTCTCATACAAGGCTTTCCCAACAATAACACCAAAAAGTCCCTGGGGTTCAAGTGTTTTTAATGCCTTTAAATCATCCAAGGAAGAAACGCCACCTGAAGCTATTACTAAACATGACTCTCTTGCCTGTAAAAACTCTTTTATTGCCTCAATATCAGGTCCTTTTAGTGTTCCGTCACGGTCTATCTCTGTGTATATTACAACCTTCACACCTAAAAGCTCTAACCTTTTTAGTAAATCAAAGGGTTTTATCTCAGTTACTTTAGTCCACGCCTTAGTTGCTACCTTGCCCTCTAAGACATCAATGCTTACTATAATTTTGTCTCCAAATTCTTCAACAACGCTTTGAAGGAAGGTTTCATTTTCACAGGCCTTTGTACCAAGTATCACTTTATTTACACCCTTGTTCAGTAAGTTTCTAATGGCTTCCTTTGTTCTTATGCCTCCTCCAAGTTCTATTGGAATATCCACACTAGCTACTATTTTCTCAATTACATCTAGATTTTTTGATTTACCAGAGACGGCGCCATCTAAATCAACCACATGAATAAGCTTGGCACCTCTTCTTTGCCATCTATTAGCAACAACTACAGGGTCTTTTGAATAGACCTTATCCTTGTCGTACTCACCTTTGTAGAGCCTAACAACCTTACCATCTTTTATATCTATTGCAGGAATGACTAACATTTTAATCTCACGAAATTTTCTAAAATCTTTAAACCTAACTCCTGTGATTTTTCAGGGTGAAACTGCATAGCAAAAATATTCTCTTTCCAAATCATAGAAACAAATTCTATTCCATAACTAGTCTCTGTTGCGATAATATCCTTATCTTCAACTTCTGTAAAATAAGAGTGTACAAAATACATAAAGCTATTATCTTCTATTCCATTAAGCAAAGGACATGTGGAATTTTTAATCTTTATTTGGTTCCAGCCCATGTGTGGTACCTTAAGTGTCTCATCTCTAAAGTTAAATCTCTTACATTTACCCTTGATAATACCCAACCCGGAAGTCAAGCCACCTTCTTCACTTTTTGAAAAAAGAAGTTGAAGCCCAAGACATATGCCTAAAAAAGGTTTTTTACTATCTATGGCTCTTTGGACAGCCTTAGTTAGACCCCGGCGTTTTAGCTCTTTTGCGCCATCTTTAAATGCACCAACTCCTGGCAAAACTAACTTTGAGGACTCTTCAACTTCTTTGGCGTCTGATGTAACTATTGCCTTAGCACCTATTTTTTCAAGTGCCTTTTGTACACTGCGCAGGTTCCCCATACCATAGTCAATAACAGCTATCATAGTCTCCCTTTTGTAGAAGGAATGCCTTTAACGCGTTTATCAATTGCGGTTGCCTCATCTAAGGCCCTGCCAAGTGCTTTAAAGGCAGCCTCTATTATGTGATGTGTATCTTCACCGCGAAGAATATCTAGGTGCATATTTATACCACTATTAAGACAAAACGCTTTAATGAATTCCTTTGCATCTTGCAGGGTATATCTTGCTGCATCAGTTTTTATGGATTTAGCCTTTTTAAAATACAATGATGGCCTACCACTTATATCAAGTACTACGCGCACCTTTGCCAATGCCTCATCCATTGGGACAAAACAAATCCCAAAGCGTTTAATGCTACACTTTTTACCAAGAGATTTTTTAACTGCCTGCCCTAGGCAAATCCCTATATCTTCGTTTGTGTGATGCGTATCTACATCTAAATCGCCCTTTGCCTTGATTTTTAAATCAAATAAGCCATGTTTGGCAAAAAGGGTCAGCATGTGATCCAGGAAGCCTACACCTGTTTTTATTTGTGTCTTGCCTTTTCCATCTAAATTTAGCTCTAAGGAAATCTCTGTCTCAGAAGTCTTTCGCTTTACTATTGCCTTTCGTGCTTTCATTTTAACCTCACCTTTACTGAATCTAAGTGCTTACTCAGACCTTCCACATTTGCTATTTTTTCTAATTGGTCTTGATATTTTTCAAGAGCCTTTTTTGAATAAGCTATAATATGTGATTTTTTTAGAAAATCTTCAACTCCTAATCCTGAAAAGAATCTTGCCGTACCCCCTGTTGGTAATACATGGCTTGGACCTGCTATATAATCACCCACAGCTGTTGGAGAATACGGTCCAATAAATATAGCCCCTGCATTATCTATTTTTTTAAGTAAGGCTGTGGGATTTTTGACCATTATCTCAAGGTGCTCTGGTGCAATGCAGTTAGTCACCAAGGCCGCCTCATTGAGATTCTTTACTAAGACTATATACCCTCTTGAAACCTTAGTCTTTACAGCTTTAGCCAAGGATTTTGAGGATGTCACCAAAATTGATATACCACCAACGTGCTCGCTTTGAGCTGAAAGATCAGCTATGACATAGTCAACATTGGCGTATTTGTTTGCGATTATAACCAACTCTGTAGGTCCTGCTATCATGTCTATGTCGCAATAGCCAAAGACTTGCCTCTTTGCCTCTGTAACATATTCATTGCCAGGACCTATAATTTTATCAACCCTTGGAATAGTCTTTGTGCCAAATGCCATAGCAGCTATTGCTTGTGCACCACCTATTTTATATACTGCATCAACCTTTAAAAGACTTGCCACAGCCAGTATGTATGGATTTACATACCCCTCGTCATTCGGAGGGGTAGTAATAATTATGTTTTTTACTCCAGCTATCTTAGCAGGTAACACGGTCATGTAAACTGTAGAGATCAAAGGCGCTGTACCAGCAGGAATATAAATACCCACACTTGCTATTGGGGCTATTTTTTCACCAAGCACAACACCATCGTTATCTTTTATCTTCCAGGATTTTTTAAGCTCTCTTTTATAGAATCTAGTTATGTTTTCTGAGACCTGGCTCAAAAGCTGGGTAAAACTAGGGGAGACATCACCAAATGCAGCACTTGTCTCTACTTCTGTAACCCTTAACTTTGAGGGCGCTATTTTTACCTTGTCAAATCTTTTTGTGTATTTGACAACAGCCTCATCACCATATGAGCGTACATCTTCTATGATCTTCCGCACCCTCTCTTGGACCCTCTTCTTGCAGGGTACGAAACGATCATAGAACTTTTCCATCTCTTTACTGTGTAATCTTATAAGTTTCATTTTAAATATTCCCCTACCTTATTAAGTGCCTCTTGTAATTTGTTAGGTTTTTTTCCACCGGCCTGGGCAAAATCTGCCCTGCCTCCACCACTACCTTCAATTAGTAAAGCTATTTTATTAATCAACTTGGATGCATCAATACCTTTTTCTACTAAATCCTTAGTTACGCCAAGCACTAAAATAGCTCTTTTGTTATCGCTTGCCTTTGAGCCTAAACACACAACACAGCTTTTTAGTTTTTGCTTTATTATATCTATATTGGAACGCAAAAGCTGCATATCGGCTTGCTCAACTAACGATGTAACAACTTTTATTCCATTAATAGCCTTCGCACCTGATACAATATTATCTACATTCGATAGGGAAAGTTTCTTTTTCGCATCTTCTAATTGTCTTTGAAGTTTCTTTATTTTCTTAGACTTGTTTTCTATTTCTGCTAAAATCTTATTTGGCTTGGTATTTAAAAGAACGCAAATTTCTTTAATGATTTTTTTATCTTCTTTTTCTCTTTCCTCTGCTAATTTACCTGTAACAGCCTCTATCCTTCTTACCCCCGCACTAATAGAACTCTCTGATATAATCTTAAATGAACCAATCTCTCCTGTGGAGGCTACATGGGTACCCCCGCAGAGTTCCTTGCTATAGCCACCTACAGAAATCATCCTTACTTCTTTTTCATACTTCTCTCCAAAGAGTGCTATCGCTCCTTCTTTTCTTGCTTTCTCTATAGGTTGTACTTTATCAACTACCTTATCATTTGCTTTAATCTTTTTATTGACCAGATGCTCAATCTTCTCAAGCTCCTCTAAGGAAAGGGCCTTGAAATGGGTAAAATCAAAACGCAATCTATCATCTTCTACTAAAGAACCTGATTGATGTACATGTAAACCTAGAACAGTCCTTAATGCATTATGTAAAATATGTGTAGCGGTATGATTCCTAGCTATATTAGATCTTCTTGTTGTATCAACTTTAATCTCAACCTTGTCTCCTGCTTTAATATTGCCCTTTTTGACTTTACATACATGCACTATTATTTTATCAACCACACATGTGTTTAAAATCTCGAGCGTTCCGTTCTTACCTGCAATAAGTCCCCTATCCCCTGCTTGTCCACCTGCCTCACCATAAGAAGGGGTCTTATCTAATACAACTGAACCTTCCTCGCCTTCACGAAGTTGTTCAGTAGACTTTTGCGATTTCTTAAACAAACCCAAAACCTTTGCTTCTATCTTAAGGTTCTTATATCCTGCAAATTCTGTTGTCCCATCTATTTTAGAAAAGGTCTGTGTGGCAGTAGATGCAAAAATATCACCACTTATAGAACTCCCCTTTCGTGAGAGCTCCTTTTGTTTTTGCATTGCCTTCTTAAACCCATTCTTGTCTAATCTAAAACCCTTCTCTCTGGCTATTGCTTCTGTTAAATCAAAAGGAAAACCATATGTATCATATAATTTAAAAACCACCTCACCTGGTATTTGCTTCGTCTTTGACTTTGCAATTATATCTTCTAGAATCTCTGTGCCTTCAATTAGGGTCTGTTTAAACCTTTCTTCTTCAGAGCGAACTATTCTACTAATGTTTTGCTCTCTATTTTTCAGCTCTGGATATGCTTCCTTCATGACATTGCACACAGTTGGAACAACTGTATATAGAAATGGTTCATCGCATCCTAATTTCATTGCAAATCTCATTGCCCTTCTTAGAAGCATCCTTTCAACATAGCCCCTTCCTTCATTTGAAGGTAGGACCCCATCTCCAATTAAAAATACCACTGCACGAATATGATCAGTGATTGTTTTAAGTTCACGATCCGCTTTTGATTTCTTTTGTCCTATTTTGTTTTTAATTGCTTCAATAATAGGCACGAAGGTATCTATCTCAAAGTTACTGCGCACACCTTGCATAACCGCAGCCATTCTTTCAAGACCCATGCCAGTATCTATATTTTTATTTGGCAAAGGCTCTAATGTACCCTTATCTTTTCTGTTGAATTGAGTAAAAACAAGGTTCCATACCTCTACAAATCTCTCACAGCCACAAGCAGGTGTGCAATTAGCTTTACCGCAACCTATTCCTTTACCTTGGTCATAAAATATCTCAGAGCAGGGACCACAAGGACCATTGGGTCCTTTTTGCTTCGCCTCAGAAGGCCAGAAGTTATCCTTATCTCCTAGTTTGATTATTCTCTTAGCCGATATACCAATTTTGTCTTTCCATACCTTGAAAGATTCTTCATCATCTTTATAGACAGACACCCAGAGGTCTTTTTCTTTAATCTTTAACTCTTCTGTCATAAATTCCCAGGCCCACTCTATTGCCTCTTTCTTAAAATAATCACCAAATGAAAAATTACCAAGCATCTCAAAAAAGGTATGATGTGCTGGGGTCTTACCTACATTATCCAAATCTCCTGTCCTGAAGCATTTCTGGCAGCTTGCAGCTTTTTTCATATCTTTTTTAATGCCCAGGAAATATTCCTTAAATTGATTCATCCCAGCGCCAGTAAAAAGCAGGCTAGGGTCATCTTTTGGAACAAGAGTATCACTAGGTATTACCTTATGCTGCTTGCTTTTAAAAAACTCTAAAAATTTAGTTCTTATTTCATCTGTTTTCATTGTTTATAACTTCACCTATTACTTCTCTAATTAATTCATAGTCAAACCCACGCCTTGCAAGATAGTCATAGAGCCTTTTTTTTGTCTTAAGCTTACTAAGTTTGCCTAAATGCGTCAGTCTTTTAAAAGCCAACTCCTTCGCTGTTTCATATTCTTGGGACTTTGACTCGACACTATTAATTGCTATGTCTATGTGTTCTTCAGCTAACCCCTTGCGTTGCAATTCCTTTTTTATTAACAGTCTCCCGGCTGGTTTTAAGAATGTTCTTTCCTGTGCCCATAATTTTGCAAATTTAACATCATCCAAAAAACCCTTTTTCTTATAGTCTTCTATCACTTCAGCAATGATAGATATAGAAAAACCTTGTCTTTTAAGCCTATCTCCTAGTTCTTTTATGGAGCGGGGTCTGAACTTTAATAACAGGTTGGCATAATTACGGGCGCAGGATTTGGAATTGCTTTGAAAATCTTTAGATATGTTTTTCAAAATTTAGAAAACCTTTATTCTGCTTTAATAATTGTATACCCGCGTGGCGTACGCACTAAGCAATCGCCTTTTATCCTGGATGTAACTTTATTAAAATCAGCTACGCTCTCTATCTTGCATCTATTTATCTCTTCAATTATATCTCGTGTCCTTATCCCTGATTTAAAGGCTGGGCTATCGCGTTCTATGTTTGTAACCAACACACCTTTTCTATACTCTATCCGATATTTTTTGGCTAATTCCTCCGTTATATCACTAACCTCTATCCCCTTCCAGCTCTTGGGTTCTGTCTCTTTTAATTCATCCTCTTGGTCAGGTCGTTTACCAATCTTTATCTTTAAAGTAACGCTCTTACCATCTCTTATTAGGTTAGCTTTAACCTTTTTGCCAACCTTAGTGCGACCAACAATCTTTAAAAGATTCTTTACATCTTTTATTTTCTGACCATCGAATTCCTTAATTACGTCCCCTGCCTTCATACCACCTTTTTCTGCAGGGCTATCAGGAAGTACTTTCGCTATCAAAATGCCTTCTGTGGTTTTAAGGTTAAAATACTCTGCTAGCTCATCATTAATATCTTGAACTTGAACTCCAAGCCAGCCATAAAGTACTTTTTTTCCTTCAATTAAATCATCTAGGATTTCTTTTGCCCTGTTTATAGGTATAGCAAAGCCTACGCCCTGGTATCCTCCAGAGGTTGAGAATATCGCCACATTTATACCTATTATCTCACCATCTAAACCTACCAGGGGACCACCGCTATTACCAGGGTTAATGGCTGCATCTGTTTGAATTAAGCCTGCATAATCCCGCTCAGAGCGACCAGTACCAAACGCCCTGTTTAAAGCACTCACAACACCAACTGTAACTGTTGGTTCAGAGCTACCGACCATATAAGCAAATGGGTTGCCTATAGCAATTGCCCACTGGCCTATCTTTACATTGTCAGAGTTCCCTAACTGCGCAACGGGTAAATTCTTTGCATCAATCTTTATAACAGCCAAATCAGATCTGGGATCTTTGCCCTTTATAACGCCTTCAAACTTTCGTCCATCAGGTAAGGTTACAGTAATCTCATCTGCGCGGCTAACAACATGTTCATTGGTCAATATAAACCCGCGTTCATCAATGATTACCCCAGAACCCAACCCTCTTTGTTCATATTCTCTTTGTTCAGGCATACCTTCAAAAAAGTCCCTGAAGAACCTATCGAAAAACTCATCTCCAAATGGACTCTCTTCAAAGGGGCGACCAAAAAAGAACTGTCTACTAGTACCTATTCTTTGCTTTCTGACAGTACTAATTGAAACTACAGCCGGCCCTACATCCTTGGCCACATCTATAAAGGCTTGCTGTAATCCGCTTGCGTCTGTTTTGTAGGGGGCTTTAGAATATCCTTTTTTCTCATCTGCCTCTACAACTGGCATGAAATCCAATTTAGATACCACTAATACACCCAAAACTACTCCTACACAAAGAGTCAATAAGAAAAGTGAAAAATTCTTTTTTGTTATAATTCCTTTCATTTTCCTCTACTTCCTTAAATCTAATCTGCCTTTTCTTTTATTAATTTTTCTATATCTTTTAATCTTGTTGGGTTTTCTTTTAAGTAGCTCTTCGCAGCCTCTCTACCTTGTCCAATCATCTCTTCCCCAAAAGAAATCCATGCGCCGGAGCGCTTGACAATGCCCATTTCTGCGGCAATATCTAAAACAGAGCCTTCTCTTGAAATACCCACATCATACATGATATCAAACTCTGCCTGCCTAAAAGGAGGGGCGACTTTATTCTTCACTACCTTAACCCTAACGTGGTTGCCTATTATCCTATCCCCCTCTTTAACGCTTCCAATCCTTCTTATATCTAGCCTTACTGAAGAATAAAACTTCAATGCTCTTCCTCCAGGGGTAGTTTCTGGGTTTCCAAACATAATCCCTATCTTTTCTCTGATTTGATTAATGAAGACTACGCATGTCTTAGACTTACTAATTGCCGCTGTAAGCTTTCTAAGTGCCTGGGACATAAGCCTAGCTTGCAGGCCCATATGGGAATCTCCCATTTCACCTTCTATTTCAGCGCGCGGGACTAATGCTGCCACTGAGTCAATGCCTATAATATCAACGGCATTTGAGCGTACGAGCATCTCTGCAATTTCAAGTGCCTGCTCACCTGTATCAGGCTGTGAAATTAAGACCTCATCTAAATTGACTCCTAACTTCTTTGCATAAGTAGCATCAAAGGCATGCTCTGCATCAATGAATGCCGCTACACCTCCCTGCTTCTGTGCCTCTTTTATCACAGATAAGGTCAAGGTAGTCTTACCGCTAGATTCAGGTCCGAAGATTTCAACAACTCGGCCTCTTGGTAAACCTCCTATACCCAAAGCAAGATCTAAGGATAATGCCCCTGTCGGTATAGCAGGGACATCTACCCTTATCTCCTTGCCTAATTTCATAATAGAGCCCTTGCCAAATTGCTTTTCTATCTGGGCCAATGCCAATTCAAGGGCCTTCTGTCTATCAGCCTTGGGATCTGCTTTTTGCGTTTTACCTGTCTGAGATTTTTTTGCCTGTGTCATTTTTTACCTCCTGTCGGTTAAAAAAATAGCGGTTTATTTAAAGATTATAAGTACAAATAGTACTTAAGTGGGTATATTATATCAATATACAATGGAGGTTGTAAAGAAAAATCTTGATTATCATACTCTAAGTAGGCTATAATAAACTTTAATTATGAAAGCAGAAATCGTTGCCATAGGCACAGAGTTGCTTCTTGGCCATATCCTAAACTCAAATACAGCTTATATTTCCAGACAGCTTGCAGGTCTTGGTATAGATGTATTCTACCATACCACTGTGGGTGATAATAAGGCTCGCCTTAAAAAAACAGTTCAAACCGCACTTAAAAGAAGTGATATAGTCTTTACAATAGGTGGTCTAGGTCCAACTGAAGATGATATAACTGTCCGCACAATCTCTGAGGCAACGCATATAAAGTTAGAATATAGACAAAGTATTTCCAAAAAAATAGACCTACATTTTAAAAAACACAAAATTAAAACTCCCAGGATAAATTACAGGCAGGCCTATATACCAAAAACTGCTAAGGTCCTAGAAAACGCGGTCGGAACAGCCCCTGGTCTTATCATTAAGGTTAAGGAAAAAACACTTATTAGCCTACCAGGTCCGCCAAGAGAACTTATGCCTATGTTTGAAAAGTCTGTGGCAGGTTATCTTAAAAAGAACTTCCCCTCTGGTCATATAATTCTATCGCGTCTTATAAAAACAACCGGCTTACCAGAATCTAGTGTCTGCCCTAAGGTCGAAGATCTTCTTAAAATGGGGTCAGATACAACGCTTGGTATTTACGCCCATCTCGGACAGGTAGATTTAAAAATTACAGCAAAGGCAAAAAATAAACTAACAGCCAAGAAGGCAATTCTACCAATAGAAAAGATAATAAGACGACACCTTGGTAGTATAGTATTTGGTGCTGACTCTGAAACCCTAGAGTCCGTCGTAGGTGGTTTGATCTTGAAACACAAAAAAACCCTCTCTGTTGCTGAGTCCTGCACAGGTGGCTTAATTGCAAATCGCATAACTAGCGTTCCAGGAAGTTCTAAATATTTTTCTTTAGGTATTACTGCTTACAGTAATCAAGCTAAAAAAACTTTATTAAATGTCCCCGGGGAGGTAATCGATAAAAATGGCGCTGTAAGTAGAAAAACAGCTATTGCAATGGCAAAAGGCATAAAAGATTTAACGCAAACACACATGGCAATTGGCATAACTGGAATAGCAGGCCCAACTGGCGGCTCAAAGAAAAAACCCATAGGGACGGTATTTATTGCCTTGGTTACAGATAATAAGACAAGTTGTCAAGAATTTCATTTTCTAGGCCCAAGAGAAGATGTGAAGTTTCAGGCATCTCAGGCAGCCCTTAATTTAATAAGAAGGTTTCTTTTATGAGTGAAGTTATTCGCTCATTTATAGCCATAGAACTTGATGATAAAACACACCAACTTCTATCAGAAATACAAAATAAACTTAAACACGCTACCTCTAACATTAAGTGGGTCAACTCATGCAATATACATCTAACCCTAAAATTCCTCGGGAATATCCAATTAGAAAAAATAGAAGAAGTAAAGTCCTTGCTGGATGATGCAGCACTAGGCGTTAAGGCTTTTAAGATATCGCTTTCTGAAATCGGAGCTTTTCCAAAACTGGATTATGTTAGAGTTATTTGGGTAGGAATTAAACTGGGTAGCGAAAAAATAAAATCATTAGCTAGTAACTTGGAAGAAAAACTAACAAAATTGGGCTTTGAAAAAGAAAAACGGCCGTTTAGAAGTCACTTGACACTTGGCCGTATGCGTTTACCCAAACCCAATCAAGAATTAAAACTTGCTATAGAGTCTTTAAATACAAACGAACTTACAAGCTTCAAACATCAATTAACGATAAACCACATTACACTCTTTCAGTCAACACTCACCCCTAAGGGTTCAATCTATACCCCGCTTCATAAAACAAATCTTGCAACAACTTGAACAATTATATTTGCATATAAACCTGCAACTAAATCATCTAACATCATACCTTTGCCACCATGCATTTTCTCGATTTTGTTTATAGGAAAAATCTTTGCGATATCAAAGAATCTAAACAGTAAAAACGCTGCAATTAGAAAACCTGCTCCCTCAGGAATTAAATAAAAGGCCACCAATGCCCCAGCCACTTCGTCGATAATAATAGACTTTGGATCATGCGTTTCAAGAATTTTCTCTGCTTTACCCGAGGTTATAAACCCCAGAAGAATTAAAAAAAGTACTGCTATGGTATAGGCTACTAAATTACTCTTTAAAAATAGATAAATAGGCACTGCTAAAAAAGAACCTATGGTTCCAGGTCCAATTGAAGAAAAACCCAGGCCAAAACATGTGGCTAAAAATACTGATATAGAAAATTTAGGTTTCATTTGCTTACCCCTTTTTAAAAAGTAGGTTTTTGTTTCTCTTGAGATAAGAAATCCCTGAAACTAATGTAAGCGCAACGACTGGCATCATCATATAAAAGATGCAGCGCTTAAACCAAACCTCCCAAGTAAGATTCCACATTCCAAAGTTTAGAAGAATCAACTCTTTGAAAAACAAAAATATCAATATGGTAAATATTGCAAAAAACTGTGAGACGGTTTTATGTTTTCCGGCTAATTCAGCAGCTACAACCTTTCCTTTTGTGGCCAGCAGTAACCTTAAACCAGTAATAACCAATTCTCTTGAAATTATTATTACTACCATCCAAGCAGGAATTAACCTTAATTCCACAAACGCTAAGAATGCAGCCAAGATTAAAATCTTATCTGCGATTGGGTCCATTAATTTGCCAAAATTAGTAATGCAGTTATTCCTTCTTGCAATTAGGCCATCATAATAGTCTGTAAGTGAAGCTAATGCAAAAATAATCAATGCAACTAATTTCATCCAGATGCCACTAAGAAAGAGAAAAAACATAAATATAAACGTTAAGATTATTCTAGAAATTGTAAGCTTATTGGATAAATTCATAAATCACACCTTCCTTGTGAGCTTACCTACTAAATCATATTCTAAGGTATCCGTTATTACTACATCAACAAAATCTCCGGGCGTCAAATTAACTCCGTCGGTATGCACAAATACCTGGCCGTCTACCTCTGGGGCGTCTTGATAAGTCCTGCCTATGTACATATCTTTACTATCAGCTTGCTCATCAATTAATACCTGTATTTTCTTACCTAAAAAGTCTTTATTTTTTTCAAGAGATATTTCTTGTTGCAACTTCATTGCTATATCAAATCGTCTCCTTTTTTCCTTTTCTGGAACCTGCCTGGGGTAATTATAAGCAGGGGTACCTTCTTCGCGGGAATAGGTAAAAATCCCAAGTCTTTCAAATTTTACTTGTTTCATAAATTCTAATAATTCATCAAATTCCTCATTGCCCTCACCAGGATGTCCAACGATTAAAGAACTCCTAATGGCCAAATTCGGAATGGAGTTTTTTAACTTTTCGATTAATTCTAAAATTTGTTTTTTTGTCGAGTTTCTGCCCATAATCTTTAAAATTTCATCATTGATGTGCTGAACTGGTAAATCTAGATATTTACAAATTGAAGGCTCATTTCTAATAAAATCTATCAATTCATCCTGAAAATGGACAGGGTGTGTATAAAGCAGTCTAATCCACTTAATCTTTTTGTAATGTTTAGTGTTCTTACTATCAGTCAATGCACGAAGTAAATCTACGAGCGATTTCCTACCATAAAGATCTGTTCCGTAATAGGTGGTATCCTGTGCGATGAGATTTAGTTCTGAAATAGGGTATTTGCTTGATAAGAGTCTTGCCTCTTCAACTATTGAGGGAATAGTCCTACTTCTGTATTTTCCGCGCAAAGCATAAATTATACAATAATTACACCTATTGTCACAACCTTCGGCTATCTTAATGTAGGCATAATGCGCCGGTGTGCTCAAGCTCCGCGGGCTTGTATGATCATATAAAAAATCTGGTTGCGTTACTTCAAAAAACTCTTCCCCCTTTAGTAATTTCTCAACTATATGGGGAATTTTATAAAAATTGCCAACACCTAAAAAGGCATCTACCTCGGGGAGCTCTTTCGGTAAGACCTTTTTAAACCTTTGAGGCAGGCAACCTGTAACAATTAAACCTTTAATCTTACCTTCTTTTTTAAGTTCGGCTAAACCTAAAATAATATCTATTGATTCTTGCTTTGCATCCTTTATAAAAGCACATGTATTGACAATTGCAATATCTGATTTAGCTACGTCTTCGCAAATATTAAATCCTTTTTTTCTTAAAAACCCAAGCATCACCTCTGAATCTATTAGGTTTCTGGGACAACCTAAACTCAAAATACCTATTTTTGTCATAACGTTTATTATAAAGACTTAAGAATTTCTTCGAAGTTTGAAAAAGAAGTGAGGATGCATTCGGTATCTTCTATAACTGTCTCACCTTCTGCACAAAGACCTGCAATGGCCAGAGACATTGCTGTTCTGTGGTCTTTGAAACTTGAAACCTTAGCACCCTTGAGTTTGGTTGGTCCTTTTATGAATATCGTATCAGCTTTAAACCTAATATCTGCACCCATCTTACCTAAACCAGCACTCATAGAACTAATCCTATCGGTCTCTTTTACCCTTAATTCAGAAGCACCCTTTATCTGCGTTGTACCCTCTGCTTGCGTTGCAGCTACCATGATAACGGGCAATTCATCAATAACCTGAGGAATTAAATCTCGTTCAATTGTTATTGCCTTAAGAGGGGATGAGTCAACATATAAGTCTGCTATTGGTTCGAATTCATCTTTTTCATTTCTTAATTCTATCTTTGCTCCCATTCTTTTTAAAATCTCCAATGCTCCGCTGCGCGTTGGGTTTATGCCAACTGCCTTTATAGTCAGTGATGAATTTGGCACTAGTAGGCTCGCAACTAAAAAGAATGCTGCACTCGATATATCAGATGGAATGAGCAAATCATGAGAGTTTAATTTTGGATTACCTGCAACGGATACGCTTAAACCTTCAATATTCACCTCAGCACCAAAAGTATCCAACATCTTCTCAGTGTGATCTCTTGACTTAAATGGTTCTGCAACAGTTGTTATGCCATCAGCATACAGCCCTGCCAATAATATGCAAGATTTTACCTGTGCGCTGGCAACCTTCGTTCTATAATCAATTGGTGTAAGTTTCGCTCCATCAATTACCAAGGGTGGATAAATTTCGCTATTAGAGGATTTTCCGCTTATTTTTGCTCCCATCATACATAAAGGCTCTACTATTCGCTTCATGGGCCTATTAGATAAAGACTCATCACCTGACAAGCTAGTTTCGAAATTCTGCCCAGTTAATATTCCGCTTAAAAGCCTCATCGTTGTACCGGAATTACCTAGGAAAAGTTTTTGTTTGGGTTTTTCTAGGCCTCTTAATCCCTTGCCTATAATTTCTAAATCACACGCAACGGATGATTTCGCCTTTTCATTTATTTCAACACCCATTGCCTTGAATGCATTGACAGTCTGTAAGCAATCCTGTGCTTTAAGAAAGTTTTTTATCCTTGTGGTACCATTGGATATTGAGGCAAGCATTACTGCCCTATGCGAAATAGACTTATCCGGAGGTATTTCTATTGTGCCTCTTATGTGTTTTAGGGGTGTAACTATTATTTTTTTCATGGATATTTTTTGTTGCGTTAATAAAACGGGGTCAGTCTTTAGCTTTCTGACCCCGCGTAATTTGTGCAATTAAACATCCTCTTAAACCTAAAGAGGCTTAACCAAATCGCCTTCCTTTAGCAATTCTTTATCAGTACCTGGGAGTATAATAGCAGCGGACATATTTGCATAAATCTTTTCAACTTCTACTTTGGCAAGGGTCTGCCCATCTCTTGAAACCGTAAGAATGGTACCCATTTCCAATCCGTCTTTTTCTCCGAGGTTTATAACTACAAAATCAAATTCTCTGTTGACAACTAAAATTTTACCTTCCGGCCTAACAAACCCTTCTTCGTCGGGTTTAACCACTATCTTTTTTAAATTAACACCGCGTTTCTTTAAAACATTTTTTAGCTTTTCTTCTAAAGATGCCTTGGCAAGTTTTAGCTGATCTAGTTGCTCACTCAGCTGGTTGTTCTCACTCTTTTCTTTTTTAAGGACACTTGCTAAGCTTAATTTTTCTTTTTGTTCAAGCTCAACCTGTTCTTTAAGAGTATCTATTGTTTCTTCTACGCCTTCCAATTGAAGCAATGCTGCCTCTTTGGCGCGTTTCTCTTCTTCAATTTGTGCAGCCAGCGTTTCTGCTTCAGTCTGCATTTCCTCGACCTTGCCTTCTAATTCTTCTTTTATGCTTGCGGTCTCCCTTAATTCTATTCGCAAAGTCCTTTTTTCAGCCACTGCGCGGTCTAACTGTTGTTTTAATAATGCATTTAACTTTTCTAAATTAGCCTTTTCAGCAAAAAGATAACCGCTGGCCCCCAGCAAACCAATTATCAAAACTAAAACTATTACATTAAGCCCCTTAAACGCTATCTTCTTTTTCGGCTTAGTAGCCTTTACCTCTTCTTGTTGCTGAATCTCTTCAGCGCCTCCGACAGAATTTTGCTCTTCTGCCATCATTCCCCCCTTTTTTTTGACTCTATATATTACAAAATTGTCTGTTTATCTGCTAATATAAATATAACGTAATCTTAATTAGATAGTAACATAAACTCTTTTCTATTGCAAGGAATTTTTTATATAATTTTCCAATTCTTGAGGCAAGGAAATTGAAAATTCTAAGAGCTTTCCAGATGTGGGATGTTGAAATTTTATAAACGAGGCGTGCAGCGCTTGGCGTCCTAATCCCTTGATCAGACCATATTTTCTATCACCCAACAAAGGATGTCCTAGAGAGGCCATATGCACTCTTATTTGATGGGTCCTGCCAGTATAAGGGGTAATTTCAAGCATTGTAGCAGCTTTGAATCTTTTTAAAACTTTATATTGTGTCTGCGCAGACCTGGCTTGAAGATAAGATACTGCCATTTTTTGCCTGTGCCGGGGATGCCTGCCTATAGGTAAATCTATTCTCCCCCTATCTAGTTGGACTATTCCTTTGACCAAGGCAATGTATTTTCTTTCTACCTGACGTTCTTTAAATTGCTTGCTTAAACCTTGATGCGTGGAATCATTTTTGGAAACTAACATCAGGCCTGATGTGTCTTTATCTAGCCTGTGTACAATACCAGGGCGCAAAACACCACCAATCCCTGATAAATTTTTACAATAGTATAAAAGCGCATTTACTAAAGTGTGAGAAAAATTTCCCGCTCCAGGATGGGATACCATCCCAGCAGGTTTATTTATCACTAAGAGATCTTCATCTTCATAGATTATATCGAGAGGGATCTCTTCTGGTTCAACCGTTAATTTTACCGGGTCGGGAATTGTTACGGAAATTTCATCCAAGTATTTAATCTTATGGTGTGCTATTGCAGGTTTTTGGTTTAAGAGGATTTTTTTCTGGGTTATTAGCTTTTGGATGTAAGAACGTGAAACAGAACCAGTTAGTTTTTCTGATAAAAACTGATCTAGTCTTCTATCTGAATCTTTATGCCCTACTTGAAAATTATAGCTTTTCATAAATACGTGCTTTTTTCTTAAAAGCAACCCCTAAATACAGACAAATAATAAATAAAGCAATGCTAATAATTTGAAATACATTAAGTCCTAGAAGGACTGCTGAGCTATCGCTCCTTAAAAACTCTACAAAAATGCGAAAAACACAATAAAAGAGTCCATAAGATATGAACACCTGACCATCATAAGTCTTTCTGTCTCTAATAAAGCGAAGTATCAAAAATAAAATAAACATTGCAAGCGCTGAGTAAATCTGAGTAGGATGTACTACTTCACTATATCCAGGAAACCTAACCCCAAAAAAAGAACTTGTCGGTTTTCCGTAACAGCACCCATTTAAAAAACAACCTATCCTACCAATTGCCTGCCCTAAAGCGACATAGACAATAATAAAATCTGCAAGTTTTAATACAGGTAAGTTCTTTTTTTTAGCATACAAAATACCTACTATGGTTGCAAAGGGAATTGCCCCAAGAATAGTCAAACCACCTTGTGTAATCATAAAAATCTCTAGGGGGTTTTTTAAAAAATACTTCATATTCAAAATTACAAATAAAATTCTGGCTCCGATAATACCTGAAATTAAAACATACAAGGCCAAGTCAATAATCTGCTGCTTTGTAAAACTGTTTTTCTCTGCATTTACACAGGCAACTCTTAGGCCAATTAAAAAGCCTAGAGCAACCATAGCACCATAAGAATAAAAACTGACAGGACCTATTTTGAACAAGACCGGGTGCATTTAAATCTACTCCTTAATAAAAACCATACTAGCCCCACAGAACCAATAGTAATGGCACTATCGGCAATATTAAACACAGGCCATATACGAATATCCAAAAAGTCTATGACATAGCCAAACCTTAGTCTATCTATTAGGTTTCCCACAGCACCTGAGAGAATAAGACAAAGACAAATTCTAAGCAGTTTATTGTTATCGGGTTGGGAAGGTCTCTTTTTAGAAAACTGCATCTTTAGAAAAACGCCGGCGATATAAAAAATAACCAATATTGAAATAAGGATTAAAACTAAACTGTATCCTTTGAATAAACCAAAGGCAGCTGCTTTATTGTGGACTAATGTTATATGAAGGATTGAGTTTATGAGGAATTTTGATTCACCCAGCGACAAATACTGGGTCACTGCATATTTAGAAAATTGGTCTATAACAACCAAAACGAATGTCCAGAAAAACACCCACACTAGTATTAACCTTTCGACCCCTTAGTGGCCTCTTCGTCCTTCTGGCAATTAATGCAAAGTTTCGCGTAGGGAATTGCCTTTAACCTTTTTTGCGCGATTAATTTCTCACATGTGGGGCAAATACCATATTCACCTTCTTTGATTCTCCTGAGTGCATCGTCTATTTCATATACAAGCTTTTGCTCTTCGGTTGCAATATTCATAGAAAATTCTCTATCATAGGTATCTGTGGCAAGATCTGCCATATGCAAGGTATAACTAGAAAGATCCCCCGAGGCTTCCTTTTGTGAACCGCCTAAGGCATCTTTTTCTATACTGCTAATCTTTTTCAATAATTGCTCTTTCATCTCTAAGAGTTTTTTCTTAAAAGGTTTTGTTTTCTGCTTAGTCATTTTTTTTCTTGTGGTTTTTTTAGTTATCTTTTTCTTGGTTGCTGCTTTTTTTCTTGTGGCCATTTTTTCCTCCTATGACTCTATAGCTTTTATGCAACGATTGCAAATTTCAGGATGCCCTGAATTCGAACCAACGCTTTCACTATAATTCCAACATCGCTGGCATTTCTTGCCAGTTGCCTTTGTAACCTTAACTGCCATGTTTAATTCATCTGATGAGCTATCTAAATCTTTTGGCAATGTATCTGTCTTTTTTAAAGTTACACCTGAAACTATAAATATAGCTGGTAATACTTCACGGTAATTTGTTAAAAGCAAGTGGAGCTTTGCATTCTTTATAAAAAGCTCAACTTCTGCCTCTAGGGAATTACCAATCAAACCAGAGGCCCTCTTTTCTTCTAATGCCTTTAAAACAATAGACCTTACCTGCATCAACTGTGCCCACTTTTCTAAAAGTGCTTTGTTTTCCCATTTCTTCTCTACTTTAGGCCAAGATGCAAGATGTACACTTTTTAAACCTTCTTCTGACATACTCTCCCAAACCTCATCGCAGGTAAATGAAAGTATGGGGGATGCTATCCTTACTAAAGAATTAAGGATTTCATATAGTGCTGTTTGTGCAGAACGCCTCTCTGTGCTATCTGCACCAAAGGTATAAAGCCTATCTTTTAAGATATCTAGATAAAAGGAAGACATATCAATGGTACAAAAGTTATATATGTCTCTGTATATCCTATGAAACTCAAAAGTGTCATAATAGGCCATAACATCTTTAATGAGTTTTTCAAGCTTCGCTAAGGCCCATTTATCTATCTCTAAAAGCTTTTCATAAGAAACCTTATCTTTATCCGGGTTGAAATCACATAGATTACCAAGTAAAAACTTAAAGGTATTCCTTATTTTTCTATATCCTTCAGAGACCCTATCTAGTATCTGATCTGATATCCTGATATCTGCATTATAATCACAGGCAGCAACCCATAATCTTAAAACATCCGCACCTGATTTTGCAATTATATCTTGGGGGGAAATAACATTGCCCAAAGACTTGGACATCTTCCTACCATCACCATCAACTACAAAACCATGTGTGAGGACTTGTTTAAAGGGGGATTTTTCAACCAAGGACATTGCCGTCAAGAGTGCCGTCTGAAACCACCCTCTATGTTGATCACTTCCCTCTAAATACAGATCTGCTGGAAATTCTAAATCTTCTGTCTTCACTAAAACTGCCTGATGACTAATGCCTGAATCAAACCAGACATCTACTATGTCTTGTTCTTTCGTGAATGAAGTGCCACCGCACTTCTTACATTTTGTATTTTTCGCTAAGAGTTCTTCTGTATTATGTATAAACCATGCATCGCAGCCTTCTTTTTCAACTATTTTACTAAAGTTCTCTATTGCCTTTGAATCTAATAAAACCTCATCGCAATCCTTGCAATAAAATGCCGGGATAGGAACACCCCAGTACCTCTGCCTTGAAAGACACCAGTCTGGGCGTAATTGTACCATACTAGAAATCCTCTTCTGGCCAATTTTAGGCACCCAGCTAATCTTTTCTATTGCCTTTAGGGAATTTTTCCTTAAATTCTTATGGTCCACATTTATAAACCACTGCTGTGTTGCCCTTGTTATGACAGGGTTCTTACACCTCCAGCAATGCGGATATGAATGCACCACAGCAGAACTAGCTATTAAAGCATGATTATTTTTTAATTTTTCTATTACTAAATCATTTGCTGCAAATACCTCAACATTATGAAATTCTCCTGTTGAGCTATCAAATTTTCCTTGTTTATCAACAGGCATAATAACTGGAAGTTTATATTTTAAACCAGTCATATAATCTTCTTGCCCATGCCCTGGGGCAGTGTGTACACAACCTGTACCTTCTAAATTAGAAACATAGTCTGCTAAAACTATCTTTGAAGTTCTATCAATGAAGGGATGTTGACACACAAGACCATTTAAGTCTGAACCGGTTATAGTATTTAAGACCTTGTAATTTTCTATACCAGCACTATCCATGGTCTGTTTAACTAAATCTTCAGCAATGATAAAAATTTGTTTTCTTCCATCTATGCCATGATTGGTTTCCAGGAATGTATATTTAAACTTAGGGTGTAAGGTTATAGCCACATTTGAAATAAGAGTCCATGGAGTAGTAGTCCAAATAACAAAAAATACATCTTCAGTCGGTAATGAATGGTCTTTAGTGAAGTTTTTTGAATCTAGGAGTTTAAACTTTACATATACCGAAGGGGATGTATGGTCTTCGTATTCTACCTCAGCTTCGGCTAAGGCAGTTTCGCACTTTATACACCAGTTTATTGGCTTTGGTGCCCTGTATATAAAACCTTTTTTTACAAGCTTACCTATTGATTCAACGATACTAGCTTCATATTTAGAATTTAGGGTAAGGTAAGGATTTTCCCAATCTCCAAATACGCCAAGTCTTTCAAATTGTTTCTTTTGTATCTCAACATATTTCATGGCATATTTATGGGCCTTTTTTCTAAACCTTAATTGTTCAATGTCATGTTTGGTAATGCCTAGCTCTTTAAAGAGTTGATGCTCAACCGGCAGACCATGGCAATCCCAACCAGGCACATAAGGTGCATTAAAACCTCTCATAGTCTTGTATTTTACTACAATGTCTTTCAAGGTCTTATTTAAAGTGTGACCTATGTGGATATCGCCATTTGCATAAGGTGGTCCATCATGAAGGATAAATTTCTTTCTTCCCCTGCAGTGCTTGCGTATTAAAGAATAGATATCTAGAGTTTTCCATTTCTCTAATATAGCAGGCTCCCTCGCAGGCAGGTTTGCCTTCATGGGGAATTTTGTCTTAGGTAAGTTTAAAGTAGATTTATAGTCTGTGTCTGTCATTTAGGATTCTAGTTAATATACTTTCCAATTAAAAGGCTTAATTTCTTTTTTACACTAGTGGAAATAACCTTTCTATCAGTTATGATTGCATATTTAAGAGCAGATGAACATGAGCAATTTCTCTCTATTGGAACTAAATCTACTATTGCCTTTATAATTTTCTTAGATAAATCGACATTTTTATTCAGGTTTTCAATAATCATCTGAATATCTACATCCTCTGACTCACGCCAGCAGTCATAATCTGTAATCATTGCCATAGTTACAAAACATATCTCTGCTTCTCTAGCAAGCCTTGCCTCTGGCATATTCGTCATGCCAATAATATCCATATCCCACTTTCTAAAAAGATTACTCTCTGCCTTAGTAGAAAAGGCTGGCCCTTCCATATTCAGATAGGTCCCTTTTTCATGCACACAGGCACCTGCTTTTTTTGCCGTTTCATATACTAACTTTGACATAACAGGACATACTGGTTCAGCCAAGCTCACATGGGCAGCTATTCCTTCTCCGAAAAATGAAGTCTTTCTTGCTTGGTTGGTCCTATCTACGAATTGATCAGGTATTAAAATATCAAGTGGTTTTATATCTTCTTTAAGGCTCCCTACTGCAGAGACAGATATAATTGTCTCAACCCCAAGGCTTTTCATACCATAGATATTTGCCCTATAATTAAGTTCAGTGGGTAATATCTTATGACCCCTGCCATGTCTGGGTAAGAAGACTACCTCCCTATTCCTTAGCCTCCCAGTTAGATATTCATCAGAAGGTTCTCCAAAGGGAGTATTTACCTTCTGCCATTTTGCACCTTCTATGCCTTCTATTTGATACAACCCACTTCCACCAATAATACCTATCTTTGACATAATGCCCTCTTTTTATTTAATTTCAACTAGTTTTTCTTTTGACTTTAAACCGCTAATTATATTAATCCGAGACTTAGTTATATTGAGTTCCTTTGACAATAACTTCAATAACGCCTTATTTGCCTTTCCATCTTCAGGGCTTTGGGTCAATTTAACCTTAATAGAGCCATCGGGTAATTTTTCAAGTAAGTTGGTACTAGCTCCTGGTTGAACTTTGACCTTTAATTTCATCTAAGTCTCAAGGATAAATCAAGCAATGTTTTAACTACAAAACCCTTTGCAAATATGATAATCAAAAAGGCAATAATGGGTGAAATATCAATGCCCATACTGTGAAACCCGAGTGTGCGCCTTATAGGCTGCAGGATTGGCTCTGTCATCTTATACAGAAACTGTACTATAGGGTTATAGGGATCTGGGTTAACCCAGCTTAAGAGTGCACGTATAAGTATCAACCAATATGCAATGGTTAGTACGATATCAACTATGTGTGCTAAGGTAGCTAATAGATTAGATACAACGAACATATTAACCTCCGCTAAGTTGCTTGGATTTCTTTATTGCAGCCTTGACTGCTTCTTTGATTGTTTTATCTAGCTTTTTCTTTTTAAATACACTAATAGCTGCCTGGGTTGTCCCGCCTTTTGATGTGACACTTTTCCTTAAGACTCTTGGGTCTTTTTTAGTCTTTGCTGCTAAAGAGGAAGCTCCTAGGGCAGTTTGTAAAACAAGCTTTTTTGCTTCACTTTGAGAAAGGCCTTGCTTTTTAGCCACATCTATTAATGCTTCCATAAGATAGAAAAAATACGCAGGTCCACTTCCGCTTATAGCAGTAACTGTATCCATTAATTTTTCTTTTACCATAATGACTTCTCCTACAGAAGACAATAATCTAAAGGCTAATTGTCCATCTTGTTTTCTTGCGTACCTACCCAAGCAAATAGCAGACATCCCCTCACCTACTAATGCAGGCGTATTAGGCATAACCCTAATAACTCTTGTGCCTTTAAGAATACCTTCTATTGAGTTTGTGGTAATACCTGCGGCTATTGAGATAATAAGCTTTGAGTCATTAACTACACAAGCTATATCTTTTAAAACTAGCTTTATGCCTTGAGGTTTTACTGCTAGGATAATAATATCTGAAATTCTTACAAGTTTAGTAGCGCTTTTTGTAAGTTTTATGCGGTATTTTTTAGTGATAGCTTTTAGCTTTCGGGAATTGATTTCACAGCCAAGTGGGTCTTTTCTTTCTATGAGGCCACTTTTAATGAGACCTTTTATTAAAGCCTCGCCCATATTACCGCAGCCAATTATTCCAATCTTTCTTTTTTTCTTCATTTTTTTAATCTTTAAATATTGCGCTTCCTATCCTAAGCATCGTAGCCCCTTCTTGAATGGCTACTTCGAAATCTTGCGACATGCCCATGGACAATTCAATTGTTGGTAAAAAATCCAATTCTTTTGATAAAGTTTTTAGTTTCTTAAAGCAGCTCCTGGCCTCTTCTGGGTCATCTACCAAAGGGGCCATTGTCATTAAACCAGATACTCTTATATTATTTAATGATATTATTTGCTCAATAAAAGAATTTGTTTCTTTTAATTTAATCCCAAATTTAGACTCTTCTTGGGAGGTATTAACTTGTATTAAGACTTCTTGTATCTTATTTATATTAGAAGCCTGCTTTGATATCTCTTTAGCTAATTCTAAGCTATCTACCGAGTGTATTAAATCAAAGATCTTAACTGCCTTTTTTACCTTATTGGTCTGAAGATGGCCTATCATATGCCATCTTATCTTTCTTTGCAAGCTCGTATATTTGCTAATTGCATCCTGAATGCGGTTTTCGCCAATATCAGTTACACCGCAGTCTATTGTTTCTCTTATCTGGTCTAAATCGGCTTGCTTTGTAACGGCAATTAGTTTAATTTCCCCAGGGTCCCTATTGCAAGATTCGCATGCTTTTATAATCCTGGTTTTGATACTGGTAAGATTTTCCCTAATCATTTGTGCCCCATAATGTAACATAAAAACCCCCTAGTGTCAACAAAAAGATAGGGACAGGTAGTGTATCATATTGTGTGTAAATTCAGCTTGAGCTAAAATGCAAAAGGGT
>CAZCCH010000018.1:0-30225 GCA_964497315.1 uncultured Planctomycetia bacterium
ACCCTTTTGCATTTTAGCTCAAGCTGAATTTACACACAATATGATACACTACCAACCTTGCCAGCTTATTGACAACATGGTCTATAATAGAGTATAATAATAAGTCCCTCTTTAAATCCTCTATTACAATACAAACCTATAAACTCAAGGAGTTGTTTAATATGAAAAGCGACATCGAGATAGCCCAAGCAGCAAAAATGAAACCAATTTTAGAAATTGCAAAGGGAATCGGTTTAACTGAAGATGAACTTGAGCTTCATGGCAAACATAAGGCAAAGATATCTTTAGATATCTTGAATAGATTAGAGGGTAAGCCAAACGGAAAATATATTGATGTTACAGCTATTACCCCAACTCCACTTGGAGAAGGAAAGACTGTTACAACAATAGGTCTATCTCTAGGTCTTGGTAAGATAGGCAAAAATGTAGTTACCTGTATTAGGCAACCATCCTTAGGTCCTGTGTTTGGTATAAAAGGAGGTGCCGCCGGCGGTGGATACTCACAGGTTGTTCCGATGGAAGATTTTAATTTACACTTAACAGGTGATGTCCATGCCGTTGGTTTAGCACATAATTTATGCGCAGCCTTTTTAGATAACTCCATCCTAAAAGGGAACCCCCTAAACATAGATCCATCTAGTGTTATGTGGCGTAGGGTTGTGGATGTAAGTGACAGGTTTTTACGCAATATCGTAGTAGGACTTGGTGGTAAAAATGATGGTTTCCCTAGAGAAACAGGTTTTGATATAACTGTTGCAAGTGAGGTTATGGCAATTTTAGCCTTAACTACAAGCCTAAAGGATTTAAGGGAGAGGTTAGGCAAGATAGTTGTGGCTACTACCTATGATGGTGAACCTGTAACTGCAGAAGATTTAAAGGTAGCGGGTGCTATGGCCGTATTGCTTAAAGATGCCATAAAGCCCACTTTAATGCAAACCTTAGAAAACACCCCTTGTTTTGTACATGCAGGGCCATTTGCAAACATCGCCCATGGGAATAGTTCCATTATTGCTGATAAAATTGCATTAAAACTTGGAGATTATATTGTTACAGAAAGCGGTTTTGGAGCAGATTGCGGGGCTGAAAAGTTCTTTAATATAAAGTGCCGTTATAGCGGAATCGCACCAAATGTAGTTGTTTTGGTTTGCACTGTAAGGGCACTTAAGATGCACAGTGGTGAATTCAGCGTTGTTGCAGGGAAGCCACTTGATGAAGGGTTATTAAAAGAAAATATCCCTGCCCTAGAGAAGGGATGCTCTAACCTTGAGAAGCAGATTGAAAATATGAGGCTTTTTGGAGTTCCGGTTGTTGTAGCGGTTAATAAGTTTACCACAGATACAGATAAAGAAATAGAATTTCTTAAGAAGAAAGCAATTGATGCAGGCGCAGAAGATGCTGTATTAAGTGAAGTCTGGGCCAAAGGTGGCGAAGGAGGTAAGGATTTAGCCAAGGCAGTGGTTGAGGCTTGTGAGAAGCCATCTGATTTTAAATTTTTGTATCCTTTAGATATACCTATAAAGAAAAAGATAGAAAAGATTGCAATAGAGATTTATGGGGCCGCTAAGGTAGAATATGCACCATTAGCACAGAAGAAGATAAATATGTATACCAAGATGGGTTTCGATAAACTTCCTTTGTGTATGGCAAAAACACATCTGTCTTTATCGCATGACCCTAAATTAAAAGGTAGACCCACGGGATTTACCCTTCCTGTAAGAGATGTTAGGGCTTCTGTAGGTGCCGGATTCCTATATCCACTCTGCGGAGAGATGCGGACTATGCCTGGCCTGCCAAGCGTACCAGCTGGGACTAAGGTTGACATTGACAAAGACGGTAAAGTCATAGGATTATTTTAATGTGTGAAGATAGCGTTAGGTTTTATTTAGAAAGTCTGGCCTCAAAAGAGCCAGTGCCTGGAGGAGGGAGTGCCTCAGCGTTATCGGCTGCCTTAGGTGCGGCCCTCTTAGAGATGGTCAGTAATTTTACTGTGGGTAAAGAAAAATTTAAATCCGTGGAAGGCGAAATATCAGAGATTCTGACTAAGTCTACAACTGCGAGGTTGAGGTTTACAGAGCTTATTGAAGAAGATAAGAACGCATACCTTCCAGTAGCCAAGGCCTATAAATTACCAAAGGAAACCGATGAAGAGAAGGCAATAAGAAAACAAAGGATAAATGAGGCGATGGAGGAGGCCAAAAAGATTCCGTTAGAGATTAAAAGGCTTTGTGAAAGTCTACTACCCCATTGCGAGGAATTAGTGCAAAAAGGCAACCCACTCTTGGTGGGTGATGCACATTGTGCTAGAAGTTTATTGGAAGGAGCCATTAAGGGCACGGAGAATTTTATGTAAAAGGAGGTTTTCTAATGGCAGCACAGCTTTTAGACGGCAAGGCGATGGCAGCAAAGATAAAAGAAAGTCTTAAAGGAGAAGTTGAACAGTTAAAGTCAAAATTAGGTAAGGCCCCTCATTTAGCAGCTGTACAAGTAGGTAAAAATGAGGCGTCAGCAGTTTATCTAAAATCACAGATTAAAAATGCAGAAAAACTTGGCATAGAATATAAATTACATGAACTTGAGGAAAATTCAACACAAGAGCAAGTTGAAGAATATATAGAAAAACTTAATCTTAATACTACAGTAACAGGCATAATATTGCAAATGCCGCTTCCTCAAGGTATGGATGCAAAAAAACTTCAAAGAATAATTTCTCCCATAAAAGATGTTGAAGCGATGCATCCTGAGAATCTAGGAAGGGTTGTTTTTGGTAAGCCAAAGGTCGGCCCCTGCACTGCAATGGCTGTTATTGAACTAATTGAGTCAGCTGGTGTGGACTTATATGGCAAGGAAGCCGTTGTAGTAGGTCACAGTGAGATAGTCGGAAAACCAGTCGCATTAATGCTTTTAGAAAAATTTGTTACGACAACAGTTTGTCATATAGGTACAGGTGAGCGAGGGTTCCTGCCAGAGCATGTTAAGCGTGCCGAGGTTTTAGTAGTTGCTGTTGGAAAGGCAGGTCTTGTAAAAGGCGAATGGGTTAAAGAGGGAGCCATTGTAGTAGATGTTGGTATAAACAGAATTGAGGGTAAAATAGTTGGTGATGTAGAGTTTGAAGAGGCACAAAATAGGGCTAGCTTTATTACGCCTGTACCAGGAGGCGTGGGACCATTGACAGTAACAATGCTTATGAGAAATACCGTTGAAGCCTTTAAGGCGCAACAAGGAGAATGACGATGGCTACAGAGAAAAATGTTTTATGGTTTCAAGCAGCAGGGTGTTCGGGGTGTGCGGTTTCAGTGCTGAATTCCGAAAGCCCTAATATTCGTAATCTTTTAATCGATGAGGTTGTCCCAGGTAGTCACATTAGTTTAAAATTCATGCCAACAGTTATGGCCGGAAGTGGTCAAGTGGTATTAAATGTTTTAAAAGATCACACAGAAGGTGAGCCGAAAAACTTTATTTTGGTAATAGAAGGCTCTGTTCCGACTTTTTCCAGCGGTGCGTTTGGTTTATTGGGTGAAGATGAAAATAAAGAGCATATCCCCATGATGAAGACAGTGCTGGAATTGGCAAAAAAGGCCGATGCAATAATCGCACTTGGGACTTGCGCTAGCTTTGGTGGTATACCTGCAGCTGAGGGGAACATAACGGGTGCAATGGGAATATCCGAATTTTTAATGACAAACTCTGTTAAAAAACCAATTATTAATGTTCCAGGTTGTCCTCCACATCCAGACTGGTTCGTAAATACAGTTGCAAAGGTTATTTTATTTGGACTTCCAAAGCCAGAAGAGATAGATGAACAAGGAAGGCTGAAGGATTTTTATGGAAAGCTTATACATGATAATTGCCCCCGTAGAGCACATTTTGATGTAGGTAGGTTTGCAAAAAGTCCGAATGAACCAGGGTGCCTATACGAATTGGGTTGCAAGGGTCCTGTTACTTATGCAGATTGCCCTTTAAGAAAATGGAACAATGGTACAAACTGGTGTGTTGACAACGGTTCACCATGTAATGGTTGTACGGAGAGTGGTTATCCTGATTTTATGTCACCATTATACAAAAAGACATTAGCTGACAACATAAAGCTGAAGTTATAAAGGAGATGCTATGCACCACATATCTATTGATCCGATTACAAGAATTGAAGGTCATCTAAAAGTAGATGTTACTGTTGATGGAGGAGCCGTTAAAGAGGCCAATTGTTCAGGGACCTTGTATAGAGGCTTTGAGCAGATTCTAAAGGGGAGGGATCCACGAGATGCACAAAGGCTAACACAGAGGGTTTGCGGAGTTTGCCCTACAGGCCATGCAATGGCCGCTTCTTTAAATCTTGATAATGCATTTGGGGCCTCTAGCGAAATTCCAAAAAATGGCCGCATCTTAAGAAACCTTATCTTGGGCAGCAACTATCTTCAGTCCCACGTGTTGCATTTTTATCACTTAGCAGCACTTGATTTCGTGGATGTTGCATCTGTAGCCGAGTATACAGGTGCAGATAGGGATTTACTTTCAATAAAGACCTTTATCTCTAAGGGTGAGCTTGCACCTTTTGTGCCTAGATATGAAGGAGATTACCGCTTTGATACGAAAATAAATCAAGAACTAACCAGGCATTACGTAGTGGCGTTGCAAATTCGAAAACTTGCGCATCAAATGCTTACAATTTTTGGTGGGAAGATGCCGCACAATTGCGCCATCTATCCTGGCGGTGTTTTTGGAGAATTGACAGTTGATAAAATAACCTCCTTTTTATGGCACTTAAAGAAAATGCAGGATTTTATAGAAGATATCTATATACCTGACGTATTAGGTGTTGCAACTACCTATTCTGATTATTTTAAAATAGGAGCAGGATGCAAGAATTACCTATCATATGGCGTGTTTGATTTAGAAAGCTCCAATGCGGAATATGCTCAGAAGAAACGCTTCCATAATGCAGGCGCTGTTTCTGGCCTTAAGGATTATTCAAAACTAGATGCCTCTAAAGTTGCTGAATCAGTAAAACACTCTTGGTATGCTGATTCAGAGCCAGTTCATCCAAGGGATGGCAAGACAGAGCCAGATGTCCACAGGCAAGGAGCATATTCTTTCTTAAAGTCACCTAGGTATGATACAGAGGTCTACGAGGTAGGTCCTCTTGCAAGGATGGTAGTTAGCAGGGCTTCTGAGAATGACAAAATCGGCAATGTACTAAATTCAGCATTGCTAGATGCCAATTTAAAACCAGAAGATTTAGATTCTTGTTTAGGCAGACATCTTGCCAGAGCACTTGAAGCAAAGATAGTTGCAGAAGAAATGTCAAACTGGTTGTTAGAACTAGAACCTGGTAAGCCTTTATGTTTTGATGCAAAAATACCAGAGGCAGCAGAAGGATATGGCTTAACAGAGGCCCCAAGAGGAGCATTAGGGCATTTTATAAAAATTGAAGACAGTAAAATTGCAAATTATCAACTCGTTGTTCCTACGACATGGAATGCATCGCCTAAAGATGATAATGGAAAGCCAGGGCCTATTGAGCAGGCTTTAATAGGAACGCCTGTCAAAGATGTGGAAAATCCATTTGAAGTAGTAAGGATAGTTCGCTCTTTTGATCCTTGCCTTGCGTGTGCGATACACATGATAACTCCAGAAGGTAAAGCTCTGGGAGAATATAGGGTTAGTTAATATGAAGACCTTGATTATAGGTGTGGGTAATATCTTAATGGGTGATGAAGGCTTTGGCCCATATATTATAGAGGAGTTAAAAGGTTTAGATTTACCAGAAGGCGTGAGCTTACTAGATGCCGGGACAGCCACCTTAGATATAGCAGATTTAGTAGCTGGATATGAAAGGCTTATAATTTTAGATACAGTTAAGTCTAATGGTACGCCTGGGGATATTTATAAATTTAAGCCCGATGACATAGCGCAAAAGAAAGAAACAGAGCTTTCGCTTCATCAATATAGCTTGCTTGATGCAGTGGGTATGCTAAGAATTACACAGGACATCCCTTCAGATATAACAATTATTGCAATAGAACCAAAAGATGTCAGCATGAAAATCGGAATCTCACATATATTAAAGGAAAGGATTTCTAAAATAAAACAATTAATCCTAAAGGAGCTAAAGAATGATTGTCACAGAATCAAAGCCAGTTGAACAAATTTTAGAGCAGACATCTCAAGACAAAAAACTATTTTTGTTAGGCTGTGGCGGATGTGCCGATGTATGCCAGACAAATGTTACAAATTCTATTGGAGATCTAGCAAAAAAGTTGACAGAATCCGGCAAAGAAGTAACAGGTTGGGTCGTTATTGACTTTTTATGCAATAAGGTACTAATTGCCTCAAGGCTGCAGAGTTATCTAGAGAAGATTTCCAATGCAGATGCTGTGTTGATTTTATCCTGCGGCATAGGCGTGCAGGCTGTTTCTAAGGTTGTGCCTAGGCCCGCTCATCCTGCGTTAAATACCATATCAATGGGTGGTTTTCCAGGGGTATGGCCTTCTACTGAAAGATGTGCAGAATGCGGTGATTGCGTGTTGAGCCTAACAGCGGGAATTTGCCCTGTTACTACATGTGCTAAAAGCCTGATGAATGGAGCCTGTGGTGGTTCTTCAGAAGGCGAATGTGAAGTTGAGAAGAAAAGAGAATGCGGTTGGGCGTTAATTTATGACAGGTTAAAGTCACTTGGCAGAGAAGATAACTTAAAAAGGATTAGTACCCCAAGAGATTATGGTAAGTTTTCACCGGATAATAAACGTAGACAAAGTGAACACTGGACAGTTGATGGAGAGCTAGCCGATGAGCCGATTAAGTGAAAAAATTAATTCAAAGAAGTTTGTTTTAACAAGTGAAGTCGGACCTCCTAAGGGTATCGACATGAAAGTAGTTTTAGAAGATGCAGAGCTTTTAAAGGACAAGGTAGATGCAATAAATGTTACAGATATACAAAGTTCTGTAATGAGGGTAGGTTCTTTGGTTACCTGCCATCTTCTAAAGCAGAAAAACATTGAACCGGTTTTACAAATGGTATGTCGCGATAGAAACAGACTCGCACTTCAGTCAGACTTACTATCTGCAGATGTATTGGGAATTGAAAATGTCCTTGCCTTAACAGGAGACCATCCATTACTTGGTGATCATCCGCAGTCAAAACCTGTGTTTGATCTAGATTCAGTGCAGCTACTTGATACAATAAAAACTTTAATGGCTGGAAAAGACTTAGTGGGCAATGAACTAGAAGGTACCCCTAAATTTTTCCCAGGGGCCGTTGTAAACCCTGGGGCAGAGCCGTTGGAGCCTCAAATTATAAAGATGGAACAGAAGATAGCTGCTGGGGCAAAGTTTTTTCAAACACAGGCAGTATATGACGTAGCTGTATTTGAAAAATTCATAAAGGCGACGAAACACTTAAAAACCACTATTTTAGTAGGTGTTGTTCTTTTAAAATCTGCTGGTATGGCAAAATTTATGAATGCCAATGTTGCTGGTGTATTTGTGCCTGATAATTTAATAAAGGAAATTTCAGAAGTTGCAAAAGAAGACAGGAAGAAAAAGAGTGCTGAAATCGCAGCTCGCCTGGTAAATCAAGTGAAGGATATATGTCAAGGTGTGCATTTTATGCCACTTGGATGGGATAAAGTAGTAGCAGATGTAATTGAACAACTGTCGTTGTAAGCGGAGGAAGATATGTCAAACAAACCTAATAAAAAAACAGTAGATCCTGCAAGCCAAAAGATGATTGACAGGGCTCAAAAGGAAGGGGTTGCAACTAGCTGGGACAGGTTGGAAGCAACAGAGCCACAGTGTGGTTTCGGGAAACTTGGCATTTGCTGTACCGTTTGCCATATGGGCCCCTGCAGAGTTGACCCATTTGGCGAAGGTGCACAGGTTGGCGTATGCGGTGCTGATGCAGACACAATAGCAGCACGAAATTTGTTGCGCCATATAGCAGCAGGCGCAGCAGCGCATTCCGACCACGGAAGAGATGTTGCACACACGCTCCTGATGGTAGGGGAAGGCAAGACAAAAGATTATCATATATCTGATGAGCGCAAGCTTGCGCAAGTTGCCCAATACTATGGAATTGCCGTTGAAGGAAAGTCTAAAGAACAGATAGCTACAGAGGTAGCCAAAGAGGCCTTGGCTGAATTTGGCAGGCAAGAGGGCGAATTGAAGTTTATCTTAAGAGCCCCTAAAAAAAGACAAGAAATTTGGAGGAAACTCGGCATAGTCCCCAGGGGTATAGACAGAGAGGTTGTAGAGTCTATGCACAGGGTGAACATGGGAGTTGACATGGATTATAAAAATATTATAAACCATGGAATGCGGTGCGCCTTAGCCGATGGCTGGGGAGGTTCCATGATTGCTACAGATTTACAGGACATAATGCTGGGGAGCCCAACCCCCATCCGCTCTAAAGTTAACCTGGGTGTCTTAAAGGAAGATATGGTTAACATAGTTATCCATGGCCATGAACCCACGTTGTCTGAAATGGCTGTAAAGGCAGCCAAAGATCCAGAGATGATCGAGTTGGCTAAAAAAGAAGGTGCTGCAGGTATAAACTTAGCAGGTATTTGCTGTACTGCAAATGAAGTGTTGATGCGGCATGGTGTTCATGTAGCAGGTAACTTCTTGCAACAGGAATTGGCTGTTATGACAGGGGCTGTTGAAGTTATGATGGTAGACTTACAATGTATAATGCCGGCCCTACATGAGGTAACGACACACTTTCATACTAAACTTATAACTACATCACCGAAGGCAAAATTCCCAGGTGTAGAGCACATAGAGTTTCATGAAGACAAGGCCTATGAGGTAGCAAAGCAGATTATTGCAACAGCAATAGAGAATTACAAAAAGAGAGATAGGAAACGTGTGGACATACCTAAAGAGTCCATGGATTTGGTTGCAGGATTTACTTCTGAATATGTATTTCATATGCTCGGAGGAAAATACAGGTCTACTTTTAGACCTTTAAATGACGCTATTATTTCAGGTAGACTTCGCGGTGTAGCAGGCGTTGTGGGATGTAATAATCCAAAGATTACTCATGACTGGGCGCATCTTGAAATGGTCAAAGAGCTTATTAAAAATGATGTGTTGGTATTGCAGACAGGTTGTTCTGCGCTTGCCTGTGCGAAGATAGGTTTGTTAACTCCGGAGGCGGCTGCTAAATATGCCGGCAAAGGTTTACAAGAAATTTGCGAAGCCGTTGGTATTCCACCTGTGCTGCATTTGGGCTCCTGTGTTGATAATTCCCGCATATTAATTGCAGCTTCTGAAGTGATAAAAGAGGGTGGCCTTGGTGAAGATTTATCCGATGTGCCTGCAGCAGGTGCGGCACCTGAATGGATGAGTGAAAAGGCAATAACTATTGGATTTTACTTTGTGGCATCAGGTGTGTTTACAATCTTTGGTGGGGCACAGCCTGTTTTGGGCAGTAAAAACCTCACAAAATATATATGTGAGGAAATGGAAGGTATAACAGGTGGTAAGTATGCATTTGAAGAAGACCCTATCAAAGCTGCACATATGATGATTGCTCATATTGATAAAAAACGAGAGGCGTTAAAGCTTGCGCCTGTAATGTATGCAGACAAAAAAGAACCAGCAAAGGTATGAAAATGAAAGGTATGATTTTTATAGATGTCAACAAATGCTTAGGCTGTAAGAGCTGTGAAATGCAATGTGCGATAGAGCATTCCAAATCAAAAGATTTATTTAAGGCACTGGCTGAATGCCCCATACCTCAAGGCAGGGTTAAGGTTGAAAAGGTACAGGATTTAGCTGTTCCCTTGCAATGCAGGCATTGCGAGGATGCCCCTTGTATTAAGGTTTGTCCCTCAAAGGCACTTGACAGAGAAAATGCAGAAAGCCCTGTTTTGATTGATCAAGAGCGCTGCATTGGCTGTAAGATGTGTGTTATTGTTTGCCCATTTGGGGTAATAAGGACAGACAAAAAAGGCAAGGCAATGATTAAGTGTGATATGTGTTTTGAGAGATTAAAAAGAAATGAATTGCCTGTTTGTGTTGTGTCTTGCCCTACGAAGGCCTTAGAGTTTAAGACATCAGAGGGAATCGCCAAAGATAAACGGAAAGATTATCTAACGCATTTTAAAAAATGACAAAGACAAAAGTTATAAAAGAAGTTGATGAAATAGTCAGTCAGTATAAAGGGCGTGTGACCGGGTCAATTGGTATATTACAGGATATTCAAGGGAAGTATAACTACTTACCCAAGGAAGCCCTAGAGCAAGTAGCAAAAAGGTTGGATGTTCCATTGAGCCAGGTATATAGCCTAGCCACCTTTTATAAGACATTTAGCCTTAAACCTCGCGGCAAGCACCTTGTAAGTGTATGCATGGGTACTGCCTGTCACGTCAGAGGTGCCCCTAGAATATCAGAAGAGGTCCAAAGAAGACTTAATGTCAAGGCAGGGGAGACAACCAAGGATGATATGTTTACCCTTGAAGTTGTAAATTGCCTGGGTGCTTGTGCCCTAGGACCTTTAATGGTGATAGATGGGGAATATTACGGCAATATGGACGCTGGAAAAGTAGACGCTATCCTTAAAAAATATGAAAAAGATAAAAACACTAACTGAACTTGAGCGGTTAAGAAAATCTATATCAGAAAGCCAGGATTCTACCAAGACTTGCATAACTGTCTGTAAGGGGACAGGCTGTTCCGCATCGGGAGGTGTCTTGGTTGCTGATGCCTTTAAGAAAGAGATAAAAGATAAAAAATTAGAGAAGAAAATAGATATCCGTACCACAGGATGTCATGGTTTTTGCGAACAAGGCCCCCTTGTTGTTATCCACCCTAAAAAAATCTTTTATTGTAAGGTTTCAGTTAAGGATGTAGCAGAGATTATTTCAGAAACAGCACTTAAGGATGAAGTGATAGACCGCTTGCTTTACACTGACCCGAAGACTAAAAAGAAAATAGTTCATGAGGATGAAGTCCCTTTTTACAATAGACAATTAAGGCTCATTTTTGGCAGCAATGGTAGAATTGACCCGACTCAAATACGAGATTATATCGGCCTTGGCGGTTACGATGCGCTAAGTAAGGTGCTTTTTGGAATGAAGCCCCGGGAGGTAATCGATGCAATAAAAGAATCAGGCCTCAGGGGGCGTGGAGGAGGTGGGTTTTCTACGGGAAGAAAATGGGCCTCCTGCCAAAAAGCAGAAGAAACCCCGAAATATGTAATTTGCAATGCTGATGAAGGGGACCCTGGTGCCTTCCAAGATAGAAGCCTCCTAGAAGGAAATCCTCACAGTATAGTAGAGGGGATGGCTATCGGCGCATATGCAGTAGGTGCAGAAGAAGGTTGCATCTACGTTCGCAATGAGTACCCGCTGGCAGTAAAACATATTACTGCTGCCATAAAGGAAGCCGAGGAATATGGACTATTAGGTAATAACATATTGGGTTCAGATTTTTCTTTTAAGATTAAGGTGAGCCGTGGCGGGGGTGCGTTTGTTTGCGGTGAATCAAGTGCTTTGATGGCTTCGATAGAAGGTAGGCTTGGGGAGCCCAGATTCAAGCATGCCCATGCAACAGAGAAGGGCCTTTGGGATAAACCCACTACCTTAAATAATGTAAAGACATGGGCTACTGTAGCCACGATTATAAATAAAGGCGCAAAGGAGTTCGCTAGCATAGGTACTAAAAAAAGCAAGGGTACTATGATATTCTCGCTGGTAGGGAAGATCAATAATACTGGATTGGTTGAAGTTCCTATGGGCATAACCTTAAGAGAGCTAATATTCGATATCGGCGGTGGAATACCTGATGAAAAAGATTTTAAAGCAGTTCAGACCGGAGGGCCTTCCGGCGGATGTATCCCTAAAAAATTACTAGACCTTTCTGTAGATTACGACAGCTTGACTCAAGCAGGTTCCATGATGGGTTCAGGTAGTTTTATTATTATGGATGAAGAGACCTGCATGGTAGATGTTGCAAAATATTTTCTTTCATTTACCATAGAAGAATCCTGCGGTAAATGCACACCATGCCGGGAAGGTGCTAAACATATGTTAAATATACTCACTGACATCACAGAAGGCAAGGCCACGGAGAGCGACTTAGAGCTCCTTGAGGAACTTGGGAGCATGATAAAGGTAACATCTCTTTGTGCCCTGGGAGGTTCTGCACCAAATCCTATATTAAGTACTTTAAGATACTTCAGGGATGAATACCTAGTACATATAAAGGAAAGAAAATGTCCTGCAGGTGTTTGTAAGGCACTAATAGAATATTCTATAAATGAAACTAAGTGCACAGGCTGTGGACTTTGCAAGAAGAAATGCCCACAAAGTGTAATTTCAGGTGAGAAGAAACAACCACACAAAATAGATAAAGAAAGTTGCATTAAATGTGGTGTATGCCTTGAAGTATGTAAATTTGACGCAGTGAAGGTTAGTTAAAGATGCCAAAGATAAAAATAGATAATAAACAAATAGAAGTACCCGAGGGCACTACTGTTCTTGAGGCAGCAAAGAAACTAGGAATAGAAATTCCTACTTTATGTCATCATGAAGCATTGCAGCCTTATGGTTCATGCAGGCTGTGCATGGTAGAGCTCTGTGAAGGTGATTGGTCTAAGTTGATGACCGCCTGCACATATCCTGTTTGGGATGGCTTAGAGGTTAAGACTAATTCAGAGAAAGCGCTAAAAGCCAGGAAGTTTATAATAGAATTACTCTTGAGCCGCTGTCCTAACTCAGAAGAGATTAAACAAATAGCCAAGCGGCTCGGTGTCGAAGAAAGCCGATTTAAAACAGAAGACAGTAATGAGAAATGCATGCTGTGCGGTCATTGCGTGAGGGTCTGCAAGGAAATAATAGGAATTTCAGCTATTAGCTTTATAAACAGAGGAGTAGAACGGGTAGTGGAGACACCTTTCGAGATTAATTCAGATGCATGCATAGGTTGTGGGGCATGTGCTTTTGTGTGCCCTACCGATGCTATAACAATAGAAGATATAAAAGACAACCGCAAATTGGATACATGGCATACGGAACGTGATTTGATTAAATGCAAAAACTGTGATGCTCACTTTGTTACTGTAGCAGAATTGGAATATGTGAAGAAAAAACTAGAATTGCCTGAAGAGATTTTTGAATACTGCAGTGTTTGCAGGAGGAAGAAATTGGGCAAAGAATTGAGTGAGGCAAAGGGAGGAATTTAGATATGTCCAAGATAGTCGCATCGGCAGCCATCAGAGGTTCGAATAAAATAGTCAAAGAAGCGGAAGATTTCTTAAGCAAGGCGATTCAGGAGAAAGGCGAATCACAGATAATAGAATTTCCTGAGACAGCGTTTTATTTTCCTATGGCATATGCACTGTTGGGTGCAGAGGTAAAAACCTTAGGTGATGTAAAGCCTGTTTTAGCTGAGGCAAAGTCCTTACTGCATCAGGTACCCACAGAAAACTTATGGCTTCCATATTTAGGTGATACGCTTGATTCAGGCGTAGGCACGCTTTTAGCTGAAGAGATAATTGTAGCATTGAGGTATTTATATGGCCAAGAGCCACAACCTGATTGCGAGGGTTTTTTCTCAGATACAATATTAAGGACCTTGGGTATTCAACTTGTAGATGGCAGGATGCCTGGATTTGCAGCAATTTTAGGTGCTGCACCTGATAATAAGACTGCAGTTGAGATAGTCAGAGAGCTTCAGAAGCGTTCAATTATGATTTTTGTAGGTTCAAATGTTAAAGGACGCTCGATAATAGACCAGCTAAAAGAAGAAAAAGTAGAAATGGGCTGGGATACATACATCGTGCCTTATGGAAGGGATACAATAACAGGTATTTATCCGTTACATTGGGCCATCAGGGGTGCTTTGACTTTTGGAGGTCATAAAAAAGGCGAAGCGCTTAAGTGTCTTAAATACTGCAAGGAAAGAGTATTCGCCTTTGGTTTGGCACTTGGTGAAGTGGACGATGAAAAGTATGCCACAGGAGCCGGTGCTATAAATATGGGCTTTCCCGTAATTGCAGATACTGATATACCCGAGATAAGACCTACGGGAATTTGCACCTATGAACATTTAGTAAAAGAAAAAGACCATAAAAGAATAGTACCTGTATGCATCGAGGTAAGGGGCGTAAAGGTAAAGGTATCTGAGATACCCATACCTGTTTCATATTCACCTGCATTTGAAGGTGAACGCGTCAGGCGAGAACAGATGTATGTGCAATTTGGCGGTAAATATTCAACCGCATTTGAATATGTCGTTGCAGGCGATGCAGAAAAAATAGAAGATGGTAAGATTGAAGTCGTAGGCCCTGAGATAGATGAGATGAAAGAAGGCGATGCATATCCTTTGGGTATCTTAGTTGAAGTTGCCGGTCGTAAGATGCAGAAAGACTTTGAGCCTATTTTAGAAAGACAGGTCCACTCATTTTTAAATGAAGCGATGGGTGTATTTCATATGGGCCAACGTAATATGTGTTGGGTTAGAATTAGTAAAGAGGCTAACAAAAAAGGTTTTAAGATGAAGCATTTTGGTATTATCCTGCATGCCAGGATGCATGAGGTATTTGGTGCCATTGTAGATAAGTGCCAAGTGAAGGTATTTACAAAGCAGGAAGAAGTGGATAAGCACATACAAGATGCTACTAAGGCTTATGAAGAAAGAGATGCGCGTATTGAAGGTATGACAGATGAAAGCATAGACACCTTCTATAGCTGTACATTGTGCCAGAGTTTTGCACCGAATCATTTATGCATAGTAAAACCTGAAAGGCTGGGTTTATGCGGTGCATACAACTGGATGGATACAAAGGCTAGTTTTGAATTGAACCCTACAGGTCCAAATCAACCTATTAAAAAAGGCGAATGCCTGGATCCTGTTAGAGGTGAATGGAAGGGTATAAATGAAGCCATATACAATATGTCAAACAAAACATTGGAAAGTTTTCATGGGTACTCAATAATGACAAATCCTGAAACCTCATGTGGATGTTTTGAATGCATTGTTGCCATTCTGCCTGAGGTAAATGGTTTTATGGTGGTAAACCGTGAATATGCAGGTATGACACCTTGCGGAATGAAGTTTACCACCCTAGCAGGTTCTGTCGGTGGTGGTGCGCAAACTCCAGGGTTTATGGGGGTTGGCAGGCTATATATGAATAGTAAGAAATTTATATCTGCTGATGGTGGATTAAAGCGTGTAGTATGGATGAGTAAGGAATTAAGAGAACACCTTGGAGATAAATTTAAGAAGCGCTGCGAAGAAGACTTCCCTGGTTTATTTGATAAAATAGCGGATGAGACACAGGCTACTACCATGGAAGAGCTTATGCCGCAGCTTGAAAAGGTGCAACATCCTGCCCTAACAATGGAACCGTTAATGTAAACGGAGGTATTAAATGGCGCTATCAGGTCTTGAGATCTACAAGCATTTACCAAAAACAAACTGTCGTGATTGCGGTTTTCCTACATGCTTAGCGTTTGCAATGCAGTTGGCTGCTAAAAAGGTTTCCTTGGATAAATGTCCACATGTTTCCGATGATGCCAAAAATGCCCTGGATTCAGCATCGCAACCTCCCATAAGGCTCGTAACTATAGGAGAAGGTGATAAGAAACTAGAGGTTGGTAATGAAACAGTTATGTTTAGGCATGAAGAGACATTTTACCATCCGACGGGTTTAGGCATTTTAGTTGAAGATAACATAGGTGAAGATAAGCTAAAGGAAAAAATAGAGCATATAAACAAGCTTGAGTTTGACAGAGTAGGTCAGATGGTAGGTGTTAACCTTATTGCCATAAAGCAGACAGGTTCTGATGATGACTTCGTAAAGTGCGTAGAAAAGGTTAAGTCATCCACTAGCCTTGGTTTGGTATTAATGGGGCAATCTCCTAGCGGCATTTCAAAGGCCGTAGCAATTTGCAAGGATAAAAAACCTCCGATATATGCTGCAACCAAAGAAAACATTGATGAAATGGCGAAGATAGCAGCAGAGAATAAAGTACCATTGGTAGTTTCAGCGGATGATTTGAACGCATTGGCAGAATTAGTAGAGACAGCTAAGTCAAAAGGTGCTGAAGACCTCATTTTGGATATAGCCCAAAAACCATTATCACAAAGGTTAGATGATTTAACTCAGGTTAGAAGATTGGCATTGAAGAAAAACTTAAGGTCTTTGGGTTTCCCTACAATTTGCGTTACATCAACTGATGATCCGTTTCAAGAAGTGGCAGAGGCTGCTACATTGATTGCAAAGTATGCAAGCATTGTGATAATGAAATCCGATGCCAATTGGCAATTACTTAGTTTGCTTGCACAAAGACAAAACATTTATACAGACCCTCAAAAGCCTCTGCAGATAGAGGCAAAACTTTATGAAGTAGGTGCTGTAGGGGGTAAGTCACCTCTAATTATAACCACTAATTTTTCATTGACCTATTACACCGTAGCCTCAGAGGTTGAAGCTAGTAAAATACCTACTTATATACTGGCAGTAGATACAGAAGGGATGTCAGTGTTGACTGCGTGGGCAGCTGAAAAATTTACTGCTGAGCAGATTACTCGAGACTTGGGTAGTTCTGGCATTACTGAGAAGACATCAGATAAATCCGTGATTATACCAGGATATGTTTCTGTAATAAGCGGAAAGTTAGAGGAAACATCTGGATGGAAGGTAAAGGTTGGACCGCGGGAGGCTTCAGGAATTCCAACTTTCTTAAAGGCACTATAAAGAATGGAACGCTGTAAAGTAAAGTTTATACCTTTTAATAAGGAAGTAGAGGTTGCCAAGGGGCAGACTATTTTGGCTGCGGCAGTCAAGGCAGGCGTCTATATAAATTCAAGCTGCAGCGGTGAAGGTGTTTGCGGTAGATGCAAGGTCATAGTTAAATCAGGCCATGTTCGCACTGAACCTTCTGGTAGGATATCACACCAGGAGAGGGAAAAGGGTTATTGCCTTGCCTGTAGGACAATTATTCGAGAAGATGTAAAGATCGAAATTCCTCCAGAGTCGACACTTGACCTAGAGAAGATTTCCGAAGAGGATGCCCAGTTTTTGCGCTTGAAGGGTATGTATAGCCAGGCCGAAGAAGTAGAGCGCTCAAAGGCTGTTTTGAAAGAAGATATATTCGTGCATTCGGCCATAGCGACAAAACTTTATCTAGAACTTCCACCACCTACCTTAGAAGATAACATAAGCGATTTAGAGAGGCTTTATCGAGAGATAAAAAAACATCGAGATATTCCCATAATGCAGACAGGCCTTGCCAATCTAAAAAAACTAGGTCATTTATTCAGAGAAAGCGATTGGAAGGTAACCGTGCTTTTGGGTAAGCGCAACGAAACTACTGAAATTGTATCAGTCGAACCTGGGGACACATCAGATAGAAATTTTGGAGTGGCCTTTGATGTTGGTACAACCACTGTTGTAGGGCAGCTAGTCAATCTAAATACAAAGGAAGTATTAGGTACAAAAGCGACCCATAACCGCCAGGCTGCCTTCGGAAGTGATGTAATATCAAGGATCATCTTTGCTAGTGAAAAAGATGGCCTAGAAAGACTTCATCATGCGGTAGTTGATAATATGAATGGCATAATAAAAGAACTTATTAAAGAACACAATGTAGACTTATATGATGTCAATGGCATAATATGTGCGGGAAATTCTACAATGGTCCACCTATTATTAAAGGTAGACCCAGCTTTTATCCGCAGAGAGCCATATACACCTACTGCGAATTTCGTCCCTGTTATCAGGGCGGCAGAAACAGGTATAAAGATGAGCCCTAGGGGGTTATTATCTTGTGTTCCGGGGATAAGTACTTATGTCGGGGGAGATATTACAGCAGGTGTCTTAGCATGCGGACTTGCTGATGCAAAGCAATTAACAATGCTCATAGATGCTGGGACCAATGGCGAGATAGTCTTGGGAAACAAAGATTGGATGGTTTCCTGTGCTGCATCGGCAGGCCCGGCATTTGAAGGAAGTGGAGTTGCCTGTGGTATGCGTGCTGCAAAAGGTGCGATACAAAGAGTTAAGATTAAAAAGAGAGACTTTGAGGTAAATTTTAAAACCATAGGAAATACAAAACCGCGCGGCATATGCGGTTCAGGTTATATAGACGCATTAGCAGAGTTAGTGACTACTGGTATTATAACAAAGCAGGGAAAGATTAACACTGCAATTAAGTCAAAAAGAGTAAGGATTGGTGAATGTGGTCCTGAGTTTGTACTGGCTTTTAAAAAAGAGGCTGGTGTTGATTTTGATATCGTGATTACAGAAGCTGATATAGAAAACCTAAAACGCTCAAAAGGCGCAATATATGCTGCGAGTTCTCTGTTAGTTAAGAAATTAGGTCTGGATTTCAAAAAGATGAAGAAGTTTTTCATAGCAGGTGGTTTTGGTACATACCTTGATATAGATAAAGCTGTTGCAATAGGGCTTTTACCTGATTTGCCAAGAGATAGATTTGAGTTTATCGGGAATAGTTCTTTGGTGGGTGCTAGAGAGATACTGCTTTCTTATGAAGCCATGAAGAAGGCAGAGCAAATAGCAAGGAAGATTACCTACATTGAACTAAGTACTGAACCTAACTATATGGATGAATATGTCTCAGCACTATTTTTCCCGCATACCAACTTAGAACGCTTTCCTTCGGTGAAGATAAAATGAAGATAGCAATTGCAGGTAAGGGTGGCACGGGCAAAAGTACAATTACCTCATTAATCATAAAATATCTCACAGAAAAAGATCCAGGATCAGTTTTGGCAGTAGACGCAGATCCGAATTCCAGCCTGGCTCTCCTTTTAGGTGTTAATGAGGATGCAGGCGTAGTAAAAATAATTGATGATATAGCAAAAAACCCTGGACTTATACCGCAAGGGACTTCAAAGGATAGATTCATTGAATTAAAGGTGCAGGAAGCAGTTGTTGAAGCTCGTGGGTTCGATCTATTGACTATGGGTAGGCCCGAAGGCCCCGGTTGTTACTGTTATGCAAACAATGTTTTGCGTGGTCTTCTTGAAAAACTGCAGAATGCCTATAAATATGTAGTTATAGATAATGAAGCTGGGATGGAACATCTATCCAGGCGTATCAACAGAGAAATGGATGCATTGTTTATTATAGCCGAACCTACGTCTTTAAGCATAAAAACAGCAAAGAGGATTTATGGCCTTGCTGAAGAATTAGACATTAAGTTTAAAGAAATAGCTTTATTGATAAATAAGGTTACTGAAGACTTGAAGGGGTTAAGGTCTGATGTTGAAAATGCAAAGATTGCAGACATAAAAGAAGTCCCATTTGATAAAGAAATAGTTTCTTTAAGTCAAGGTGGCGAATCTATCCTTGATATAAAGGATAACAATAAGGCATATATGGCAGTAAGTGGGGTGTGCCAGAAATTACTTTCATAAGCTTTGAATAAGGAGGTAGTTAAGATGACAGTTGAAGCATTACGAGAAAAATGGTCCAATACCATTAATGCTGTTACCATAGGCGCAGGCAAAGATGAAGGTGGTAGTAGGACTAGCGTAATAACCGTAGGCGGTGAAAACACATTGCCTTTCATGTTTAAAGAAGGCAATTTGCCTAATAAACCTGTTACCTGCCTTGAGATAATGGACATTGTTCCTGAAGATTCTGCTGCAGCCTTAAAAGAGGCATACGAAGATGTGTTAGATGATGTTGTAGCACGTGCTAAAAAATGCGTTGAGGAATACAAGGCAGACCTTTTATGTATTAAGCTTCAGGGTGCACACCCGGATTTCGGAAATCGTTCTGTCGATGAAGCTGCAGGTGATGTCAAAAAAATTCTAGAAGCAGTCGGCGTGCCATTAATTATACGCGGTTGCGGTGATGATGAAAAAGACAGTCAGCTTTTACCTAAGTGCTCTGAAGTAGCAAAAGGTGAAAACTGTCTTATAGGTAGTGCCACGGAAGATAATTATAAGACATTGACCGTAGCCTGCCTGGCTGATGGTCACAATATTGTTGCAGAGTCTCCCATAGATATAAATATCGCAAAACAAGTCAATATTTTGATAGGTGATATGGGTTTTCCTCTTGAGAAAGTCATTATGGACCCAACAACCGGTGCGTTAGGATATGGCATGGAGTATACTTATTCTATCATGGAAAGGGCTAGGCTTGCAGCACTCAACGGAGATAAGACAGTCTCTTGTCCGTTTATTTCGTTTACAGGGCAGGAGGTTTGGAAGGCAAAAGAAGCAAAGGCACTTGAGGGTGAGCAACCTGATTGGGGTCCAGAGAAGGAGAGGGGCATAACTTGGGAGATAACAACAGCGGTATCATTGCTTCAATCGGGTGTAGACATTATTGTTATGCGTCATCCGCAGGCAATGGCTGAGGTTAAAGAAATAATTGATAAACTAATGGAGGTATAGTATGCTAGTAATAGGTGAATTGCTCAACGGGATGTTTATTAATGTCGGAGAAGCAATAAAGAGCAAAAATAAAGAAACCATACAAAAATTGGCAAAAGATCAAGTTGCAGCAGGTGCTGATATACTTGATGTAAATACGGGTCCTGCTTCTGCAGATCCGGTTGATGCGATGAAGTGGCTGGTTGATACCATTCAGGAAGTTACGGATGTCTCCTTGGCCTTAGATAGCACAAAGGCAAATGTAATAGAAGAAGGCTTGAAGCTTTGTAAAAAAAGTGCTATGATAAATTCTACCACTGCAGATAAGCAAAAGCTGGATACACTTCTTCCTTTGGCAAAGCAATATAATGCTTCAATCATAGCCTTGACTATGGATAAAAGTGGTATCCCACGCGATAAGAATGTAAGGATAGAGCATGCTGCTACTATAGTTTCTGAGGCGCAGGCTGCGGGGGTAGATATGACCAAGATTTATTTAGATCCGATAGTCCTGCCTGTAAATGTTGCCCAGGCACAGTGTCTTGAGTTAATTGAATCATTAAGAGAATTTAAGATACTTTCAGATCCTGCGCCAAAAACAGTTGTTGGCTTAAGCAATGTCTCACAGGGCACAAAATTCCGCCCATTGATAAATAGAATTTATTTGGTAATGGCAATAGCCAATGGTTTAGATGCAGCAATTGTCGACCCATTAGATAAGGAATTAATGGATGCAGTAATTACTGCAGAGCTATTATTAAACAAGCACATCTATTGTGATTCATTCTTAGATGCATATAGAAAGAAATAGGAGTTAGCCATGGAACGTAAAAAAGTAACAATCCCCAGCCTTCAAAAAATGAAGCAGGAGGGAAACAAGGTTACCATGTTGACTGCATATGATTTTCCCAATGCCCAGCTTGTTGATGCAGCTGGTATTGATATGATATTAATAGGGGATTCCCTTGGAAACGTAGTGCTAGGGTATGAGTCAACCGTGCCTGTTACCATGGATGAAATGATACATCACTCAAAGGCAGTCCGCCGTGGAGTAAACTATGCCTTCCTCATTGGGGACATGCCTTTTATGTCATATCAAATAAGCACGGAAGATGCCATCAGAAACGCAGGTAGGTTTATGAAAGAAGCAGGCTGCGATGGTGTAAAACTGGAAGGTGGCATAGAGGTAAAAGATAAACTCAAGGCTATTTTTGATGCAGGTATACCTGTAGTTGGGCATTTAGGCCTAACACCACAAAGTGCAACAAAGCTTGGCGGTTTAAAGGTACAGGGAAAAGATGAAGCACAGGCAAAAAAAATCATAGACGATGCAAAGATATTAGAAGATGCAGGTGCATTTTGCATAATACTTGAGTGTGTCCCAGCAGGTTTAGCAAAAAAGGTTACAGGGTCTGTAAGTATTCCTACCATTGGTATTGGGGCTGGTCCTTGGTGTGATGGACAGGTTCTAGTATACCATGATATGGTAGGCCTGTTTGAAAGGTTTAAGCCAAAATTTGTAAAACAGTATGTAAATCTTTCGGCTGAAATAACAAAGGCTGTTGAAGGTTTTAAAAAAGAAGTTAAGGAAGGTAAATTTCCAGATGCGAAACACTCATTTGGAATGGAGAAATAACAGATGAAGATAGCTATAGTTGGACCTGGGGCAATGGGTTGTCTGTTTGGCGGCTTTCTTGCCAAAACTGGAGAAGAAGTGTGGCTCCTAGACCATAATGCTAAACGGGCTCAAGACATCCAAAAGTCCGGAATAAAAATAGAAGGAGTAAGCGGCAAACATAGCGCTTCCCTTAAAGCTACAGCGAATAGCAGAACTATTGGCAGGTGCGAACTTGTTATAATTTGCGTAAAAAGCTATGATACTGAAAAGGCAATTAAACATGCCAAATCGACAATCGGACCAGATACCTATGTATTGACCTTACAAAATGGAATTGGTAATATAGAGACGATATCTGAAATAGTGGGTGAGGAACGCGTAATTGCTGGTGTTACCTCTCAAGGTGCGACACTTCTAGGCAATGGTCACATAAGACATGCTGGGGTTGGTGATACAGCCATTGGTTATTGGCAGGCAAGCTCAAGAAAATCCTCTAAAAAATGGAAAATACCCCGTCGTGTATTAGAGGATATTGCAGGTGTTTTAAAATCAGCAGGTTTTAAGACTAAGGTAACAGATAAGGTAAAGGATTTGATTTGGTCAAAGCTGATAATCAATGTTGGTATAAATTCCCTTACCGCTATAACAAGGCTTAATAACGGTAGATTAGTTGAATATGAAGGCACCCGTCAGATTCTTAAGTTGGCTGTCCTTGAGGCTGCGAAGATAGCCAGGAGAAAAAGAATTACGCTTACCTATAGTGATCCGATAAAAAAGGTAGAAAGTGTTTGCGTTGCTACTGCAGGAAATATCTCCTCAATGCTTCAGGATGCATTGAGGAAGCGAAAGACTGAAATAGATTATATAAATGGGGCCATAGTTAGAGAAGGTGAGAATTTAGAGATAGCCACACCTATAAATAAGGTATTAACAGAAGCTGTAAAGACGATTGAAGAGAGTTATCTGCAGCAGCTAGCTTAGCAAGGAGGATTTTGTGATAGTAGTAGGTGAGAGGATAAATGCCAGCCGCAAGGCAATTGGTGAGGCAGTCAAGACCAAGGACGCTGAAAAGATAAAACAAGAAGCAAAGGCGCAGAAAGAAACAGGTGCTAATTATATAGATGTAAATTGTGGAACAAGCCTTGAGAGAGAACCAGAAGATCTCCTCTGGCTTGTTGAAACTGCACAGTCAGCCGTTGATTTGCCATTGTGTTTAGATAGCCCAAATCCAGAGGCGCTCAAGAAGGCACTGCCCGCCCATAAGGGGAAGCCTATAATAAATTCAATAACAGCAGAAGAAGATAGGGCAAAGCAAGTTTTACCCTTAGTAAAAGAATACGATGCCTATGTTGTAGGTTTGGCTGTGGATGAGAAGGGAATTCCGAAGACGGCTGAGGAAAGATTTGAAATAGCGAAAAAGATTTCAGATATGGTTTTAAAAGCTGGCATAGACAAAGAAAAACTTTTTATAGATTCGGTGGTTCAACCCATAGGTACTGACTCAACGCAAGGTGCACATTTTCTAAGGGCAGTTTCACTCATTAAACAAGCCGGCTTAAAGACAATCGCAGGAACTAGCAATATTTCTTTTGGCCTACCCCAGAGAAGCGTACTTAACGCAGCATTTTTAACGATAGCTATATCACTAGGTTTGGATGCAGCCATAATTGATATTACAGATAAGCGTATATTGAGTGCTGTATATACCGCTTTGGCCATTGTAGGGAAAGATGAATATTGTCAAAATTACTTAAAGGCCTTCCGAGAGGAAAAGATAACCTAAATGTCGAAACGTTTATTTATAGCAGCTACACGACAAAATGATGGCAAGACAACGACTTGCCTTGGGTTAGTTAGGAACTTCAAGAAAAGATTTAAGCGTATAGGTTTTATCAAGCCCGTCGGACAAAGATATTTAATAAAGAAAGGACACAAAGTTGACGAAGATTCAGTTTTAATGGAACGGGTTTGTCACATAGATTGCAATTTGAAAGATATGAGTCCGATTGCGATAGAGAAGGGGTTTACTGAGCGCTATATCCGAAAGCCAATAAAAGAAAAACTGGCAGAACAGATTAAAGCATCTTTTAATAGGGTTTCAAAAAATAGAAGCCTTGTGGTTATAGAAGGAACAGGTCATGCAGGGGTTGGTTCTTGTTTTGACTGGTGCAACGGCGCAGTTGCAAAATTATTAAATTCGAAAGTGTTATTAGTGTCTTCAGGTGGTATAGGTAGGCCAATTGATGAGATTATGCTGAATGTTGCACTTTTTGAAAAATTTGGCGTAGAGGTAGCAGGCATAGTAATTAACAAGGTCAACCCAGCAAAGTACAAAAAGGTAAACAGCCTTGTAAGGACAGGTTTAGAAAGAAAGGGGTTGCGCATTTTTGGCGTAGTGCCATATATGCCAATTTTAAGTGCTCCAACAATGAAGCAAATCCTGGAAACTCTGGATGCAAAAATTATCTCTGGAGATGAAAGTTTGCAGAATCCCATTGAGCATATTCTTATTGGTGCAATGGAACCACACGAAGCATTGAAATATATCATTGACAGAAGTCTCATTATTACAGGTGGCGATAGAGAAGATATAGTTTTGGCTGTTATGAGTAGCCAGATATATGGCACGCCAGGACATTCAAAGATTTCAGGAATAGTATTGACAGGTGGCATGAAACCTCGTCGCTCTGTTGCAGAACTAGTTAAAAAAGCCGGGATACCAGTACTTTTTGTTAAAGATGATACCTATACTGCTGCTAAGAAAATCCATGATAGAACTGTTAAAATAAAACCCGAAGATACCGATAAAATAAACACAGTAACAGAAATGGTTGAAGAGCATATTAATATAGATGCAATTATAGCTAGCCTGTAATAGGTGCATATTTTTTTTAATTAACTTGTGAGAATTTTCACAAGTGAAGTTAATCAGGAAGATGTAAGATATGAAAATACCAGATATTGCTATATCGCGAATGTTTTATTATTTGCGTTCACTAAAACGTATAGCAAATAAAGGTATTACTACTATATCCTCTGCTGATTTAGCGGATGATTCAGGAATTACCCCTAGTATCGTCAGAAAAGACCTATCGTATTTTGGACAGTTTGGCAAAAGGGGCATTGGATATAACGTAATGGAATTGATGGATTCCGTTAAGCAAATATTGGGTTTAAACAAACAATGGAATATGGCTATCTGCGGCGTTGGGAATTTAGGAAGTGCCTTATTGTCATACAAGGGTTTTGTTGACCAAGGCTTTAAGCTTGTTGCGGCCTTTGATAAAGATGTAAACAAAGTTGGCAAAACCTATGAAAATACTCGTGTGTTGCATAGTAGTCATATTCTAAGTGAGTCCAGAAAACGCAGTGTGGATATAGCAGCAATAGCAGTACCAGCGTCTTTTGCTCAAGAAGTCGTGGACTTATTTATTAAGGCGAGAGTCAAGACGATTCTAAATTTTGCACCTACTAAAATTTCGGTGCCAAAAGGGACTAAGCTTAAAAATGTTGATCTTACAAATGAGCTCGTCGGACTTACGCATTTTTTAAGCAAATTGCAAAAATGAAAAAAATAACCATTAATAAAAAATTCTCCAAACCAATTCTCGCATGCGGAGCACACCTAAAGGCAAGTTTTTGCTTGGGAAAGGGAAAATTTGCATATTTCAGCAACCAGCTAGGCAATTTGGAGGAGCTAAGAAATTGCCTTGAATATGAAAGCCGGCTTCAGGAGGCTATAAAAAAGTTTAATATGAAACCTGAAGTTTTAGTTGCTGATTTACATCCAGACTATTTTTCTACAAAGCTTGCAAAAAATTTTCAACAAAAACTAAATTCCAAACATAAGCCAATCTTAATTCAACATCATCATGCACATATAGCAAGTTGCATGGCAGAGCACAAACTAGATTCAAAAGTTATTGGAGTCGCATTTGACGGTACAGGATTCGGTGAAGATGGCAATGTTTGGGGTGGTGAGTTTCTGATAGCTGATTGCGCAGGTTTTGAAAGGATGGCACATTTAGATTATGTGCCCATGCCTGGAGGGGAGGCGGCAATCCGCCAACCTTGGAGGATGGCAGCCGCATATCTATGGAATGTCTATGGAGATGAATTTCTAGGCTTGGGTATTGAGTTTACCAAGAAAATAGATAAGACAAAATGGATAGTCCTTAATAAAATGTTAACAAATAATTTTAACTCTCCCCTGACATCGAGTGTAGGCAGATTATTTGATGCAGTATCGAGTTTGGTGGGACTTTGTTTTGTAGCAGACTTTGAAGCACAGGCGGCAATTGAATTGGAAAAAATAGCTGACAAAAATTGCCGAGATAAATATAAGTTTGATATATCCAAACAAGCCGATATGTTTATCGTAGATCCCAAGAAAATAATTCGCTCGATAGTAGAAGACATTAAAAGGAATGAGACTAAGTCCTTTATTTCAGCGAAATTTCATAATACAATAGCTGCAATTATTAATGATGTTTGTGTTAAATTGCGTGATAAAACTTCCATTAACAATGTAGTGTTTTCTGGAGGGGTGTTTCAGAATAAAGTTTTACTTAAGGAAGCATGTGAAAATTTAAAAAAGAACAATTTTAAAGTTTTACTGCACAACCAAATTCCTGCTAATGATGCAGGCATTAGTTTAGGACAGGCAGTAATAGCCAATGAGGTATCATGATATGTGTTTAGGTATCCCTATGCGGGTTGAAAAAATAGAAGGTATTAAAGCGACGGTTGAACTTGGAGGAATTAGAAAACAAGCTGATATACGCTTGCTTGATAATGTAAAAATAGGAGACTATATTATAATCCATGTTGGGTTTGCCATTGAAAAAATAGATCCAGAAAGTGCCAAGGAAACCCTTGAATTACTAAAAATTCTACCTGCACGACGGACAGACAAGGAAAAAACTAAATGAAATATCTTGATGAATACCGCAATAAAGGCCAAGTTTCCAAGCTTACCAATGCAATTAAACGCATTGCTGGGAAGGAACCCATTACATTAATGGAGGTTTGCGGTACTCATACGATGGCAATTTTTAGATATGGGATAAAAAAGTTATTACCGAGCAATATCAAGTTAATTTCAGGTCCCGGGTGTCCGGTTTGCGTATCCCCAAACAGCATTATAGATTTGGCGGTTGCGTATTCAAAATCCAATGATATAATAATATGCACGTTTGGGGATATGGTCAGAGTACCCGGTTCAAGCTCAAGTCTGGAAAAAGAAAAGGCAAGGGGCGCTGATATTAGAATTGTTAACTCTCCCCTAGATTCAATTGATATAGCCTTGGCTAATAAAAACTCTAAAGTCGTTTTTATTGGAGTTGGTTTTGAGACAACGACCCCACCTGTGGCAATTGCGATAAAAGAGGCGCAGAGAAGACGCGTGAGGAATTTCTATGTATTGTGTGGTCATAAGATTATACCCCCTGCCATTAAAGTACTTCTTCAAGCACCAGATTTAAAGGTTGATGGTTTTCTCCTGCCTGGTCATGTCAGTACGGTTTTAGGCCTAGCCCCGTATGAGTTTATGTCAAAGGAATTTAAAGCCGCTGGGGTAATTGCAGGTTTTGAACCGCAAGATGTATTGGAAGCAACATATCTTCTTGTATCTCAAATAAGGGTGGGGGTACCAAAAGTGGAGATCCAATACAGGCGTGCGGTTAGGCCCCAGGGAAATCAAAAGGCCAGAGACTTTATAAATGAAGTATTTGACATAACAGATTCAGAATGGCGGGGGATAGGTATTATCAAAGATAGCGGCCTTAAGATTAAACCATCTTTCTCCGAATTTGATGCAGAGTTAAAAATAGACATTCAACCAGAACCCACAAAACAAGAAAAAGGATGCATATGCGGGGAGATCTTACAAGGTCGCAAAAGCCCCCCAGACTGTAAACTTTTTTCTAAAATATGCACGCCCTCTGATCCTAAAGGTGCTTGTATGGTTTCAAGTGAGGGGACATGTGCAGCATGGTGGAAATACAATGGATAGAATTACCTTGGGACATGGAAGCGGTGGCCAACTAAGCCACGAGTTAATAAATAAACTGTTTGTTGCAAATTTTGGTAATGCAACATTAAATCAACTTGAAGATTCAGCTGTTATAAGCCAAGTCAAATCTAATCAGTTGGCCTTTACTACAGATTCCTATGTTGTGAGACCTTTGTTTTTTCCCGGAGGAGATATAGGAAAACTAGCTGTCTATGGTACGGTAAATGATTTGGCAGTAATGGGCGCAAGGCCAGCTTATATTTCAGTGGGTTTAATTATTGAAGAAGGTCTAGATTTTAAAACGCTTGAGGAAATAGTTATTTCAATAAAAAAGGCAGCCAATCTTACCGGTGTAAAAATTGTCACAGGGGATACTAAGGTTGTTGAACATGGAAGCGCTGATAAGATTTTTATAAATACCTCAGGAATCGGAGTGATGCGCGAAGGCTATAGACCGGCTGTTAAAAAAATTAAGCCAGGAGATAAAGTCATTATAAGTGGTACTATAGGAGAACATAGCATTGCCATACTTTCAGCCAGAGGCGAATTGGGCCTTGATACTAAAATTAAATCAGATTGTGCATCGCTTTTTAGTTTAATATCGAGTGCTTTAAAGGTATCCAAGAATATTAGATTTATGCGGGATATAACAAGGGGTGGCCTTGCTGGAATATTAAACGAAATAGTTGATGGTGCAAATTTTGGCATTGGGTTAAAAGAAGGAGATATTCCTGTTAAAATGGCCACGAAGGCAGCGTGTGAGCTTTTAGGTTTTGATTCATTATACCTTGCAAATGAGGGAAAAATAATAATTTTTGTTTCAGCTAAAGATGCCAGGAAAGTTTTGAAGGCTATGCAAGGTAACTCAACTGGGAGGCATGCTCGTATAATAGGAGAGGTAGTCAAGACCCCTAAGTCCAAGGTTTTTCTTAATACGACCGTTGGTGGAAAAAGGCTTTTAGATATGTTGGTCGCTGATCAACTACCTAGGATTTGTTAATTTAAAATGACAGAGAGATTTTATCGTGACTGGGTTAAAGGTAAAGACCTGGTATTATTTAAAGTAAAACAGGCCGAAAGCGATCTTTTGATTTCAGCAGAAAGTAATTTATCAAAAGAGGCAGAGGAATCTTTAGAACTATATAGATCGCAATTAAGGAAGTATATATCTAAGCATCCCGATTTTAAATCATCACTTAAACCAATAACCGTAAAGGATGATACACCAGATATAATAAAGGTAATGGCAGAAAGTGCAGCTAAGGCAAAAGTTGGTCCTATGGCTGCAGTGGCTGGGGTTATTGCTGAATTCATTGGAAAGGATTTACTAAAATTTTCCAGCCAGGTGATTGTAGAAAATGGCGGAGATATCTTTATGAAAAGCAAGGCAAAACGAAATATAGCAATATTTGCAGGTGATTCAGAATTAACAGGAAAGCTAAATATAGAAATTAACACAAAAGACACACCTATTGGAATATGTACCTCTAGTGGAACAGTGGGACATTCCTTGAGTTTTGGACGCACAAATGCTACAATAGTAATATCAGAATCTACTGCCTTGGCTGATGCTGTAGCTACAGCCTGTGGCAACTTAGTGAGACAGGAAGAAGACATGCAAAATAGCTTAAGTTTCGCCAAGGACATAAAGGGTGTTTTAGGGATTTTAATAATAGTGGGTGAAAAAATTGGTATTTGCGGTAATCTTAAAATGGCAGAAAAAGGACAATTTACTTTTTTTGGAGGTAATAGATGATAGCGAAAAGAGTCGTTTTGCATTTTCCCCATGGACTTATTGACAAGCCGATAACTTATATTCTTGTTAAAGAGCACGATTTGATGTTCAACATTCTTCAGGCTAAGGTGACACCTAATGAAGAAGGGGTTATGGTTATAGAGCTAAAAGGAAAGAAGAAGAATTATTCTGATGGTATTAAATATTTAAAGGATCAGGGCGTAGGCGTTCAACTTCTTAGCCAAGATGTAAAAATGAACGAGTCTAAATGTACGCAGTGCGGAGCATGCATAACAGTATGCCCAACAGGTGCTTTATATATGGACAAAAAGACAATGAAAGTAATCTTTGATATAAATAAATGCACAGCCTGTGAACTTTGTGTAAAGGCATGCCCACCAAGGGCTATGGAAGTAGTTCTTTAAAATCGCAACATCATTTATAAAAAAGTTCTGTTGTTACTAAGTCAAGATGTTAATTTTTTACTATTTTGAAATGTTAATTTCT
>CAZCCH010000019.1:0-28620 GCA_964497315.1 uncultured Planctomycetia bacterium
ACCCTTTTGCATTTTAGCTCAAGCTGAATTTACACACAATATGATACACTACCTCCCTTATTGTTATATTTGACATAATATAAGATTTATGCTAATATATTATCCCTAAAATCATGCCCGCATAGCTCAATCGGCAGAGCAGGACACTCTTAATGTCAAGGTTCGAGGTTCGATTCCTCGTGCGGGTACCAGCGGATGTGGCGGAATTGGTATACGCGCTAGCCTTAGGAGCTAGTGGGGCAACCCTTGGGGGTTCGAGTCCCTCCATCCGCACCAAGTTAGTTACTAATCTTTAGTACCTAGCTTGATGCGAAAGAGGTTGCAAACCAATTATTAATTATGCGAGGGTAGCTCAGTTGGTAGAGCATCACGTTGCCAACGTGATGGTCGCGGGTTCGAATCCCGTCCCTCGCTCCAGACTTTGTAAAACAGAATCTAATTTCAAGCGAGCGTAATAATACGACGAAAAGGAGAACATGCATGAAGATTGTAGATTTCCTAAATCCTAAAGCAATAAGTGCAGATTTACAAGCAACTGACAAAAAGATAGTGGTTGATGAACTTGTTGAACTTTTGATTGAGTCGCGTGAGATAAACCCTGCGAAAAAAGAAGAGCTGATTCGCGTTGTGATGGATAGGGAATCTCTGGGCAGCACAGGCATTGGTCAAGGCGTGGCAATTCCGCATGGAAAGTCTCCCGCGGTAAAAAAACTTATTGCTGCCTTTGCTATTTCGCACAAAGGAATAGATTTTGAATCGCTAGATGGGGAACGGGCTTACATATTCTTTTTATTATTAGCTCCCCAAGACTCAGCCGGCCCACACCTAAAAGCACTAGCAAGGATTTCAAAGATCTTGAAAGATAAGCCTTTTCGAGATTTACTGCGCAGGAGCACCGATGAAAAACAAATATTTAAGACATTAAAAGAAGCAGATCAGCAGGCTTGATGTATTTTGAGGCATGCGAAATGATATCCAAAAGGAAAGTTAAAATAAGAAATAAATTAGGGTTGCATGCTAGACCTGCAGCTATATTTGTGCAGATCGCGAATAAATTTGATTCTGTAATAACAGTTACTAAAGGAAACCAAAAGGTTGATGGAAAATCAATTATGGGAATAATGATGTTAGCTGCAGGAAAAGGTGATATGGTTCATCTTTGCGCTGAAGGCGATGATGCCGAAGAGGCAATAAGGCATTTAGAAAAACTGCTTTCAGGACAAATGGAAGAGGTGCGATGATGTTAAAAGGCATACCAGCATCCCCAGGTATAGCTATAGGTAAAGTATTCCTGCTTGATAGCGAGGAACTTACTGTACCAAAAAGAAAAATTAAACCAACAGAGATTTCTGAAGAAATTGCCAGGTTTGAAACTGCCCTTATGCAAACTAGAGCCGAGATTATTAAGATCCAGGAGAAGATTTCGAAAGAAATGGGCAAAAAACATGCAGAAATCTTCAGCGCTCACCTTTTGGTCTTAGAGGATAGAACCCTTATAGAAGATGTAATTACAAAGCTTAAAAAAGACAGAATTGGCGTAGAATATATATTTCGCGAAGTACTCAAAAAATATGCCAAGGCATTTTCTAAAATAGAAGATGAATATCTTAGGGAAAGAGTTGTTGATATAGAAGATGTAGGCAAAAGGGTCTTAAGAAATCTAATAGGGAAAAAAAGAGATACGCTGCAAAGTTTAAAAGAAAAAGTTATTGTGGTAGCGTATGATCTTTCCCCTAGCGATACAGCCTCTATGCACAAAAAGGCAGTTCTAGGTTTTATTACAGATATCGGAGGTAGAACTTCTCATACAGCAATTATGGCCAAGTCATTGGAAATACCAGCTGTAGTTGGGCTTGAAGTTGCAACAAAGCAGATAAAACATCAAGATACGCTGATAGTAGATGGGAATTCTGGTATTGTAATTGTAAACCCGGATAAAAAGACCCTATTTAAATATCAGCAGGAACTAGAAAAACTTGAAGCATCTGGAAAAAAGCTCCTAAGACTAAAAGACTTAGCTGCACAGACTAAAGATGGACGAAAAATAGAATTATCTGCAAATATAGAGTTCCCAAAAGAAATAACATCTGTTTTAGCCCATGGCGCCAAAGGCATTGGGTTATACAGGACAGAGTTTCTATATCTGGACAGGACTGATTTGCCCACAGAGGAAGAACAGTTTAAAGCCTACAAAAGGGTTGCTGAGCAAGTAGCGCCTAATTCCGTAATTATACGAACTATGGATTTAGGTGGAGATAAATTCATGTCCCAGTTGGATATGCCTTATGAAATGAATCCGTTTTTGGGTTGGCGTGCGATAAGATTTTCCTTAGCAAGGCCCGGTATATTTAGAGCACAACTAAGGGCTATACTTGGGGCCTCTGCTTACGGTAAGCTTAAGATAATGTATCCTATGATATCAGGCATTGAAGAGCTAAGGGAAGCAAACAAGATTTTGCAGCAGGCGAAGGACGACCTTAAAAAGAAAAAAATAGCCTTTGATAAAAAAATAGAAGTTGGCGCTATGATAGAAATACCATCAGCTGCATTAACATGCGACCTTTTAGCAGAAGAGGTGGATTTCTTTAGCATAGGTACCAATGACCTCATACAATATGCCTTAGCAGTAGATAGGGTCAATGAAAAAATAGCGTATCTTTATGAACCGGCACACCCAGCGGTCTTACGCCTTATAAAAAGCATAATTGATGTTGGACATCAGAATAATATATGGGTTGGTATGTGTGGAGAAATGGCTGGTGAACCGCATTTTGCCTTATTGCTTCTGGGTTTTGGATTGGATGAGTTTAGCACAAGTCCCGTTGCTATTCCTGAAATAAAGAAAGTCATAAGGTCCGTTAATTATAAAGATGCTCAAAAGGTTTCCGAGAAGGCATTGGGGTTTAGCTCTGGCAGAGAGGTAGAAGAATTTGCTATAAACGAATTGAAAAAGTTAATGAAATGATTTCACATTAAATGCAAGGTGTAAAAAAATGGGAAAACTTGAAGATTTAAAATATATAGGCAAATTTGACAAACTCCATATGCTAGATATATTATTGGATCTACCTAATCAATGCAAGCGTGCTTCTTGCATAGCAAATACATTTAAGGTTCCGGCAGGTTTTAAAAATTTTGACAAAATATTTTTTACAGGACTAGGGGGATCTGCTATTGGTGCAGATATCATCAAATCTCATTTGGAGCCTCAATCTAATATACCCATTGAGGTAAATCGCAATTATACAATTCCTGGATTTGTTAACAAAAAAACACTTTCATTTGTTTGTAGCTATTCGGGGAACACAGAAGAGACCCTCAGTGCCTACAAGCTCATAAGAAACAAGGGGACTAAGATAATTATTATTACCTCAAATGGCAAGTTGTCTAGGATTGCCTGTAGAGACAATGTCGCATGTATAACAATTCCTAAAGGTTTACCACCGAGGTTAGCCATTGGATACATGATAATAATTCCCCTGGTTATTCTATCTAAATTGGGACTTGCAAAAAATGTTAAGGCAGATATTACTAGGACTACAAAATTGCTAGAGCAATTAAGAGATGAAAAACTGAATCCCAACGTCACTCCTACTAAAAATGTATCTAAACAGTTAGCACAAGCACTCTTTAGAAAATATGCTATAATCTATGGCAGCAAAGATTATATAGGTAGTGTGGTAACACGCTGGAGACAAGACCTTAATGAGAATTCAAAGATTTTGTGTTCCAGCCATGTATTTCCTGAGATGAATCACAATGAGATTACAGGCTGGGAAGATGCAAAGAATATATCGAAAGATTTTACAATCATTTTCTTAAGAGACAAAGCTGAACACCCAAGGGTGCAAAAAAGAATAGAGATAAGTAAAAAGCTAATCGGAAAAAAGGTCAAGTTGATAATTGATGTAACCTCTGTTGGTAAAAGTCTCCTAGAGCGAATTTTCAGCTTGATTTATATTGGAACGTTTACTTCCTTTTACTTGGCAATTTTAAATAATGTCGATCCTACCCCTGTAAATAATGTGACGTACCTCAAAAAACAACTAGGGAGAACATGAAGGCATTAATTTTAGCAGCAGGTTATGCGACCAGACTGTATCCATTAACCAAAGATAAGCCCAAACCATTGTTGCCCGTAGGGCCGAAACCCATTATAAATCACATTGTAGATAAGATTTGTAAAATTAAAGAAATCGATGGGATTTATATTGTAACCAATCAAAAGTTTGCTTCAAATTTCAAACAATGGGCAGAAGCACAACAGCAAACAATTGATATCAAAGTGATAAATGATGGGACAACATCTAATGAAGATAGACTCGGTGCTATTGGCGATATAGACTTGGTCTTAAAATCACAACATGTAAAAGATGATGTTTTGGTGATAGGTGGAGATAACCTTTTAGAAGCGAGTCTTTTGGAGTTTATTGAGTTTGCAAAGTCAAAGCCAGTGGCTTCATGTTTAGGGCTTTATGATTTAGGAAGTAAAGAGGTGGCTACAAAATATGGTGTTGTGGGCATAGATAAAGACAAGAGGGTGATAACCTTCCAGGAAAAACCTCAACAACCAGCTTCCACATTAATAGCCATGTGTATATATTTCTTCCCAAGACAAAAACTGTTCCTTTTCGATGAATACATGGCTAGCCCAAATCCAAAGGATGCCCCCGGAAACTATATAAAATGGCTTTATAAACGAGATGTTGTTTATGGATATGTATTTGGTGGTGTATGGTATGATATAGGAGATATGAATTCCTACAACAAGGCGAATGAGGAATTCGACAAGGCTATTAAGTAAAGCTAAGTGCCAAAACAGGAGGAGATAATGGTAAGGAAGCAATCTAGGAAATCTAATGTTTATAAAAATTTATTTAGCTCAGAGAGCGTAACCGAAGGCCATCCAGATAAAGTTTGTGATCAAGTTTCAGATGGCGTATTGGATGCCATACTAAAACAGGACCCAACAGGAAGAGTTGCTTGTGAGACATTTATAACAATGGGGTTAGTTATTGTTGGTGGAGAAGTAACCACTAGTGGATATATAGACATTCACAAGTTGGTAAGGGGTATTGTAAAAGACATAGGATACACCAATCCAAAGTATGGGTTTGATTGTGAAACCTGCGCTATATTAAATGCAATAAACAAGCAATCTCCTGACATCGCTCAAGGTGTAAATCGTGGTGGTGCGGGTGATCAAGGGATGATGGTTGGGTTTGCATGTAAAGAAACCCCTGAATTGATGCCACTTCCTATAGGTTTAGCACATAAACTTACCAAGCGCTTAGCAGAAGTGAGGAAAAAACGCATTTTAAAATATCTTGGCCCAGATGGAAAGTCACAAGTTACGGTTGAATATCATAACGGAAAACCCAAAAGGGTTACCTCAGTAGTATTGGCTACTCAGCACACAGCAGATATCCTTGATGCAAGTGGAGCAAAGATTACAAAAAAGGCAAGGCAGGAGATCATTGATGTAGTTGCCAAGTCTGTTTTGAAAGATTGCATAGATAAAAGGACGAAGTTTTTTGTAAATGAAACTGGAAAATTTGTAGTCGGTGGTCCACAGTCAGATACAGGTATGACAGGCAGAAAGATTATCGTAGATACATATGGCGGGACGGTTTCACATGGTGGAGGAGCCTTTAGTGGTAAAGATCCAACAAAGGTAGACCGCTCCGCAGCCTATATGGCTAGATATATTGCCAAAAATATAGTTGCATCAGGGGCAGCAGATAAATGTTTGGTTCAATTAGCCTATGTTATAGGCGTAGCAGATCCTGTTTCATTGATGATAGATACATATGGGACAGGAAGAATCTCAGAAGAAAGATTAGTAAAGCTTGTTCGCAGCAATTTTGATTTAAAACCAATAGGGATTATACGCGATTTAAAATTGCGAAGGCCTATCTTTAGATCAACCGCTGCTTATGGACATTTTGGCAGGGAAGAAGAAGGATTTACCTGGGAAGAAACCAACAAGGTAAATGTATTTAAAAAAGGATAAAAATAAAAAGGGGAAGCGAAATAATGAAGTATGATATTAAAGATATCAACTTGGCAAAAAAGGGAAGCCTTAGAATTGAATGGGCAAGAGAACAGATGCCGGTTTTAAAGGCAGTAGAGAGAAGATTCAAAAAAGAAAAACCCTTAAAAGGCGTTAAGGCTGCTTGCTGTCTTCACGTAACTACTGAAACAGCCTTTTTGATGCAGACTTTAAAAAGTGGCGGGGCGCAAGTGATATTATGTGCCTCAAATCCTTTAAGCACGCAAGATGACGTAGCGGCAAGCCTTGTTAAAGATTGCAAGATATCAGTATTTGCCATTAAAGGAGAAGATAACAAGACTTATTATCGACACATAAGGAACTGTTTGCAAGATGCCCCAGATATAACTATGGACGATGGAGCTGATTTAGTTTCAACGATACATACAAGCAAGAAACGCACTTTTCCCTCTGGGGGCACAGAGGAGACGACAACAGGCGTAATTCGCCTTAAGGCGCTAGAAGCACAAGGTCGTCTACTTTATCCTATCGTAGCAGTCAATGATGCAGATACAAAACATCTCTTTGATAATAGATATGGAACTGGCCAGTCTACAATTGATGGCATATTACGCGCCACTAACATTCTCTTAGCCGGCAGAAATTTTGTAGTATGCGGTTATGGCTGGTGCGGTAGGGGTGTTGCTATGCGCGCTAAGGGGATGGGCGCAAATACTATAGTTTGTGAGACAGATCCATTAAGAGCACTTGAGGCAGTAATGGATGGGTTTATGGTTACCTCCATAAGACAAGCAGCTAAAATAGGCGATGTCTTTGTTACTTTAACAGGAGATAAGAATGTCTTAAGGGCGAAACACTTCAAATTAATGAAAGATGGTGTAATATTGGCAAACGCCGGCCATTTTAATGCAGAAATAGATATACCTGCATTGAAAAAACTAAGTAAGGCAAAAAGAAGAATCAGAGAATTTGTTGAAGAGTTTACATTGAAGGGCAAAAAACGTATAAACCTCCTCGGAGATGGCAGGCTTATAAACCTGGCAGCTGCTGAAGGACATCCGCCTTCTGTTATGGATATGAGTTTTGCAAATCAGGCATTATCAGCTGAGCACATAACCAAAAATGCCAATAAGCTCAAACCTAAAGTCTATGGCGTTCCAGAAAAAATTGATAAAGAAATTGCCAGGTTGAAATTAAAATCTATGGGTATTAAAATTGATGTTTTGACACCTGAGCAGAAGAAGTACCTGAATAGCTGGGAACTGGGGACATAAAATCTATGGCAAAGAAAGATGAAATAAAACGCATAGCGGTTTTAACAAGCGGTGGTGATGCAGCAGGTATGAATGCCTGTATCCGTAGCGCTGTACGATGTGGTATCTATAATGAATTAGAGGTTTACGGGATTACGAAAGGTTACCAAGGTCTCATAGACGGCGACATAGAAAAATTAGGCTTGCGAAGCGTTAGTAACATATTAACAAGAGGTGGTACTGTCTTAAAGACATCCCGCTGCATGGAATTTAAAAATACCAAGGGAAGGAAAAAGGCGATAGCCACATTAAACAAGCATAAAATAGATGGTTTGATAGTTATAGGTGGCAATGGTTCATTCAAAGGTGCTTTCGAGTTAAACAGGGAATGGAAGAAAGGTTTTGTAGTAGGCATACCGGGTACAATAGACAATGATATTACCGGGACAGATTTTACTATAGGGGCTGATACGGCTGTAAATACTGCCTTAGATGCAATTGATAAAATAAGAGATACAGTCCACAGTATGGAGCGCATCTTTGTTGTTGAGGTCATGGGCAGGGAAGAAGGCTTTATCGCTATCAGGGTAGGCCTAGCAGGAGGTGCGGAGGATATATTAGTCCCTGCTACAGAATACAACATTGATGATATGTGTAACGATATACGAAAGGGAAGGAAAAAAGGCAAAATCAGCTGGATAATAGTTGTTGCCGAAGGTACTGCATCAGCTCCAGAGGTAGCCAAATTAATACATCAGAATACAGATTTTGAAGTAAGGTCTATAACCTTAGGTCATATTCAAAGAGGTGGTTCTCCTACGGCATTTGATAGAATACTTGCATCGAGAATGGGTGCCGCAGCGGTAGAGGCACTCATCAAGGGAGAGTCAGGAAAGGCAGTTGGCATTGAATCAGATAGAATAGTATTGAGTGATTTTATGATTGCCTGCCAACATTGCAAGAAAAAGATGAGTTTAGATAAAGAGTTGTATAAACTAACAAGGATATTAGCGACATGAAATCTAATACAAAAATAGCAAAGGATGTTTTAAGGATAGAAGCCGAGGCCGTAAGAAAACTAATCGGCCGCGTCGGTAAAGATTTTGATAAAGCGGTTAATTTAATCTTACGATGCAAAGGCAAGGTAGTGGTTACCGGCATGGGTAAGCCAGGTATTATAGGTCAGAAGATTTCAGCAACACTTGCCTCTACTGGAACACCTAGCTTGAGCCTGCATCCAGCAGAGGCCATCCATGGAGATTTAGGTAGGGTGACAAAACATGATGTGGTAGTGGCCCTATCCAATTCCGGTGAGACAGAGGAGATTTCAAGGCTTTTGCCTATTATAAAAAAGATAGGTTCTAAGCTCATTGCCATTACAGGAAACATCAAGTCTAGCCTAGCGAAGCATAGCGATATTGTTTTAAATGTCAATGTTGAAAAAGAGGCTTGCCCTATGGGTTTAGCACCAACAGCCTCTACTACTGCTATGTTGGCCATGGGTGATGCCTTAGCAGTGGTTTTAATAAAGCAACGCGGTTTTAAAGAAAACGATTATGCATTTTTCCATCCAGGAGGAGCATTAGGCAAAAGACTTCTTCTAAAGGTGGAAGATATAATGCGAAAAGACTCTAGCAACCCAGTTGTCAAAGAAAATACATTAGTTAAAAAAGTATTGATAGCTATTACAAGTGCTAGGACAGGTTCTGCTAGTGTGGTGAATAAAAAAGGTAAATTAACAGGGATATTTACCGATGGAGACTTACGTAGACACCTAGAAGAAGACTCTAACTTAGCTAAAAGAAAAGTAAAAGATGTTATGACCTTATCCCCTAAGACGGTTCATAAGGGGCAATTGGCAGCTGAGGCCTTTAGGATTCTTAAAGAATATAAAATTGATGAAATCCCTGTAGTAGATGATAAAGGTAAACCTGTAGGTTTGGTAGATGTACAGGACTTACTCAAGGCAGGACTTGTGTGATGATAGAAGATAGAGCTAAAAAAATAAAGCTTTTGATATCAGATATTGATGGCGTGATGACTGATGGTCGCATTGTATATGATAATTATGGTGATGAACTTAAATTCTTTGATGTGCAAGATGGGTTTGGCGTAAGCCTCCTAAGAAGGGCAGGTATTAAGTTTGTTATTGTAACTGCCAAAGGTTCCAGACTGGTTAAAAAACGAGGCAGGGAATTATCTGCCGCTGCAATTTATCAAAAGGCATGGGATAAAGCAAAGGCTTATAAAAAGATAGTGCAAAGGTTTAAACTAAAGAATGAAGAAATTTGTGCTATAGGGGATGATTTACTGGATGTTCCTATTTTGCGACAGGTGGGTTTGGCCGTAGCAGTAGAAAATGCCGTTGATGAAACAAAACAAGCAGCCCATTACGTTACAAAAAAATCAGGCGGACGGGGTGCAGTAAGAGAGGTTATTGAATTAATTATTAAATCTCAAGGCAAGTGGGATGAGGTTACTAATAAATATCTTTCTACCAATCGTAAGTAACTCCCACCTTAAATGATTGGTATTGTACGTCTGATGTGTATTTATAATCCCGCCGTTTTAATTTCCAACCTAATTCTAAAGCAACGTCCTCATTAAATTTCTTTTCAAAACCTAAACCAGCAGTATATGTATTGCGGTTACTGGATACAGATGCGCCGTATTCATCTGTACTCATGCCAAGTTTAGCACCTAATTTAAAAGATTTTTTTCTATTGTATGTACAGCTTAGCTTCATAGAATTTTGAACCTTACTTTTTGAATCAGAGTCGGGGAATTCTTCTTGCTTGTACCCAAGCCCAAGTGTATAATAAAAACTTTCATATTGTGTATTTATAGGTTGAAACCTTGTTGAATTTTCTATTTTGTATTTACTATAGTTTAGGTTATAATCAAGATAATCCCGTTTTCTTTTTTCATATTTAAATGAACTTGAAATTGAATCTGTGAGTTTATGTTTAGTTTTTACCTTCCATCTTAGCTCATCAAAAATATATGCATCATCGCGGTCTTCAAGCTCTAAATCCTTTGTATCAGCTTCTCTTGCTTCAATTTGAAATGCCAAAAGTTTAAAAAGAGGTTGCTTAAACTTTAAGTCCATGCCTAAACCTTCCGATAACTGATACCTATCCTTTGAACTATCACGTTCAGAGTTAGTAAAGCCAAAGAAGCCTTTTAATTTTAATTTTTCACTTAATAAATGTTTATTTGTTTTTAATTTAAAGGAAGTATCCATCTGGTCTTTATCTGCATGATTATAATCAAAATAGTTCATTCCAATGCTAGTGCCAATTCCAAAAGTATCTTTTTTTTGGCTTATGGAAAGCTTAGCCTTTGTCTGGTCATATTCTGAACTAGTACTATTTTTATAATTTCTGTTTCTCTGTAGTAAATCAAGGCGTAGTTTGAGTTTATTTTCAGGGGAATTTTTTAAAAGATACTTTATACCAGCAGCCATGGTATTAGCCTGATTGTCCAGGTTTGTTTTTCCATCAAAATCTTTATCATAGAATTCATATTTTAGGTAATAACCAAAGGTGGGATCTACTTTAGCATCCAAGCGTGAATAATATTTGTAGAAGGAATAGTAATCAATGCTTTCTGTAATAACATCAGAGGTTCTGCGTTCACCGAATTGAAAGGATGTGGAGAATTTACCGTCCTCTGCAGAGACCTGTGTAGGTAGCCAGGATAATATTAAACAGACACTACATAATACTAAAGTATAGTTAAATATTTTTTTCATTTTTTAGTGTAAGTTTTGTATTGAAAAGACTTGGGATATAATATACACTAAGTATAGAAAAAGATGCAAGTAAAAAAGAATATTTTTAAAAAGCAATTCTCAAGAAGGACCTTTTTAAAGGGTTTAGGCTTAGCTGCCCTTACCTTATCGGCCTCACCTTTTTTAAATAGACTCTTTTTAAAGCGCAATCTAAAGAAGGCCCATGCAGCAATAGGTGAGAAAAGAGGGTTGCGCGAAGCTAGCTACTATAAAAAAATTGATGAAAAGTACGTACAGTGCACGTTGTGTCCACGCGGATGTACACTTACAGACGGACAGCGGAGTTTTTGTAGGGTTAGAGAGCCCATTGATGGAAAACTTTATACCTTGGTCTTTGGGCTTCCCTGCGCTGTTCATGTAGACCCAATAGAGAAAAAACCCCTATTCCATGTTTTGCCTGCGACAAGTTCGTTTTCTGTAGCTACTGCCGGATGCAACCTGAGGTGTAAGTTTTGCCAGAATTGGCAGATTTCGCAGAAGTCCCCTGAAGAAACAGAAAATGTTCTATTAAACCCACAGCAAACAGTAGAAATGGCAAAAAAGACAAATTCTAAGTCTATTGCCTATACATATACTGAACCCACCGTTTTTTATGAATACATGATCGAAACAGCAAAGATTGCTAAAAGTGAGGGTTTAATAAACCTGTATCACTCAGGTGGCTTTATAAATCCCAAGCCTTTAGCAGAACTTACAAAATATCTCAATGCCGCAAATGTCGATCTTAAGGGTTTTAACAAAGAATATCTCAAGCAAATGTGCCAAGAAGATTTAAGAGTTGTGTTAAATACCTTAAAGACTTTAAAAGAAAACGGCGTGTGGCTTGAAATAACAAACTTAGTTGTCCCTACCTTTAATGATAAAATGTCAGAAATTCGCCAGATGTGCGAATGGATAAAAGAAAACCTAGGTAGTGAGGTCCCGCTTCATTTTTCCAGATTTTGGCCTCAATATAAACTAAAAAACCTCCACCCCACGCCTGTTCAGACCCTGCAATGGGCGAGAAAAACTGCTTTAGATGTCGGACTTTCCTATGTCTACATAGGAAACGTCCCCGGGAATGATGCTGAAAACACCTATTGCCCAAGCTGCAAAAAAGTTTTGATAGAAAGAAAAGGTTATCGCTTAGGTAAAAACAATATAAAAAGTTCAAGATGTAAATTTTGCGGTTATCCTATTGCAGGGATATGGTCACAAGCATGATTCAAATTACAGTTTTTCTATTAGGTTTTACTGCTATGGTTTCCCAGATTGTCTTAGTCAGGGAATTAATAGTAGTTTTTTATGGTAATGAGATTTCAGTAGGATTTATTTTAGCAGGTTGGCTAATCTGGACTGCCTTTGGAAGCTGGGGGTTAGGCAGGTTTGCAGATAGAGCCAAAAGTGGTAAAGCCTTATTTTCTTTTTGTCAGCTTTTATTGAGTGCCTCACTTCCCCTATCTATAATTGCCGCTCGAGCGATTAAACTTACCTTAAATGTCTCACCAGGGGAGGTAATCGGACCCATCCCTATAATTGTTTGCTCGTTTTTCATTGTATCTATTGTTTGTTGTTTGTTGGGATTTATGTTTACCTTAGCCTGTAAGGTTTACCCAGACTCAAAGACCAAACAACGAGAAGGTGCGATAAGAATAGGCAAGGTATATGTTATCGAAGCATTAGGTGCTACCACAGGAGGTCTGCTGGCAAGCTTTGTTTTAATCCGGTTATTCGATAGTATTTCAATAATGATGAGCTTGAGTATTTTAAACCTTATCTTAGCAGTTGGTTTGTTAAGTTTTAAGAATATAAAAGGTTTTAAAACAAATATATTAAAGGGTTTGGTTGTTATAATGTTGATTGGAGGGTTATTCCTTCTTTTTACAGGTAAAGTTTCAAATATAGAAAAGGCTTCATTAGATTTACAATGGAAGAACTACCAGCTCCTTGAGTCAAAAAACTCAATATATTCAAATATTGCAGTTACAAAACAATTCAACCAGATTTCATTTTTTAATAACGGACTGCATCTTTTTACAGTTCCAGATGAACTTCAAAAAGAGGAGTCTGTTCATTTTACGCTTTCGCAGCAGCCTAAGCTTAATAAAGTATTGTTAGTGGGTGGGGGTGTTGGTGGACTTTTAGAAGAAATCTTAAAACATCCAGTAAAACAAATAGATTATGTAGAACTTGATCCATTAGTTATAGAGCTTGCTAGGAGATTCTTAGGCGAAGAAGAGCGTGAGTTTCTATATGATGCGCGCGTTAGAATAATAAATACCGACGGACGCTTTTTTATAAAGCAGACAAAAAAAGCAACTTATGATTGCATAATCTTAAATATCTCAGATCCTTTTACAGCACAGTTAAATAGATTTTACACGAAAGAATTCTTCCAAGAGGTGAAACTTGCACTTTCAGAAGGGGGGGTATTGTCTTTTGGAGTCACTTCATCTGAGCACTACATAGGAAAAGAGCTAAATATGTTTTTAGGCTGTTTGCATAAAACCCTGGGTGAGGTTTTTAGTGATGTAAAAGTAATTCCTGGTGAAACGGCATATTTCCTTGCTGCTAAACAAGAAGGAATATTAAGTAATGATTACAGATTGTTTGTTGATAGCTTAAGAAGAAGAAATATTCAGACTAAGTTTGTAAGAGAGTATTATCTTTTTTCAAAATTATCTGATGAAAGAATTGCCTATATTGAAGACAAGCTCTCCAATAAAGCCAAATTTGAATTAAATACAGATTTTAAACCAGTCTGCTATTATTATGATATGGTCTTATGGGCCAGTTATTTTAGCTCGTATTTTCAAAAAGCCTTTAGTTTTATATCCAAGCGAGGGATATGGTTCATAGCAGGGATTTTTTATTTTTTAATTTTGCTATCAAGCCTTTTTGTTAGGAATGTCAAGAATAGAAAAAAAGGTATATTACTGGCTATTGCCACAACAGGTTTTGCTGAAATAGTCTTTCAGATTGTTGTGATATTGGCCTTTCAAATAATATACGGATTTCTATATTACAAGATAGGTCTCATATTGACCTCCTTTATGATTGGATTGAGCCTTGGTGGTTTTTATGCAACTAGTATTTTAGATAAACTTAAAAATCAATTCAAAACATTTATCCATGCACAAGTTTGTATTTGTCTTTATCCATTAGTGTTACCCCTTATATTTTTTGCCTTTGCCCCCCTGAAGAACCAAACCATTAACTGGTTAGGCTCTAATATTGTATTTCCATTTTTGCCAATAATAGCTGGTTTTATAGGTGGCTTTCAATTTCCACTGGCAAACAAAATTTATCTTAGCAGGAGCAATCAGGTTGCCAAGGTAGCCGGTTTAAGCTATTGCGTAGATCTTTTAGGTGCCTGTTTGGGTGCTGTGTTGGCCAGCGCTATCCTATTGCCAATATTAGGGATACCTTATACCTGTCTGGCTGTAGCCCTATTGAATGCAGCTGTATTGGTCCATCTTTTATTATTGACTTAACTTCTTATACCCATTATAATATATAAGCCAGAATTACCATATTGAATACCTGCGTATTTAAAAGGCCTACCATGAAAAAGTTAATCAAATTATCCAAATTTCGTCAAGCTACAAAGGCTATAAGTTCTAATCTGGGTTTAGATGAACGCTTAAAAGCCCTCTTAGAGCAGGCTATGGAATTATTGAGTGTTGAGATTGCCTCAATAATGTGGCTAGATAATGAGCAAAAACACATATATATACGATATGCAAAGGGTCTAACCCCTCAGGTTATAAAGAACTCAAAAATTACATTAGGTGAGAATAACCCTAAACAGGTTTCCAGCTGGGTTTTTCTAAATAAACAGCCCCTCTTGATAAAAGATATACGAAAAGATAAAAATTTCAAAAGCACAGGTTCAGATAGATATAGAAATAATAGCCTGTTGAGCGTACCGCTTAAATCCGGCGATGATATAGTAGGTGTCTTAAATGTAAACAATAAAAAAGATACGGCTCCATTCACAAGGCGTGATTTAAGAATTTTAGTTGAGCTAACAGAGGAAGTTGCTTTTGCTATATTCAATAGTTGTTTGTATGAACAACTTAAACAAGCAAATGCCAAGCTCCTAGAAGCCCAACAGGAAAGAAGTGAATTTGCATCGAAGATATGGCATGATTTAAATGCACCACTGGCAAATACAAAATATCTTGTCTCTGTTATCAAAAAGGGCATAACAGGTATTATTAATAAAAAACAATCAGAATACCTTTTTCTTATAGAAGACAATGTCGACAGGATGACTAGGTTGGTAGAAAACCTATTAAATCTATCGAGGATAAGCCTGGGGTATTTTAAACTAAACAAGTCAAGTTGGAATGCAGCCTTACTAATTGAGGAGGCATTGAAGCCATTTAGTGAAGCCACTCGATATAAGTCAATTGAATTGAAAACAGCAATATTACCCAATTTACCAAACATATACGTAGATAAAGAAAAAATCATTCAGGTATTGGTGAATCTTTTGAGCAATGCTATAAAGTTTACACCCCATCAGGGAAAAGTTATAGTCTCAGCGCAGCGTCATAACCTCACTGGAAAAAACGATGGTATTGAGGTTTGCGTGGGGGATAGTGGAATTGGCATTTCAAATAAAGACCAGGAAAGAATTTTTACTAAGTTTGAGAGAATGCATATAGGTATTTTACATAATAAGAAGGGCACAGGACTTGGACTCCTCATATGCAAAGAAATCATCCAGTGCCACGGCGGAAAGATATGGGTAGAGTCAACACTAGGCAAGGGTACGAGGTTTTATTTTACCCTTCCATTAAAAGAGTATTGCGGTGAAAAAGATACTAGTAGTTGAAGATGAAGAGGTTTTTGCAAGGGCAGCAAAAGACTTGCTGGAAGCAGAAGGTTTTAATGTCTATATAGCAATGGATGGTATGGCAGGACTTGATGCAGCCAGAAGCATAGCGCCTGATTTGATAATTTTAGATGTTATGCTTCCAAAGTTAAATGGGTTTAAAATTGCCCGCATGCTAAAATTTGATGAAAAACACAAAGACACACCCATCATAATGCTTACATCCAAGGCTGCGGATGAAGATAAACTAACAGCCCAGGGCTGCGGTGCCGATGCCTATATATTAAAAACACAAAATCCTCAAATCTTACTTGATACAGTGAAAAAGTTTTTGTCCAAGGCTTCCCTGTAAGGATACTTACCTTATCTCTAATGAAATCTCTTGATTTTGAAAGTGATATGTGGTAATATAATTCGTTCCTGAGGCTATGCGTTATAAATTCAGAAGACATCTTCTTTATATATTATTAAGGCTTATAATTATACTACTGTATCCTTTTCCACTTAAAGTAGCTGTTCTTTTCGGAAGGTATCTGGGTAGATTAGCCTATTTATTATCAAAACGCCTTAAGCTTCAAACAATTGAAAATTTAACTCTGGCCTTTGAATCAAAAACACCCAGTGAAATAAAAAAAATTGCAAAAGAAGTCTTTGAAAACCAGGGTAGGACAATAGCCGAGCTTATAAATTTTCCCAAGATAAACGCCTCTAATATTGACAGACTCATAGAAACGCAAGGCTGGGAAAAGGTAGATGAAGCGTTGAAACAAGGCAAAGGGGCTATTATGTTAACGGCCCATTTGGGTAACTGGGAATTATTAGCTGCCTATCCCGGCATAAAAGGGTATGCAACGAATGCTATCGCAAGAAAACTGCGGTATGAAAAATACGATAATCTTATAAATTCTATAAGACGCTCTAAAAATATAAATGTTTTAACGCGTGGCAATTCCTTCAAGGCAGCAGTTCGTGCCTTGGGGCAGAATCAGTTGGTAGGATTATTACCTGATCAAGACATAGATAGCATAGAAGGAGTTTTTGTAGATTTTTTTGGAAGGAAGGCATATACTTCCATAGGGCCAGTTGCATTAGGTATGCTAAGTAAAGCAGCAATCTTACCCTGTTATATCATAAGACAGAATGGGAAGCACAAGATTTTTGTTGAAAGCAAAATAGAGCTTGAGATTACCCAAGATAAACAGCGGGATTACCTTGTTAACACAGCCAAGTGGTCTAAAGTTCTACAAGAGTATATAACACGATACCCCTCACAATGGGTTTGGATGCATAAAAGATGGAAGACACAACAACGCACCTCCTAGAGACACTTGATTTAACCAAGTCTTACAGTGGTCGTATGGTTGTAAACAAAGTTGCCATAGGCGTTAAAAAAGGTGAAATAGTAGGTCTTTTGGGCCCCAACGGCGCTGGCAAGACAACCACTTTCTATATGATCGTAGGGTTGGTTAAACCAGATAAGGGGAAAATCATTTTTGATAACAAAAAAATTACTTCTCTTCCGATGTATAAAAGGGCAAAGCAGGGAGTAGGATACCTATGCCAAGAAGCATCTGTTTTTAGAAAACTTACAGTAGAAGAAAATATCATGGCCATACTTGAGACGTTGCATATTTCAAGGCGGGAGAGGGCAAAGAGACTCAAGACGTTACTTGCGGAATTAAATATTTCCCATCTTTCTAAATCACCAGCAAGCACATTATCCGGCGGTGAAAGACGCAGGCTTGAAATAACAAGGGCATTGGTTACTGAGCCTACATTTATATTATTAGATGAGCCCTTCTCTGGTATAGACCCAATAGCAGTAGCAGAGGCACAGGATATTATAAAAAAGCTAAAGGCAAAAGGCCTTGGGATATTGCTTACAGATCACAACGTCAGAGAAACATTGTCCATAACCGATAGGGCCTACATAATGGATGAAGGAAGAATTCTTATCTCTGGTACGGCAGAAGAATTAATTAATGACCAAAAGGCAAGAGAGATTTATCTCGGTGAAAGGTTTAGCATGTGATGAAAAAGAAAAATAAAGTTAAAGAATTAGATGCTTGCAAGAGGTTGTTTTCCATAGAAGTTCCTAATGAAGATTTGGTTTCTGCTTACACGCAAGTCTATGGACAGATACAAAGGAGTGCCAAAATACCAGGTTTTAGGCAAGGCAAGGTGCCTATGCATATTCTAAAATCCCGCTATAGCGATATGGCTCGCGAAGAAGTCTTAAAGACTATAATACCTGATTTTTACGCACAGGCAATAGAAGAAGAAGGCCTTAAGCCCATAGGACTTCCAAAGATACAGAATGTAGAGCTACCCAAAGAGGGTGGCTTGACATTTGAGGCGGAGTTTGAGATAAGACCCGATGTGAAACTTAAAAACTATAAGGGTCTTAAGATTAAAAAAAGACAAGAGGAAATTAGCGAGGAAGAACTAAATAAGGCATTGGAAGATTTACGCAATGCCCACGCCAGCTACAAAACACTTGAGGATGCAAGTGTTACAGCTGGAAACGTTGTTGTCTGTGATGCCCAATGGTTTGTTGAAGAAAAATCCATACAGACAAAAAAAGACTTATGGCTGCCAATTGAAAAGGGAAGCCTACCAGGAGATCTTTTTGATTTAACCCTGGGCGCTAAAGTAGGAAGCAAGGTAAAAAGCAATATTACGATACCAAATAATTTTGAAAAACCAGAGTTTAGAAACAAATCCTGTAATTTGGAAATTGAGATAAAAAGCATAAAACAAAAAGAATTACCCGCGCTTGATGATGAACTTGCCAAGGATTTAGGTAGCTTTAAAACCCTGGATGAGCTCAAAAATCACATAAAGCAATATTTGCTGGCTCAGAAAAAAAGGCAAGTAGGGCTAGAGATGGAAGATCAGCTTATAGACCAACTTCTAAAGGCAACTTCTTTTCCACTGCCGACTTCTTTAGTGGAAGATGAAGCAAGGCATCTTTTGGAGGATACAAAAAAAAGAATGACAAAGCAGGGCATGCCACTTGAAGAAATTGAGAAGCAAAAACCTGAAATGGAAAAGCGATTACATACCCATGCAGAAAAACAGGTAAAGACATTCTTTATACTACAGGAATTAGCCAGTAAGGAAAATATTTCAGTAACAGATAAAGAAATAGAAGATGCTATTGAGCAAATTGCCAAGCAAACAAATACAAGCGTTGAAAAAGTAAAGACTGAATGGACAAAGAAAGGTTTGCTCGATAGGCTGCACTGGCAGTTGATGGAAGTTAAAGTTATGGATATGCTTATTAAAGAGGCAAAGATAACTGAACAAAACTAAAAACAAGGAGGGGCGAAATGACTGCAAAGTCACAAATTTTAGTACCTATGGTAGTGGAGCAAAGCAGTAGGGGAGAGAGGGCGTATGATATCTATTCAAGACTACTCAAAGACAGGATTATATTTATTGGTTCTCCCGTAGATGACAATGTGGCTAATCTTATAATAGCACAGATGCTTTTTTTACAGATGGAAGATTCAAACAAAGAAATAAATGTATATATCAACTCCCCTGGCGGTTCGGTTACGAGTGGCATGGCAATATACGATACTATGCAATTTGTAAAACCAGATGTATGCACTTATTGTATAGGTCAAGCTGCATCCTTGGGCGCACTTTTACTAACAGCCGGTACAAAAGGAAAGCGATATGCACTTCCAAATTCGAGAGTTATGATTCATCAGCCCTGGGGCGGAGTGCAAGGTGCGGCTTCTGATATCTCAATTCAAGCCAAAGAAATTCTAAAATTAAGAGATAAGATAAATGAGATGTTAGTGAAACATACGGGTCAATCCTCAGAAAGAATAAAAAAGGATACCGACAGAGATTACTTTATGACTGCCCAAGAAGCAAAAGAATATGGTATTGTAGATGAGGTGCTTGAAACGGCACCCTCTAAAAAAAGACGCAAGCAATAAATAAAACTAAATATATTTTAGGAGATGCGAAGATGAAGAAGCAATATCTTTTAACGCCAGGTCCGACACCCATACCAGAAGATATTTTACTGGAAATGGCAAAACCGATTATCCACCACCGTACTCCGGATTTTCAAAATGTGGTAAAGCAATCCGAGGGAGGCTTGCAATATGTTTTTCAAACTAAAAATGAAGTATTGATATTTGCCTCCTCTGGAACAGGGGCAATGGAAGCAGCAGTGGCAAACCTTTTATCACCTGAAGATATAGCTATTGTAGTAAAGGGCGGAAAGTTTGGAGAAAGATGGGCAGAAATCTGTAAGGCCTTTAATGTTGAGGTTGTTGCCATTGATGTAGAATGGGGCGAGGCAGCTGAACCTAAACTCATAGAAGAGGCATTAAAAAAATCCAAGGCCAAAGCAGTTTTTACTACCCTTTGTGAAACATCTACAGGTGTAACCACTGATATAGAGGCAATAGGGAAGATAGTAGCAAAGACCGATGCAGTTTTAGTCGTGGATGCAATAAGTGGGCTTGCTGCATCCTCTCTTAAAACTGATGCATGGGGTGTAGATGTAGTTATTTCAGGGTCACAGAAGGGCCTTATGATACCTCCAGGACTTTCTTTTGCGAGCGTTAGCAAGAAGGCCTGGAAGTTGGTTGAAGAATCAAAGTTTCCGAAGTATTATTTTGATTTTTTAAAATACAGAAAATCAATACAGAAAACAGATACGCCTTATACACCTGCCATTACTCTAATGATAGGCCTTGCTAAGGCACTTGATAGAATAAAGGCTGAAGGTTTAGATGACGTATTAAACAGACATAAGGCGCTAGCTCTTGCCACAAGGGCTGCAGTTGTAGCCTTAGGGCTAGAGTTACTTGCACCTAACGCACCAAGTGATGCAGTGACTGCAGTTAAGGTGCCTAGAGAAATAGATGGACTACAAGTTGTAAAGATATTAAAGAATAAATATGGAGTGTGGTTTGCTGGAGGACAGGGCGATCTAAAGGGAAAAATATTTAGGATTGCACACATGGGCTATATGAATAAATTTGATTTGATGGTGGCAATTTCTGCTTTAGAAATGGTTTTGCTTGAGCTAGGTTACAAATTTAGCCCAGGTGTAGGACTAACCGCAGCAGTTGAAGCATTAGTAGGATAAAAAGAGCGGAAACAATAAGAACCATAATTGGAGGAGTAGGATGTACAAGGTATTAATCAGTGATCCTTTGGCTAAAGAAGGTTTGCAAATCTTAGAGAAAGAAAAAAGAATTAAGGTAATAAATAAACCAAAGCTGTCCGTAGAAGAACTAAAAAAAGAAATTAAGGCCTGCCATGGTTTGATTGTAAGGAGTGGCACTAAAGTAACAAAGGAAATCATAGACGCCGCAGATAATTTAAAGGTTATAGGCAGGGCAGGTGTTGGAATAGACAATGTAGATGTTGAGGCAGCAAGTAGGCGTGGCATAATTGTAATGAATTCACCGGGAGGGAACACTATTTCTACTGCTGAGCAGACCATGAGTCTTTTGCTTGCCCTCTCAAGAAATATCCCTCAGGCCAGTGCATCTTTAAAAGCCGGCAATTGGGATAGAAAGAAGTTTACAGGTGTTGAGCTTTGTGGAAAAGTACTAGGTGTTATTGGATTAGGTAGAATTGGAACAGAGGTGGCAAAAAGGGCCCTGAGTTTTGGAATGAAAGTCATTGCCTCTGATGTATACCTTACGCAAGATAAGGCGAAGGCATTAAGGATTGAACTTGTAGAGTTAAAAAAGCTTTTGTCTACTTCAGACTATATTACTGTACACGTCCCCTTGACAAATGAGACACGGCATATGATATCCGATAAAGAATTTGCCTCCATGAAACGTGGGGTGCGGATTATAAATTGTGCGAGGGGTGGAATTGTAGATGAAAAGGCTCTTTCTCGGACCCTTAAAGATGGCAAGGTAGCTGGTGCTGCTTTGGATGTTTTTGAAAAAGAACCAGCGAATAAAAGTTCGTTACTTAAATTTGATAATTTAGTAGCTACTCCACATCTGGGTGCTTCCACACAAGAAGCACAGCTAAAAGTCGCTGTTGATATTGCAAGGCAAATGACAAATGCACTCCTAGATAGAGGTTTAAGCAATACAATAAACGTACCCTGTATAGATACAGAGTTATGTAAGACCTTGCAGCCATATATAGACCTTGGTGAGAAAATAGGCGCTATGCAGGCGCAATTAGCAAGTGGTGCTGTTGAGGAAGTAAAGATTTCATACAGAGGCGATTTAGTAGAGTATGACTTGCAGGCTGTTACTACTGCAATTGTAAAAGGATTGTTGACTCCGGTTTTAGGTGAAACTGTCAATAATGTAAATGCCTGTGTTATTGCAAAAGAGAGAGGCATAAATGTGACTGAGTCACAGACTGCCTACATTGAAGATTTTGCAAACCTAATCAGCGTAATAGTAAAATCCGATAAGTACAAATGTGAGATTTGCGGTACATTGTTTTTAAAATCCGAGGCAAGGATTGTAAAAATAGACCGCTATTATGTTGAGGTGACCCCTAGTGGATATATGATAGTGATATCAAACAAAGACGCGCCAGGCATTGTCGGAAACATAGGAACAGTGTTAGGAGAAAACAAAATTAATATAGCAGGTATGACTTTCGGAAGAGAAAAACCAGGTGGGAATGCCATAACAGTTTTAAATGTTGATAGCGAAGTACCGAAGGAAGTGTTGAAAAAAATAGCAAAATTAAAAAATGTCGTAGATGCCAAATTGATTAAACTGTAAGTTATTGTATTTGCAATTGACGACGATGGAGGAAGCAATGAAGAAGAACAAAATCTATATAATTGATGTTACCAACAGAGATGGTGTTCAGACATCAAGGCTTGGCTTGGCGAAGCTGCAGAAGACCATGATAAATATGTATCTCAACCAGATGGGAGCATTTGGCAGCGAGTTTGGTTTTCCTGTTACCCGCCATGAGACCAATTACATAAATGCAAACCTGGAGCTTGTCAAAAAAGGTGATTTAAGTCCCATTAAGCTAAACGGGTGGATGAGGGCTATAAAACAGGATGTTATCGACGGGACAAAAAAGACCAAGGTAAAAAACCTCAATCTTTCGATATCCACCTCTAATCAGATGATAAAAGGTAAGTTCAAAGGAAAATTCACTAAGTCAGATATAATCAAGATGATGACTGGTGCTGTGGATGAGGCAAGAGAAAAAGGCATTGAAGTAATTGGTGTCAACGCTGAAGATGCCTCTAGATCAGATTTAGATTATTTAATTGAGTTTGCCCTAGCTGCAAAAGAGCACGGTGCAGATAGGATTAGATATTGCGACACCCTTGGATTTGATAGCCCATTTACTATTTATAGCCGTGTTAGAGAAATTGCTGAAGAATCTCAGATGCCAATGGAACTTCACTGCCACAATGATTTAGGTATGGTTGTGGCATGTTCTATAACTGGTGCAAAGGCAGCAATAGATGCAGGAGTTGATGCCTATATTAATACTACTGTCAACGGCATGGGGGAGCGAGCAGGGAATGCAGATTTGGTTTCAGTAATACTGGCAATTAAGTATTCAGCAGACTTTTGCGATAATTATTGCTTAGATGAACGTATTAAATTAAAAATGGCATGGAAGATAGCCAAATATGGTTCTTACGCATTCGGTGTACCTATTCCTATAAACCAACCAGGTGTGGGGGCTAATATGTTTGCACATGAGTCAGGCATACATGCCGATGGGGCATTGAAAGATTCCAGAAACTATGAGCTATATGATTTTGAAGAACTAGGAAGAGGAGAACCCGAGATAATAGATACCGGCAGAAAGATAACCGTCGGTGAATACAGCGGTATAAAGGGATTCCGTAACGTATATGAAAAACTCGAGGTACGCTTTAAGGATGACAAAGAAGCTGCTGAAGTCCTTGAGCTTGTTAGGTATGCCAATGTTCACACCCAAAAGCCACTCACACATGATGAATTAATATTCATTGCAAAGCATCCTAAGATTGCTAAGAAAATATTTACTATGGATCCTTAAAGGAGGGTTAGGTGTCTGTTACCGTTTTAGTAGGCGCACAATGGGGAGATGAAGGTAAGGGTAAGATTATTGACATTCTTGCTAAGGATGCAGCGTTTATAGTTAGATACCAAGGAGGCAATAATGCCGGTCATACCGTAGTTATAGGTAAAGATGAATTCATACTTCATCTTATCCCATCTGGGATATTGCATAAAGGAAAAACATGTATAATCGGCAATGGTGTAGTAGTAGACCCAGAGGCACTCCTAAAAGAAATAGACCTTTTACGCTCTAAAGGCATTGAGGTAGGTTCAAACCTTTTAATTAGCGATCAAGTACACCTTATCTTTCCTTATCATAGGAAGATGGATAAGTTAAAAGAGGAGCGAAAAGGAAAAGGGAAGATTGGCACAACAGGAAGGGGCATAGGTCCTTGTTATACGGATAAAGCAGCCAGATGCGGTATAAGGGTGGCTGACCTTTTGGATGATGAGGTATTCCGTCGCAAATTAAAAGAAGTCCTTGATGAAAAAAATGAAGTCTTCCAAAAGATTTATGATTTTGAAGGATTTTCATTTGATGAAATATATAATGCCTATGTTGGCTATCGAGAAAGAATTAGTAAGTTTGTTTGTAATTGCTCTAAGGTTTTAGATGAAGCAGTAAGACAGAAAAAACCAATTATCTTTGAGGGTGCTCAAGGTACACTTCTTGATATAGATCACGGTACTTATCCTTATGTTACCTCTTCCAATGCAACAGCAGGGGGTGCTACTACAGGTGCAGGGGTTGGCCCAACAAAGATAGATAAGGTAATAGGTGTTGTAAAGGCCTATACCACAAGGGTTGGGGAAGGTCCATTTCCGACGGAATTCGGACCTGAGATGATGGAAAAGATTCGCCAAAAAGGCAAGGAATTTGGTGCTACGACCGGGCGACCTCGCCGTTGTGGTTGGTTTGATGCTGTGTTGCTTAAGCATTCAATTAGGATTAATGGTATTTCTGAAATAGCATTGACAAAACTAGATGTCTTAGATGAGAGTGATGTGATAAAGGTGTGCACAGCCTATAAACTAGATGGCAAATTGTGTGAAGATTTCCCAGCAGACATAGATGCATTGTTTAGGTGTGAGCCGGTATATGAAGAACATCCTGGATGGCAACAAGATACAGGCTCTTTTACTAATTTATGGCAATTACCGCCTAATGCTAGAAAGTATTTAAAGAGGTTATCAAAGCTCATTGGCACTAAGATTCGCATTGTTTCCGTAGGATCAGACCGAAAACAACATATATTCATAAAGGATTAAAGGAGGTTTTTGTATGTTTTGGTTTGCACCAGCAGGCTCAATTCTGGCTTTGCTTTTTGGGACGTATTTAACTTTATATATTCTAAAACAACCCAAGGGCAACCAAGATATGGTAGAGATAGCAAACAATATAAAAGAAGGGTCTAATGCCTATATAAAACGCCAGTACTTAATAGTGGCGCTTTTTTTTGCTATAACATTTTGCATTCTATACTTACTTGCCAAAAATAATTACCTGCCCATTTATGTACCATTCGCATTTTTAACAGGAGGATTTTTTAGTGGTCTTTCTGGATTTATAGGAATGAAGGTTGCCACCATAAGTAATGTTCGCACAGCCAATGGTGCCATGTTAAGTTTAAACAAAGGGCTTCGTGTTGCATTTTCAAGTGGTGCTGTAATGGGTTTTGTGGTTGTGGGTTTAGGGCTTTTGGATTTAAGTATTTGGTATGCACTCCTGGATTATTTTTATAGAAGTCTACCTGAAGCAACCAAAATTCAACACATCACATCTACAATGCTTTGCTTTGGTATGGGCGCAAGTTCTATGGCGTTGTTTGCTAGAGTGGGGGGAGGAATATTTACAAAGGCCGCTGATATGGGAGCTGATTTAGTCGGAAAGATTGAGGCAGGTATCCCAGAAGATGACCCTAGAAACCCCGCTGTAATTGCTGACAATGTCGGCGATAATGTCGGTGATGTAGCTGGTATGGGCGCTGATTTATATGAGTCTTATGTAGGTTCAATTGTTGCTTCTATGATGCTTGCTGTAACTGCCGGACTTGGTGTAAAGGGAGTTACCTTACCCATGGTCATGGCAGCAATAGGTGTCATTTCAAGTATAATAGGAACTTTTTTTGTTAGAGCAAAAGAAGATGCAACTCAAGGAGCATTACTTCTTGCTTTAAGGAAGGGAATATTTACGAGCGCTTTTCTAATTGCTCTTATTTCTTATTTTGTAATAAAGACCTGCTTGGGTATTGAACATATCGGTATATACTATGCAATTCTATCAGGTCTTTTTTGTGGTCTGATAATAGGGCTATCCACAGAGTATTTTACCTCTGAGAGATACCGCCCTGCCAAACATCTTGCAGAGACCACAAAAACAGGTGCTGCTACAATGGTTTTAGGTGGACTTTCTACTGGGATGCTTTCTACGTTCATTCCTGTAATAAGCGTAGGTGCTGCAATACTTGGTAGTTTTTATTTTGCCGGAGGAGGTACCAATTTTAATTTAGGGCTTTACGGTGTTGGTATATCGGCTGTAGGTATGCTAAGCACGCTTGGCATAACCCTTGCCACGGATGCATACGGGCCTGTTGCTGATAATGCAGGCGGTATTGTTGAGATGTCACATCAGGGTGCTGAAGCTAGAAAGCGCACCGATGCCTTAGATAGCCTAGGGAATACGACTGCAGCTACAGGGAAAGGTTTTGCCATAGGTTCTGCAGCATTGACAGCACTTGCTTTGATTTCTGCATATCGCGATGAAGTTTTGCTTTTAGGAAAATCAATTGATTTGACACTACTTAACCCAAGGCTCATCGTTGGGTTTTTTATAGGCGGCATGTTGCCATTTGTCTTTTGTGCTTTAATCATACGTGCTGTAGGAAGATCTGCGGGGAGTATTGTACTTGAAGTGAGACGTCAGTTTAAAGAGATAGCCGGCCTCATAGAAGGCAAGGTGAAGGCAGAATATGCCCATTGTGTAGCTATATGTACAAAAGCCGCACAAAAGGAGATGATCTTGCCTTCCATGCTTGCGATACTTAGTCCAATTGCTATAGGGCTTCTTATGAATGTAGAAGGCGTCATTGGTCTTTTAATGGGGGCTTTGGCAGGGGGCTTTGTTTTGGCTATAATGATGGCAAACGCAGGCGGTATATGGGATAATGCCAAAAAATACATAGAGTCAGGTGAACTTGGCGGTAAGGGCTCTGATGCGCACAAGATAGCAGTTATAGGTGATACTGTAGGAGACCCCCTTAAAGATGCAGCAGGCCCAAGCCTTAATATCTTGATAAAATTAATGAGTATGGTCTCTGTGGTATTTGCCTCTTTTGTTATACATAACGCATTGTTTAAATAAATGGAAACATCCTCTAAGTGGTTTGTTCTTGCTGTATTTCTAATCTGCTATTTTCTGATAATTGCAAAAAGAAAATACTACTTATTATTTGCCTGGGCTGGAGTAGGAATACTCCTTAGCTTCGGGTCTATCCTACCTAGAGAGGCAATATCCTCCATAAACTTAAACGTACTTGGAATCTTTGCAGGGACCTGTTTTTTATCAAGCCTGTTTATTCATTCAGGTGTTCCCACTCTCCTAGCCAATAAATTAATAGCAAAGACAAAGACTGTTGGTTGGGCATTAATGGCGATGTGTCTTTTATCGGGTTTTATCTCAAGCTTCGCTGAAAATGTCGTTACTATTATGATTATTGCACCTGTCGCCATTGAGGTAGCAAGGAGGCTTAAGGTTTCACCGGTGAGCTTTTTAATAGGCATAGCGGTTTCATCAAACCTGCAAGGGTGTGCTACAATGATAGGTGATTCCCCATCGATAATAATGGCTGTTGCAACAAAGATGAATTTTATAGATTTCTTCTGGATGCAAGGAAGACCAGGTATCTTTTTTGCAGTAGAACTTGGTGCAGTTGCTTCATTTTTTGTGCTTTACCTTATTTTTAGAAGATACAAACAGCCTACAGTTAAATTTGAAAAACAAGATGTAAAAAGCTGGGTCCCAACAGGCCTTATGATTGCAATGGTTCTGACATTGGCAATAAGTTCACTATTTAAAAACAGACCATATTACGCAATTGCATTTATTTGTCTGGGGTATGGTGCGTTAGGTGTTTTTTGGCATCTGATTTTTCATAAAGAAAAGGTTTCTTTTTTTAAAACTTTTGATTGGAATACATTTTTATTTTTAACAGCCGTCTTTGTACTTGTAGGAAGCCTTTCTGCTAAGGGCATAATAGATATGATAGCCAAAGGTATACTAGATTTAGCAGGTAGCAATGCATTCTTGGCATATAGTGCTATTGTATGGATATCTGTTGTCGTATCAGCATTCGTTGATAATATTCCCTATACAATGGCAATGATACCTGTGGCACAACTTGTGGCATCTAATTTAGGTATGCCTTGGCAGCCATATGTCTTTGGGCTTTTGATAGGTACCTGCCTTGGTGGTAACATTACACCTATAGCAGCATCTGCCAATGTTGTCACTATGGGGATGCTGCGAAAAGAAGGCCATAATACTAGCTTCGCTGAATTTGCCCGGGTAGGAGTTCCCTTTACGCTAGCAGCAGTATTGATAGCATATATCTTTATTTGGTTGGTTTGGGCATAGGTAAATTCTCTGGTGGTAATGTCAATTAAATTGTGTAAATTCCTTTAAGGGTTTATCCTCCCACTTG
>CAZCCH010000020.1:0-26550 GCA_964497315.1 uncultured Planctomycetia bacterium
ACACCCTTTTGCATTTTAGCTCAAGCTGAATTTACACACAATATGATACACTACCCCTAATTGTTTCCTTCTTGACACAACCGCAAGCTATGTGGTATAGTATGCCTTGCTTTATTTCTCATCTATATATTGTGGTATTGCACTATCTCACATTTCATATATTATTCTTACTATAATAACACTAACCATTATATAAGCAGAGGGACAAATGATAGAACGCTATACTTTGCCCAAAATGGGAAATATCTGGACAGATAAAAACAGATTTTCAAAGATGCTTGAAGTTGAGATCTTGGCTGTTGAGGCCATGTCTAAGCTAAAAAAGGTGCCTAAGAAAGATCTTGCCATCATAAAGAAAAAAGCCCGTTTTAATATAGAAAAAATAAAACAGATAGAACGAAAGACCCACCATGATGTAATTGCCTTTTTAGAAAATATCGCAAGTTATGTAGGTCCATCTTCGAGGTTTATACATCTAGGCCTTACATCAAGCGATGTCTTAGATACCGCCCTTTCTATTCAGATGAGGGAGGCAGCGGATATTATAATAGAAGACCTTAAAAACCTCTCCAAAGAGCTTAAAAAGAAAGCAAGGCGTTATAAAGATACAGTTATGGTTGGTCGCTCACATGGTGTGCACGCTGAACCTACTACATTTGGCCTTAAAATGACACTTTTTTACGATGAGACACAACGAAATATAAAAAGGCTAGAAGAGGCTAAGGAAGTAATTAGTGTTGGAAAGATTTCAGGTTCAGTAGGTACCTATGCAAATACAGGACTATTCTTAGAAAACTATGTATGTAAAAAGTTGGGCTTAAAGGCTGCTAAGATTTCAACGCAGATAATTCAAAGAGATAGAATTGCACAACTTTTATCTACCATAGCAATAGTAGGAAGTTCACTTGAGAAGATGGCCACAGAGATAAGGCACCTTCAGCGCACAGAGGTCTTAGAGGCTGAGGAACCTTTCAGAAAAGGGCAAAAAGGCTCAAGTAGCATGCCTCATAAACGAAATCCTATTATATGCGAGCGCATTGCAGGACTAGCGAGGCTTTTACGCACAAATGCCCTCGCTGCTATGGAAAATGTTACACTTTGGCATGAGAGGGATATATCACATTCTTCGGTTGAAAGGGTAATAATTCCTGACTCAACAATACTTATTGACTATATGTTAGTTAAGATGACTGGTGTAATAAAAGGGCTTTTGGTTTATCCAAAGAGGATGCAACAGAATCTGGCAGCTACCAAAGGACTTATTTTTTCACAGCGTGTTATGATAGAACTTGCCAAAAAAGGCATGGATAAGAAAAAGGCGTATGAGGCAGTTCAAAAAAGTGCTATGTCTGTCTGGAGGGGTGAGCTTGATTTTAAAGAAACCTTAAAGCGTAACCAAGCTGTAAGGGCAGTCCTTACAGCTAAACAAATCAATGCATGTTTTGATTTAGGGTATCATTTAAAACATGTGGATAAAATTTTCAGAAAGGTAGGGATAAAGTGATGGAAAAGAAAGATAAAATTTATGAAGGCAAAGCAAAAATTCTATATACAACCAAAGATCCAGATTTAGTAATTCAGTATTTTAAAGATGATGCCACTGCCTTTGATGCTACAAAAAGAGGTACGATACAATCAAAAGGTATTGTCAATAATAAGGTATCTACGAAGTTACTTAGAATGCTTGAGCAAAATGGCGTGCGAACACATTTTGTAGAGCTTTTGAATGACAGAGAAATGCTTGTAAAAAAAGTAGAAATTATACCAGTTGAAGTTACCCTTCGAAACATCGTAGCAGGAGGCATGGCTAAGACATTTGGCTTAGAAGAAGGAATTATTTTATCAAGCCCTGTTTTGGAATACCACTATAAGAAGGATTCTTTGCATGATCCCTTGTTTAATGAATACCACATACAGGCAATGAAACTTGCTACGCTTTCAGAGATGAATGCAATAGCAGCTACTTCATTCAAGATAAATGTTTGCCTGAAAGAATTTTTTGATAAGATCAATATAGACTTGGTTGATTTCAAGCTGGAATTCGGAAGGTTTAAAGGCGAAATCCTTTTAGCAGATGAAATATCCCCTGATACCTGCCGTTTATGGGAAAAGGGTACCAAAAGAAAACTAGATAAAGACAGATTCCGCCGAGATCTCGGCCACATTGAAGAGGCCTACCAGGAAATTCTCGACAAAGTCGTCGGGTCCTAATACAAAATATCGACAAAGAAGTCATATTCCAATATGCTGACAGGGTAGTCTTTTCGAATAAGACTGGATAAATACATTGTATGCAAAAGGAGGGTAAAAATGTGTACTGTACAGGAAAATGTCAAGATTGATGTAGAAGTGGCAAAAAATTTAGGACTTACCGAAGATGAGTTCGAACAGATTAAAAAACTGCTAAACAGAACCCCGAATTTTACAGAATTGGGTGTTTTTTCAGCTATGTGGTCAGAGCATTGCAGCTATAAAAATTCACGCAAGTTGTTTAAGTTATTTCCCACCAAGGGCAAGCAGGTAATGGTTGGCGCCGGGGAAGAAAACTCCGGAGTTGTCGATATAGGCGATGGTATGGGAGTAGCTTTTAAGATAGAATCGCACAATCATCCTTCGGCAGTAGAGCCTTTTGAAGCCTCAGCTACAGGGATAGGCGGATGCTTAAGGGATATATTTACGCTTGGGGCAAGGCCAATTGCCGGTTTGGGTGCATTGAGATTTGGAAGCCTGGACAACGAAAAAGTCAAATTTTTGTTTAAAGAGGTAATTAGAGGACTGGCGCACTATGCCAATACGGCTCAGGTTAATGCTGTTGGCGGCGACACCTATTTTGACGAAAGCTATGAGGGCAATCCTCTGGTTAATGCCTTTGTTGTCGGCGTAGTAAAACATGAAAACATCATCAGGGGTGTTGCCAGTGGCATCGGTAATCCTGTCTATTATATAGGAGGAGATACAGGCAGGGATGGCGTAGGCGGCGCAAGTTTTGCTTCTAAAGAGATTACCGAGGAGTCCAGCTCTGAAACAGGCGCAGTGGCCATAGGCGATGCGGAACTTGGAAAGCGATTAAGAGAGGTCTGTCTTGAATTGATAGAGAAAGGTTTTGTTGCTGGAATGCAAGATATGGGTGCAGCCGGACTTACCTGCTCAAGCTGCGAGACAGCATCAAGGAGCAAGACGGGTATTGAGATAGATGTTGCTTTGGTTCCTCAGAGGGAAAAGGGGATGACGCCCTATGAAATTCTTCTGTCTGAATCCCAAGAAAGGATGCTGGCTATCTTAAAAGAAGGTAAAGAACAAGAGGCTTTGGATATACTAAAGAAGTGGAATGTCAATGCGGTGAAAATAGGGAAGGTAACAGACGATAAAATAATGCGGGTTAAAGAAAATGGTGTTGTTGTTTGTGAAATCCCCGCAGAACTCCTGACGGAAAAGGCACCGCTTTATGACAGAGAGGTAGCAGAACCCGCATATCTGAAAGAAACCCAAGTGCTTGACCTTACATCTGTAAAAGAACCGGATGACTTAGGTAAGACTTTATTGCAGCTGCTTGATTCACCTACCATTGCAAGCAAGGAATCAGCATATAAAAAATTTACCGCTACAGATTTAGGTGAGGTGCTGGTAAATGCAGGTTCTGATGCAGCTGTAGTTAAAATTAAAGGTACCAAAAAGGCCCTGGCGATAAGCGTAGATTGTAACGGCAGGCATTGCTATTTGAATCCTTACAATGGGGCCATGATGGCAGTAGCAGAAGCAGCTAGAAACATAGTTTGTGCAGGAGGAAGGCCCCTGGCGATTACCGATGGTTTGAATTTTGGAAATCCAATGAAACCTGAAAACTATTGGCAGTTCCAGAAGTGCATAGAGGGTCTTTCCGAAGCATGCAAGACTTTAAATACTCCTGTTATCAGCGGCAATGCGAGTTTCTACAACGAAAATCCCAAAGGCGCAGTGGATCCGAGCCCGATGATAGGGATGGTAGGGTTGATAGAAGATGCTGATAAATACATTACCCAGGATTTCAAGAATGAAAATGATTTGATAGCGCTACTGGGCCCAAAGGCGAGTGACCTTTCCGGCAGCGAGTATTTATATCTGGTCCACAAGCAGAAAAAGGGCGACCCAAAGATAGATATAAATATGGAAAGAAATGTTCAGGAAACATGCCTTGAGACAATTAAGGCAGGCATTATCAATTCCGCTCATGATTGTTCCGAAGGCGGATTGGCAGTAACGCTGGCTGAGTCATGCATTACCAATGCAGACAAAATGTTAGGTGCAGCGATAAAGCTTGATGAATTAAAGACTACTAATGCAAGAACGGATGAGGTTTTATTCGGCGAGGCACCTTCCAGGATAGTTGTTTCTTTGAATAAAGAAAACCTCAGCACCCTAGAGGAGATAGCAAAGAAGCATTCTGTTTCATGTTGCGTTCTGGGTGCGGTAAGCGGACAAAAGCTTACAGTCGGGTGCAATGAAGAGACAATAATGGACCTTCCGCTTGCAACATTGAGTGAGGCCTGGAGGAATGCAATCCCCTCCAGAATACAAGGATAATAACGATGAAGAGACTAACCTATAAAGATGCCGGAGTAGATATAGACGCAGGAAACGAATTCGCCAAGGCGCTAAAGCCTGTTGTCAGAAAAACATTAAGGCCCGAAGTTTTAGGGCGCATTGGTGGTTTTGGCGCACTTTTCGACGCAAGGTTTAAAAGGTATAAAAACCCCGTACTTGTTTCATCAAGTGATGGGGTAGGTACTAAATTGAAACTTGCGTTTATGACGGGCAAACACGATACTGTCGGTATAGACCTGGTTGCTATGAATGTAGACGATATAGTAACTTTGGGTGCCGAGCCTTTGTTTTTCTTAGATTACATTGCCACGGGAAAGTTGAAGAAACATGTGTTGGTTGATGTTGTGAAGGGTATAGCAAGGGGGTGTCAGGAGGCTGGTTGTGCCCTAATAGGTGGAGAAACCGCAGAGTTACCCGATTTTTACAACAAAGACGAATATGATCTGGCTGGTTTCTGCGTAGGTGTAGTCGATAAAGAAAGAATTATAGATGGGTCGAATGTAAGACCGGGTGATGTAATTTTAGGACTTGCCTCATCCGGTCTTCATTCAAATGGCTATTCACTAGTGCGAAGGGTTTTTTCAAAGAATGAACTAAAAAAACACGCCAGGGAATTATTAAAACCAACAAAAATATATGCTAAAGCAATTTTGTCTTTTTTATCAACTCTCAGCTCTCAACCATCAACTATCAAGACAATAGCACATATCACAGGTGGAGGTTTTTACGATAATATACCGCGTGTACTTCCGGCCGGAACCTCAGCTTTGATATACAAGCAGGCCTGGTCCATACCGAAAGTTTTCACTGAGATTCAAAAACGAGCAAACATAGATGAAAAAGAAATGTTCCGTACCTTCAATATGGGTATAGGGATGATATTGATTGTTAAAAAGGGTGCTGAGAAAAAAGCTTTGAGACATTTTGCAAAAAACAAACAAAAGGCATTCATTATTGGTAAAGTTATAAAGGGCAATAAAGAGGTTTTGATATGAAGGTCTTAGTCGTCGGCTCAGGCGGAAGAGAACATGCGATAATTTGGAAGGTTGCACAATCGTCCAAAGTAGAAAAGATCTATGCAGCTCCTGGCAATGGAGGCATAGCCCAACTTGCCGAATGCGTTGATATAAAAGCAGATGATATAGACTCTCTAGTTGCTTTTGCTTTAAAAAACAAAATTGATTTAACTATAGTTGGGCCTGAGGTAGCCTTGGTTTTAGGCATTGTAGATGAATTTAATAAAAGGAATTTAAGGATATTCGGTCCATCAAAGCTAGCTGCACAGCTAGAGGGTAGTAAGGTATTTGCCAAAGAGGCTATGAAAAAGTTCGGCGTGCCAACAGCTAATTTTGAGGTTTTTACAAATGCCGCAAAGGCTAGAGATTATCTATCCTTGAGGGTTTCTTATCCTGTGGTTATTAAAGCAGACGGCTTAGCAGCAGGCAAGGGTGTTATAATTGCAAAGACTAAAAAAGAGGCCTTGGATGCAATAAAACTTATTATGGAAGATAAAGCATTTGGCACATCTGGTGATAGAATAATCATTGAGGACTGTCTTGTTGGGGAGGAAGCCTCTATCATTGTTATAAGTGATGGCAAAAATGCATTGTCCTTAGCTTCAAGTCAGGACCATAAAGCCGCCTATGATGGCGATAAAGGTCCTAACACCGGCGGGATGGGTGCTTATTCTCCAGCACCTGTTGTTACAGAAGAAATGAATAAGGTATGTATGGAGAAAATAATCCAGCCTATGATAGATGGCATGGCGCATGAGGGTAATAAATTCATAGGAGTACTTTATGCGGGTATCATGGTTACAGATAGTGGTCCTATGGTTTTAGAATTTAATGTTCGCCTAGGAGACCCTGAAACCCAGGCAATATTACCAAGGCTTAATACAGATTTATTGGATTTAATAGAGGCAGCCTTAGAAGAAAGATTAGATAAGGTTTTTACAGAGTGGAATAAAAAAACCTGTGTCTGTGTAGTAGCTGCATCAGGTGGGTATCCAGGTAGCTATGAAAAGGAAAAAGTAATTTCCGGGTTAAAAGAAGCAGGAACCCTAGAGGATGTCGTTGTATTTCATGCTGGTACCAAATTAGCAGCAGCTGATAAGCAAAAAGAGACTGTAGTGACTTCCGGAGGTAGAGTGCTTGGAGTAACTGCATTAGGTGAAGATGTTGCATCTGCCATAAAAAAATCTTATGAAGCAATTGGAAGGGTGAGTTTTGATAATATGTATTACCGAGGAGACATAGGTGCAAAGGCTATAAAACGGGGGATTACAGTATGAAAAAACCTAAAGTTGTAATTGTAATGGGAAGCGATTCAGATCTTCCTATAATGGAAGAAGGAGCTAAAATCCTAAAAGAGTTTAAGATTGCCTGTGAGGTTAGGATACTTTCAGCGCACAGGACTCCGAAGGAAACCAAGGAATTTGCTACAACGGCAAGCACAAAAGGTGTTAAGGTAATTATAGCCGGTGCAGGAGGTGCTGCGCATTTAGCTGGGGTAATAGCAAGTCATAGCACATTACCTGTAATAGGCGTACCGATAGAGACAAAAAGCCTTAAGGGTCTAGATTCACTTTTGTCTACAGTGCAGATGCCTGCAGGTATTCCTGTAGCTAGTATGGCTATCGGAAAAGCAGGTGCTAGGAATGCTGCCTTATTTGCAGCTGAAGTTTTAGCATTGCAGGATTCAAAGATAAAGACAAGGCTCACTAGTTACAGAAAGACTAAGGCCAAAGCCGTAATAAAAAAAGATACTAAATGCAGAAAAAGATTTTTAAAGTAAACCCTAGATGTCCTAGTAGAAGAGTATTAAAAGAGGCAGCTAAGGCGATAAGGGATGGAAAGTTAGTGGTCTTTCCCACAGAAACCGTCTATGGTATAGCAGCAAGTTTAGAAAGCCCTTCTGCCCTAAGAAGGCTTTGTAGGATTAAAAAGAGGCCTAGAAATAAACCATTTACCGTACACATACATAGTATTGGACAGTTAAAGAAATTTGGTTGTAAGCCTGGAAAGAAAATAACCACAATTTTAAAAAAACACTGGCCAGGGCCTTTGACAGCAATATTAAAAGGAAAAAGGAAAAAAATAGGTTTTAGGATTCCTGATAATAAGGTAGCCTTAGAATTATTAAAATGTGCAAAGGTTGCAGTTGTCGCACCAAGTGCGAATATTTCAGGAGAGAAGGCACCTAGTTCAATAAATGGAGTACCAACATCAATTAAAAGGAAGGTGGCTGTTATACTAAATAGCGGCAGGACAAAATTAAAGGTTGCATCAACCGTGGTTGATTTTACTGGTTTAAGGCCTAAAATAATCCGACGGGGCAGCTTAGATATTTTATAGGGGTTTAAAATGAATGATCATAAGACTATATTGTTTGTGTGCACCGGAAACAGTTGCCGTAGTGTTATGGCGCAGGAGATGTTAAAAAAACTTGTATCTAATCTTGGGGGTTCCTTGGAGATAATATCTGCTGGTGTTGCATCGCTTTCAAATTTAGAGGCCACAGAAAACACAAAAAGGGTTTTATTAAAAGAAGGCATTGATGCTTCAAACCATAGATCTACTGCAGTAACTGCTGGTTTAATAAAGAAGGTCGATCTTATCCTTGTGATGGAGAGGTTTCATAAAGAACGCATATTAGAAATAGTTCCTCGCGCTGAGAGCAAAGTCCATCTTTTAAGAGAATTCGGAAAAACCTCAGAAGAGATTGAAGAGTCAGAGATATTTGATCCTATGGGTAGGCCGCTTGAGGTTTATGAAAGGGTATTTGAAGTAATAAAGGACAGTTTAGTTAATGTTGCAAAATGGCTTAAAGATACAGGGTGGGTCAAATAAAAATTGAAAGGGATTAAAATGAAGATTGCAATTGGCTCAGATCACGGTGGATTTAAATTAAAAAAACAATTAGTGAAATTTTTAAAATCAAAAGGCCATATCGTAGCTGATTTAGGTACGCATTCTGAAAAATCTTGTGATTATCCATTAGTAGGATACAAGGTAGCTAAGGCTGTTTCAAATAAAGAATTTGATAGGAGTATTCTTATATGTAAGAGTGGACTTGGTATGAGTATGGTAGCTAATAAACTCCCAGGTGTAAGGGCGGCTTTATGCAGAGATGTGAAGACTGCCATTTCATCGAGAGAGCACAATAATGCAAATGCATTGACCTTGGGAGCAAGTTTCACTACACAAAAATTAGCCAAGAAGATTACAGAGACATGGCTTGAGAGAGAGTTTGCAGGTGGCCGCCATGCCCGTCGAGTAAAACAAATAGACAGCATGGAAAAGAGATTAGGCTTAAGGAGGTAACATGGAATACCTAAAAAAAATTGATCCTGAAATTTATGAAGTGATTAAACAAGAATTATTACGTCAGCATAACAATATAGAGTTGATTGCCAGTGAAAATTTTGTAAGTGAAGCTATATTGGAGGCCCAGGGGTCTTGTTTAACAAACAAATACGCTGAAGGTTATCCTAATGCTAGATGGTATGGAGGTTGTGAACATATTGATAGGGCAGAAGAGCTTGCAATTGAACGTGCCAAGGAGCTTTTCGGCGCAGAGCACGTTAATGTGCAGCCACACTCAGGTACACAGGCAAATATGGCAGTGTACTTTGCACTTTTAAATATGGGCGATAAAGTTATGGCTATGGACCTTGCCTGTGGTGGGCACTTAACCCATGGGCATCCGCATAATTTCTCTGGAAAGTATTATAAGCTCATACCTTATGGTGTAAGTAAAAAAGATGAAACACTAGATTACGATGAGCTTATGGATTTAGCAGTTAAGCATAAACCAAAGATGATTTTAGCCGGGGCCTGCGCATATCCAAGGATTATAGATTTTAAAAAATTCAGAGAGATTGCTGACAAGATAGATGCCTATCTATTTGTAGATATGGCACACATTGCAGGTTTAGTAGCAGCAGGGTTGCATCCAAGTCCTATTAGTTATGCAGATGTTGTAAGTACAACTACTCATAAAACATTGAGGGGCCCTAGGGCAGGAGTGATTTTATGTAGAAGAAAATTTGCTCAAAAAATAGATGCTGAAATTTTCCCAGGTACGCAGGGTGGGCCCTTGATGCATGTCATTGCCGCAAAGGCCGTTGCCTTTAAAGAAGCACTAGAGCCAAAATTCAAAGATTACCAAGCACAAATTGTAAAAAATGCAAAGGCTCTAGCTGACACATTGAGTGAAAAAGGATACCGTATTGTCTCAGGCGGCACAGACAACCATTTAATCCTTGTGGATTTAATTTCAAAAGGTATAACAGGAAAAGAGGCGGCAATCTCCTTAGATAAGGCCAAGATAACAGTAAATAAAAACTTAATTCCTTTTGATAAAGAGCCTCCTGCTGTAGCAAGTGGCATAAGACTTGGGACAGCTGCTGTTACAACAAGGAACATGAAAGAAGCGCAAATGCAGCAAATTGCTGGTTTGATTGATGAAGTATTAGGTAATACTGCTAAGACAGCTGAAGTTGAAAAGAGTGTTTTAAAACTAGCAGAGGAATTTCCTTTATATAATTCGTTGATAAAAGAAATGGAGAAGGCCTGATGAAGAAAAAAGAAACTAAAAGGCCAAGCTGGGATAAGTATTTTATGGAAATCGCAAGACTTGTTGCTAAGCGCTCAACATGCCTCAGGCGTAAAGTTGGGGCATTAATAGTTAAGGATAAGAGGATTTTGTGTACAGGATATAACGGCACACCCACAGGGATAGAGCATTGTGATATCGTAGGTTGCATGAGAGAAAAATTAAAAATTCCAGCAGGGGAGCGACATGAACTCTGCCAGGGGTTGCATGCTGAGCAAAATGCATTCTTACAGGCTGCATGTTATGGCATAAATGTTAAAGATGCTGCCATATACTGCACTAATCAGCCTTGTATAATATGCGCTAAGATGATGATTAATGCCGGTGTAAAAAAGGTAATAATAGGCGATGGCTATCCGGATAAGATGGCAAGGGATTTTTTAAAGAAGGCGAATATAACTTTAAGGAGAATAAAGTGAAATGTCCTTATTGTGGAGATTTTGAAGACAAGGTAGTAGATTCAAGGTTGAATCCCGACGGAGATGCTATTAGAAGAAGAAGAGAGTGCCTTAAATGTGAAAGGCGTTATACTACCTATGAGCATATTGAAAAAACACCCCTTATGGTAATAAAAAAAGATGGCAACCGTCAACCCTTTAATCGCGAGAGACTTCTTTTGGGTATACGCAAGGCCTGTGAAAAGCGACCTGTGCCTACTGAAAAAATAGATCAATTGGTTGATAGTATTGAAAGGGCAATTCTTAAAAAGTTTGAAAAGGAAGTTTCCTCAAAAGAAATAGGCGAGCTGGTAATGAAGAAGTTATATGGGTTAGATGATGTGGCCTATGTTAGATTTGCCTCTGTCTATAGGCAATTCAAAGATGTGGAGCAGTTTGCAAAAGAGTTGGAGGGGGTACTAAAGAAGAAGAGATGACCCCAAAAGAGGCTTTATATTACGAAAGGTTAAATGAAAAAGTTAAATGCCTGCTTTGTCCTCAAAATTGCATAATAGGTGAAGGACGAGCAGGCTTTTGTAAAGTAAGAAAGAACAAAGAAGGAAAGCTTTACTCTTTAATATATGGTCAAACCACATCAGTTGCATTAGACCCAGTTGAGAAAAAACCCCTTTATCATTTCCATCCAGGAGAATTTATCCTTTCTTTAGGTACCAAAGGTTGTAACCTCGCCTGTGATTTCTGTCAGAATTGGTCTATATCGCAAGACGCTAATTGTGTTACCGAGAGCATAACCCCAGAGGAGGTTATAAAAAAGGCAAAAGAGACAAAATCCTTTGGTATTGCCTATACCTATAATGAACCCTTTATATGGTATGAGTTTGTGCTGGATACAGCAAAATTGGCACACAAGGAGGGGCTAAAGAACTGCTTGGTTACAAATGGTTTCATAAATAAAAGACCCTTAGAAGAAATTTTACCTTTCATAGATGCAATGAACATAGATTTAAAGTCAATGGATGACTCATTCTATAAGAAATACTGTAAGGGTAGAGTTGAACCTGTATTAGAAGCAATTAAACTTGCAGCTAAATCAACGCACGTTGAAATTACAAACCTTATTATTCCAGGGTTGAATGATTCTGATGATAATTTTATAGAACTTGTTGATTGGATAGTAGAGAATTTAGGAAAGGAAACCCCGCTGCACTTTTCAAGATACTTCCCCTGCTATAAAGTAAATATCCCACCTACTCCGGTTGAAACACTGGAGCGAGCCTACAAAATTGCCAAGCCTAAACTAAAATATGTGTATTTAGGAAATATCTAGGAATTTACTATTCGGCGAGTACTTGCAGATTGGCTTTTTTCTTCAATTCGTTAAACCACTCAATGAAATGCTCTAACTTTTTGCGCGATAAGGCCTTTTTTGCAAAGTCTTGTTTTTCTTCTTCGAACTTTCCAGTATCTATGGGTTGCTTTTCTTTTGGTGATAAGATATAGATTTTATCTGATCCGTTGATTAACTCACTAACAGAACCCATTTCTAAATTAAAGCTAGCTTCTGCAAATTCTTTTATATAACCGAGTTCTGAAATAAAGCCTGCCCTTGTGAAAAACTCTGTTTGTTTTATCTGTAAATTAAGTTTTTCTATTATTTTTGCAAAACCCACTTGTTGAGTTTTTAGTTCCTCTTTTATCTTTGAGAGGATTTCCGCTGCTTGATTTCTTGCAAGTTCTTTTGCTTTTTGATTAATTACGATTTCTTTTACTTTTTCTTTTATTTCTTCAAACTTCGGTATAAAAGAGGATCTTTTTTTCTTTAATTCTATAAAGTAATATGCCGTAGGTGTTGAGATAGCCCTACTTATTTGCCCTTCTTCTAAGGCAAACGCTGCTTGTGAAAACTGCAGGGACCATCCTATATCAGAGATTTTTTCATTTTGACTAAAAAATCCTGTTGATTTTAGAGGTAGTTTAAATTCATTAGCACACTTCTTTAAATCAGGTTCTTCATCTAAGAATATTAAAACTTTATCAACTAAATCTTCTATGTCTTGAGTTTCTTTTTCAAGAGTTACGTAGTCTACATTTACTTGCTCCGCCACTTTAAAATCTTGTCTGTTTTTATTGTAGTAGTTTTGCACCAGTTCCTGGTTTAAACTAACCTGTGATTTAAAGTTTTTAGGATCAACCTCTATGTATTCAACCTTTATTTTTTCATTTAGATTTTTATATTCCTCAAGGAGTTCTTCATCTGTAATAGTAACCTCATCCATTATTGAATCCCTCAAGCTTGTAATCACCAGGCTTTGGCGTATTTGTTCTTCAAAGTTTCTGGGTTGGGTCTTAAGGTAATATGTTATAATGCGTTCGTACATATCAGGTGCAAAGGTGCCTTGGCTTGATTGAAAAAGCGGCATATTCCTTATTTTTTCTATTACTTCCTTATCAGGTACTTTAACCTTTCGTCTTTTAGCTTCCTTCAAAAGTATTATCCTATCCCAGGCCTCTTTTTCTAAGTTTAGGTATTCTGCCACCTGGTGGAATTTATCACCATACATCATCATTGCCTGGTTTCGGCAGGCCTCCCATGCAACGACATAGTGATTATATAAGACCTTCTTACCAAATACCTTGCCAACTACCAGGCTAGTTTGGCTGCGTGAAGCTACAAAGCTTCCGCCACCCCAAAGCACAAATGCAACTAGGACCATCCACATAACAAGCTTCATATTTTTTCGTAAATGCTTAAACATATCTACCTCCGTTATTATGGTTAGATTATAAGATAAAACTCCAATGCTTGCAAGGAAAAACCTTAATTTTCCTATATGATTGCGATAAGGTAAGCCTTGTTTAAAACCAGGAGGCAATAATGAAAGATATGCAAAAGAGGCAATTATCATACCATATACAATTCGTGCTATAAACAACTCCCAAGAAAAGTCTAAATAAAATTCTTTATTTACTTTAAAATAAAGAGGTTACATCAATAGTTAGCAAAACAAAAAGCAAGATATTTACTCTTGCTTTTTTAATGATTTTATGATATAATTACATACTGATAGTTTAAGATTAGCGTGTATTTAATAATATAGTATCCTCGACAAAGGTAAACTCGACTAAAAGGGTGGGGTTCACAAAGCTACGGGTCTAATTAATAGATAAGCCGGGCTGCCGAAAGGAAACTATTTCGGCAGCCTTTTTTATTTTATGAATATAACAAACAAATACCTCAAAATTATATCAATAATACTCCTTGTGACATTTACAATGTCACTTATAGGGCCAGAGTTCGCTTTGGCTTCTTCTAAAGAAACCTTAAGACCGAAAGAGACCTTAGGCAGTAGGTTTGCAGAAGAGTTAAAAGCAAGGCTTGCCGGAGACACTCTTTTTCCAGGAAAGAAACTTAGCTGTATATCTACAAAGAGGGGGGAAGTAACCTTCTATAGCGTTGCTCAAACAGAGAGTGCGTGGGAAAGAATAAAAGATGGGTCTTTGGCCTTGGAAGAAATTTTTTACAAAGACGAATTAGCTATGGGTCCGAGTGAAAGCGAGAAGCGATGGCTAAAGAGGATAAAGCGATGGAAGAAACAAAAAAATACCGATTTAAAAATGCTATTTGATACACCGGGTACGATAACAATTGTTACTGTTAACGAAAAGGAAGATATTATAGCAAATGTGGTTTTTGTATCAGCAGATCCCAGACACTTCAATGCTGATAATTGGAAAGCCCGTAGGCTTAAACTTTGGAAACGGCATGGTTTTGATCCAAGACCCAATGATGCCTTTGTTCAAACATGGGCGATTTTAAAAGGCTATCGTGGGTTTAAAAGAGGGAATGTCGCAAGAGAACTACGCAGGGTAGCTATTGATGAAGCGCGAATACAGGGACATAAGACAGTTTCTTCTATCGTAGAGTCTAGGATGTTTAAAAACTGGCAACAGTATGCCCGAGCCCAAGGCTATGAAGTTATCGAGGTGCGTTCTATTGAACCGGATGGTGTAACCTTTGACAAACCCCAATGCTTTTTCAGGATGGACATTGAAAGAGAAAAAGGTTCCCGTTTTGCAGATGCACCCAAACCTCCTACTCGGTTTATCGAAAAATCAATTTTAGGCATTAGGGATGCTGGACAGCTTAGCGAATTACCTGATGCTCAAGCTGCGAGGTTTTCTGAAGATCCAGGAGATTTTGTATGGACATTGGCAAGGGTAGGAGATGCTATATTTTTGCAGAAAAGAATTAAGGCTGTGGGTTTTTCAGATGAAATAACCCAAGAACTAACAAGCAGAGTTAAAGAAAGATTTTACAGCAGTCCATTTGGAAGACATTCCTACCGCCTGCGGGTCAAATATGAACAGAAAGTTCCTCCATCTATTAGCGTTGTAGATGATACAGTTGAATTTAGTACTTCTAAAACAGCGTCAGATAATATCATTCAAGCATTTGATGAAACACTTACTACTGAAGAGAATGTTTTTGATGAAAAATACAAAGATAAAGGGCAAGAAATCACAAGAAGGGGTTTTTGGAGAGCAGCTATGGGAGGGACAATTGGTTTAACTAATACAGCATTCATAGCTAGAGCTATATGGCGTTCTGGTCAGGATAAAGAAGTTGCTGTTGAAGACGATGAGGTGCCAGCCGTACCTTCTCAACCATATAAGCGTAGTGTTGAAGATTTACTGAGTGAAGCAATAACTAAAAACAGCAGCCCGTTAAACAATTTTGAAAGTCAACTTTTATCCGTGCAACTACATAATATTTCTATTACAGGAGGAGAAGAGAAGAAAAGAATCGATTATCTTACTTCGCTTTTAAAGCAAGGCCGCTTGTCATTTATGAGAACAGACAACATCGCTGGATTTAAAAGGGTTCTACGTGAAGACGTAACCGGAAGGCGGTATACAGCAATGAGTGAAACGCACTCGGATGCCACGACTGTAGTAATTGGTAAGGGTAATAGGATGATCCACTGCGTTGTGTTCGATAAGGACTTATTTGAAGATGAAACACCCGGTGTGCCAGGTTTATTGGCTGCAACAGCACATGAACTTTTAGGCCACGTCTATATGCATATTACAGAAGGTCTTGCAAAGAATGAGGATGAAGACGAGAAAAGGGCATTTACTATTAGCTTGAAGTTTCTTAGGGATTTTGTTGAAAGCCAGCGGGAATTTGCAAAAACTGATAAACAAATGGCAGATTTATTATTGTATATAGAGCAGGTAACTATACCGATAGAAGAAGATTTCCTCAAAAACTTTACCTCTGGTTCCCGCTTTGCAGAACTAGGCGAAGGTGCAAGAAAACTTGATGCGATGCTTGAAACATCTGAAGGTTTTGAAAGAGCAGTTAGAAATGGTAGTCTGGGGGCACTTCTTTCTAATTGGAGAGACGAAAAGCTTCCAGAATGGAATAGAGATATAAAAGATCAAGCTCAATATGTAACACCGCAAAAGGTTGAGCCAGATTTTGAAAGACACGAATATACTGTTGGTGAGCATATCTTTGCAGCTGTCAGGCATTCAAATAGATTCTTCCCGCAGTTTTGCCCAGGTGTAGCTGCCATAAGACATCGCCGAATTGGTTTATTCCATGATGTTGGCAAAAGAGGTCATGAAGACTTTTTTGGGGATCATGCAGCATATTCTGATAGATTTTCCAGGAAGATGATGAGGGAACTAGGTTATACTAATGAAATAATAGATGCCGATTGCAAGGTTATTCTATATCACAATGCCTTAGACTGGCTTATATATCAGACCACATTCGCACCTTATTTAGATCTAGAAGAATTTGCAGAGTTTCTTACTCCTGAAAATGTAAACTTAATGCTAGCTTTAAAAATAACCGATCTCGCAGCTAAGAAGAGAATAGGCTATGATGAATTCATGCAAAGATCACAAAAAGAGCGTGCTACATACACTAGGGGTGCTGATATACTAGCGCGGATTGTAGAATCCACTGAAGATACCAGCGCACGAGTAGCTGCAATGAAAAAAGAGTTCTTTAAACCTAAAAAGTTTGGGATTACACAAGAGCCTTCTACTATAAGTGGTGTAATAGAAAAGGGAGAGAAAAAGAGCGCTGTAGTTCAAGGTCAAGCTGTAATTAGTGAAGAAAAGCAAGTAGCGCCAGGTTTATCAACACGAGATATAACTTTTGCAAATACAAAAAAGGCTAAGACAAGAAGAAAAGTTACTGGAAGGGCGGTTATTTTTAACTTGAGGGAATTTCTTGTGAGGTTTTGGTCGAATGAGCCTGCCAGGAAGCTTGATTATATTAAATTTGGACTTTCTCAAGGGATAGTAGATGAGTTTAATGAAAAGCATGCAGATGAAATTAAAGCAGGAACTAGACCTAAGATGACAGCACGGGCTAGGCCTGGAAAGACCCTTGCTGGAATTGTTGCTGACTTAGGTAAAAAATATGGAAGACCTCTATGTGCTAGCAATGGCAATAGTCCTGGCTGGACACTTGCTAATGGTTTTTTAATTGCAGATGGTAAGCTTATTGCAAAGGATGTATGCGGAGCAAGACAGAATGAATATGAGCCTTTAGATGGTGAATATACTGTATTTTGTTTTGATGCAGATAAAGTTGGTTTAAGGACAGTAACCATAAGAAACGGTAAACTTATAAATAAAGAAAATATCCAGATGGCAATTTCTGCTTTACCAATACTGGTTGATGAAGGAGATAAAGAACCAAGGATGGTATTTCCTAAACAATCAATAAATGAAGATGGTGAAGTGGTTTCCCCAAAAGGTGATGAGGCATTTTTTGATGCAGTTACAGAAAATGCTGCCTTTTCTGCAATAGGTATAAATGAAGAAGGAGAGGTTGTTTTGGTACACATGATGGGTGAGCCTGGAAGAGAAATCTTTCTAGGAGAGATGGCTTATATCATGCATGAATTAGGTTGTAAGAATGCCTGTATATTAGGAGGAAGCGCTGATGTTCAACAATATGTTTTAACTGATGGAGAAGTACCTAAATATGAAGCAGAAGAAAGGGTTAAAGATACTGCCCGTGAAGGTGGAGCTAAAGTAAGAAAACTTCCATATGCGTTTTCTATATGGCCAAAAGAGAGAACAGATATACCTGCTTTGACCTTGGATTATACTGATTCTGCTGATGAAGATAAAGCCCCCGCTGTATCCAGGTTTACAGAACTTCGCAAAAATATCAAAAAATATCTACGGATAGCAATGGTGGCAACAGTGATGTTTGTCGGCTTTGTCCTTTATATCATACGTAGCGATAGGATACTAAATACACAACCTTACTCTCCAACCACGCTACCTTTAGCTACATCTGTTGAGTCACCAGGCATAAGAATGCCATCCGAAGAATTGCTAAAATGCAGGGATATAGTTGATAGTAGTTTTCTTAATGGCCAGATAAGATTTTTAGACAGCCAGGTAGTGAAGAATAGCTCAAGAGATGGATTGTACAATGGTATGTTGGCATCCTATAATTTATCTGAGCCAGCGGAAAAAGACCCCTTATATGATAAATGGAGATATCTTGTTAAAGTTGGCAGGGCGTGGCCTTATGATACAGCAGTTGGAATTTATGCAGATTTATTTAATGGCAGAAACGAAGAGGCCAAAGCCAAAGTTAAAGCCTTAGTTCGCATTATGCAGGAAGAAGACAAGCAAGGCTTTAAAGAAATAATACATTTTTCTTATAACACTATTGAAAGTGATTTTGTTCAAGCTCGCGCACCCATGGGTGCTACTGCTTGGGTGCTCAAGGCAATATTTGCATATTCATCCATAACAGGCGATAGGCAATTTATACCTTATGTTGAAGAAAAGTTACAGTATGTACTTAACCAACAGGTGATTAAAGCTAATGGATACGAAGAAAATGATGTCCGTTATGGTTTATTTAAATCTAACTTCAATGGTTGGAAGCGAGAAGTTGTTGTTACAGAGCATAATGCTGATGCACACGATCTCCTAAACCTCGCTTATCGGCTAACTGGAAAAGCAATTTATAAAGAAAGAAAAGATATCTTACTTACATCATTGGTTACCCGCCTATGGGATGATAGAGGTTTCTTTTATATGTTTTTAGATCCTTACTTGCCTATTGCAGGAAAGGTTACCGATAGAAAGGCAATAGATTGTTCTAGTTGGATGGGTAGTGTGTTGTTAAGTAATGGTTATATAGATCAGGCGCGTAAGGCAATTGAGTTTATTGAAGGCAATTTCATTGTAGAAGATGAAGGGATAACGGGTACAAAATTCTATGCCGGCAAATCTGGCATATTAAGGTCTTTCTGTCTAGATTATGATGCAGTAGAGAATTTATTTATTCAGCCTGAGGCAACAGCAGGTTATTTGCATCTTTTATTCCAATTTGCCCAGGTTACACCTAATCCTCAAGAAAGAGAATGGGCATTGGATAAAATTAAATTCTATCTTGAGAGTTTAAAAAAATTGCATAAGAGATCTTCTGCAGGTGGCCTTCTTTATGCTACTAAAAATGTTGGCGAAGACTTTAGCACTATGGATTCTGCTGTTGCCAGTGCAACTTTAGCTACTTTCCTAGGTGAGCTAAAAAATCCAAAGCTGTCTTGGCTTTTTATAGGTATTCCAGAGAAACCAATAGAAACAGTTTCATCTGCCTCTCGCTTTACTGAGATAACACCAGAAAGAGTACAATTTGGAAAAGAATATGACATACCTCAGCTAGGACAGGTAATTTTTACTGATAATAGCAGCTTTAAAATTGAGGCAGTTGGACCTATGTTTTCTGTCCTCGGCGTTAAAAATAGAGGTGTTTATACTCTTACTTGGAATGAAGACGAAGATGAATATACATGGTTTTATAATGGCGAAGACAATCCGCTAACGAACATTTCTGTTACCCAGCATACGGCTGGCAGATACATTAAAAGTAAATTTAGATTGCCAAAAGATGACGGTGTCAGCCCAATTCAAAAAATGCCTACACGTTTTACAGAAGGTAGTAGGAATAAATTTTGGCGCAGTCCGTCTATTATAGGACTTTTAACCAGCCTTCAGTCATTGATAGGGTGCGGTATAATTAAGCCCCCGCCACCTCCAGCACGACTTGTTATAAATATAGCACCAGATTTTACAGATGAATTGAACAAGGTGAGAGATTTGTTAAGGACTGGCCAGGCTAGTGAAGCTGCCAGGAGACTAAAAGAACTGGCATTGAATGAACAGAGGGCTGGCAAGTATTTATCATATCATGAAAATTCCATGGCACTTGAGATTTTATGGGAATTGACTTGGAAAGAACGTCAGAAATTAGTAATGGCATTGTTTGAGGCTGGAGGCATAACCCATGCTTGTGCTTATGATACGTTGAACCAGGTAAGAGATGCCGTATCTTATTTACTTCATCTTATGAGTAGTGTTAGGCATTCTTATGAGGATAGGGATAGGCGACTTGTGGAACGAGGTACATTTGAAGAATTTACAAAGAAATACGGTATTGATACTAGTCTTATTGCAGATCTTGAGACTAAGACATCTTTGACCAAAGAGGATTTTGTCAAACAGGTTGCTAGAAGGACTGATTTTACATTAGCGTTGTTACTTTCAAATCAAGAGAGTCTGGGGATGCTAAGGCAAGTTGCGCCTCCAAGAGGTGCCCCTGTGCCTAAACGAACGCTAAATCCAAGAGCCTCTCTTAAGTTAGCAGGGATAAACCTTCATGACTTAAATAGAGGATTGGTTGATTTTGGATTAGCAAAGGTTACGGCTGATGAGCTTTTAAGTGAAGGGGAGTGGAGCACAAAACAGAGACTAACTAAGGAAGTAGCCACTCTGGATATATATGCAAAAAGAGATATCGAGTTTTTCTTGCTTAGGCAGAAAGTTAAAATGGCTATGGAGTTTCAAAAAAGAGGTGTTAAGCTACCCGCTCAAAATGCCCTTGATAAACTAGCCATTGCCAGCTTAATAATCCATGAAACCGCCGTAGGAAATAGACTGCCTCATGGTGTAAGAGATGATATGATTCTAATGCATCGTAAGTTTCAACAGAAGTGTTGGGAGTTTTCAAGAGCAAAGATATCCTTTTATAGTGATAATTTAACGCAAGCTGTGGTAAGGTTGGCTGGGTCTGAAACCAGGAGGGCTGTTGCAAAAAGTCTTCTTATGAATTTTGTTAGCAGAACATCTGAGGGAGATATAGGAAGATACAACATGGAGTTTGGCCATTTAGTGCAATATTTCGGATTGCTGCTTAGATATGCTGCAATAGATGCAACCTTTGAGGGGATTAATAAAGTTAAAGACCCAGATAAAAAAGCAGATTTGATACCTGCAGTTTTTAGGGTTTCTTACCGCAGAGATAAAATTGCAAATGTAGAAATTACAAACAGGCTTTTTGAAATGTATCAGAAAGAAACCGGCAAGGTCAAAACAGCTATATTGGATATTTTGGCCTGGAGGGTAAGCCGGGGTTTGCAAAATGAACAACATTGTTTTAATTTGTTTCAAGATCATGTTCAATTAAATCCCAATTCACCTTTGTATACTGTTTCTATGAAATTCTTAGCTGCTGCGATTGGACGTTCCGATACCGAGGTAGGACTTGCCAAATTTAGAGAGATGGCGGAGGTAGTGTCAAATAATCCTTCGTTTTCAGAAACTCAATTTTTAGATGAGCATTTCGAACCAATTGAATCCGTAGTAATGGCTACGCGTAGATCACCAAGAATGAGAAAAGAGGTTTTGCCATTATTGGAAAGGTTGGCCACTGATGAAAGGTTTAGTGCTGAACGAAGAGCATATGCTAAACGATGTGCTGATGGAGTTAGAGGGTTGGTAGATGGTACAGCTAAGATGCCAACAGAAAGAAAGCCCAAGCAGCAAGATGAGGAAACCTCACCAAGCAAAACAGTGACAAAAAGAGGAATTAAAATAATATTAGTTGATGAGGCTTATGAAAAAGGAGTTCCAGAAGAGGCCCTAGAGGAGGTAGCTACAGCTATAAACTCCTATAACAGATGGCTGTCGGAAGAATATAGGATAAATAAAATTGTTATCTGTGGTCAAGCAGGCGATACCAATGTATATTTTAGACGAAAACGCCCTGTTGTATATATGCTTGGTGAAGTTTTTCAGAGGGCTAGAACTGAGAATGTAATTCAGATGGGATATGGAGCCTTTGTTAAAGAAAAGGATGCTACAGATGCTGCTTGCCATGAAACATCCCATGCCATATTTAATGAAAGGCGATCAGAAAAACGACTTGGATTATGGAATGATATATTTGGCTATGGCGAGGATATACCAAAGAAAAACCCAAATGTGATTTCACCATTTGAACTGGTTGATGATAGCAATTATGAAAGTACGGGCGATCATAATGGCCATCCAGAAGAGGATAGTGATGAATTTGCAGCAAGTTCTATAAGGGCATTTACTAGAAACCCAGACTTGCTAGCTAACTATATAGAAAATGCACCAGATAAAGAATCTATGCAACTTGGAGTTTTGGTGTGGGTTACCTTGAGAGATCATTGGTTTAAAGGTAATGTATTTACATCAAACGGCATAGATCCCTTCGAGGCAGTTTCAGCTAAATATGTACTTTTTGATCTTGCTACACAAGCCCCATCTCGTTTTTCAGAAGATTTTGATTTTGAAAATGACTTTATCTGGGATTTCAATCCAGAATCTCCTGAAGGGTTCCCAGCAGAAGGACTTGTCAGAGAAAAAGAAATCAGAAAAGGTGTTAGGCTGATACATCTTGGCGGAGATCATATAGGAGGACGCATAACAAGAAGCTTTAATAAAAATGATACAGATGTTTTGATTATACCACGACCACCAGATCCGAATGTTTTAGCTCTTTCTCCATTTGCATATAAGCTTTGGGTTAAAGATGATGGCAGTGCAGCTTTTATGCGTTATGCCTTTACTGGTATTGACGCATTAGGTGAGGAACATCCGGTATCTTTCGGGGATATCTTTTCAGTAGGAAGCAGTCCTCAGCTAGAATTGTCTTATTATCTTGGAGGACCAGATATACTTTATGGGAGGCACTTCTCTTTTATAATAAGCAAAAAAGCAGATGGCGAATATCAGTTATATGTTGAAGACCATAAAACCCCTATGGGCACACAGGTAGAATTTAAAGCGTGTACTCAAGAGGAGCCACCTGCAACTCCTGAATCTCAACAAAGTAGGTTTACAGAAAAAAAAGATGTGCAGGCCCCCCTTCAAAAGTGGCGCGAGGCTGAAGAGTTTCTTAAAGGATTACTAGATAGAGATAAAACTAGATGGAACCAGAGAGAGCGCAAGTGCCTTGTTGAAGTTTTTAAGGAGGCCGCGGATGAATGGTTGCCACAGCAATTAAATGAAGATTTTAGAAGAATGCAAATGCAGGCCGAGCTTAATTCAAGCAATCCAGCGATTGCTTTAGAGAAACGGTTAAACCTTGGCACTCAGATATCTACAATAAGACAAGAAGAAGAAGCCATAGAAAATATCATTAAGGATATTTTTAGGGTTTTGCGCAAGTTTTATGTCAAAAAAAGAATACCTAAGGAAATTAAGACTCTGATATGCGTTGTTATTATGAAGGCATTGGAAGCAAGGCAGTGGGGGATGTTTCAAGGAGAAATTTGCCCTATGTTGAAGGAGATCAAAATTAGCCGAACAAATGCTAAGGAGCTAGTTTCCAGATTTGAATTTGTGTTAAATGCAATGAGAGAAGAAGGACTTGTGATTACATACACTAATATGATTATTGCTACTTTAGAAGCAATTAATCCAAGCGATGTTAGTGAAATTACCCCCGCCCTTGTTGCCAATTTAGAAGTAGCAAGAGAAGCCTATAGGGAACGCAATCTAGGTAGCAGGCAAACAGTTGTTAAAATTATGGCTTATCTTTACGAACAAGATCGTGAAGCCTTTGAGACCGAATATGCAAAATTAGAACCTGATGCCCATTCTGTTATAATAGGTGATTTGCGTAGAGAATTCTCCTTGCATGGGCAGACAAAAAGACTTCCAGCCTCTTCAAGCGATCAGTCTATTTCTACTCCTACTATTTACGCTTTACCAGGAGCTCCCATCGATGCATCTGCACCTGTCCAGCTTAAGGAAAAAACAAAAAATACTACAACTGCTGCACGTTTTTCAGAAGGTATGTTTATACCATGGGTATCGCGAGAAGTAGCAGTTAGGATAACTCAAGCAGCGATAGAGGAACATCTAGATATAGCACGTGAAGTTGACGTATATGGGGTTGAAATACATTATTTTGATAGAGAGAATCATCAGTGGATTGAAGAAACCATATACGATATACACGATAACACTTTGTCAGAAACAGACCAGATTAACGAAACAATGTTTGAAGGTTTTGAAGACGAAGGAAATCATTTTCGGTGGTCCATACTGCATACAAACTCCGAACCTGTAATTATGATTGTAGTTGTTGATGCGATGACAGATTTAACTGAAACAGAAACAGAAGGAAGTGCTTACATAGAGCAGTTATGCACAGAAGGTGACGCAGATTATAGAGTCTGTAAGTTCCTTGAATTCAATGGCATGCCAACTGCCCCTGTGGATCGTTCAACTATTATGCGCCCTCAACAGACACCAAGAACTCAAGAGGAAACAGCCCAACAACCAAGTTTAGATACAGATGAAATTGAAGCAACAATAGCTAAATTATCTAACCCCAAAGAAGATGATGGAGCCATAGAACAATTATTGATAATTGGCAGCAGCGCAGAAAACCTTATTATCCAACATGGGCTTTTCTACATGGATAGCTCTACTCACAAGAACACAGCCGTTGCTGTTGCAAGCTGTAATATTTTAGCAGAGGTTGGTACTGAAAAGGCTGTGCCTGCATTAGACGTACTATCTAGAAGTAAAGTTGCTCAACTTGCAGAGGCAGCAAAGACTGCAATAGATGAAATCAGAGAGCGTGAGGTTGCTGGTACCATAACAGATAAAGACGGAGATACCCATATATACAGATTAAGCCCAAGAGTAGCTGGTGGTATATGCACAGGTAGGTTTACCGCAGTTATTACTAAGTTAGAGGATACAAGAAAGCCTGAGGACAGAGTGAATATTAAGATATTTACCAGTCCTAAGACGATAGCAAGGTATATTGCAAACATATTGGAGATAGATAGAAGTGAACTTGAAGAAGAAATTACTAGAGAATGCGCTGCCTTGCTTAGGCGTTTAGAAGATGAGGGTTCTGCAAGATTTTCTGAAAGTAAAAGTGAATCAGATTTGGCTGAAGCACGAGAAAGAGCTGCTGAATTAGTAGAAGAATTACGAGGAGATTGGATGGCTGGCCCTGAAGGTAGAAGGCGTTACGTAAGAGAACTTACAGAACTTGTTCAAAGACACCCTGAAGCTATATTAACTACTGAAGAAGCAAGGACATTGCTTAGTGTTATTCGTTTTGCAGGAGATGGTCAAGAAGATATTCAAGGAGGACTTGCAGCTATTTTATCAATGACGCTAGATAGAGATCCTTCTATTAACTTAAATAGTGATACTGTAGTTGATGTTGCATGGAAGGTAAAGGGCCTTACAGCCCAAGGACAACTCCAAGGTCTTTTAGCTAAAATAGATGGAGACTTATCGGTACCTATGCCTGAAATTGATATGGCACCTGCATCGCCAGTACCTTCTGCGGGTAAGTCACTGACGGATGTGGCAAGTGATTTTGCAGCTTTCTTTGAAGGTGATTTGCCCTTGCCGTATATGGTCGAAGGTTGCAAGGTAATAGACCTTGGTCATCCCGCTGTCCAGACATTCATGAAAAGACATAACATTATCCTTATAGAACTTTCTTCAAATGTCCTGACACGCCCTACGACAACAGAGGTTCTTGAGCGAGCCGCTGGTTTATACTATAATCCAAACCTGGAATTTATTATTTCCTCAAGCGGTAAGTTGTACGTAAGCAAAGAACTTCCTGATGAGAAAACTGCTGGGAAGGAACGTGAGGCCATTCGAAAAAGAGGATTTGCATTGCCTGTTGTCATCAAAGGCACAGGCCGTTATCTTATTACTGAATTTATGTTAGACTATGTTGATTATGGACTTATGGGACGTTATGTATCTTATGGATTATTACAGAAGGTGGATGCAATGCATGAAAAATTGTGCGATATTTGGGTAAGAACTGGAATTGTAGTTGATGATAGCCAGGGGAACTTTATGGTTTCAGTGACAAGCGATGAAGAGATAGACTTTATTCCTATTGATTTCGGTGAGACACATAGAGAGCCAACTCGCTTTACAGAAAGTAGCCTTGCTAAACTTAAGTTTAATCAGCTACGACAAAGAAAAGGACTTGAAGAATGGGATAGGACATACAGAGCCTCAAGCAAAGTTAGGTTCAGAAATCCTGCAGTATTTATAAACATGACCTCTAATGAAAGTATTAACGGTGTATTTGATGATAGCCATTTCTTAGAAAAAATAGGCAAAAAACGTAACATAGCCATACAAGATAGACCTATTAGTTCTTTAGAAGACACAGCAGGGGAGGTTAGTCAGGTAATAAGTGAATTATTATCTTACAAAGAGCAAAATGTATGTATCTTCCTTGGGGTAATATCAGAAGATGTACAACTTGAATTACAAAGTCTTATAGAGAGCTTAAGTCCTCAACTAAAGGCAAGCAACATAAGACTAAAAGTTATATTTGGCCAGCCTTCAACCTCTAAAGAAAGAATTATTTCCTACATCCAGGCAGCTAATGAATGGATTGCTAATAATAGATTACGCCCTCACCAAGTCCTCATTTCTATCTCGCCAATACATATGCCCATGAATATGCAAGAAGAGCTTAGCTTAGCCATAGAAAGCCTCATCTTGCTAGAGAAAGAGACCGGGGCATAATATATGTCATCCCAAAATGATAATGTCGTATTTAGCCAAAATAGAAATGTCCTGTTTT
>CAZCCH010000021.1:0-24853 GCA_964497315.1 uncultured Planctomycetia bacterium
ATTAGATTTTCAAAGAACTTTTAATCTAAAAGAGTACAATTTATTTTACATTATCGGAAACCTTAGCAAATTCCTCAAGGCTAAGGGTTTCTCCGCGTCGCGTTGTGTCAATGCCTATTTCTTCAAGGATTGTCTCAATTGTCTTTTTGGAGATATTTAAAGTTTTTGCATTAGCCAAGGCATTCGAAATAGTCTTTCGGCGCTGGTTAAAAGAAGCCCTAATTAAAGTAAACATTAAATCTTCATTTTTAACCTTACAGGCTAGTTTTGTGCGGATATCCAATCTAACTAAACACGAATCTACCTCAGGTTGCGGAAAAAAACAACTCCGCGAAATCTTCATAAGGATTTTGGGTATCGCATAAAAATTGACACGAGCGCTAAGCGCTGAATAGTCTTTGCTGGCAGGGGAGGCAACTAATCGTTGCGCGACTTCTTTCTGGACAGTAATGAAAATTTGCTTTATAAACTTTTTTTGCTCTAGGAGTCTTAGGATTATTGGGCTTGTTATATAATATGGTAGATTGCCAATGACTTTAAGCGATGAATCTTTGAATAAATCTAGTTTTAAAAAATCTTTATTGATAATCTTTAGATTTTTGTATTGTTTGAGTCTTTCTTTGGCAATTTCACAAAGCCTTTTATCTATTTCAATTGCATAGACAAATTTTGCCTTTTGGCATAAAAGTTCAGTAAGATTACCGTAGGCTGAACCAATTTCTACTATGCTTTCCTTTTTGGTAACCTCAGTAAGGGTTGTAATTTTTTTTAAAACATTAGAATCAACGATAAAATTTTGGCCCAAACTCTTCCTGGGCCTAAAATTATATTTCGCTGCAACTTCTTTTAAAAATTGTTTTTCCGAAAACATAATTATTTACATAATCGCACAGCCATTTCAATAGCTGCTATCATGGAATTTGGATTGGCCTTTGCGTTGCCGGCTATATCAAAGGCAGTGCCATGGGCAGGACAGGTGCGCACAAAGGGAAGCCCCAATGTAATATTCACTCCCGAATCTCTGGCTATCATTTTTAAAGGAATTAGCCCTTGATCATGATACATACATACAACCGCATCGAAATCGCCTTTTCTAGCACTGTAAAATAGTGCATCTGAAGCAAGCGGACCAAAGATTAGCTTCATCTTGTTTTGTTCTGCCTTTTTTATCGCCGGAGAAATTATTTTTTTCTCTTCATTGCCAAAAACTTCACCTTCTCCGGCATGTGGATTTAGGCCACATACAGCTATCTTTGGATTTCTAATCTTGATTTTTTTCCTTAAGTGCTCATGGGTTAATTTAATAACTGTAAAAATATCTTCACGCTTCAAGCTTTTTGCAACACTTTTGAGTGCAATGTGTCTTGTGACTAAAACTACCCTCAATGGACCCCCAACTAACATCATTGCCACTTCTTTTGTTTTTGTAAAATGTTTTAAGAATTCCGTATGCCCGGACCAGTTAAGCCCAGCTTTGAATAAGGCTTGTTTGTTAATTGGTGCTGTAACCATTGCATCTGCTACTTTTGAACTAACTAGTTCGAGGGCCTTTTGTATATATTCAAAAGATGCCTTGCCATAGGAAGGCTTTAGCTTTCCAAATGAAAAACCTTTCTTTGTGACATTGCCTAAATCTAATAAATAAAACGTTAATTTAGTCTTTTGGCCTTTTATGTTACCTAAGGCCCTTTCTATAACGAAGGCATCGCCCACTAATAAATAATTGGCAAGTCCTCTAATCTTATGACTTGCCAATGCCTTTAGTGTAACTTCTGGGCCAATCCCTGATGGATCGCCCATAGAAATTGCTATTGTAGGTTTGCCTTGCATGTTTTATTTTATGACTATATACGCCCTTGTTTTAAGCTCCTCTATCCACTCGTTAATTATTTCTTCGCTTTTTTCCTCCATTAGTATCTCTTCTATCTGGACCTTTGCCTCAGATAAACTTTTAGTTCTTTCAAGGATTTTAGATTCAACTTTAAAAATGTGAAAACCTAAGTCTGTCTCTACGATACCTGAGGCTTCCCCTGGCTCTAAGCTAAAAAGGGCATTGTCAATTTCTTCTATCATTTGCCCTTGCTCTATTGCTGTCATATATCCACCTCTTTTGGCATTTGGCCCTTGGGAATATCGCTTGGCAAGATCGCTAAAATTACTCCCCAGCCTAACAAATTCTAAGATTTGCTCGGCCTCCTGTTTTATTTTGGAGTTTTCCTCAGTCTCTTTTTTTCTTAAAAGAATCTGATAGGCCGTAACACTTTCGGGTGTTGTAAATTCTACCTTGTGCTTCTGGTAATACTCAGATATTTGAGAAGGCGTTATAATGGTCCTTGATCTTACTAAAAGTCTTACAGCCTTTTTTATCGTTAGTTGCTGTTTATATTTATTCTGCAAATCCCATATCTTAATGCCTTGCGCATCAAGGGCTGCCTCAAAGGCTTCTTCTGATGAAAACTGCGATTTGACTTTTTGAAGGTACGTTTCAATTTCTTGTTTATCTGCCACGATACCTAAGTCTTTAGCTTCTTGAAGTATCAATTTGTCGTGTATTAATTTTTGAACAATTTTTTGGTGGGCTTCATTTAGCTTGGCGGTCAACTCTCTACCTTCATAAAGGAGCTTATACTTTTCAGATATAGGCACCATTGTAGCTTTTACTTCAGCGTTTGTAATTGGCTGATCATTGACTATCGCTACAATTTTATCAACAACATCTGCACAAAGAGAGTTACCAAGCAATATGATAAATGCAACTAGTGGCAAGCTAATGGTTTTACCGATACTCATCTATTTGTAAACTTGTGGCTTTATTTGGATTCTAACAATTCCTTATTGACTTTTATCTTTGCCTTAAGGCGAAGTTGACTTACCAATTCCTGCAGCTTCTCCTGCCTACCCTTTGTCAATAATTTCTGTCTTATTTGTTCTTTGACTTCATCTAGTTTCTTTATAGAAGATTCTTTTTTATCCGTAAGTTTTATTATGTGATATCCAAATTGCGTTTTGACGACTCCGCTTAAGCTACCTACGTTTAACTGCATGCAGGCGGTTTCAAATGAAGGAATCATCTGTCCCTTGCTGAAAAATCCCAAATCGCCTCCCTTGCCCTTGGAAGGATCAATGGATTCTATCTTGGCAACTTCTGCAAAATCTTCCCCTGCTTTTAGGCGCTCTAAAATTTGGCTTGCCTTCTCTTCTATAGAGACAAGGATGTGACTGGCCCTATACTGAGTGGGTGCAACAAATTCGTTTCTATTTTTAACATAATATTGCTGAATTTGCTCATCACCTACCTCAGAGACCTTTGATATCTTTTCATCTATCAATTTGGCTATCATTATCTTGCTTCTTGCTTCTTGTATTAACTCTTTTACTTCAGAGGCTTTATGCAATCCTAACCTTAAGGCCTCTTCATAAAAGAGCTTCTCATTTATCAATTCATCAAGAAACCTGTCCTTATTCTCACTCGCCATTGATTTAAAATAAGGTGGCAAGGCATCTAGTTTCTCATCAAATTGTTCAACAGTAATTACCTGTCTGTTGACTTTAGCTAAAACATTCTTTTGCGTAACCTGTCCACATCCTGCAATTACAAACATTACCAATGCTATCCATGCAAAAATAACCTTGTGATTCATTTTACTGCCTCCTTTTTTATATATAATATTATTATCGAAAGATAGTATATCAATTTGGCTTATAAAAGTCAAGTATTAAGAGCTTTTTAGCAAATTAATTGCCTGTCGTAACAACCTGCAATAAAGATCAAACCCTACTGAGGCAATGAAACCGTGTTGTTGAGCACCTAATATGTTGCCGGCACCTCTTAATTGCAAGTCTTCCATAGCAATCTTAAAACCAGAACCCAAGGCAGTAAATTTGGCCACTGCACGCAATCTCTTTTTTGTCACACCTTCTAACATTAAGCCCTTTGGGACTAAAAAATAAGCAAATGCCTTCTTTTTAAATCTACCAACCCTACCTCTTAATTGGTAGAGATCGGCTAAACCAAACATATCAGCACGATTTATTAAAATGGTATTGGCATTGGGAATGTCTATGCCTGATTCTACAATATTTGTGCACACCAAAATGTCTGTTTTACCATCAATAAAATCTATCATTACTCGTTCTAGCTCTGCAGAATGCATTTGCCCATGACCTACATCAATCTTTGCACCTGGGGTAAGCATCCTCAATTTATTTGCAATTGCATCAATGCCTTTAACTCTGTTGTGCACAAAAAAGACTTGTCCTCCCCGCTTGATCTCTTTTGATATTACCTGTTTAATTAATTCATTGCTAAATCTGCAAACCTTTGTTTGAATTGGAAGTCTGTCTGGTGGCGGGGTATTTAGTATAGACATATCTTTCGCCCCCATCAAGGATACATAAAGTGTGCGTGGGATGGGAGTGGCTGTCATGGTTAAAACATCCACCAAAAGCCTCACCTTTTTTAATCGCTCCTTGTGTTTGACACCAAAGCGTTGTTCCTCATCAATTATTACAAGACCTAAATCTTTAAATTTGACATCAGCAGAAACCAACCTATGCGTACCAATTACGATATCTACAAAACCTGCCTTTAATCCTTCTAGAATTTGTTTTTGTGCCTTTCTAGGTTTAAACCTAGAAAGCATCTGGACATTTACTGGAAATTCTTCTAGTCTCTTTGTAAATGTTGTAAAATGTTGTTCAGCCAAAATAGTAGTAGGGACTAATATAGCAACTTGTTTGTTATCCATCACTGCCTTGAATGCAGTGCGCAATGCAACCTCTGTTTTGCCATAACCCACATCACCGCACAAGAGTCTGTCCATAGGCCTTGGGGCTTCCATGTCACGTTTTACCTCTTGTGCGCATCTTGTCTGATCAGGAGTCTCTTCATAGGGGAAATTTTTCTCAAGGGTACCTTGCCAATCTGTGTCCTTGGAAAAAGAAAGCCCCTTCATGGACTCTCTCTTTGCCTGAAATTCCAATAATTCTTTTGCTAAGGACTGCACACTTTCTTTGGCATTTTCTTTTACTTTTTTCCATAATCTAGAACCTAGCTTGTATAATTTTGGCGGCCTTCCCTCAAAACCTATGTATTTTTGAATTAAGTGCATCTCATCTATGGGAATGAGCAATCTATCAGAGTCGGCATATTCCAAGACGATATGATCTGTGTATTTTTTGCCAACCTTTAATTTTTCTATACCGAGATATTTCCCTATTCCATATTCTATGTGGACGATTAAATCTCCAGGTTCAATATCTATGAAATTATTTATTGGTACCTCATCGGTGTATTCAAAAAAATGCGCTCTTAGTTTTTTAGGGGAAATTCCCTTTATCGGAAGCAATATAACCATGCTGTGCTCAGCTAAGAAGTTACTGTCTATAAGGTCAAAGGTTCTAATAGATAAGACCTTTGTATACTGTAGCTCTATCCTGACGGGATCATCGAACCCTATTATGAAAATATCTATTATTCCACCACGCACGCAATAGTCACCTTGGTGGTTAACCGCATCGCTGTGCGTGTATCCAAGGTCGTCCAACTGAGGTAAAACCTCTTCTAAATCAAGGTGCATACCTTTATAGATTTTTATTGATTTAAAAATATCTGTACCCATTTTAAAATTTCTGCCTATGGCTAATTGTGTCTTTAATTACATCTTTTTTGGGGCTGAGATACCTAGTAATCGAAGGCCCTTGGCAAGTGTGATCCTAACTGAATCCACAAGAACCAATCTTGCCGCAGACAGTGGGGTTTGTTGAGTTATGACCCTGTGTTTATCATAAAAGGAGTGAAAATTAGAAGCTAAGTCTTGTAGATAAACTATCAAGCCATGCGGGTCTTTTGTATTTGCACAGGATGCAAGAACCTGAGGAAAAAGTTTGAGGGTTTTTATCATTTTTAGCTCTTCTGGCTGATTAAGCAATTCTAGCCTGGCTTGAGGTTTTAAAGATTTCTTCTGTTTCGCAAGCTCAAGCACGCTGCATATTCTAGCATGGGCGTATTGTATGTAATATACAGGATTCTCTAAGGACTTCTTTTTGGCTAGTTCCAAATCAAAATCAAGATGACTTGAAAGCCTGCGCATAAGAAAGAAAAACCTGGACGCATCTTTTCCTACTTCTTTTGTGACCTGTTTTAATGTAATAAATTCGCCTGCCCTTGTGGACATAGGTATAACCTTTCTACCTTCATAAAGAGTAGCTAGTTGCACAATTAGAAAGAAGGCCTGCTCTTTAGAATAACCCAGTGCCTCTATGGCTGCCTTAACGCGTTCGATATAGCCATGGTGATCCGGCCCCCAAATATCAATTAAAATTTTAAACCCACGCCTAAATTTATCCTGGTGATATGCTATATCCGGGGCAAGGTATGTAAAAGAGCTATCACTTTTAATTACCACTCTGTCTTTATCATCACCGAAATGCATTGATTTAAACCACAATGCCCCTTCTTTTGAATAAAGAAACTCTTTTTTCTTTAACAGCTTAAGTACCTTCTCTATTTTACCTGATCTTCTTAAGGCTTTCTGCGATGTCCATATATCAAAACTCACACCGAATTCTTCTAAATCATTTTTTATTGATTTAAGAATATACTCACAGCCATAGCAAACAAAAAAGTCTTTTGTCTTACTGAAATCTTTCTTTAAAAACTTATCTTTGTATCTTTCTATGATGGATTTCGCAATATCATATATGTATTCGCCCTTATAGCCTTCCTCTGGGAAGTTTTCTTCTTTACCGAGGATTTCTCTATAGCGTACCCATATAGACTCACCTAAAAGGTGTATCTGGCGACCTTCGTCATTAACAAAATACTCTCTTGATACCTTAAACCCCGTTGCCTGCAATATATTCGCTAGGCTATCGCCAACAGCTGCCTGCCTGCCATGGGCCACGCTTAGGGGACCTGTGGGATTCGCACTAACAAATTCGATTAATACCTTAATCCCTTTACCTATTTTAGAATCTGCGTATTTTTCATTCTCCTTTTGAATTTGTCTAAGGCAATCATAAAGGGCAGATTTACTAAGAAAAAGGTTTATAAAACCTCCCTTAACATTTACTTTTTCAAATTTATTTTGTAACCTTGGGTGATTTTTGAGGTTTCGTTGGATGTGGGTTGATATTTCATTAGCAATTTTCAAGGGTGGTTTTTTTTGCTGGGTGGCTAAACGTAGTGCTAGAGTTGTAGAAAAATCTCCGTGGCTTTTGTCTTTTGGTGTCTCAAGTATTATTTGATCGGGCTTTACTTTATATCCTGCCTGCTTGGCTGCGTCATGTATTAGGCTAATTAATGTATCTTGTAAAGTTTTCATAATAATAAACGGGGACAGAACCATAACTTACCGTGATTAAAAAATTAATGGTGTCTGCCCCTATTCAGATTTTTACTTTCGGTGCATCGCCCCACAGCTGTTCTAAGGAATAAAATTCTCTAACTGGTTGTGAAAAAATATGGGCAATTACATTATTATAGTCTAATAATGCCCATAAGGCATTAGCTTTACCTTCAATGTGATTTGCCTTAATACGTTTCTTTGCCAGTTCTTCCTCAATCCAGGCAACAATGGCCTTAATCCTTCTACTAGAGGTACCACTGGCTATTATAAAAAAGTCAGTAAAGTTACAAACTTTTCTTACATCTAAAACAACTACATCTTCTGCCTTTTTATCTAAAGCAACCTTAGCTATTAAAAGGGCTTTTCTTTTGCTGTCTATAGTCTCTTCACCCCTTCTTACTTGGCAGACTTCATAATGCAGTACATACCTGTACCGCAATCAGGGCATTTACCCTTCATGGCAGGTCTGCCGTTTTTCATCGTAACCTGCTTTGCATCTTGCATCTCTTTTTTAGCTTTGCACTTCACGCAATATGCTTCCATTTACCTACCTCCTTGAAAGTTGATGGTTGTTTACTCTGAAAAATAGTATAACAAGCTACTACTTAAAAGTCAAGGGATTATGCTTTTGCGATTATACCCCTACATCTCACCTACTATCTCCTCTAGTAAATCTTCAATAGTAACAAGACCTACTGCTTTTTCTGCTTTATCAACCAAAACAGCCATTTGTTGGTGCTTGAGCTGCAGGGCAAGCAAAACTCTATCAATAGGCTCATCTTGCGATAAAAACATAACCGGTCTTACTAATCCAGATAAAGTCTTAGTAGGGGTCTTCTCGTAAATGCAATCAAATATATTTATAATACCTGCAAAGTTTCCTGATTGTTTCTCATATATAGGAATGCGTGCATAGCGGGTTTTTCTTACAAGCTGTCTTAAGTCCTCGACTGTCTTTTGTGAATCCAAAGAAACCATTTTCTTTAATGGAATCATTATATCCTTCACCTTCTTTGTACTAAAATCAAATATACTATATATCAGCGAGCGTTCATGTGGCTCTATAACGCCTTCTCTCTCGCTCTCCTGAACCAAATAACGCAATTCTTCTCTTGTAACAAATGGGCTTTTCTTTGTAGGCTTTGCAAATCCGCTTATTGGTAAAAGAATTAGATTGCTAATAGAACTAACAAGCCACACAACAGGAAAAAGAAAAATAGAGAAAAACCTTAGAAGTGGCACAAGCCTTAAAATAATTCTATCTGCGGTTTGTCTAAATATCGACTTAGGTAAAATTTCTCCAAATATCAATATAAAAGGAGCAAGGCAAACTGTAGTAAGCCATTCATATCCAACTCCAATCCTTTGCACTATGAGATTGGCAAAAAGGCACGATGCGATTATAACCGATATGTTTGTGCCTACTAAAGTGGTACCTAAAAATCTATCAGGCCTATTAAGCAATTCCTGTAATTGCGAAGCTACTTTTATCTTGGCATACACCAAATGTCTTAACTTTATCCTATTGATAGAGATAAGGCCTGTCTCTGAACCTGAGAAAAACCCTTCAAGTAAGATAGAAAATGCTATAAGGGATATTGTAATAAAAATACTCACCTGGTTTGCCTCTTTATAGTAACTTTTTTAATGCGGTTTTCTCTTACCACATTAACAGTGAAAGAAAGATTGTCTTTTTTTATCGTCTCACCTACTTCTGGAATCTTATCAAAGAGTGCTAAGACATATCCACCTAAGGTTTCAGCTTCTTCTGTCTGCAAGCTTAATTTTAATTCTTCATTAACATCGTATATTGATACGCCACCGTCTATTCTGAATGTATCTTTGTCTAATGTGACTATTTTCCCTTCTGCTTTATCATACTCATCTCTGATTTCACCGACTATTTCCTCTAAGATATCCTCCATGGTAACAAGTCCTGAGGTACCTCCATACTCATCAACTACAATGGCAATGTAAATCTTTTTTGACTGAAATTCAATTAATAGATCATCTATTTTTTTAGTTTCAGGTACGAAAAGGACAGGTTTTGTAAGTCTCTGCCAATCTGGCTTGGGGTCAAGCACGGCATCCTTCATATAAACTACACCTTTAATGCTATCTATAGTTTCCTCATATATGGGGATCTTGTTATGCTTGGATTCCTCCATGATATGTATCAATTCGGAACACGAAATTTCTTTACCAGCTGCGATTATATCTACCCTGGGCGTCATGATTTCATCCACCCCCCGCTGGCTAAAATCAAACACAGCATGTATCATCTGCTTTTCGTCTTTATCTAGAATACCTTCCTTTTCTCCCATGGAAACTAACGTCTGGAGTTCTCTTTGGGTAACTAGAGGCTCTTTAACCTGTCTTTTCCCCACAAGCAAAAGGTAAAAGAAATCAGTTATTTTCTTAAGCAACCATCGTAAGGGAAAAATTAATTTACTAAATACGAAAAGCGGTTTTGCAATTACCAAAGAAAAACTTTGTGCATTTCTTATAGCGAATGTCTTTGGTGTTAATTCTCCAAAAATCAAAAGCACGAAAGTCAAGCTTCCCATAGCTATTCCAAGGCCTACTTCTCCAAATGCTATCACAGACATAGAAGTAACCAAGCCGCTTATGGTAACATTAACAAGCATATTTCCGACTAAAATTGAGGTAAGGGTATTTCTTGGATGGTCAAGCAGGTCGGATACAACCTTTCCTGCCTTTGGGTGCTTGGAAGAAAGTCTTCTTAAGCGAATCTTGGAAAGAGAAAAAAGTGCGGTCTCACTAGCAGAAAAAAGTCCTGATAGTATTATTAAAACTGCAAGTAACACAAATCTTAGTGTAAGATTTAAAGCCATTTGCGACGTTTAAAAAAGGTAAGCATGCCTAATGTAACCAAAAGCATAAGTACCCAAAAGAAAAGATATCCATATCTATGGGCAATTTCAGGCATGTATTTAAAGTTCATGCCATATATTCCAGTGATTAAAGTCAATGGCATCATTATTGTAGCTATAATGGTAAGGACCTTTGTAATTTCATTAAACCTGTTAAAGGAAACAGACGCATAAACATCTAAAATATCAGCTACTGCATCACGGCTTATATCTACCAAATCGCTCAACCGCACCAAGTGATCATAAATGTCCCTAAAGTGATGGTAGTGGGTTTGCTTGATAAGCGCATAATGGCCTCTTGCTAAAAGATTAACTATATCTCTTTGAGGACCAAGCGTCCTTCTTAGATATCCAACATCTTTTTTCAAGTCATACAAATGGTCTAAGGTTTTAGGTGTTGGCTCTGCTGACATTTCATCTTCCAGTTGATCAAAATTTCTGTCTAGCTGACCAAGGATTGGAAAATAATTATCTACCAACGCATCAATTATAGAATAAAGAAGAAAATCTGCACCTTTGTTAAAATTGCTAAGATTTTCTCTTGTGCGTTGCTTAGCTAAATCTACCGAAGGTATAGCTCCTCCATGTACAGAAATCAGAAAATTCTTCCCAAGACACAAATCTAACTCAGACAATCTTACCTTTTTTTCTTTCTGCTCATAGCTTACCGCATGTAAAACCAAAAACAGATATTCTTCAAATTGCTCAAGTTTAGGTCTGACATTGGGCACTGTGCAGTCTTCTATTGTTAATGGGTGAATGCCGAAAGTTTCCAGCAATGGTTCTATTTTTTCATCCGGGTTTATTTCTATGTCCACCCACAGGAGGCCTTCTTTTCCTTTAAGGATATCAGGTATGTCTTTAATGGTTAAATCTGTGATTAACTTCCCATTGTGTTTTTTAAAAAATATCTCAACCATTTTCATAAAGTCCTTTTTGTTTTATATAGTTGGCAATTGACCTTGGAACAAGATTGTCCACCGATAATTTATTTTTTAGCTTCTTTCGTATCTGAGTTGAAGATATATCTAGGGGTTTAATCTTTAATCTTATTGCCCCTTTTGGTAACTTTTTAAATATAAACTTAGGTCTTGTTGCTATAACAAAATCTGCTAATTTAAATATTCTATCTATGTGTTTCCATTTCTTTAGCTCTCTAATAGAATCGGCACCTGTTAAAAAGAAAAGCTTGGCATTTTTGCCAAATTTTTTGTTAAATTTAGTCAATGTCCTTACAGAATAAGATTTGCCTTTCTTTTTAATTTCAAAGTCTGAAATTGCAAATTTTAAATTGCCTTTTATTGCCAGCTCCACCATCTTAAGCCTATTCTTTGCCGATGTCATACTTTTTATGTTCTTATGCGGTGGTATATATGCTGGCACAAAAAATACTTTATTTAATTTTAGTTTCTTGCAAGCCTCTCTTGCGAGATTTAGGTGGCCTTTATGTATTGGGTTAAAAGTCCCCCCTAGTATTCCTATTTTCATAACGTCTATGACCTGATTTGTCCTGAGCCAACAATTATATACTTATACGTAGTCAATTCTTCAAGTGCCATTGGACCACGTGCGTGTATCTTATCAGTACTTATGCCTATTTCTGCACCAAGACCAAATTCTCCTCCATCAGTAAATCTGGTAGAGGCATTTACATACACACAGGCAGAATCTATCTCCTTTAGAAATTTTTCTGCACTCTTTTTATCATCGGTAATTATTGCATCTGAATGCATGGAACCAAATCTATTTATGTGCTCAATTGCCTCATTCAAGTTTGACACAACTTTTACGGAAAGTATCAAATCTAGGTATTCTTCTGACCAATCTTTTAAGCTTACCGGCTTAACGCTCTTTACAATCTTTCGTGTAATAGCGCATCCTTTAACTTTTACGCCTGCTTTCTTAAATTCTTTTATCATGCCAGGTAAAAACCTAACAGCGACATCTTCATGCACAAGTAAAGTTTCCATGGCATTGCATACACCGGGTCTTTGGACCTTGGCATTGTAGCATATCTTCTGGGCCACATTTAAATCTGCTGCTTCATCTACATAAGTATGACACACCCCTTTGTAATGTTTGACGACCGGTATCTTAGAAAGCCTTGCTACCTGCCTTATAAGCCCCTCTCCACCTCTTGGGATTATAAGGTCTACTAATTCCGAAAGGCCCAAAAGTACAGAAACCGCCCTTCTATCAGTTGTGGTAATTAAATTTATGCTAGCCTTAGGCAAGCTGTTTCTAGCCACTGCCTTCTCTAATGCCTTAAATATCGCAATATTGGAATTTATCGCCTCCTTGCCACCTTTTAATATTACACTATTGCCAGTTTTTAGACAAAGTGCTACGCAATCACAAGTTACATTAGGCCTTGATTCATAAATTATACCTATAACCCCTATTGAGGTTCTTATTTTTTTTATCTTAAGGCCATTGGGTCTACGCCTTCGCTGGATGATTTCTCCGATGGGGTCTTTCAGTCTGGCAACCCGCCTTAGGGAATTAACCATAGAGTTAATTCTTGATTCGGTTAAAGTAAGCCTGTCAACCATAGCCTGTGATAAACCTTTTCTTTTGGCCAGTCTTAGATCTTTCTTATTGGCTAAGATTATAGACCTCTTAGAGCTTTTCAAGGAATTCGCCATCGCAAGAAGGGTTTTATTCTTCCTGCTGGTTGAAAGATTCGCAATTTGCCTGGAAGCCTCCTTGGCATCTTGAGCCATTTTTATAATATATCTTGTGTCTTTCATTTCGATGCTCTCTTTGTGAACAACGTACCTAAGGGTTTACCGTCAATTAATTTGGTTAATATATTTTTGGTAGAACCGTTTGCTATTATACAGGAAATTCCTGAGCTTGTTGCGATTCTCGCTGCCTCTAGCTTGGTAATCATTCCACCCATAGCGGATTCCTTGGTAGTCCCCTTAGCAATTCTTTTAATTTTTGGGGTAATCTTTTTAATAATACCGATAACATCTCCATCCTTACAAAGCCCATCAACATCTGAAAGGATTATCAAAAGATCGGCGTGTATCAACTTTGCAACTAATGCGGAAAGTTCATCATTGTCGCCGAATTTTATTTCATCTACAGATACGGTATCATTTTCATTTATAATCGGTACCATTTTATAGCCCAACAAGGTAAATAAGGTATTTTTCGCATTTTTATATCTTCTCTTATCTAGAAAGTCTTCTCTTGTTAACAAGAGTTGCGCAGCATGCCTTTGTCTTTTTTTAAAAAAATCGTCATAGATTTTCATAAGCTGACTTTGACCTACAGCAGCAGCTGCTTGAAGTCTCGGTAAATCCTTGGGTCTGTTTTTAAGTTTAAGTACACCCATTCCAGCACCTATAGCTCCTGATGAAACTATTGTTACTTGGATGTTTCTATTCAGCAATGAACAGACTTGTGCTACCAAACGGCTAATCTGGGCTTTATTCAGCCTTTGGGTGCCGCTAGTAAGTACACTTGTCCCTACTTTAACAACAACCCTATTTAGTTTATTAATTTTTCTTTTCATTTTAGTTTCTTCCAGACTGCTCCAAGTAATTCTTTTAGTCCTTCACCTGTCATACCTGATATTGGGTAGACTTTTTTCTTTAATTGTTTAGTAAAAATCTTCAAATCTTCTTTAGTCTTGGCTAAATCTACTTTGTTTGCTGCTATTATTTGTGGTTTTTGTGCAATTTTTTTACTATAAAGTGCTAATTCTTTGTTTAAGAGCTGATAATTTTTGTAAGGGTCACTCCCCTCCCAGGCAGCAACATCTACCACATGAATTAATATGCGAGTTCTTTCTATGTGCCTTAAAAACTCGAATCCCAAACCCTTGCCAGTATGTGCTCCTTCTATCAATCCTGGGATTTCGCATGCTATGAACCTTCTGTTCTCGCTAAGTTCTACAATACCTAATACTGGAGCAGTTGTAGTAAATGGGTAATTTGCTATCTTTGGCCTAGCCTTTGAGATTTTTGATATTAAGGTTGACTTACCGGCATTCGGTTGACCAATTATGCCAACATCTGCAATCAGTTTTAATTCTAAGTTAAGGTCTAATTCACTAGCCTGTTCACCACGGGTAGCTTCTCGACGGCCTCCATTGCCGCTACCACCCCTGCCACCTTTTAAAACAATTACCTCGGCCTTAGAAGAATTTAAATCCCGCAAGACATCTTGTGTGGAGGTATCTTTTATTACAGTGCCTGGGGGTACTTTTATAGTGCAGGATTTTCCGTCGTGTCCCTTTTTCTTGTTGCTACTGCCATTTACACCGGGCGTTGCCTTAAAATGCCTCCTATACTGAAAATCCAGCAGAGTGTTTACATTGGGGTCGGCTTTGATAATTACATCTCCACCTCTGCCGCCATTTCCACCATCTGGTTTTGGGTGTGTTGTGAATTTATCTCTAAAAAAACTTGTACACCCATCTCCACCCTTGCCTGACTTTACATGAATCAAGGCTCTATCTATAAACATATTACTTACTGGGTCGTACGCAAATGTACCTAGGCTTTGGGAAACATACTATGCCGTCTTTTAAAGCAAATAACGTATCGTCCTTGCCTTTGCCAACATTCATACCTGGCCTAAGTTTGGTCCCCCGCTGCCTTACAAGAATAGAACCAACGGTCACAGATTGTCCTCCGGAACACTTAAGACCTAATCGTTTTGATCTGCTATCCCGTCCGTTGCGGGTAGAACCCATTCCTTTTTTGTGTGCCATTTATATTCACCTCACTTTATTTCAGTTATCTTCAATAAGCTTAAATTCTGTCTATGTCCTTTTTTCCACCTTGTCTTTTTCCTTTTTTTATACTTATAAGCAATGGTTTTTTTCCCTTTTAAATGCTTCAGTACTTCACAGGTAACTGTCTTTCCCTTAAGATAAGGCTCCCCTACTGAAATCTTGCGTCCTTCCTTAAGCAATAAAACTCCTTCTGCTTTATAGGATTTGCCTTCCTTGACGTGCACTTTCTGTGTTTTTATTTCATCGCCTTTTTCAACCTTGTACTGCTTGCCTCCAATTTCAATTATTGCATACATCTTTTATACTCCCTGTATTTTTATGTTCTCCAAATGGATGAACTTATCCGGTTTAACACTAATCTTTGTCCTGAACCTGCGTTCAATATCAGATACAGAACGCCTATCTTCAGTAAGAAGTCTTGCTACTATATCAGGATGGGCTATCAACTCCACCCTCTTTGATTTCTTTTCTTTAAGGAATTGCTTTAATTTCCTCAATGTAATTATAGCTACCGTAGTTGTAGATTTTACAGACCCTCTTCCTTGGCAGTAGGGACATTCTCTATAAGCCAAACTTTCAAGAGGTCCTCCTGTCCTTTGTCTTGTCATCTCTACTAAGCCTAATTCTGATATCCGTAGTATATTAGTCTTAGCCCTATCAGGCTTTAATGCCTCTTCAAGGGCCTTGAAAACCTTTTTCTTGTGCTCTGTTGACTTCATATCTATAAAGTCAATTACAATTATACCTCCTAAGTCCCTCAGTCTAATATGTCTGGGAAGTTGTTTTGCTGCTTCTAAATTTACTGCAAAAACAGTGTCCTCTACATTTTTACTTCCGACTTGCCTGCCAGTATTTACATCTATAGACACAAGCCCTTCTGTTGGTTCAATTACTAAATAGCCGCCTCCTTTTAAGTATGCCTTTCTTTCGTAAATTTGCTCTATCTGCCGCTCTATACCTTTTTTTTCAAAAAGAGGAAGCTGACCTTTGTAAAACTCTAGCTTGACTTTTGCACCTGGCATTAAAGACCTTAGGAAATGTGCGGTCTTTTTATAGACATCCTTTGAATCTACAATAATTCTTTTTATATCTCCGGTAAAAGAATCCCTTATGACCCTAAAGATTAAATCGTGCTCCTGGTATAAAAGCGTCGGTATCTCTTTTGTGCGTTTTGAGCGAATTTTTATCTTCTTCCATAAATTTAATAAAAACTTCAAGTCCCTAATGAAATCTCTTTTAGTCCGGCCTAAACCAGCAGTCCTGACTATCAAGCCCATCTCTTTGGGAACTTTTAATTCTTTTAATATATTTCTTAATCGGTTGCGTTCATTGGCATCATCAATTCGCTTAGATACGCCAAAATGGTGCTGCATAGGTGTTAAAACAAGGTATCTTCCGGGCAAGGCTATCTTTGTTGTAAGTCTTGGGCCTTTGGTACCTATTGATTCTTTTACCACTTGCACCATTATTTCCTGACCCTTGTGCAATATCTTATCTATGGTAGTAGTAGTCTTGGGTTCCTCCTTTTGAGCTCCATCATATATTGCCTCTTGAGTACCCCCAATTTCTTCAGCCAAGCCTACTACATCAGAAACATAAAGAAAACCATTTTTCCCAAGGCCTGTATCCACAAAAGCCGCACCAATTCCTTTGGTTATGGAAACAACCTTTCCTAAATAGATATTTCCTGCAATTCTTTGTATGGATTCTCTTTCTACGAAAAATTCCTCAAGGAGCCCGCTTGTTGCAACGGCTACCCTTTTCTCTTGAGGTTCAGCTGTTATTAGTATCTCTTTTTGCATTTTAATATATCCTTGCCTCTTTGGGTTGTATGCCTTCGGGGAGCTCTTTCTCTAGCCTTGCCTTAAAGGTTTCTGGTTTTATCCAGCCATCAATTTCAAATATTGCCTCTTCATTCTGGCTTTCAAGTCCTAATTTAAGGGCTCTTTTAAAACCTACTTTCAGGCGCGGGCTAAAACCCTTGCTTAAAGCTATGGGAAGATCAGCTCTTCGGCAGGCCCTATGAAAAAGTCTCATCAAATCAAGATGAGATATAAATCTCATTAGGCCGGTTTTACTAAACACAACCAAAATTTTCTGCTTCAAATCTTCGCCTTATCTAGCAACTTGTAACTTTTTAACTGCCTTCTGCAATTCGGAAATTTCAAGTTCAATTTCTTTAAGAAGTTTTAAAATTTCTAAATTTTCTTTATGTATAACCGAGGTTGTTCCCTTTATCAAATTCGCTGTATCGACATCGTCAAAACCTTTATATTTCTTAAGGTCACTTGCTTTTTTAAACTCATCCTTATATTCAGCACTTGCATAATTTGTAACTAAAACAACGCTGGCAACTAAAATAAACAAAGATATAAGTAGTTTTTTCATCTTCTTTCTTTTTTGATTTCCTTAATTGCATCATGCCCCCTCTTTAAAAGAGCCACTTCTTCTTCTGAATACTCGCCCGGCTTAATAATGCGAGCGCTAATGAATATCAAAAGATCTATCTTCTCAATATCCTTGGTATCCCTTCTAAAAAGGGCCCCTATAAGAGGTACATCTTTTAAGATAGGTACACCCGTAACACCCACCTTCTTAACATCCTTCAGTAAACCACCTATTACAACGGTTTCACCATCTTTTAGTAATATACGTGTCTCGGCTTCACGTGTAGTTATTACAGGATACTGGTTTTCCCCTATAGTAGTAAGCCTCTCAGTAACCGCAGGGTGAATTACCATGTTTATGAATTCCTCGGCACTCACTTGAGGAACCACATTTAATTGAATTCCAATGTCTTGATAATAGTCTAGTGTGGTACTTACTATACCTTCTTCTGTTTCAGTCTTTAGTATAGGCCAGCGGGTACCAACCATTATAGTAGCTTCCTGGTTACTTACAGTCAAAATCCTCGGTGCAGATAGGGTGTTGGTATCCACATCTTCTTCTAGGGCATGAAGGACTACTTCAAATTGATTTCCCCGTAAACGTTGATATAAAAATTTAAGCCCTGTGTTTGCAGCTGTAATGCCGGTTGACTTTGGGTCAAATATCGAAGGTGTCACTTGACTGCCAAGTGAATGCCCGCCAACTGCCTCAACAATTTCCCCGTCTACGGTTTTCTTTATATGTGTAGAAGTAATAGTTGATGATTCTGCCCCTGTTGATCCTGTACCCCAATCTACGCCGATATCTTTCAATAAATCTCTATCCACCTCCATAATCCTAGCTTCAATAAGAATCTGCTGCGGCTCAATATCAAGCTTTTTTACCATGGCCCTAATTTGTTCCATCCGTGGTGGTATATCGGAAACTATAAGTGTCTTAGAGCGTGATTGACCTGTTGCCTTTCGCCTTTCAAGTTTATCTAATTCTTCTGCACCAGCACCAAATTCCCATCCAGCCTGGCCACTCATCTTTAATATAGAAATGCTCCCACGCGCAGACAACATAGGTTCTATGGCATCCTTTGCATCATTAGCATCTAGATACTGCAGGTGAAAAACTTCGGTAATTGAATCTTGTACCTCTGCTAATTCTGCCTCAGCCTGTTTTTTCTTTGTAAGTTTCTCAAGACTGCTTACGATAATTATGTCCCCGTCTCGTTCATAACCAAAATCATACGTCTTTAATATTGTATCGAGGGCTTTATCCCAAGGCACATTTGTTAGTCTAATAGTAACTGTTCCCTGCACATCCCTGCCTGCTACAATATTCACACCGCCTTTTAAAGCCAAAACCCTAAGTACATTAAGTATATCCGCATCTTTAAAATCCACTGTTACATAACCAGTGGGTAAAATTGGGATTTTTTCTTTTGGGTGCTTTGCCTCCTCTGTGACGTCTACTTCCTCCACCAAGCAAATCCCTGCCTGGCTAAAACCTAAGATAATTCCAAAAACACAACTCATGGCTTTAAAAAGGAATCTATGTTTTCTCATAATTCTGCCCCCAATTACTCTTTTTCCGCTACCGTTTGTGTTTATTCGCGTTTTACCACTTCAATGCAGATTTGTTTGCTGCCAACCATTAAATAGACTTTTGCTTGTTCAATCTTCAATACCTTGATATCTCCTATTCTTTCACCCTCTTGGAATATCGTACCATTTAATATTGCCTGGGAATTTTTGCCTTCTGGATCCCACAAAATTCCCTCCAGGCTTACCCCGTCAGTGCTCTCAAATCCAACCCCAGATATATATATTCCTTCTTTCGTAACCAGAGGCATAAAAGGATCGCGCGTCCCCTTGGTGTCATAGGTAAAGTCTTGGTTTTCTAAAATCAATGGGTCTTGTTTAGCTACTGCCCCTCTCGCAACTAGCAAGCAACAAGAAAAAACTAAACATATAAAAAGATATCGCTTCATTGTTTTTTTACGTTTGCTATTGTCTCTATAATCAAATCCACCTTATGCAACCTTGGTTTTTCTCTTTGGCCCTGTATTTTTATGTCAGTTATCCTAACAAATCTATTGCCCACTTCAAGCCTGTTTATAAATTTTCCTAAAGGGTGATAACCGCATTCTGCCCGGATATATATGGGGATTTCTTCATAAAACCCTCCTGAATGCCGTACTGCGCCACCTTCGCTATTCACCCCAAGTCCTGATTTAAATTCAGTTGTTACCTCCATGGGTTTAAGCGCAGTTAATTTAACATTGCATTCCTTGGCCAATTCTGAAAGCTCTTCTAGGAAAACAGGGATTTTTGAAGCATCTAAAAACCCTGTTTCATATTCGGCTATTTGCTTTTTTATAAAATCGCGTTTTTTCTCGAGAGCGCGAATTTGAACCATGTCTCGCTGGACGCTACGCATGTCAGTCTTTAACCTAGAGGTTTCAGAAAGCAGTGCGAATAACCTGCTAACCTTAGGCACTACTAAGAAAGTAAGGCTTGCCAAAACTATCAAAACTCCTACAATGAGGCCTGTTGTAACTTTTTGCGTCTCCGGGTCTTTGAAATCAATGTCTTTCATTGAACTCCTTCGTCTTGAATGTACAGATTAATTCAAAATCCTTAACATCAATGTCTGCCGCCTTTTTGTTACTTATAGAACCTAATTCTATTTTTTCAAAATCAACAGAAAATTTTTCGTTCCTCTGAAGACTCTTCATAAATTTACCAATAATTGCAGTCGCTTCATTAGTCATGGAAACAGCCGAACCTTTAATGGCTAAAACTTTCTCTGATACCAATGAAATTTCCCTTGGTCTATTAGATCGCTTTGCATTTTCTTCTATTGAAATCTTAGTTAACCAAATACCCGGTATTACACTATCACTTAGACTATTTAGCTTCTGTGACCATGAAAATCTTCTAGACATCATCTTATTCATTGATGAAATCTTATTATTAAAGATTCTCAAATCAGTTTTCACTGCATTTAACTTCTCGCTTTGCGGTCTTATCTCTTCCCACTTGGCGGATAACTTTTCAATCCTGTAGTTCTGAAACACAACAGCTACAGTTGTTATGACATATATAAAAATAAGAAATCCAAAGACACCTATAGCAAAAACCTTCAGCTTGCTCTTGAGGATTATAGCTGCCTGGCTTGGTTTTAGCCTTTTAGCAACACGTTTTGCTTTCTTCAACTCTTCTGGTAATAGGTTTATTTCTATCATATATGCCTATCGCAATGCCAATCCAGCTGCCACTGCAAAAAAGGTAGAAAGTTCATTCATTTTCTGTTTTGAAATTTCTGGATTTAACTCAAATTTATCCAATGGATTCCACATTATTACATCTAAGTCTACTGTCTCTTTTAAAAACTTGGCTAATCCACTAAAACTGCTACCCCCACCACTTAGATAAATCTCATCAACTGCCTTTCCAACTTGATTTTCGTAATAATCAAATGAAAGTCTTACTTCATTTGAAAACCTCTCCAGTACTGCTTGAGCAGCCGCTTTAATCTCTTCAATTCTTTCTTGAGGCCTGAGTTTTGCAACTTCTGCAGCATCCATATCAATTCCCAATTTAGTAGAAATCGCTAAGGTGAAATCTGCTCCGCCAATCTGCAACTCCCTGACAAAATCCAAGTTCCCGTCCCTGATTATAACTACCTGCGTTAGTCTATTGCCTATATTCAACAAGGCCTTAACGCTATCTGCTTGCTTAGTAGGTTTACCGATATAGCATTGAAAGGAATTTGCCAGGGCAAGGCAATCCACATCTAAGCAATTAGCAGAAAGCTCTGCTTCATTCAGTATATCCATTTTTTGCTTTATGAAATTTTTTTTTCGCGCAAGCCAAGAGTACCTTCATTTTGTCATTTTCTAAATTATCTTGTAAGATATAGCCATCTAAGTTTACCTCATCTACCTTAAAAGGTATGTGGCGCTCTGCTTCATAGCGAATGGCCTTCTTTAGGTCTTCTTTTGTCATTTTTGGTAATGTAATAAATCTAATTATAGTCATAGGCCCTGAGACAGATAAATTTACCCAATCCTGCTTTACATTCATTTGCTCAAGGAGTCGTTTTGTGGCAGCTGCTTGATTTTCTATAGTTGCTTCACCCTTTATCTTCTCAATTCCAAATTTCAAAACCTTAGGTTTTTCATCAACGGACTCGCCTATCTCTATAATCTTTACACTATAGGTACCTATATCCAAGCCTACTTTGGCTTCTGGGGTTCTTTCTCTTTTAAAAATTTTTGAAAGCTGATCTACTATTGGTTTCATTTTCTTTTTACTCAGCCTCCTGCCAGTCTTCAATCCCTGAGGGCAGTAAAGTTAGCACATAAAAGGCATTACCCACAGCGGTGCTATCATAATTTACAGTAGCATTTCCTTTAACGCTTGTGTCAGTATCTACACTGCACTGCACAAATATACCACCGTTTATAGTGGGATTTCCACTTATGGTTAAACTGCCAATTACCCATATTACGCCATTGAAGGTGCCACCGGTTATCCTTAAATCATCTTCTACGATAAGAATGCCACTCCCATTCCATCCGGTAGTTGTAATTTCTGGGTCATCATCATTAGACTCTATCCAGGTAACTTGTGTAGCCGTATTATTGCTAAAGGCTGTCGTATAATAAGTGTCTGAGTAGTGGGTTTGAGCAATTTGCCTCATTTCTTCTACTGTAGCACCAAATATATCCTCAAAAGATAAATTTGTTTCTTCTAATATATCTCCATTCACCTCAGCACTGCCTTTAACATCTATCTCACCCTCAGCCTCTATAGCTGAGGTAACCCCAGCAGGATTACCCAGGCGTCTAGATGACTGCACCATACCAACAATGGTCCTTGAAAGATTGTTAAAAACGCCTTGTGATTTAACCCAAATTTCAAAAACCTCTCCTGTTATGTCTTTGAGCCTAATAGTAAATTCCCCTCCAAGCGAGGTCCTTGTAGCACTATCATAGTTTAGAAGATAATACCCGTCTGCATCTACATTTGATTTATCATAAGTAGTTCCGGCAATTTCGCCATCTGTCCAATCATCGTCTTTCTCAAGATCGCTGCGCGCTCGTTCAAATCCACCTTCGGCAATGTAGAAAGCACGGGTAGACTCAGACTGGCGCTTTACCATCCTAAGTTCATTATTACTTAAAGCGATAAAGGCAGTAGCTCCCACTGCCAAGACAAAAACAAAAATCAACACCAACAAAAATGCCAATCCTTTCATTATAGATTTCGTCCCTTTATAGTAGTGGATAAATTTACATCCATTGTCCTCTCACGCACCTGCCTCTGAAGTTGTAAGGTTACATCAACAATACTTCCATTCCTTGTAAACTGTAGATTTATCACATTTCCTGTCAAAGAGTATTCATCGCCAGAGGCTGAAGTATCAGGGTCATACATTAATTGAGCTTCATTTAGGTAGAAACTTCTCTCTGTACTATCTAAACCTGTAAAATCAATTCTTGTGCCTGATGAACCATCAAGCGGGGCACTAATTGCCTCTGCCTCCCTAATTCCACATCTAGCACCTGTAGTACTAATTACTTCTATACCCCTAGTCATCTTTTCCATGCTTAAGGCGGCATTGCGCTGAAGGGCTAACTGCGCAGAAGCTTCTTGCCAAGCAGTATTAGCCATCAAATAAATCACAACTGCTATTGTTACAACTAATGTAACAATAACTAAGGCTATTAGAACCTCAACTGCCGTAAATCCTAATCGCCGATAAGGGTTATTAATGACTCTTGCGCTGACGTAAAGCTTCCCCAACTAGGTTCACTCCAGGTTATAGTAACATCAATCTGTTTATAGTCACCAAAAGACTGAATACTTACGGTACGACTCCCGATTAGATCATCGCTTGTATCTAGTGGTGTTGCGCCATTATCAAGTAAAACACTTACTGCGCTTTCATCACCAATCGCATCATAGCTAGCATTTTTCAAATCTTCTATCTTGGCACTCACTAAATTTAAAGCTTCAATTCTATGCTTGGCCTTATTAGCACTCACCCTACCCAATACAAATGTACCAAGTACAAGGGCTATCGTAAGACCTAGTAAAAGGGTTGCAAAAACTGCCTCTATAAGGGTAAGACCCTTCTTTAGTTTTAACGTATTCATTGCTTATAAAAAATTGAAAGAACTTTATTTATTTTTTGCCTTAAAATCCAAAATCAACGCAAGCGCTAAACAATAAATCCCTAAGATTAAATAGCTGATGGGTGACTTTATGGCTGAGCCAAGAATTGATTCTCCTGCAATTTTTGATATAACTCCCAAAAGCCCAAAAGCAATACCTAAAATAATCAATATATCTACGGGCAGTTTCATTTCATGCCTCCCTTTTATGGCCTTAGTTGGTGGGTTGTGTCTTTTAAGCATTCTGGGTCAGTACCTATTGCTTTCACATCATAGCTACTGTCGTAATCTTTTAATGGGTCTGCAGCACAATAAGGCAGACCCCCTTTTATATAATCTGCTAAACATGATGAATACGTACCGCGAGTTTCTGCAGGAGGTGTTACTCCACGGCCTGCGAAATTATCAATAGCCCATTGCTCTTTAGCTGCATCTATCTGACGTAAGTTATTAATACAGGCATTGCGCTGGGCGGTTTCTCTGGCATTGGTCACAGAAGGCATTGCCATCATAGACAAAAGACCTATAATAACAATAACAACAAGTATTTCAACTAAAGTAAAAGCTGCGCTAGAGGTATCTTTTGCCTTTTTCATCTTTAAGCCCCTATTAGTCATACATTACCAGCATATATTATCATATAATAATAGCATTTTGTCAAATATAAAAATAAAAAAATAGCCCTCGAGTATCCGAGGGCCATTTTTCAGTAGGCTTCTATCTACTGGTTTGCTTTATGGTAAATCATGATTTGCGGCATCTATCCGACATACAGGATTTGTATTTACGGCACCTATGGTATAACTTGTAGCAAATGTATCAGCCGCATCTGCCGGACATGTCACAATAGCCGTAGTGCCTTTGATGTAGGCATTTAAGTTAGCCGCTGTAGGGGTTGCGGTATCTGCCTGATTGTTCTCCAGCGCCCATTGCTGTTTTGCAGCATCAATAATTCTTAGATTATTAATGCAGGCATTTGTTCGGGCGGTTGTTCTGGCTTGGACGAAGTTAGGCACAGCAATCGCTGCTAATAAACCTATAATTGCAACAACAATCATAATTTCAACCAGAGTAAAGCCCTTATGATTTAACCTACGCATCTTTTCTCACCCTCCTTTCTGACCATATTTTAGGTAAATATGTATGAAACCTATAAGGTCCGTTTTCAAAAAACAAAGACCGTTGCCAACTTACGGCCTTCCATTATAAATTGTATCATAGGCTAATACTAAAGTCAAGGCTATAACGAATTGACTCACATTAAATGTTACCCAAATTGAGTTTTAAAGATATCGTTGAC
>CAZCCH010000022.1:0-23630 GCA_964497315.1 uncultured Planctomycetia bacterium
GTGTGGTTTAGTTCGTTCAAATTTTTCTCTTGCCATCTTACACCTCCATTTTGACTTATGGAGCCCACGACCGGAATTGAACCGGTGACCCCGTCCTTACCAAGGACGTGCTCTACCGACTGAGCTACATGGGCAAAAAAATACAAAAATTCCCCCTCGCTCCTCTTTAGTCCTTTCTCGACGGGGAACGCACAAAGATTTATTCACTAAAAATTCATTCTATAGATGTCTATATTATATAGTGATATAAAACAGTAGGCCAATTATACCAAAAATTCAAAATTTGTCAAGTAAAAAATGGCAAACTTTTGTTTTGCCTAACTTTTTGCGTATTTATCAAAAACTTCTAGGGTTACACAAATGGCCTGCTTTTCCATCAAAGGCGGGGTGTTAATGAGGGTATGCTTCTGGAGCGGGTGAGGAGAATCGAACTCCCGTATGAAGCTTGGAAGGCTTCTGTTCTACCACTGAACTACACCCGCATAAAATAAGTGGTGGGCAGGGAAGGATTCGCACCTCCGTAGGCTTGCGCCGCTAGATTTACAGTCTAGTCCATTTGGCTACTCTGGCACCTGCCCAGAACTTTTTATTACTTATTTAAAAGAGCTACTGGAGCTGGTGGAGGGAATCGAACCCCCAACCCCCTCATTACAAGTGAGGAGCTCTACCGTTGAGCTACACCAGCTAATACTTTTTTAACACTCTGGGAATTACATTTAAAAGATCGCTTGCAACTAGACCTACTTCACCTTTTTTTCTAGCCACTAAGTCCCCTGTTAATCCATGCAGGTATACACCTAGCCTTGCTGCATCAAATAGTCTAAGGCCTTGCCCCATAAAACTTGTAATCATGCCTGTTAAAACATCACCGCATCCACCTGAAGCCATTCCAGGGTTACCGCTATTATTTATGTATGTTTTTCCACTAGGATCTGCAACTACTGTATGATGCCCTTTTAACACAACAGTTGCATTATATTTTTTCGCAAAACTCTTTGCAAGCTCTTTTCTTTTTCTTTGAATCTTTGCAGTCGTTGTACCTAAAAGCCTAGCCATTTCACCAGGATGGGGTGTAATTACAGTTGTTACATACTCGCTCTTTATTGCCTGCAATACTTTTAAATGATCAACTAATGCATTCAGTCCGTCGGCATCAATAACCATTGGAACATTAGCCTTTGAAATTACTCTTCTTATTAATCGTTGCGTTTGTGTATTTTGAGAAAGACCAGGTCCAATTGCTAATGCGTCTATTTTTCTTTTCTCTATAAATTTCTCAATTTCTTTGTATGCGCTAAATGCTAAAGTCTGCTTTTTCGTCTCTGGTAAGGGTTTTGTCATCACCTCTGTAAGCTTACGGGCTAAAATTGTATTCAAGCTTTTAGGTAATCCTAGGGTAACTAGTCCGCTACCAGATAAAAGCGCGGCCTGCGAAGTTAAATACGCTGCCCCGGTTAATCCTGATGAGCCAGCAATTACAAAAACATGGCCATAATCGCCTTTATGTGAATTACGCTTACGTTTTGGCAACCTTTTTATCATCTGTTAATATCGCACTGGCTACAGCGTATGTGCGGGTATGCGAAACGCTTATAATAATATCTGTAATGCCTTTTTGTTCTTTTGCCTTTTTGGCCTTGCCAGATAACTTAATTATTGGCTTGCCAAATTTATCATTTAGAATTTCTATATTAGTCCACTCTACCCTGTGTATCGTGCTATCCCCAAATGCCTTTAATACTGCCTCTTTTGCTGCAAACCTAGCTGCTAAATGCTGAAACGAAGCTGTCTTCTGGCTCGAATAATTTACCTCATTTTTTGTAAAAATTCTTCTAAGGAACTTATCCTGCCATTGAGTTACGGCCTTTTTAATCCTTGATACTTCTATTATATCTACGCCTGTTCCGATGATCAAGACAAGAGCTCCTTCATCTGCCGGACTGCTGTTTCTAAACCTACCAATACGGCTCTGGAAATAATAGAATGACCTATATTTAACTCTTCTATTCTTGGTATCAAAGCAATTGGTCTTGTATTATTATAGGTAAGGCCATGACCTGCATTAACCCTCAGGCCTAAACTTGCAGCATATTCCGTTGCTTGTATTAATTTCTCTATATGTCCCTGGGCTTGCCTTTCAGTTTTGGAATTTGCATACTCTCCAGTGTGCAACTCAATAAATTCAGCACCTGATTGCTTTGCTGCTTTAATCTGCGCTCTTACAGGATCAATAAAAAGACTAACTGTTATATCTTTTTCTTTGAGACTTCTTACAGCTTTTTTTATCAGACTAAGCTTACCAGAAACATTCAAACCACCCTCGGTGGTAATTTCCTGGCGTTTTTCTGGAACCAATGTTGCCTGATCAGGCTTTATATCTTGGGCAATCCTTACAATCTCTTTAGAGATAGACATCTCTAAATTCAGCCTAGTCTGCACTGTCTCTTTTAAAAGTCTTAGGTCTCTTTCATTAATATGGCGCCTATCTTCTCTTAGGTGACAAACAATCGAATCCGCCCCAGCTAGTTCACACATGCTTGCCGCAAAAACAGGGTCCGGCTCTATAGTCCTTCTTGCCTGCCGGAGGGTTGCCACATGGTCTACATTTACGCCTAATTTTACCATCTCTATCTTATTTGTCTTTCTTGACTACTGGCACTGAAACAGTTACGAAATCTTCTCCAGGGAGCTTTATGCCTCCAATAGGTCGTAACCCTACCTTAGTCTTAAATGACTTGGTATACTCACTAATATTAATAGCCTTAGTCTGTATATAATCAAGTCTCTCTATTATGCCTGCAGGACCCAAAACAAAACATTCCCTGGGTTCTATCTCTACCTTTTTATCATCTATTTTGTAGCCAGAAGGTGCGGCTCCATCAAAACGCGGCAATATAGTTAAATACTTAGATTGCAGCTTGTAGGGATAATAGGCAGAAAGCGGTGCGTTTTCTTCGATAAGCGAAACCTTGTTTAGCTCACCTACGACATAAAACCAAGTCAATATAGCTAAAATTAGCGCTATCAATTTAAGCCCTATATTATTAAACAATAAATCCTTGATAAAATTATCTATCTTCATTTTTTGCCTCGTATTTACTTTAACCCTTACTGGTCTGCTTGGTGGGCACACCCTTAGAGCCAAGCCAAGTCCAAAAACTCTGCTTTTTCATCCTTGGTCTGTAAACATTCCTCAATATCTTAGTGAGACCCTCTGCGTCCAATTCCCGTGTAAGCCTGCCACCTATAGCAATTGAAATAGCACCTGTTTCTTCAGAGATAACAATAACTATTGAATCCGACTCTTCAGTTAAACCCATGGCCGCTCTATGTCTAGTGCCTACAGTTTTACTTACAGTGGGATTTTGGGTCAATGGAAAAAGACAGCCTGCAGCAATTATTTTGTTGCCCTGAACGACTATGCCACCATCATGAAGCGGTGTATTAGGCATAAAAATTGTATTTATTAACTCGCTATTTACCTTGCTATCTAATTGTACGCCACTTTCTAAATAAGGAGCAAGTGCGGCTTCTCTTTCTATAGCGATCAAACCGCCTATTTTTTTTCTGGATAAAGCAGACGTTGCCTTTACCAATTCATCTATTAAAAAATGTTCTCTTTGAAAAACTGCAAATACTGGTTTTTGGCCAAGACTTGCCAGACCGCGGCGTAGTTCTGGTTGAAATATTATTAAAAATGCTATTACAGATATCGCAAATAACTTTGTAAGTATCCAATTTATTGCATGCATACCAAATGCCTGTGCAACAAAAAATGCGATTACCAGCATTATAACTCCTCTTAATACCTGAATCGCACGCGTACCCTTGAGGAATAAAAGCAATACATAAAACACAAACCACAATATAACTACTTCCCCTATTGGTTTCCAAAAGCTTAATAGATAATCTACCATTTTATCTAAATCCCTTAAGTTTTTATTATTGCATCTATCATTTTAGCAACCTGTGATATTTTCCCTACATCATGAACCCGCAATACATGAGCTCCGTTTATAATGGCATAAGCACAAGATGCTGCGGTTCCCATCAACCTTTCATCAACACCTAAATCTAATATCTTACCTATAAAAGATTTCCGAGAAGGTCCAACCAAAATCGGAAAATCTAATTTGTTAAAAACTTCAAGACCTTTAAGAATTTCAAGGTTATGTTTTAAAGTCTTTCCAAAGCCTATGCCAGGATCTACTACGATGTTTTTTTTACTAACCCCAGCATTAGTTGCCAGAGAAACGCTTTTTCTAAGCCAGTTTGTTATCTCATCTAGCAAATTACTATACCTAGGGGATAACTGCATTGTTTTAGGGGTTCCTTTTATATGCATAATTATGCATCCGGCTTTATAATCAGCTAAAACATTTGGCATTCTTAAATCAAATCTCAAACCAGAAATATCATTTACTATTGAGGTTCCGCTATCTAAAGCAGCACTGGCAACAGCTGATTTCGTTGTATCAATTGATATGGGCACCCCTATCTTTTTTGTCAATTTCTTTATAACCGGAACAACCCTTTCTAGTTCTTCTTTTAAGCTCACATTACAAGAACCAGGTCTTGTGGACTCGCCCCCTATATCTATAATATCTACACCTTCATCGACCATTTTTAATGCTTGGTCGATAGCCTTTTTCTTATCAAAGAACCTTCCCCCATCGCTAAAAGAATCTGGGGTAATATTCAAAATACCCATAAGGTAGGTTCGATGCCCTAAACGCAACTTATACCTACCGCAATTCCAAATGTAAGTCTTTCTATTGGGCACTTTCAAGCCCTATAATCTTTTTTACTGCTTCTCCACCAAGAACTTCTTTTTCCAGTAGGGCTTTGGCTAAATCATTCAACTTGCTCTTGTGCTCAGTTAATAGATTCTTAGCTCTATCATAGCATTCATCTACAATCCGGCGAATTTCTTTATCTATCAATTGGGCAGTTGCCTCGCTATAATTTTTCTCCTCAGCTATATCGCGGCCTAAAAATAACTGTTCATGGGACCTGCCAAATGTAAGATGACCTAATTTTTCGCTCATACCAAAACGCGTTACCATCATCCTTGCTTCTTCAGTAACCATCTTCAAGTCTGATTGAGCACCTGTGCTTATTTCATTAAATATAATCTCCTCACTTACCCTACCGCCCAAGACCTTTGTAATCTCAGCCATAAGCTTGGCCTTTGTAACTATATGTCTATCTTCTGTAGGGGGCGTCATGGTATAACCAAGTGCCATGCCTCTAGGTAAAATAGATACCTTATGCAAGGGGTCAGCCTCTGGTAAAAGAAGTGCTAGTAATGCATGACCGGCCTCATGATAGGCTGTAATGTTTTTTTCTTCTTTGCTAATTACTTTTGATTTCCGCTCAGGGCCTGCCATAACCCTTTCAATGGCAGCTTCCATTTCCTCCATAGTAATAGACTGTTTATTTTTTCTTGCGGCCAATAATGCTGCCTCATTTGTTAAATTCGCAAGGTCAGCTCCCGAAAAACCTGGAGTTTGTTGTGCAATGCGTTTTAAATCTGCTGTCTTATCTAACTTTATCGCTTTACTATGAACCTTCAATATCTCTTCTCTTCCTACAATATCAGGTCTGTATATTACAATTTGCCTGTCAAATCTACCAGGTCGTAATAATGCAGGATCTAAAACATCGGGCCTATTGCTTGCAGCCATTAGGATGATTCCTTCCTGGGTGTCAAAACCATCCATTTCAACTAATAGCGCATTAAGCGTTTGTTCTCTTTCATCATGTCCACCGCCTATGCCTGCAAATCGCTGACGACCCACTGCATCTATCTCATCTATGAAAATAATGCATCCCTTGCCAGATTGCTTGGCTGACTTTCGTGCCTGGTCAAAAAGGTCTCTTACCCTGGCTGCACCCACACCTACAAACATCTCAACAAAATCAGAACCACTTATAGACAAAAACGGAACCCCCGCCTCTCCTGAGATAGCCCGCGCAAGAAGTGTTTTCCCACAGCCCGGTGGTCCCATTAACAGTACGCCTTTTGGAATTTTACCACCTAGTTTCTGAAACCTCTTGGGGTCCTTCAAGAATTCGATTACTTCCCTTAACTCTTCTTTTGCTTCGTCAACACCGGCTACATCAGTAAATGTAACCTTTGGCCTATCTTCAGCTGCTAGTTTAGCTCGAGATTTGCCAAATGACAAAATCCGTCCACCTGCATTATGCGCTCCCCTGTAAAACAAAAACCACAGAAGTCCAATAAAGAGTATTACTGGTAAAATGGACCAGAAAAGATTGGCCAAAAATGAGGGAGGTTTAATTTCAAATTTAGCTATGTTTGTTCGAAGGAGCCCTAAGAGTTCGGGATCATTTCTAGGGATATAAACCCTAAAGGTTGCACCATCCGAAAACGTTCCCCTGATAACCTCCTCTGTCATAACAGCAGAGGTTATCGTATGTGTATTTTGATTATCACGCAGTATGGTATAAAACTCGCTGTATTGAAGTTGTTTTGGGATACCACCTTCAGCGGGCATAGAGGTAGTTCTAAAAAAATACAAAAGACCCATAAAAAACAAAACCCAAATAATGATACCCATCCTGTCTTGTTTTCTTGGGGGCTTTTTCTTCGTTAGTTTATTAGAAGTTTTCGTCGTTTTCATTTTATATAATAATAGCAAAATTATAGGATAATTTCAATACTTTTTAACATTAAGCCTTAAGGCCTGAGTGGTCTTTTTGCTTATCTTAACATCTTCAGAGACCCTTAGGTTTCCTACGCAGACTATTTTTTTCCTGGATAGAACCAAAGGAATTGAATTTCTTAAGTCTTTTAAAACCTTTGAATTTATAAAAAAATCTTTAAGTTTGATTTCTTTCTCCATCCCAAGCGGCTTGAATCTATCTGCAATGCGCCTTGTTCTTACTACTAATGGGAATTTTAGTCTTTTAGTATCCATATATTTCATATTCGCTTCTTTACGTATAGCAGCTATTGAAGGATACTTCTCTAGCAACTCAGCATTAATTGTAAGTTTCAATGCTGGTAATTTAGTCTGTCCCGGAACATTTAATTTGATAGGTTTTTCTAGTTGCCTTGTATCCTTTTTTGTTTTTTGTTTTACCTCAAAGCTAAGTGCTGTCTTTGTCTTTTTGACCCTTATGTTATGCGGTAAATCAAGATGCGTATCCCTAGAGGATTGTTTGTAAAATTTCTCCAAGGCCTTCCAGTGCCTATACTCGATATCTTTTAAGTCGCCCTTCACTTTCTTTATAGCAAGGCGCAAAAGATGTCTCCTGAGTGCCTCTGGTGCCTTTTTTAGTTTTGAATATAAAATTAAACATGAGCAATTTTTTTTGATATGGCTTTGATCTGCGAAGATTTCGTTTGCTTGATGTTGGAGCCATTCAGAATCTGCTCGTAAACCCTCCGCCATATTAACTAAAACTTCTTTTATCTTAGGATTATAGTTTTTTTCTAGGTAAGGGATCAACTTTAGTCTAACTTTGTTTCTTCTGTAAACTTGCTTTAAATTTGATGAATCCCTTCTTGGTGTTATTCTTCTTTTTCTTAAATGTGACTCTATCTGTTTTCGTGAAATTTCAATTAAGGGTCTAATTATTAAAAATTTATCAATTTTTCTCAGTGGCGCAATCCCACCAAGACCTAGGAGGCCGCAGCCCCGCAACAACCTCAAAAGTACTGTTTCGGCCTGGTCGTCCATAGTATGTCCAAGGGCAATTTTTTCTGCCCCTACATTTTTTGCAACATCTAATAAAAATTTATATCTTGCCTCTCTAGCTATATCTTCTGGAGAACCTTTTTTCTGCCTAACCATGCCTGGAACATCTATGTCTTTAAAGCTAACGGGGAGCTTATATTTTTTGGCTAACCTCGCTACGAAATCAGCATCTTTTTTTGCTTCAATCCTTCTAAGCCCGTGATTAAGGTGGGCTATGTATAACTCAAGTTTGTAATCTTTCTTAAGGGATAATAAAACTAACAGCAAGCAAATAGAGTCCGCCCCTCCGGATACAGCAACGACAAGCTTATCGTGCTTATTGAGCATATTATATTTTGATATTGTGCTAGAAATCCTTTTTAACATCTCTGTAATTTAAGGAACAGTCCCCACTTTAACTTATTGAGCAAGCGGGGACGGTCCCCATTTTTGGTGACGGCGACTGGATTTGAACCAGTGGCATAGCGGGTATGAGCCGCTTGCTCTACCAGGCTGAGCTACGCCGCCAATTCTTCATTCATGCTTCCTGATCTATAACCTTCCAGATCTAATGTTATATAAATAAACCCTAGTTTCTTTAGCCTTCTGGTAATTTTATCACGAAGATTACTGTTAATCAACCTTTTTATATCTTTCTTTGCTATTTCAATCCGGGCTGTTCTTCCATAACAGCGGACTCTAACTTGTGAAAATCCTAGCTTTCTTAAATCGTCTTCTGCTTGTTCTATGGCTAGTAACGATTCTAGCTTTATTTCACTGCCATACGGAAATCTTGAAGCCAGACAAGCCATTGCTGGTTTATCCCAAGTATCTAAACCTAATTTTTTCGAAAATTGCCTTATTTCGCTCTTTTTTAAACCTGCCTCTTTTAGGGGACTTTTTATGCCAAGTTCTAAGCCAGCTTCTCTTCCGGGACGAAAATCCTTTTCGTCATCACTATTTGTAGCATCAAGTACATAGCTAAAATGCTTGTCTTTTGCTAATTTACTTAGACTTCCAAAAAGGTGTCTTTTGCAGAAATAACAGCGCCTAGAAGGATTAGAGACAAATTTTTTATCTTTTAGTTCATCGGTATATATCGTCATATGAGGGGCTTTTATCTTCCTTGCCTGTATTTTGGCATATTGGTATTCTTTTTTTGTATAGGTTTGACTGCGCGCAGTTACAGCAAGTATTTTTTCTTTGCCTAATATATCAAGTGCTACTTTAAGAAGAAATGTGCTATCTACCCCACCAGAATAGGCTATCACAACACTGTCCATACCTTTTAATATTTTCTTGAGCTTATTTAGTTTCTTCAATCCAACCTCCACCTAAAATTTCCTCATTCTTGTAAAATACAACTGCTTGTCCAGGAGTAATAGCAAATTGTGGCTCATTAAAAACAATCTTAACTCTATTTTTTTCTAAAGGATAAATAGTGGCATCTGCTCTTGTGTGCCTATATCTTATCTTTGCCTTGACTTTGATCCTACCAGCAGGTTTATTTGTTTCAATCCAGTTTACTCTGGAGGCAATCAAGGTTTTTTTATTAAGTTGTTCTCTATAACCAACGGTTATGGCGTTATTTTTTCTATCAATATTCAAAACGTAAATGGGCTTTTCCTTAGCTATGCCTAAACCTTCTCTTTGACCTATGGTGTAGGAAGCTATACCTTTGTGCCTACCCAAGATGTGTCCGCTTGTATCCAATATGTCTCCTGAGATAAATGCCTTGGGATTTCTTTGTCTTAAAAAATCCTTATAATTTCCTTCCCAAATAAAACAAATCTCCTGACTATCGGGTTTATCATGCACTCTTAAACCTATCTTCAAGGCTAGCTTTCGTACATCCAACTTATCTAACTTGCCCATAGGCATTAAAATAGCTGCCAATTGCTTTTGCCTTAATCCAAATAATGCATAAGACTGATCCTTTTTACGATATTTTGCGCGCTTAAGCACAAACTCCTTGCGCCTTTTGTTGAATATAACCTGTGCATAGTGTCCCGTTGCAACATATCCAGCATTTAGTTTTCTTGCCTTTTCTAGGAGCAAACCGAATTTTATCTTATCATTGCAAATTATGCAAGGATTTGGTGTTCGCCCCAAAGAATATTCTTTACAAAAATAATCGATGATATGCTTTTCAAATTCTTTATGGGCACTTAAAACATAAAAAGGGATCTTTAATTTGGCAGCAACCCGACGGGCATCTTCGATATCTTTTAATGAACAGCAGCTTTTGCTCTTTTGCTTTCCACAGAATTGTTTTGACCAAAATTTAAATGTGACCCCTATTACCTCATATCCTTGCTTCAGCAGTATAGCGGCAGTTACAGAACTATCTACTCCCCCACTCATCGCTACTAAAACTCTTTTATTCACTTAAGTCTTCCTTTTTTAAACCACTGGAGGATGCTACACCTAGAACTCCACCGCCTTTAGCGCTTACTATAATTGCCTCAGTATCATCAAGTGTTTCTACTAGGTGCATGCCCCTAGTAGGTCCTAGTACAAAAATTGCTGTAGCCAAGGCATCTGCACTAGTGCAATCTGCGCTAATTACAGTTACGCTTGCCGGTAAATTCACAACACTCTTGCCATCTCTGGGATCTATTATATGTGAAATCCTTTTATTCTCTATTATGGAGTATTTCTGGTAATCCCCTGAAGTGGCTACGGCCTTATCACTAATACGTAATGTACGAAGAATTTTTCCACTTATTCTAGGATGCTGAATTCCTACCTTCCAACCATTTCCATTTAGGCCTTCACCAAGACAGTATATATCTCCCCCTGCATTTATCAGTGCATTTTTCACATTGCGTGCTTTTAATATCTTCATTGCTTCATCTACAGCAAAACCCTTTGCTATAGCAGCTAAATCAATTCCCATCTCAGACTCTTGAAGAAATATTTTCTTTTGTGCTGTATTTATTTTTATCTTTTTCCAACCAACCAATCTCAATATCTCTTTAATATCTTTATCTTCTGGAATATGTTTAAGTTCTGAATTATAGCAACCCCATAATTTTAAAAGCGGGTATGCTGTCACGTCGAATGCGCCTTCTGTTCGTTGGCTAAAATCACAAGATTTCTTTATTAATTTCAAAGTTAAATCGTCTACTAAAACAGCTTCTTTTGCTGCTGAGGCATTTATCTTTGTTATATCGCTTTCGGGTAAATACAACGATAAGAGTTTTTCGATATGTTTTATTTTTAAAAAGGCATCCTTGCACGCAGATAATTTTTGTGTGTTAGTAAGGTTTCTATCGGCTATTGTAATTTCAATATAGGTGCCTAATGCCAATTGCTTCTGCTTTATGGTATGAGGCACACAGCCTACTAAAAAAAACAATATCACAATGCAAAAAGAAAGCCCGAAACCCTTTTTAATCACCTAATATCTCCTTTAAAACATTTATTACTTGCTGGGAGGTTTTTGTGACTTCTTTGGAGAATTCACTTCCTAATTTTATAGATTTAGGTTGGACCCCTAACATAAACACATCTGTTTTTATGTGTTCGTTTAAAAACTCGGCAAGAAGTTTAAGTGAAAAATTATGAGTTGATAAAGTCGTATCTTTAATGGCTGCTGTTTCAATGATAGTGCATTCACCGGCTACTCTATTCATTTCCACTGCATCTATTAGCATAACACAATCAGGTCTAAAGTCTATAATTTTGTTTAAGAAATTCTCTGGCACATCCCCTGCGTCTATGACTAATGTATTTTCTTTAATCTTTCCTAAATTGCTAGCAACATATGACCCAATTCCATCGTCTCCGCGCAAGGTATTACCTATGCCAACAATGACAACCCTACCCCTAATTCGCTCCTTTAGCTTTACTAGTATATCTTCCATTGTTTTCTAGGTCTAGGTTAATGTTTTTCCTTATAAAAATTGCCGGGATTTGGATTTAACCCCGGCTGCCTAAGATGCTTGCTATTTATTAGTTACTAATAACTATTCACTGGGTTTTACGCCCCATTCATCCTCCAGCATTACCTGACGCCTACATTTAGGGCACAATACCCTAAACATAGCCTGCCGTCCTTTATGTCGGTCTAAGGGTTTATGCTGCATTGGTTCTGCCAACTTAAGTTGTTGTTGATTAGTTAATATCATCAATGGATTGCTATATGCTAATATACCTAACTTTTTCGCTAGAAATCTTATGTGGTCCTTTGTACCTATAATACAACCACAATCTTCACAAAGGAGCAAATCTTTCTCTATTGTTACAATTGCTGCTTTTCTATCATAGGTTGCCATATCATATTCATTAGTAAAACTAATTCCCTTTTCAGTTATGCAATTTGCCTGGCAATTGCCACAAAAAATGCAATCTTCAAGCTTGAGGGTAAGGTTACGCTTACCAGACCTTGCATCATCTGTTACATCTATAGCCTTAGCAGGGCAGACTTCTGAACAAGCACCACAACCTACGCAATGCTCTTCGCTGAATTCCTGTTTTCCTCTAAACCTAGAAAATGCAGGCGAAGGTTTGTAGGGAAATTTACTTGTATATGGCCCTTTTATTAAAGCCTTGATTGCTTCTTTTAGCTCGCGCAGTTTAGGATATTTCATTCTTTATCTTCCTGGTATTTATCACAGACGCTATTTTGCCAAAGTTCTGCTCCGAAAATATGAGCGCCCCTAGCTAAGGCATGTGCCGCAACAGGCGAAGTTATTAAAATAAAAAACATACACACAACCGCCTTAATGCCCATCGCTGAAATCCCACCAAAGCATAACACACCAATTAAAATAAAACAGGTACCAAGCGTAACGCATTTTGTAGCTGCCTGAAGCCTGTTATATATATCTGGCAACCTTCCCAGGCCTATGCAGCCAAAAAGGTTAAACAAAACTCCTATGGCTATTATTATCGTACCTATTATCTCATTCATCAAAACCCCTGCCCTCAAGATGCTTAGCTAAAGCTATTGTCCCAATAAAACTCAAAAGGCTCCATGCAATCGCAACGTTCATATAGAAATCCTTGCCTGTAATAATACACAAAAGTGCACAAAAACCCACTACTAGTATACCCAATATGTCTATAGCTACTGTCCTATCTGGAGGAGTGGGACCTCTGCCTATTCGGTACAAACATAAAAAACAACATATTAAAAGAGTTATGAAAAATATAGGAAACATTATTCAAATATCCTTTTTAGAATATTTTCGAATTTTCTTACAATAAGCTCTGTTGCGCGCTCTGTATCTTGCGCTTCTACATTTATCCAATGAATGTATAAATAACCATCATCTGTTATATCAACAGTCAAGGTACCGGGTGTCAGGGTAATGGAATTTGCTAAAGCCGTCCTAGCAGAATCGCTCCTTAAGTTAGTCTTTACCTTAACAATGCCAGGGTTTATGGGCATCCTTGGATGCAAAACCCTGTAAGCCACATCTAGATTGGCCTTTATGCAATAATAAAAGAAAATCGGCGCATAGTAAAAACACCAAAAATACCTTCTTATATCATACCATTTTCCGGGAGTCTTTATTACAACATCTGAAAACAAAAGTGCAACAAAAAGGCTTACAAAGGCTCCCGCTACTGCACCCTGCAAGTCTATGGTCTTAGTAGCAATATCATAAGGCCATACCAATGACCACCATATTACGCATGAAACTACAAATAAAATACACTTTCTCATTAAAAACCTCTAGGTACCCAATATGAATTTTGCATATCCTGCTGCACCTTGCCTTAATGCATCTACCGCTGGTGACAAAATTAAACTTTTTGCCTGCGGCAAAATAAGCCCTGCGGTCAATATGCACAATACGGCCAAGATCAGCATTGAAAAACACATTGTTTTAGGGGACTCTTTTACTTTTTTAAGTGCATTTGGTAAATTTTCGAAAAATGCATACTTTTGCACCTTCATAAATGAGGCAAGCGTTAATATGCTTGCCAGAACTGCTAAAAAGGCATAACCAAAATATCCTGCTTTAACACAGGCAGTAATTATGAGTAACTTACTCCAAAAACCATTAAAAGGCGGTATCCCTGCTATTGACATAGAGGCTATCATAGAAGTCGCTGCGGTTATAGGCATCTTTTCCTTAAGGCCACCCATCTTTTGTAAATCTCTAGTTCCAGCAGAATATACGATTGAACCGGAATTCAAAAATAATAGCGATTTGAATATCGAGTGATTAAACAAATGGAATAGCCCTCCTAAAATCCCAAGAGGACTGCCAATTCCTATACCTAATATTACATAACCTATCTGACTTATAGAGTGATATGCAAGAAGTCTTTTTAAATCCCATTGACCTATAGCCAGGAATACCCCCGCTATCATAGAAATAGCTCCCAGGCCCATAAAAACGCTTAGCAAAGCCTGATTTACGCCTAGCACATTAAAAGCTATCCTTATCAATGCATATACACCTAATACCTTTATAAGCACCCCTGAGAGCATTGCTGATATAGGTGCAGGTGCTGAAGGATGTGCATCTGGTAACCAGGCATGAAATGGAACAAATGCCGCCTTAAGCCCAAAACCTATCAAAAAGCAAACGAGGGCAAAAATCACAGACGGATTAACACCAGACTCCGCTAAAAGCCTTGAGACATGGGCCATATTTAAACTTCCTGTACAACCATAAAGCAAGGCCACTCCCAGCAATATAAAGCAAGAGGCTATGCAACCAAGAACAAGGTATTTAAATGCAGCTTCTAGTTCTTCATGTTCACAACCAAATGCAACTAAGGCATACGAAGCTACGGAGGCAATTTCTAAAAAGACGTAAAGGTTAAACATGTCCCCCGTAAGTACCACGCCATTCATACCTGCAACCATAAGTAAAAACAAGCTGTAATATCGCAATTTTGAAGTATATAATTCCATATATCTTATGCTAAAAAGTGTAGAACAAAAACTTACAATTGCAATTATGATAAGCATCAAAATGCTCAAACCATCTACTACCAGGTTTATTCCTACAGGAGCAAGCCAACCCCCAATCTTGTATATGCCTTTACTACCTATAATACTTAGTGACATCACTAAAAGGCAAAACGTGGTAAGGTTACCTAATATATCAGGTAAGGCCTTAAATCTCCTGGAAGCAAGGGGTATTAAAAACCCGATACCCAAAGGAACTGCTATAAAAAGCGGTAAAATACTCATCCTTTAAGCCTTCTCATTTTTGTTATATCAAAAGTCCCATATTTTTCATAAAGGCGTATGGATATTGCTACCATAAGGGCAACAATACCCAATCCAATTACGATTGCAGTCAAAACCAAAGCCTGCGGCAGGGGATCAACTGCAATAGTGCTAAAAGTAGATAAATCTGTAGTTTTATCAACAATAGGAGCTATACCATTGCGCCTATATCCTAAAAGAACTAAAAAAAGGTTTATACCATACTCCATAATGATAAGACCTAAAATGATCTTTACAGTGTTTTTCTTCGTGGCTGCTCCATAAAGACCTATTAAAATCAACATTAGGCATAAAGGGTAAATCATCTCTAACCTTCTCTTTTCTTGGTTTGCACCAATTGACGCCTATCGCCTTTTAAAACTATGCGCATCGCACTCAATATGATAAATACCATAAAGAGTGAACTTGCAACCTTCAAACCAATTGCAATATTGCAGAAGGGAATAATCCCCCCACTATAAAGTTTGAAGTCGGTACCCGGCCAAATTCTCTGGATCAAATTTACGAAAAATCCACCTGCAAAGAACATACCGAGCAATGCAATAATAAGAAAAACCAATGCGGCCATGCTATCTAATTCTAATGCCACGGCTTTTGGTAATTTCTTAAGTCCAAATTCTTCACCAAAGGCCAGTGTTAAAATAATGAAGGCACATGCCAATATAACACCACCTGCAAAACCTCCACCAGGTGTTAAGTGGCCATAAAGAATAGTTTGCGCACCATACAAAAGAATAAAACATGTAATCCAGCGGGTGGTGGTCTTTACTATAATTGACATTCCTCTCATTGGCTTGTGATATCCTTTCTATTCTTCTTGGTAACTCCCCGCAATATTGCCAAAGCGCCTAAGATTGCAGCAAACAATACTGTAACTTCCCCTAATGTATCATACGCACGGTAATCCAGGAGTATTGCAGCAACTATATTTGCAGCACCTGTTTGCTTTAGTCCGCTTTTAAGATATACGTTTGAAGGTGCTTCCTCTATAAAAGTCATAGCAGGTTGACCAAACTGCGGCAAACTATTTAGCGCTTGCATGCCAAATGCAAAAACCACAAATAACAACGCTATGCAAAAAACCATGGCGAAAAATTCTCTTTGGCTTGTAACGTCAGTCAGGTCTTTATCTATAGTAGCCCTTATTAAAATTATAAGGCATAAAACTTCAACTACTATCTGGGTTATTGCAATATCAGGAGCTCCCAATAATAAAAAGGCAATTGATAATCCAAACCCCACTGCCCCCACGCATATCACTGAAGATAAAAGATCTTTAGTCTCTATCGCAATAATAGAACCTATTATCATGAATATCAATAAAAGCCCTAAAAATTCAATCATATCTTAAACCTTATTGTTTTGCCAAAAGAAACAAAATTATTGCAAAACCTGCTAGAAGCCAGGTTATATATGTAGGTAATATGCCTGTATGCACAGCTTTAAGTCCATCTGAAAAATAGAATACCCATCTTTTTGCCTGTTCGTAAATATCGAACATTTTCCGATTGGCTAAGCTGTAAACTCTAGCTAAAATATTTAAATCTTTAACTGTATTATAAAACTCTACCCCTGAAACCCTAGCTTCCTGCGGTAAGACTTCGCCCCCAATATAAGCTGAATCTGATCTGGAAGTCTTAAGTGTTCCGATAAAATATATAACAAAACCCAAAACAACGCCTGCTAAAATAAGCCCTGTTGCCAAGGATGGATTCCAGAAGCCCTGATATACAACCTCTCCTTCAATCGAAGGATTAATAAAAAGCCTCAAGGGAATAGCAAAGGCAAAAACACCAAAACCCACACAAAGTAAAGCTAGTACAATAACAGGTAAGATCATTAAAGGACCAACTTCCTTTATCCTCTTTGTATCAACTTCTGAGCTAGGGGTCCCTAGAAAAATGGCGTGTATTAGTTTCATAAAACTGGCTAAAGTCAATGCACTTCCAAACATTGCTGCCATCAAACATAAAAATGCAGTAAAGCGTGGACCGCCATTTGAAAAAACCGAGATAACCCCTTGATAAACCATCCATTTAGAGGCAAAGCCGTTAAACGGAGGTATGCCTGATATTGAAAAAGAAGCTATCAAGAATGTTATAAATGTAAGTGGTAATGCTTTTGCTAAACCTCCAAGTTGACTTAATTCACTTGTGCGCATCCTGTGTTCTACATTACCTCCAGCCAGAAATAGACAGCATTTATATATTGCATTGTTCAGCATGTGAAAAATTCCTCCTGCAATTCCAACAGGCACAGCCGTAGCTATTCCTAATACCATATACCCCACCTGGCTAACAGCATGATAAGAAAGAAGTTTCTTTAAATTGTGTTGCACTAATGCCATCATTACTGCTGCAATTATGGTAACAGCACCTACAATCATCAAAATTACAGACAGGGCTGAACCAGGCTGAAGGCTAAACATATCAAAGCTCAAACGAGCTAATAGATAAATACCTAATAATTTATCAAGAGATGCCGGTAGAAATGCCATAACAGGAAGTGGTGCAACCTCAGAAGAATCCGGAATCCATGTATGAAAAGGCATTGCACCTGCTTTAGCTATAGCAGCCACAAAAACACATAGAAAGGCCGTTATAGCCAAGCTGGAGTTTACGCCTATGCTTACTTTATCTATCTGGAATGTACCTGAAAGAATCCAGATAATCGCTATACCAGCTATCATCACAGCATCTGAACCACCTACAATTATAAATGTCTTTTTAGCCGCTGAAGATGCCTGTGGACCCCCGAGCCCAATAAGTAAATATAGAAGCAATCCCCCTATACCCCAAAAAGCAAGTAATAATATCAAATTATTTGAGACCAAGGCAGCACAGGTTGCGCTGACTGTCCATAATATATAGGTATAATATTCTTTCAACCTGTTCTTTTCAGCCATAAAACCTACTGAATAAAGCACTATTAAAAAGCCAAATAGGCATGTGGCAATCAAAATAAATCCGCTAAGATTATCCAGGAGCAAAACCATAGCATTATTAAACTGCCAGCCAATTGGCCTTTTTGCAAAAAGTTGGAAGGAAATAATCAAGCAGCCCAAAGTAGCTATCAAAGAAACCACTTCTCTGAGAGCTTTTATTCGCTTAGGAATAAAAAGGCAGACTAATCCAGCTATAAAACTCAAAATTATTGGATATGCAAGAATAGCACCATTCATGTATTAAAATACTTTCTTCTTCTGTAGTTTTTTAGTTTTTTCCTGTCCTAACCTAATCAAATCCTGTCCATTGAAAAGTTTCTTGTCATTTTCTTTGTCTATAACTGAAAGCCTCTCAGTACAACAATAACAAGGATCTACCGCTGCTAAGATAATCGTAGCATCAGCAACGCTCTCACCTATAACCGTAGCCTTGCATGTAGGCACATTCATATAGCTAGGTGCTCTTACCTTATGTCTCACAGGACTGTTGGAACCATCAGAGCGCACATAGTGAAATACTTCTCCTCGGGGTGCTTCTGCGCGACCAATACCTTCTCCAGGAGGCACTTCTTTGATGTTAGCGTCTATAGGTCCTTTTGGCATGGCCTTAAGGCAGTCTTTGATAATTTTAACAGCTTCATACATTTCTAAAATTCTTACGACTGCCTTTGCAAAGACATCACCTTCCTGCTGAACAGGCATCTTCCATTTTATTCTATCATAAGCAGCGTAGGGTTCATCTTTTCTCACGTCTATATCATAACCTGAAGCCCTTGCCGTAGGACCCAAGGCGCAATATTTTACAGCATCTTCTTTAGTTAAAATGCCTATACCTTTTGTTCTAGCATGAATTACAGGATCATCTAAAACAGCTCCCTTAAACATATCTAAAACCGGGATAAGTTCATTTGCCATCTTCATAATAGCTGGAATATCGGCATCATCTATGTCTCTTCTTATGCCACCGGGTTTCATCATTGCATAGTGATTTCTATTTCCGGTTACTGCCTCAAAAATATCCAGCACAGGCTCTCTATATTTCCATGCCCACATAAAAACAGTATTATACCCAAGAAAGTGGCCTGCCAAACCAAGCCATAGAAGATGACTATGGATTCTTTCTAATTCAGCAATAATAGAACGAATATATAAGGCTCTTTCGGGAATTTCTATATTTAAAATATCCTCAACTGCATTTACATATGCCAGCGGGTGCGAAGTAGAACATATACCACAAATACGCTCAACCAAAAATGTCACCTGATCAAAGGAACGATCCTCTGCAAGTCTTTCTATGCCCCTGTGGTTATAGCCTATATTAACTTCTATATCAACTACCTTCTCACCCTCTACAAATAATTTAAAAAACTCCGGCTCTTCCTGCAGAGGATGATATGGTCCTATTGGAATAATGGTTTTATGGCTCATGTTAATCTTTCCTTAAGGGGTACTTACCTTCAGGCCAATCTTCTGCCATTAAAAGTGGCACCAAATTGGGGTGGCCTTTAAAATTAACACCTAGCAACTCATGTATTTCTCTTTCAATCCACTCTGCAGCTTTGACTATAGGTGCAATTGAATCAATCTCTATATTATCTTTATCCACGAACGTTCTTAAACTAACTATCTTATTAAGCCTGTCGAAAGAAAAATGATACAAAATCTCAATTGCGCTGCGTGTATCCAAGGCAGATGCAATTATAAATCTTGCATCAAGTCCTTCAAAAAGAAATTTGCATGCTGTAGGGATATCTTTTTTATCTACAGTTAAATATGCACGCTTGAAGGATTTCTCCTCCATTTCTAGTATTTTATCTCCGAGTGACTCTTTTATTTTAGATATAATTTGCTTTGCCATAGTTTTTTAACCGCGTTTTCTTAAACTATTTACTTTCTCAATTGCCTTTACCACAGCCAAAATCATTGCCTCTGGCTTTGGTGGACAACCTGGAATATAAACATCAACAGGTATAATTTCATCTACCGCCTTGGGCATATTGTAACTACCTTTAAATATACCCTGACCACAAGAACAAGCACCAAATGCAATTACCAGCCCAGGTTTTGGCATCTGCTCATAAATCTTTTTAAGCCTTGGGGCTGCTTTTCTTGAAACCGCCCCTGTTACCAAGAGTACATCAGCATGGCGGATACTTCCAACCAGCAATATACCAAATCTCTCAACATCAAACCTTGGAGTTAAAAGATCTAGTATTTCTATATCGCAATTATTGCAAGAACCTGTTGCGCAATGAAATACCCATAAAGATTTTGTTAATGCCTTTAATTTCATCTTATATCCCTAAAAACGCAAGTAATACCGCCAACATCGCAAGTGCAGTCATGGGCCCCCAGAAGAACCTCATTGCCTGGTCAATTCTTACCCTGGGGTTTGTATTCCTTATTAATGTTGTCAAGGCCAAGAGCCCAACAAATTTAAGAATTCCCCAAAGGATGTGCATACCTTTAAATTCAATTCCCCCGCAAAATATAACTACCAGTAACATAGGAACTACAAATAAACTCATAGCGCGGGTTAATTTATATACTGCCAGGAGAGGTCCGGAATATTCTATATATGCTCCCCCCATTATCTCTGTTTCAGCTTCTGGCATATCAAAAGGAACCAGGGTTAATTTTGCCTGCATACAAAGAATGCTTATGATAAATGCCAAAACAGCTGAAAGGTGACTAAGCATAATTCCATTCTGAGCTTGATATTCCAGAAGACCTGCTAAGCTTATCGTACCTCCTGATATTATAACCGGCGTAAATACAGCCAATACAAAAGGTAATTCATACGCAAGGAGCAATTTCATCTCTCGCGAGCCACCCAATGAGGCGAGGGGATTCTTAGATGCAAAAGCACCCAAGATTACACCTATTGCTGGAATGGCTAAAAGGTATAAAACAACGATTAAATCTCCCAAAAAACCTATTTTTGGTGGAATTATAGCTAACCAAATAACTACCGAAACTAGCGTTATAGCTACTAATCCCAAAAGGGGTGATAGTAAAAAGGTCAACCTTGAAGAATTGGTTGGTATTATTGTTTCTTTACCCAAAAGTTTTACGAAATCAGCAAATGGTTGATACCAGGGTGGGCCAACCCTCCATTGGACCCTCGCTGTAACCTTCCTGTCAATCCAGCTAGATAAAAGCCCAACCACTGCGGTAAATAAAAAACCTGGAAATATTATAAAGTAAAATAGTGCTTTCATTTTCTCCATTGAATACAGTGAACTGCTAAAAGTTCACCAACAAAAACGATATTCTTCTCTTTTGATTCTTCAACATCCTCAAAGCGTATTGCGCCTTCAGGACAAGTCTTTGTGCAAACCGGAGGATTCTTAATATCGGACCTACCTATGCAACCATCGCAACGTGAGGCAAAATAAGGGACTATTTCAGGTACAATGGTACCAAATGGACATGCAAAAACACAAGATTTACAGCTTACGCATCTTGCGTTGTATCTTCTAAGTACACCTTCTTCTTGTTTTTCAAGTGCATCTTTGGGGCATGATTTTACACAAGGGGCTTCTTCGCACTGCCTACATATAGTCGCAAATGTTGCATATTCTCTTAAATTTAGGACCCCATCATTAAATGGATGATAAAAATAACTACAGTTGCATTCTGGTTTCTGGCATTTATTGCATTTTTCTAAATCTATCAATAATCGCTTAGCCATAATAAATCCTTAATCCCAAATCTCTGGTATATCTTTAATCTTGCTGTAAGCAAAAACAGGCCCATCTTTGCATACATAAAATCTGCCTAATCCACAATGCCCACATTTGCCCACACCGCAGGACATATTCTTTTCCATTGATAAGTATATATTGTGTGGCTTGTGCCCTTTTTCAAGCAATTTAAAAGTCCCGAATTTCATCATAATTGGAGGACCGCAGACAATAGCTATGCTGTTATTCAAATCTACGTCAAATTTATCCAAAAGCACCGTTACCACACCTTCACTTTCTCTCCAGCTAGAATCTGCCTTATCTACGCTTCTATGAACTTCCAAACCGTCTTCTTTCATCCAGCGTTCAAATTCATCTTTATAAAGAATGTCTCCTGGTGTCTTTGCGCCATAACATAGCACTATTCGTTTAAATCTATTTTTAGATGCCAGAAGTGTTAAAAGAAATGAGCGTAATGGCGCCATACCAACTCCACCACCTAATATTAAAAGCTCCTTGCTGTAGAATTTCTCTACAGGATAACCTTTTCCATATGGGCCTCTTATACCTACCTTATCGCCTTTTTTGAGCTTGTGGATTCCTTCGGTAACCGTACCCGCCTTCATAATAGTCACTTCCATTCTTTCAGCCTCAAATGGAGAACTTGAAGGCGTAAAGGGTGCCTCACCTAATCCAGGTATAGTAAGTTCTATGAATTGACCAGTAGAAAAATGCACTTTCTCCTTAGGTCTCAATACAAAGGTTTTTATAGTAGGAGATTCGGTTATTACTTTTTCAACCTCTGATTCTATGAGTTCGTATGGATTTAACATTTCTTAAAGTTTAACCTTCACGTTTTAATTCATCTAGTACTTTACGCATATCTATCTTCCCTAAGCAAACCTCAATGCATCTGCCACAGCCAGTACAACCATCAAAACCGTAGTTTTCCCTTATATAATCAAATTTATGTAGGTACCTATGTCTAAGTCTTTCTTGGACTTTCTTTCTGGGGTTAGCTCCTCCTGCAACCCTGGCAAAACCTGTATATTGACAAGAATCCCAAGTGCGTAGTTTAGCATGCTTGCGGTTTACCTTGGCATCTTCAAGTAAAAAACAATAACAAGTAGGGCAAACTTGAGTACAGGCACCGCAGGTAACACAGGTTTTTGACATCTCCTCCCAAACTTTAGATGGGAAATTCTTTCTCAGTAATTCCAAAAATGGGGATTTTATCTTCCATTCTTTATTTTGCTGATTTACCTTTTCAGTCGCAGCCTTCCTCCTAGCCTCCCTTTTTATAAGTAGGCGCTTGTCTGCTTCGGTTAGCTTTCTAAAAAGCTCCTTATTGTCCTTTATGAATGCATCGCCGCGATCTGAACCTATCTCAACAACAAAACCAGAGCTTATAGAAGAAAGATTTATGTCAAAAGTTTCTGTAGGGTAAGGGGAATTCCCCAATAAGGTACAAAAACAACTCTCACAGGGTGCTTGGCAATCAGTGCTAATCAACAGCAAGTCTTGCCTTCTACGTTTATAAAACGGTTCTATGAAATCTCCTTCTATGAAAATCTTATCTAAAAGCTGCAGGCTATTGATATCGCATGCCTTGACACCCAGTACAGCTGTATTTAACATGCTGGGGAATTTGCGTATACTGCTAACTTGCTCTTGGTATAGAAAAAGGAATGATTTTAAAGGTTGAGTTGGGCGAAAGGTATCCAGTTCGGCATTGTCTATTGTTTCAGAATTAAGCTCTGTATAAACCAAGCTATCTTCTTTTTTAACCGGTCCGTAAATAGTCCAGTTGGATAATTGCCGATTAATATGTGTATTCCAATCTTTGGTTGTTACGAAATAAATCAGGCCCATTAGATGTACTTTTTTAAGAGGTTTAGTTAAGACTTTTTTTAAGGCTTTATTTTATTGGGTACTACGAAGTGGCGGATTGTGAAATTTTTCACAAAGTCACGATAATAAAAAAATGGCGCCTTTATGATACAAAACTCCTCATAGTTTGTCAAGAACTTTTTTATAAATGATGTTACAATTTTAAAATGTTAAGGTTTTTTACTAGTTTGAAATGTTAAGGT
>CAZCCH010000023.1:0-22712 GCA_964497315.1 uncultured Planctomycetia bacterium
AGCTTATCACACCTATAGCCATGGAGAAAAACCTAAGATTCGCTATCAGAGAAGGTGGCCATACTGTAGGTGCTGGTGTTGTCTCGGAGATAGTGACATAAGTATTAACAAGAAGCTGAATGCTTAAAGGATAAAGGCGAGAAAGAAAATGCAACAGCGAATACGAATTAGACTAAGAGCGTATGATCATAGAATTCTAGACCAATCAGCCCAGGAGATTGTAGAGGCTGCAAAACGTACTGGGGCAAAGGTGAATGGACCTATTCCCTTACCTACAAAGCGCGAGGTCTTTACGGTGTTACGCTCGCCGCATATTGACAAAAAATCCAGAGAGCAATTTCAGATAAAGACGCATAACCGAGTTTTAGATATAGTAAACCCCACAGCCAGGACAGTGGATGCGCTTAAAAAATTAGACTTGCCGGCTGGGGTAGACGTAGAGATAAAATAAAATGACAATCGGGATACTAGGTAAAAAATTAGGAATGACACAAATTTTTCAAGAAGACGGTAAGTTGATACCGGTTACCGTAATTGAAGCAGGTCCTTGTCCTGTTTTACAAGTTAAAGATGAATCAACCGATGGATACCGAGCAGTGCAGATTGGTTTTGGTCAGACAAAGGAAAACAGAACTACCAAGCCGTTATTGGGTCATTTTAAGAAGGCTAAGGCAGGGCCTGTAAAATTTATCAAAGAAATCCGCCTAGATCCTGAACAAAAATATGAAGCAGGACAAAAAATAGAAGTTGATATTTTTCAAATTGGCAACTTTGTAGATATTTCCAGTATTTCCAAGGGGAAGGGTTTTCAAGGTGGTGTAAAAAGGTGGCATTGGAAAGGCGGCCCTAAGAGCCACGGCTCTATGCAGCATAGGAGGGCTGGTTCTATCGGTGCGAGTTCTGATCCTTCCAGGGTTTTCAAAGGTAAGCATATGCCTGGCAGGATGGGAGGCAAGAAGGTAACAGTGCAGAATTTGCAAGTAGTAAAGGTAGACAAAGAGAATAGTCTATTGCTTGTGAAGGGGCATGTTTCCGGAGCAGACGGCCAATTTTTGGTTATAAAACTGGCAAAGAAAAAGAAATTCCTCGAGGTGAAAAAACCAGCAGAAGACTCCGCAAAGGCCAAAAAGGAAGCACCAAAGCAAGACGAAAAGAAGGCATCAAAAGATAAAAAATGACAAAACTTTCTGTATGCGACTTAAAAGGTAAAGAGCTTCATAAGATAGAACCGAAACCCGAAATTTTCGATGGGAAGGTAAACCTACCTATTTTACATCAGGTAATTGTTGGGTATCAGGCTGGGAGGAGATCTGGCTGTGCATCTACAAAGACCCGAGCAGAGGTCCGCGGTGGAGGCAAAAAGCCGTGGAGGCAAAAAGGCACAGGTAGGGCTAGGACAGGTAGCATTCGAAATCCCATATGGAAAGGTGGCGGCATTGTTTTTGGACCGCGACCGAGGGATTACGCTTATCACCTTACTAAAAGAGCAAGAAGACTTGCATTGAAAGCAGCCCTTAATGTGAGCCTGAAGGATGAAAAGTTAACTATAATAGAAGGCATTAAACTGGATAAACCGAAGACTAAAGTTTTACTTAAAAGCATAAAGAAATTACTTGCGGCTTCTAACGGGCGCACAATTGTTGTTTTAGATGAAATTCCACAAAACACCAAAAGGGCAGCAGCAAATATACCAAATTTTCAAATAAAGCATTGCGATGTCCTTACAGCCATAGATGCAATACTAGCGGATAAATTGATTATTTCTGAAAAAGCCCTAGCCAAGATTTGCGAGAGGATATCAAATAAATGACAAGTTCATACAAGGCAGTTAAATACTTAGCTACTACAGAAAAAGGGGTTGAGATACAACCTTTGAATAAATATATTTTTGCCGTAGAGAAAAAAGCATCCAAACAAGAGATTAGAAAAGCGGTTGAAGGTATTTATAAAGTTAAGGTTGAGTCAGTAAACACCCTTATGGCAAGAGGCAAAAAACGAAGAGTTAGGTACAAGGAAGGAAAAACCCCTGATACAAAAAAGGCAATAGTGACCCTAAGAGAAGGCCATAAAATTGAGGTGGGTACTTAATGGGAATTAAAAAGCTTAAACCTACAACACCTTCACAAAGATGGGCAGTGGTGCCGGACTTTGCGGAAGTTACAAAGCCAAAGCCGGAAAAGTCCCTCCTGACACCTTTGAAAAAGACAGGTGGTCGAAATCTATACGGAAGAATCACTACAAGACATAGAGGCGGTGGCCATAAACGAATGTATCGACTTATAGATTTCAAAAGAAGCAAGCACGGTATACCTGCTAAGGTAATTGCGATTGAATATGATCCAAACAGGACAGCAAGGATAGCACTAATAGAGTACGAAGATAAACAAAAAAGCTATATCCTTTGCCCAGCTGGTCTAGGAGTAGGTACAACTGTTATCGCAGGCCCAAATGTTGAAGCAAAAATAGGCAATTGCTTGCCACTTGCAAACGTTCCTACCGGAACTCCGATTCATAACATCGAGCTCGTGTGTGCAAAAGGAGGCAAACTTGTTAGGTCGGCTGGTAGTTCGGCATTGATTATGGCCAAAGAAGGTAAATTTGCCCATGTTAAAATGCCTTCGGGTGAAATACGATTAATAAGTCTGGACTGTTATGCAACGGTAGGTCAGGTTGGCAATGTTGAGCGAAGCGGATTATCTTTAGGTAAGGCAGGTAGGAAGCGCTGGTTGGGCCGCCGACCATCTACGAGGGGTGTCGTCATGAATCCCCATGATCATCCCCTAGGAGGAGGCGAAGGCAAATCGTCAGGAGGTAGGCATCCTTCTACTCCATGGGGCAAGATAACCAAAGGACTAAAAACAAGAAAGAAAAAGAAGTATTCAAATAAACATATTATCAAGAGGCATTAAAATGGGAAGATCCTTGAAGAAAGGGCCCTACGTTGAGCCCAAATTGTTAAAGAAAGTTCAGAAACTAAAAGCGTCAGGTGAGAAGAAACCGATAAAAACTTGGTCAAGGCGTTCTACCATTACTCCGGATTTTGTAGGATATACATTCTTAGTGCATAATGGAAAAAAATTTATACCAGCCTTCATAACTGAAAATATGGTTGGGCATAGACTTGGAGAATTTTCTCCTACCAGAGTATTTAGAAAACATGGAACACGTACTGAAAAATCTACCACGAAGACATAAAATGTTAGCAAGGGCTTACGCAAGATACATAAAGATTTCACCCAGAAAGGCACGGCAGGTCATAGACCTAATACGCGGACAAAAGGTTGATGTGGCCTTTAGCACCTTAGAGGTGTGCCGAAAGAAACCAGCTGTAAGAATAAGACAAGTTTTAACTACAGCTCTTGATAGTGCTGTGAAAAAGACTGAAGGCAAGGCTGACCCATCGGTTTTGTATATAGCTAAAGTTACAGCGTGTGAGGGACCTATGCTGAAACGCTATAAGGCAGCACCCATGGGTAGGGCTGTTATGATACGCCGTAGGACTTGTCATATCCTACTTGAACTAGAGGCTGTTGCTGGCTGGGATCCAAATAAAGTAAAACGAACAAGAAAAACAGCTAAAAAGAAAACTAAGCAAGAGGTTAAGAAATAATATGGGACAAAAGGTTCATCCGATAAGCATCCGATTGGGTTTTATAAAAGACTGGTCATCTCAGTGGTTTGCTAAAACAAAAGATTTTCCAACTTTAGTTGGAGAAGACTTTAAAATTAGAAAACACATAAAGAAGGAATTCGCCACAGCTAATATTTCGCAAGTAGATGTAACTAGGGCGACAAGCAGGGTTAAGATTTCGATACATACAGCTAGACCTGGAGTAATTATAGGACGCAAAGGCGCTGATATTGATAGGCTTCGTGACGAATTACAGGATATGCTTGGCAGGGAAGTGTTTGTTGAAATAAAAGAAATTAAAAATCCCCAGGCAGAGGCACAACTAATTGCCGAAAACGTCGCATTCCAGCTGGTAAAAAGGATTGCATTTAGACGGGCTATGAAACGGGCGATTCAGTTTGCCCGCGATGCAGGCGTTGAGGGCGTTAAGATTAGTTGCGCTGGACGCCTTGGTGGTGCTGAGATGTCAAGAAGAGAAACTTATAAATTTGGTAAAATCCCTCTACAGACATTCAGGGCAGACATTGATTATGGTTTTGCTGAAGCACACACAACATACGGTTTAATTGGTATCAAGGTGTGGGTTTACAAGGGCGAAAAACTCAAAGAAGAAGAAACTCAAAAAGCAAACAAGGGTAATTAAGCTATGGTAATGGTCCCCAAGAGGGTAAAATACAGAAAATCGCAGAGAGGTTCAAGAAAAGGTTTGGCAGTGAAAGGGTGCAAGATTAGCTTTGGAGAGTATGGGCTGCAAACCTTAGAAAATGCCTGGATTACTAATACTCAGGTTGAGGCAGCCAGGGTTGCACTTACGCGACATACCCAACGTGGCGGCAAGGCTTGGATTAGGATATTTACAGATAAGGCAGCAACGAAAAAACCAGCTGAAACCAGAATGGGAAAAGGTAAGGGCATGCCAGAACATTGGGTATGCACCGTAAAGCGCGGTAGGATTCTATTTGAGATTGAGGGTGTCCCTGAGGAAATAGCAAGGGATGCCATGAGGTTAGCTGCACACAAATTACCCTTTAAAACAAAATTTATTTCACGTAAAAAGGTTTAGAATATGGCAAAAGACACCAGAGAGCTAAGAGAATTAACCGCCAATGAACTTAACCAAAAGTTAACTTCTTTACAAAAGGAGCTTTATGAGCTCAGGACCAAAGCGCGCATGGGAAGCGTAGATAAACCTTCTCATATAAATGAGAGAAGGCGAGGCATAGCAAGGATTCTTACAATAATACGAGAGCAAAAAGACAAATGAGCGAAAAAACAAGAAAGAAGACAAGAATAGGTTTAGTCGTGAGCGATAAGATGGATAAGACGATAGTTGTTCGCATAGAGAGAAAAGCGAAGCATGCGAAATACAAAAAGGTCATTGGTAAGGCTGAAAAATTTAAAGCCCACGATGAAAAAAATCTCGCCAAGATAGGTAATCGAGTGAAAATTGAAGAAACGCGCCCATTATCCAAGGATAAAAGGTGGAGATTGGTAGAGGTGCTAGATAAATGATACAGATGCAAACTATTTTAGACGTTGCAGATAATACCGGTGCAAGGCGAGCATCATGCATTAGCGTCTTACGTGCTTCAGGCAAAAGAAGTGCTAGGATAGGTGATATCATTCGAGTTAACATTAAGGAATCGACACCAGAGGCAATTGTAAAAAAAGGAGAAAAGGTAGAAGCGGTCATAGTTAGAACAAAAAATGCTATTCGCAGAAGTGATGGCACCTATCTTAAATTTGATCACAATGCTGCTGTCATAATAGATGCAGCGAAAAATCCAAGGGGAACCAGGGTGTTTGGTCCCGTAGCAAGGGAACTGCGCCAGAAAGGGATGACAAAAATCATCTCACTTGCCCCAGAAGTAATATAGGATAAAGATGGATAAGTTAAAGAAAAACGATACAGTTGTTGTTTTAGCCGGTAAAGATAAGGGCAAAAAAGGAAAGGTGTTGATGGTATTTCCTGGCAAAGGTCGTGCGATTGTAGAGGGTGTAAATTATGTCAAAAAACACACGCGAAGGACAAAGGAAGACCAAAAAGGCGGTATTTTAAAGAAAGAAAGCCCGATTCATCTTTCAAATCTTGCTATTTTTTGCCAACGATGTAACCGTCCTAGCAAGGTGGGAATAGCGCAAACGGCAGATGGCAACCGTGCAAAATTCTGCAAAAAATGCAAGGAGCTTTTGTAAAAAATGACCCCGAGGTTACTTGAAAAATACAGAAATGAAATAGTACCACAAATGGCAGAAAAGCTTGGCTATAAAAATAAATTACAGGTTCCCAAGATAACTAAAATTGTGGTTAGTATGGGGGTGGGAGAAGGGGCAGCTGACCCAAAGATCCTAGAATCAATTTTTGAAAATCTTAATGCGATTGCTGGGCAGAAGGGTGTTGTTACTAAAGCCAAAAAGGCCATTTCAAACTTTAAAATTAGGAAAGGTTCCAAGGTGGGCTGCATAGTTACTTTGCGCAGAGCACAAATGTATGAGTTTCTTGATAGATTAGTCAATGTGGCCATTCCAAGGATTAAGGATTTCAGGGGATTGCCAGATTCTTTTGACGGAAGCGGAAATTGCAACATAGGCCTAAGAGAACAACTAATATTTCCCGAAATCGAATACGACAAGGTTACGAAGGTAACAGGGATGAATATAGCAATTGTCACCAATGCCAAGAATGATGATTTAGCACGCACATTATTGGAATTTTTTGGTGTACCATTCAGGAAGAAGTAAAAAATGGCAAAAGAAGCCTTAATACAAAAAGCAAAACGAAAACCCAAATTTAGCACTAGGAAATATCACAGATGTCAAGTTTGCGGTAGGCCTAGAGGATACATACGTAGATTTGGCCTGTGCCGTATATGCTTTCGGGAATTAGCATCTAAGGGGCAAATTCCCGGGGTTACTAAATCAAGCTGGTAAGGAGAGACTAAGAAGATGTCAATTTCTGATCCGATAGCAGATGCGATTGCAATTATAAATAATGCTTGTCGCGCAAGGAAGGAAACAGCAGAAATACCCGCTTCGAAAGTTATTGAATCTATTTTTAATATTTTGAAGGCGGAAGGTTTCATAAAAAATTATAAGCGCATAGATGATACCATTCAAGGTAGCTTAAAGGTTTACTTTAAATATACAAGTGATTCAAAGCCTATAATAAATGGTATGAAGCGTATTTCTAAACCAGGTTTACGAAAATATACTGGAAAGACTGAGATCCCTTCAGTTTTAGGAGGTTTAGGCATTGCAATAGTTTCTACATCGAGGGGATTGTTGACAGACGAAGCTGCTAGAGAAGCCGGTATAGGCGGAGAAGTTGTTTGTTACGTTTGGTGAGAAAATGTCTAGAATAGGAAAAAACCCCATAGAGATACCCAAGGCCGTTAAGGCAAAACTAGAAGGCAATGTTGTTGCTATTGAGGGACCCAAGGGCAAACTAACTCAAAAGTTACATGAACACATTAGTGTAGAAATTAAAGAGAATCAAATTTTTGTAAAACGAAGCTCTGATTCAAAGTTCGATAAATCACTACATGGTCTTAGTCGAACTTTAATTGCTAACATGATAAAAGGAGTAACTGAAGGATTTTCGAAAGAATTAGAGATACAGGGAGTAGGCTACAAAGGACAAGCACAGGGAAAAGAGCTTGTATTGAATTTAGGATTTTCACATCCTATAAATTTTTCAATTCCAGAGGGAATTACTATTAAAACCCCGAAACCTACCCAAATAGCAATAGAAGGAATTGATAAGCAACTAGTCGGTGAGACAGCCGCAAAAATAAGAAGATTTTATCCCCCAGAGCCATATAAGGGTAAGGGTATAAGGTATGTCGGGGAATATGTAAGGCGTAAAGCCGGGAAGACTGTAGCTTAAAATGAAAGCGAAGATAAAGACAAAATCAGGTAGATTGAGAAGGCATAGACGTATTCGCAAAAAGCTGTTAGGTACTAAGCAAATACCCAGGTTATGTATCTATCGTAGCTTGGTAAATTTACAAGCGCAACTTATAGATGATATAAGCGGCAAAGTAATTCTTTGTGTGTCAACGCTGAATCCAGAGATTAAAAAGGGCTCACCTTATGGCGGTAATATAAAAGCAGCTTTGAGCTTAGGTGAGATATTTGCAAAGCTTGCCATCAGCAAAGGTGTTGAAAATGTAGTATTTGACAGAGGTGGTTTTGCCTATCATGGACGCGTAAAGGCATTTGCAGAAGCAGCTAAGAAATCAGGACTAAAGTTTTAACGATATATAACAAAACCCAAGAATTGAGAAAAGATGAAAGACGATAAAGAAAAGACACCGGAAGTAAAAGAAGAAAGCAAAAAAGAAAATCAACAACAGGCTCAAGAATCCAAGCCCCAAGAACAAAGAAATGAAAAGCAAAAGGCTCAAAAGCCAAAGGGGCGAATGCGGCAGGTTCGTAGAGGAACTCGCAGGCAACCTGAAGGGGAATCGGAATTAGTTGAGAAGGTTGTTAGCGTTAATAGGGTAGCCAAGGTTGTAAAAGGTGGTAGGCATTTTTCCTTTGCTGCATTGGTAGTAGTAGGCGATAGAAAAGGAAATGTAGGGGTTGGACTTGGGAAGGCGAAGGAAGTAGCCGAAGCAATACGAAAAGGCCTTAATGATGCCAAAAAGAATAGTTTTGCTGTACCACTGAAAGAAACAACCATACCCCATGAAATTGTAGGAGATTTCGGGGCAGGAAAAGTCTTATTGAAACCTGCTTCTACTGGAACAGGAGTTATCGCAGGCGGTCCCGTCAGGGCAGTCTGTGAGGCAGCTGGAATTAAAGATATTCTAACTAAAAGCCTAGGTTCTAGCAATCCAGTGAATATCGTAAGAGCCACAATAACTGCACTTAAAGAATTACTATCTGAGGATGATGTCAAAAGACGCAAAGAGGTTTAAGTGAAAATATGCGAATTAAAGCCACCACGCGGGGCAAAGCACAAAAATAAACGACGGGGACGAGGTACTGGCTCAGGACATGGCAAGACTTCTTGTAGGGGCCACAAAGGTCAAAAGTCACGCTCTGGCACCAAAAGGCGTTTTGCTTTTGAGGGTGGCCAAATGCCGATAGCAAGAAGGCTTCCCAAAAGAGGCTTTAGGAGTAAATTCAAAAAAGTGTTTCAGGTCGTCAACGTTGAAGATTTGAATGCATTTAGAAAAGATGCCGTGGTGAAGCCACAGCAATTGGTAGAATCAGGTTTTATAAAGAATGAGAAACTGCCGGTAAAGATTTTAGGTAACGGCGAGATTAAAAAACCCCTTACAGTATTGGCTCATGGTTTTACTAAGTCTGCCACAAAGAAGCTTAATGCGGTAGGCGGTAAATTTGAATTGATAAAATGCTAAAAGCATTAGCTAATTCATTTAAAATTCCTGATCTAAGGAAAAAACTCCTTTTTACCTTAGGTATAATTGCGTTTTATAGGTTGGGATGTTATGTTCCAACACCTGGTATAAACGGTGCAGCACTTGCACAGTTCTTTGATAATTTAGCCAAGACGCAGGGGGGTACGCTTTTTGGAATTATGGGAATGTTCACAGGTGGTGCCATTATAAGGCTAACCATATTTGCCCTGGGTATTATGCCTGCGATTTCAGCTTCTATTATTATGCAGCTTTTGACAGTGGTAATACCGCATCTTGAAAAACTTGCAAAGGAAGGTGGAGAGGCCGGAAGACGTCAAATCAATCAATATTCCAGATACCTAACCGTAGTTTTAGGTATTATCCAATCAACCTTTATTAGTATCTGGGTACAGAACCCACGTCATTTTCAAGGCATTCAGATAGTCCAAAACCCTGGACTTTCATTCGTGCTTTTAGCTGTAATAACCCTGACAAGTGGTACAGCGATTATTATGTACCTTGGCGAGCAGATTACCGAAAAAGGTATAGGCAATGGAATGTCTATATTGATTGCCGCAAGCATTATCTCTAGAATGCCAACCGCCTTGGTTCAATTGATTAATATGGTGTCCCCTTTTCAGGCAGCAAGGAGGCAGATAGAGCCCATAACGGTTGCCTTTATGGCAATAATGATGGTGGGTGTTATCGTGGGTATTATTACGATAACACAGGGTCAACGTAAAATTCCAGTTCAGTATGCGAAAAGGGTTGTTGGTAGAAAGGTCTACGGAGGGCAATCCACCTATATACCTTTAAGAGTAAATCAGGCTGGTGTTATTCCTATTATATTTGCCCAATCGATAATACTTTTCCCAGCTACAGTTGCTGGCTTTATACAAAATCCTGCTTTACAAAGGGTAGCATCATCCCTGGTGAGGGGGCAGCTTTTATATACATTAATTTATAGTGCACTTATAATATTCTTTGCATATTTTTATACAGCAATTACTTTAAATCCCGTAGATTTAGCTGAAAACATGAAAAAATACGGAGGCTTTATCCCTGGGATTAGACCAGGAAGGCCCACCGCAGAATTTTTTGATTTTGTTTTAACTAGAATAACACTGCCGGGTGCAATATTCTTGGCAATTATCGCAGTTTTGCCTGATATGGTTGGTGGGTGGATGAAAATCCCATACCTTGTTGCATCATTCTTTGGCGGTACAGGTTTATTGATTATTGTAGGTGTTATGCTTGATACAATGCGCCAGATAGAATCACAACTTTTGATGCGGCATTATGAAGGTTTCATGAAGTCTGGACGATTGAAAGGCCGACGATGAGGTTGATTTTATTAGGACCACCAGGCGCAGGAAAGGGAACTCAGGCAGGTGTTCTTTCTAAAAACTTGAGGATCCCGCATATCTCAACCGGGGACATGCTAAGGGATGCCGTAAATAAAAAATCTGAATTGGGTATGAAGGCTCATTCCTTTATGATAAAAGGAGAATTGGTACCCGATGAATTGGTTATACAAATTGTAACCGAGAGAATCACAGAGCTTGATACGCAGAAAGGTTTTATATTAGACGGATTCCCCAGGACTACAAGACAGGCCGAAGAATTAACAGCAGCACTCGATAAGCTTTCTATCGCAATAGATTTGGTTTTATATTTTGATACATCTACGGATGTTTCCATAGAGAGATTGTGCGGCAGGAGGGTATGTCCTGAATGTGGCAAGAACTATCATATTGTAAATATACCGCCTAAGGTTAATGAAATTTGTGATACCTGTAATGTAAAAATAATTCAGCGCCAAGATGATAAAGAAGATACGGTAAAGAACCGACTAAAGGTTTATGAACAGCAGACAAAGGGGCTAGTAGGTTATTATAAAGAGAAATCGATCTTAAGAAAAGTGCCCGGTGATTTTAATGTAAATCAACTTTATGACTATTTAATGAAATTGTTTGCTGATGAAAAGTTTTCATGATACAGCTAAAATCAGAAAAAGAACTAGAATTTATTGCACAGGCGAGCGCAATAGTTGCACAGGTTTTAAAAAGACTGCAAGGATTTATTACAGCAGGTATCACTACTAGAGAAATAGAAGATTTAGCACAAGAAGCCATATCTTTACACAAAGGGGCAAGTTTGGCTTTTAAAGGCTACAAGGGTTTTCCAGGATATATATGCACATCGGTGAACGAGGAGGTTGTCCATGGAATTCCAGGTGCCCATACATTAAAAGAAGGCGATATTATAAGTTTGGATGTTGGTGTTGGTTTTAATGGTTATTACGGCGATGGAGCAATAACAGTACCTGTAGGAAAGATATCGCCGAAACTGCAAAAACTTATAGATACTACAAAAGAAGCGCTTTGTAAGGGCATTGAAAAGGCTAAGGTTGATAATCGAGTTTATGATATTTCTGCTTCAATAGAAGAACATGTTAAAAAAAATGGTTTTAGTGTGGTTAGGGAATTCGTAGGTCATGGGATTGGTTCAAAGATACACGAAGACCCTGCTATTCCGAATTTCGGCAAACCACATACAGGAGCACGCTTAAAAGCTGGTATGGTATTAGCAATAGAGCCAATGGTCAATATGGGGGCTTTTAAGGTACGCATACTAAAAGATGGTTGGACGGTAGTCACGCAGGATAGTGAACCATCAGCACACTTTGAACATACTGTGGCAATTACCGAGGGGGGACCTAGGATACTAACCCAGGGGAGTATTTAGGCAATGGCCAAAGAAGAACCAATTGAGGTTGAGGGTACAATAACCGAAACTTTACCCAATGCTATGTTTCGAGTTGAACTAGACAATGGGCATAAGATTTTAGCGCATGTTTCCGGGAAGATGCGGATGAACTTTATACGCATACTACCTGGAGATAAAGTGAAATTAGAGTTATCTCCGTATGATTTAAACAAAGGCAGAATTGTTTATAGGATGAAATAAATGAAAGTTAGATCAAGTGTTAAGAGAATGTGTGAAAAATGTAAACTTATACGCCGAAAGCGTGTTGTTAGGATTATTTGCACTAATCCAAAGCATAAGCAGAAACAAGGATAAGTAGGAGGGTTGAATACAAATGCCTAGAATATGCGGTGTGGACGTACCGAAAGAAAAAAGAATTGAAATTGCTCTTACATATATATATGGCATAGGCAGAGCCACATCTAATAAAATCCTTAAAGTAGTTGGAATTAGTCCAGATACGAGAGCAAAGGATTTAAATGAAGAAGAAGTCTCAAAGCTTACTTCTGTTATACAACAGCAGGAAAAAGTAGAGGGGGATCTCAGGAGAGATATTTCCTCCAACATAAAGCGATTGATGGACATAAGTTCTTATAGAGGATTTAGGCACAAAAGGGGTTTGCCTGTTAGGGGGCAAAGAACGCATACCAATGCACGCACCCGAAAAGGACCCAAAAAGACTGTAGGGATTATGCGTAAAGGCAAGACTGTGACAAAAGAAGAAGGGTAGGAGAAAAATATATGGCCAAGGCGAAAAAACCAAGCAAAAAAAAGAAAATAACCAGAAAGGTAGAATCGGGAATTGCACATATAGTTGCTACTTTCAACAACACGATAATAACTATAACTGACAAAAGTGGCAATGTATTATGCTGGTCTTCTTGCGGAAACTCCGGTTTTAAAGGATCAAAAAAATCTACTCCGTTTGCCGCAGGTGTTGCAGCCACTACCGCAGCAAAGAAGGTGTTGGAATATGGTATGAAAAATATTGAGGTTTGCGTTAAGGGTCCAGGTTCTGGACGTGAATCAGCAATCAGGGCTTTGCAAGCGGCAGGTCTTCGGATAAATGCAATAAGAGACGTAACGCCCATTCCTCACAACGGATGTCGTCCACCGAAGAGGAGGAGGGTTTAAATGGCCAGGTATAGAGGAGCAGCTTGCAAGTTGTGTAGACGAGAAAATGCGAAATTATTTTTAAAAGGTTCGCGTTGCATGACTGAAAAATGTGCTTTTGATAGAAGAGCTTATTCTCCCGGACAACATGGGCAATCACGTAGCAAGCTTTCAAACTATGGATTGCAGTTACGTGAAAAACAAAAAGTCAAAAGGATATACGGCCTTTTAGAAAAGCAATTTCGACTTTATTTCAAAAGAGCTAACAGAGCCAAAGGCGTAACCGGACACATCTTACTTCAAATGCTAGAATGCAGGTTGGATAACGTGGTGTTTCGCATGGGATTTGCTCTTTCGCGGAAACAAGCCAGACAGATAGTGCGCCATGGAGCTGTTTGCGTAAACGAACGAAAAGTGAATATTCCCTCTTATATGGTAAGGCCAGGTGATAGTATCCAAACAAAGGTAAAAGAAAAGACACAAAAACTCATTAAGGATACATTAGAGCTAACTAAAGATAGAGGTACGCCAACCTGGTTAGAAGTAGACGCTGCAAATCTAAAGGCGAAGGTTACAAGATTACCTAAAAGAGACGATGTGCAATTCCCAATAAACGAACAACTTATAGTAGAACTTTATTCAAAATAAAGATAATCGTTTTGATTTACGTTTATTATAAAGGGGGTAAAAAATATGGGGCTTGCGTGGAAAGATTTCGAAATGCCAAAAAGGCTCATTTTGGATGAGTCAACGGCAACAGATACCTATGGAAAGTTTATAGCCGAGCCATTTGAGCGAGGTTACGGGCTTTCAGTGGGTAATCTCTTAAGAAGAGTGCTTATTTCATCTATAGAAGGATATGCCGTAACAAGTGTTAAATTTGATGGTGCCTTACATGAGTTTTCCACCATACCTGGAGTTCTGGAGGATACAACTGAGATTATTTTGAACATAAAAAAGTTGATTATTCAATCAACTGCGAAGACTCCAAAAAACATGTATATCAAAGCCACTAAAAAAGGTGAAGTGAAGGCAAAAGACATAGTTACCGATGAGACTGCAAGCATTTTAAATAAAAATTTGCATTTAGCAACCCTTAATACCAATACAAAATTCAATGTAGAAATGACCATTGCCAAAGGTAGGGGGTATGTGTCCTCTGAGAAAAATAAGGCAGAGAATCAGTCCATAGGGGTAATTCCTATTGATTCGGCATTTAGCCCAGTTACAAGAGTGAATTTTGCAGTAGAAGATACCAGGGTTGGACAGATTACTGATTATGACAAACTGCTTTTAGAGGTTTGGACTAATGGGAGCATGAGTCCGACTGATGCACTTTTATATGCTTCGAATATAGGCCAGAAGCATATGGACATATTTGTCAACTTTGGCGAATTACCAGAAGAGGTAGAGGAAGAACAAGAAGAAAAAATAACAGAGGATTTAATAGAAAAATTAAGGATGCCCGTATCAGAACTTGAGCTTTCAGTTAGAAGTTCCAACTGTTTAAGGGAAGCAAAGATTAATACTATAGTGGATTTAGTGAAAAGATCGGAATCCGAAATGCTCAAATACCGCAACTTTGGCAAAAAGTCGCTTACTGAAATAGGCCAGATCTTAAAAACTATGGACCTAAACTTAGGTATGAAATTAGATAAAGAAGTACTTAAAAGAGTTAAAGAAAAATGAGACATCAGAAAAGATCGAAACGCTTATCTCGCAATAGGAGCTTACGCAAGGCCACCTTGAAAAGCTTAGCTAGGGCTTTGGTTTTACACCAAAGGATAAAAACGACTCAGGCCTTAGCGAAGGAAGCTTCAAGGGTTACCCAGCAATTGATAACCTTGAGCAAGGGGGCTTCTGTTCATAAACGAAGGCAGGCCTTTAGTATATTAGGCGACAGAAGTTTGGTTAATAGGCTTTTCAACCAAATAGGCCCTTTGTTTAAAGATAGACAAGGCGGATATACAAGAATAATTCCTCTTGCTAAAAACCGACATGGAGATGGTGCCAGGTTAGTTCTATTAGAACTAACGGAGAAAATAGTGCCTGTCGAGAAGAAGAAAAAGCCAAAAAAGACAGAGGCAAAAACGCAAGAACCCAAGGCAGGGGAGAAAGAAATACAAAAGCCAAAGGCGGAAGAAGTCACACCCGAAGAAGTTAAGCCTGAGGCTGTAAAAAGAAAAGAGGAAAAAAAGCCTAAAAAGAAAGAGGAAAAAATAGAAGCAGAAGAAACAAAACCAAAAGAGGTCACTCCGTCGAAAGAGGAAAAACAGAAAGGTTTCTTGGGAGGCATAAGGAGATTGTTTAAAAAGAAAAAGTAACCTTTTTGAAAAATAAATTACTTTTTGTGTCATCTAGGCGGTGCGATACCGCCTTTTTAATAGGAGATAGAGATATGAAGTTATCAGAAAGAATTCAGGAGATTTCCCCTTCAATTACTCTTGGTGTTACCGCACGGGCCAAACTTTTAAAAAGCCAGGGCGTGGATATTATAAGTTTTGGTGCAGGTGAACCAGATTTTCCCACACCCGAACACATACGAAAAGCAGCTGCTGAGGCAATAGAAGCAGGCTTTACAAGGTATACTCCTTCTACGGGTACGCAAGAGCTAAAAGAGGCCATATGTAAAAAGTTCCAGGTTGATAATGATCTTATGTACAAACCAACTCAGATTGCTGTTGGTTGCGGGGCAAAGCATTCGCTTTTTAATACCATGCAGGCAATATGCAATGAAGGTGATGAAGTAATTATACCTTCCCCATATTGGGTTAGTTATCCTGAGATGGTAAAATTTTCTGGAGCAAAACCTGTTATTGTAAAGACAAACCTGAATGAAGGGTTAAAGTTAACCCCCGAACTTTTACAAAAGGCAATTAATAAAAAAACCAAGGTAGTTATTATAAATTCACCTTCTAACCCCACAGGCGTTCTTTATGAGAAAGATGAGCTTGAGCGCATTGCAGAGGTAATAGTTAATTCAAAGCTTTATGTAATAAGCGATGAGATTTATGAAAATTTGATTTATGATGGACTCAAGCATACTTCTATTGCTTCTTTGAGTAATGATCTTAAAGAAAGGACGTTTGTAGTAAATGGTGTTTCAAAAAGTTATGCCATGACTGGTTGGAGGATAGGTTATGTTGCTGGTCCGGAGGATGCGATAGCAGCTATAAAACGACTTCAGGATCAATCCACATCAAATCCTACCTCAATAAGCCAGAAGGCCGCCTTAGCAGCTATTACTGGGAGTCAATCGTGCGTTGAGGAAATGAAAGTGCAGTTTGAGAAGCGAAGAGAATTATTAATGAAACTTTTAGATAGCATTGATTCGCTTTCGTATGTACGACCGCAAGGGGCATTTTATCTGTTTTGCAATATTTCAAAAACAGGCATGAAATCCTTAAAATTTGCAGAAAGACTTCTAGAGGAAGCCAAGGTTGCAGTTATCCCCGGCATAGGTTTTGGCTGGGATGACTATGTGCGTATGAGTTTTGCTACAAGCGAAGAGGATATCAAAGAGGGTTTATCAAGGATAGAAAAATGGCTCAAACAATAGCAGAGAAGATTTTAAGTAAACACGCCAACAGAAAAGTGAAAGCTGGCGATACGGCTTTGTGTAAGATAGATTTCTGTTTTGGGCAAGATGGTACATCAGGTCTTATCATAGATGCCTTCAAGAAATTAAGAGTATCAAAGGTGTTTAATAAATCTAGATTTTGCATGGTCATTGACCATAATAGTCCTTCACCAAATGCAAAGGTTTCGGCGATTCATGATAAAATGAGAAAATTTGCCAAATCTATGGATGTGGAAGTTTTTGATGTTAACTGTGGCATCTGCCATCAGATAAATATGGAAAATGGCTTTGCTAAACCCGGAAACCTCATTATAGGTGCAGATTCGCATACGTGTACCTACGGAGCGCTAAATGCATTGTCTACCGGTGTTGGTTCTACAGATTTAGCTCTAAGCTTAGCCTCTGGTAAGAATTGGTTTAGGGTTCCTGAGTCTGTAAAGATTGTCCTTAAAGGTAAGCTGCCAAAGGGTGTATTTTCAAAAGACGTAATACTTCACATAATTACTGACTTGGGGGTAGATGGTTGCACCTACAAATCTGTGGAATTTTATGGAGAAGCCTTAAATAGGATGAACATGGACGGACGATTTACCATTACCAACATGGTTGTGGAAATGGGTGCAAAATGCGCTCTTATGGAGGTGGATTCTAAAGTCCGCATCTGGTTAAAACACATAAAGAGATCAGAAAGAATAAAACCTGTTAAAGCTGATAAAAACGCAAATTATCTATGGACCAAACAATATAATGTATCAAAATTTACCCCCATGGTTTCAAGGCCTCATTCTCCAGGGAAGGCAGTTAGTGTTTTAAAGCTAAAAGGTGTCAAGATAAACCAAGCGGTTTTAGGAACATGCACAAATGGACGCTTGGAAGATTTGGAAATAGCAGTGAAGGTATTAAAAAATAAAAAAATTAACAAAGATGTGAAATTTATAGTAGCCCCTGCATCTAAAGATGTATTTACCCAGGCACTTAAACGTGGTATTATTGCAGATTTTGTTAAAAAAGGCGCCGTTGTATTAAATCCAGGTTGCGGTCCTTGCGTTGGGACGCATCAGGGTGTTCCAGCTGATGGGGAGGTGGTTATCTCTACAGCTAATAGAAATTTTAAGGGCAGAATGGGAAATCCAAAGGCATTTATCTATCTAGCCTCCCCGGCTACTGTTACTGCATCCGCTGTTGAAGGAAAAATTACGGATCCAAGGAAGCATTTATGAAAGGTATAGCCATTAGATTAAACGAAAGTAACAATATAAACACCGATTATATAATTTCGGGTAGGTATAAGTTTTCTATTTCCGATCCAAAAGAGCTTGCAAAGCACATTTTTGAAGATATAGAGCCTGGATTTGTTAAGAGATTAAAAAAAGACAACATGTTAGTGGCAGGAAAGAATTTCGGCATGGGTTCATCTAGGGAGCAGGCCCCAGTTGCATTAAAATCTGCCGGTATAAAAGCCGTAATCGCTAAATCGTTTGCTAGGATATTTTACAGAAACGCATTTAACGTAGGACTTTTATTAATTGAATGCGAGACAAATAAGATAAAAGATGGTGATAAGCTAATGCTAGATATCAAAAAAGACATACTAAAAAACTTAACTGCCAACAAAACTATTAAAATAATTCCCTTACCTGATTTTATGATGCGTTTTATAACCGAAGGCGGGGCAGTAGAATATTTTAAAAAACACAAAAAATGGTGAAAATATGACACATAAAATTACATTTATCCCAGGTGATGGCATAGGTCCAGAAGTGGCAGGTGCCGCCAGGCGCTGTATTGATGCTACAGGCGTTAAAATTAAATGGGAAGAGGTTGAAGCAGGTCAAGAAGTCATGGACAAATACAAGACGCCACTGCCCAAAAAGACCCTTGATTCTATAAGAAAAAATAAAGTTGCAATTAAAGGTCCTATTACCACGCCTGTTGGTACAGGGATAAGAAGCGTGAATGTTCAATTGAGGCAAACATTAAATCTTTATGCCTGTCTAAGACCTTGCAAGTCATATAAAGGGGTAAAATCGAATTTTGAAGATATTGATTTAATAGTGGTAAGAGAAAACACGGAAGACCTGTATGCAGGGATTGAATTTGATAAAGACACAGATGAAGTAAGAGATTTAATAGATTTAGTTGAACGTAAATCAAAAAAGAAGATAAATCCTGATTCGGCCATTAGCATAAAACCCATATCGCATTCTGCATCTTGCAGGATAGTCAAATTTGCCTTTGATTTAGCCTTAAAATGGAACAGAAAAAAAGTAACTGCAGTCCACAAAGCAAATATCATGAAGTTTACCGATGGGCTTTTTCTTGAAGCAGCCCACAGCGTTGCAGATAATTATAAAGGTAAAATTGAATTTGAAGAAAGAATAGTTGATAATATGTCCATGCAGCTAGTGCAAAAACCCAATCTTTACGATGTGCTTGTACTACCTAATCTTTACGGTGATATAGTATCTGATCTATGTGCAGGCCTAGTAGGAGGTCTTGGGGTGGCCCCTGGTGCAAACATAGGAGATGATATAGCAGTTTTTGAGCCTACACATGGGAGTGCTCCAAAATACAAGGGGAAAAACAAGGTGAACCCAACAGCCTGCATTCTTTCAGGGGTGCTTATGTTGCACCATATAGGCGAAGATGAAGCAGCAGACAAATTAGATGAGGCGGTTGCAAAGGTTATTGCTGAAGGAAGATCAGTAACATATGACTTAAAGCCAGAGAGAAATGATCCAACAGCAGTTGGAACTAGTGAGATGGCCGATGCAATAATTGCAGAAATCAAAAGATGAAGATATCAATTATAGGTGCAGGAAATGTTGGTTCTACGATAGCCTTATTGACAACATGCTTTGATTTGGCAGATGTTGTGATATTAGATATCTTAGAGGATTTAGCCAAGGCTAAGGCCTTGGATATATCTCATGCTTTATCTGCGCTTAATTGCGATAGAGGCATAAAGGCCACAGCGGATTATAGAGAGATTTCTGATTCTGATATTGTAGTAATAACAGCAGGCCTCCCAAGAAAACCCGGCATGTCTAGGGAGCAGCTGGTACAATCTAATTCAGAGATAGTTAAGGAGATTATTTTAAACATAAAGCAATTTGCTCCTAATGCAATAGTTTTAGTAGTCACAAATCCTTTAGATTCAATGACTTACCTTGCTTATAAATTGAGTGGTTTTAGCTCAAAGAAAGTCCTGGGGATGGCAGGTGTCTTAGATGCAAGCAGATTTAAAGAATTAATATCAAAGGCAACTTCTGCTAAAAGATCAAAAATTGCAACTAGTGTTTTAGGCACACACGGCGATACAATGGTACCTCTATTAAGCCAGACAGAAGTTGAAGGTAAGCCTATTTGCGATTTATTAAAAGAGTCTCAAATTGATGAAATCCTAACACAAACAAAAAATACTGGTGGAGAAATCGTATCTTTATTAAAAACAGGAAGCGCTTATTATGGACCTGCGGCAAGTTGTTTTAAGATGTGTAGCGCTATATTGCGTGATAAAAAAGAGATTCTCCCTGCTTCGGTTTATTTAGAAGACGAATATGGCTTGAAGGATGTTTGCGTGGGCGTTCCAGTTTGTTTAGGTAAAGAGGGGATTGAGAAAATAATAGAACTTAAGTTGACAAAAAGCGAGTTAGATGCGCTACATAAGTCAGCACAGTCAGTTAAGGAGACATTAAGATGCATGAAGCTAACAGAATGAAAAGATTGCCACTGTATCTGTTTACCATCATCGATGAGCTGAAGGCGAAAGCTCAGGCAGAAGGAAAAGATATTATTGATTTGGGCATGGGAAATCCAGATCAACCAACCGCAAAGCATATTGTAGATGAACTGTGCAAGCAGGTAAGATTAACAGAAAACCAGCGCTATTCAAGACCTGCGGGTGATGTTGAGATGAAACTAAAAGAAGCCATAGCCAATTGGTATATGGAGCGGTTTAACATAAGTCTTAATCCAAAGGAAGAGGTTTTGCCCCTAATAGGTTCAAAAGAAGGCGTTGCACACTTACCATTAGCATTTTTAAATAATGATGATATAGGCTTAATTCCAAATCCTGCATATCCTGTGCACTTTAATGGTGTTATTATGGCAGGGGGCATTCTTTATAGCATTCCTATTTATAAAGATAAGGGATTTTTACCTAATTTAAAATCTATACCAACAGAAGTTTCAAGGATGGCTAAGTTGTTAGTGGTGAGTTATCCTCATAATCCTACAACTGCAGTTTGCGATTTAGATTTTTTCCAAGAGGTCGTAGATTGGGCCAAGGGTAAAGATATTATTGTTGCAAATGACCTTGCCTATTCAGATATAGTGTATGATGGGTATAAGGCACCAAGTATACTGCAGGCAAAGGATTCCCGCCAGATGTGCATAGAATTTCATACACTTTCAAAATCTTATAATATGGCTGGTTGGAGGATTGGTTATGTGGTTGGTAACAGTCAGGTACTTAAATCTCTAGCGAAGACAAAGAGTTATATAGATTTTGGTATTTTTCGGGGTATACAAATGGCAGCTATAGCTGCATTAAGCGGTCCCCAGGATTGTGTTAAAAAAACAGTAGAAACATATAAGCGCAGAAGAGATGTGTTTGTTGAGGGCTTAAATAAAATTGGCTGGAAGGTAGAAAAGCCAAAGGCTACATTTTATATCTGGACCCATTTGCCTTTAAAGTATTCAGCTCTGACATCAATGGAATTTGCACAGCTTTTAGTAGAAGAGGCAGGTGTTGTAGTTGCCCCTGGAACAGGATTTGGCGAGTACGGCGAGGGGTTTGTGCGCTTTGCATTAGTAGAAGACGAAAAACGTTTAAAAGAAGCCATTAACAGGATAGATAAGCTGTTAAAAATAGAAAGCTAAAAGGCTAACAAGATATGTCTAAACGCATCTTGTTGATGTATATTTCCGCCAATTCAGGCCATCATAGGGCAAGCCTGGCCATTCAAAAGGCACTGCAGGTCATAGATTCTTCCGTTAATGTTCTAAATATAAACGCCTTCAATTATACTCACCCTATCCTAGAAAAAGTTATAAATAAAACCTACGCGGGTATTATAAAAAATACCCCGGAAGTATGGGAATACCTGTATGACAATCCAGTCGTTTTTCAAAAACTTCAACGCTTAAGAGATCTTATTCACAACGTTAACTCTGAAAAATTGCAAGGTCTCCTGAATAGCTTCCAACCTGACATTATTGCCTGCACGCAGGCCTTCCCCTGTGGAATGATAGCTGATTTAAAAAAACGTGATTTTACATGTGCAACCTTATTTGGTATCTTAACTGATTATAACCCGCACTCCTATTGGATTTACGATAGCGTGGATTATTATATAACCTCGACTGAGCAAGCACGTCAAAAACTTATCGAATCTGGTATCATCCAAGAAAAAATCAAAACTTTGGGTATTCCCATAGATCCTAAATTTAAAAACAAACCCAACATATCTGATATCAAAAAGAAATTAAACCTAAAATTAGACTTGCCCACTATTTTAATAATGGGTGGTGGTCAGGGTTTAGGTCCAATAAAACAAATAGTTTGCGCACTTGATAGAATGGATGCAGACTTGCAGATTATAGCACTCACCGGAACGAATAAAAAACTATATAAGTGGCTTCTTAAGAAAAGCAAAAAGACTTTTAAAAAACATGTAATTGCATTGGAGTATACCGAGAAAATAGATGAACTTATGTCTGTATCAACGCTCATTGTAACTAAACCAGGTGGCCTTACTACAGCAGAGGCGCTTTCAAAAGGACTTCCTAAGGGATTTGTAAACACCATTCCAGGGCAAGAAGCAAAAAAAACACAGTATCTTGCTGCCTCAGGAGCATCAAAAATAGCAGAGTCGTATTCAGAGCTACCCTCAATAATAAAGCAGCTCTTAAGTGATCCCCAGCAAATAGAGGGCATGCATCAAGCAGCTTCGAATATAGGAAAACCCGATTCTGCTTTAGATATCGCGAGGTTAATGATTAGAGGTGGATAACTAAAAATAGCAAATGTTAGGATATATCTTATATAGACTTGGACAATTTGTCAGTTTGATCTTGCCTTTGCAGGTTGCTTACAAAGTAGCAACGTGTTTGTCCACCATTCAATATTACCTTGCAATTAGAGACCGCCGAGCGGTAATAAGCAATCTAGGCACCATACTAAATGTAGACGATAATCGCTTACTAACAAAGAAGACAAAGGCTGTGTTTGTAAATTTTGGTAAGT
>CAZCCH010000024.1:0-22304 GCA_964497315.1 uncultured Planctomycetia bacterium
GTGGGAGGATAAACCCTTAAAGGAATTTACACAATTTAATTGACATTACCAATAACATTTTATTTGCCACAGAATATCTAGATAGATATATAAAAGGCTGTGGATACATGGAAGTTGATGATAGCGGAGTCATTTTGCATACTTATAATATGGATGAGGAGCATATAAATACTATTGAACTTTCAGGTAATATTCTTGCATTCAAAGATGCAGATGAGGATATCCTGCATTGGGTCGAAGGCGTATCTTTAACATTTATCAAAATTAGCGAACCCCTACCAAATGCAGTTACAGAAGTAAAGGTAAGCTTTATCGAACCCTTCAAAACCGATCTTTACATTAGCAGTAGACCCACCTATTATTATCCCTTTGTGGCTTTAAACTTATCAACAGAAAATGGTTACAACACCATCCAGGAAGCTGTAGATGAAGCCTTCCCAGGAGACGAGGAGGAGCCGGCAGATGCTATTGCTATAGAAGAAGGTACTCATATAGTAGGTCACCTTGTTATGCAAAATGGTGTCTCTATTTACGGAGGATACCCAAAAGGGTTCGGTGGGCATGTTTCTAACCCTGAAGCAGATCCCTCAAGAGATCCTCAAAAATACCCTACCGTTATAGATGGTGGAGCTGATAATTCAGCAATTATTTGTAAAGATATTACCGATTCCTCAACCACAATAGATGGATGCATAATAACAAATGGTAAGGCTTCTTACGGCGGCGGCATCTATTGCGAAAATTCAACGCTTAACATTACCAATAATATTATACGCAGCAATATAGCATCGGAATATGGTGGGGGGATATACTGCTGTTCAAACTCCTCACCTAGGATTTCTCATAATACCATTATTAATAACACAGGAAGACAAGGTGGCGCTATATGCTGTATTAATTCCTCCCCTATAATAGAGCGCAACACAATATCTGATAATACGGCAACTGATGATGCTGGTGGCGGCATAATGTTGCGTTATCCGTCAAATCCTGGTATTGATATATCACATAATACAATAAGTAACAATAATCCCCATGGAATCTACTGTGATACATTTGGCGGGGCTATATATAACAATTTGATAAGCGATAACAAGAAAAGTAGTTATTATGTCTCAGCGGGCATAGTATGCTATATTGGTGGTGCTGGCGCTGGCGTAGCTCCTGTTATAGAAAATAACATAATTAGAGACAATGAATCTCATGGCATTATGTTTAAAGGCAATTATTATGATACCCGGATTACGGTAGAGAATAATATTATACATAACAACGAATATATGGGAATTAATTGCTCGAATGCTATTTTAAGTGTCAAAAACTGTACGATAACAGAAAATGATGTTAGCGGCATTGGTTTTTCATGGACTAATCCATCTAGAGGACCAGATACTGAAACTAACTTTGAAGTTTTAAATTGCAAGATAAACGATCATACACGTTTGGAAGAGGGAGCTGTAGTTGGTGGTGCTGCGATTAGCTTTTCTAACAGCCACCCTAAAATTAAAGGGCTTGTGCAAAACTGCAATATCTCTGAAAATAGGCTTGAAGGGTCTACTGGCATTGGAGGGGCTGCTATTATGGTATCCGAAGGTAGCCTAACAGTTGAAAATTGCACAATATCTGATAACCATGTAGTATTCAGTGGAAATAATGAAAAGCTCGGAGGAGGAGCTATCTGCCTAAATGCAAAGGAAGGTAGATCAACTGCGGACGTCTCTGTTACTTTAAAGAATTGCACGTTATCTGATAATACTGCTATTGTATCTGCAGATGAAAATTACAATGGCGGAGGTGCTATACTTGCCCGTGCTAAGGAAGGTAGGCTTGCTAAGATTTTCAGTTTAAATATGGAAAATTGTTTATTAGACAATAATACATTTGATTACCAGGGAAACAAATCGTTTAATGGGGGAGGGGCTATATGTGTCCTTGGTAACACGGGTAACAGCTGTTCTATGAATATGAAAAACTGTACAATAGTAAATAACCAAGCTCCTGGAACTACCAGTGGCGGAGAAGGTATATTTGCTTGCCGTATGACACAAGATTGCAAAAACCTTATCCTGCATAATAACGGCAGTGATGATTTTTACAGTGTTGGCGCTACGCACTCCTGGATAGAGACAGATGGTGATAGGGTAGGTACGGGCAATATTGGTCCGGACGAATCTCCGGATGGTACTCCTGTATTTGTAGATGCAAGCAATGATTACCACCTTCAAGCAAGTTCTCCCTGTATAGATGTTGGAGACGAAATTTTAGAGTGCAATGATAAGGAAAACCCTGACAATCCGGGTCATGCATTATATCCTAGCCTAGGCAATTTGCGTAATGATATGGGTGTCTACGGTGGTCCGCATGCCTTAGAGATTGTAGGAGTAGACCCATCATTGGCCGATACAAGTGTAATTGGTGCTTCTGATGATATAGCCCCTATTGGGCCATAGGCAATAAATAAGGTTTTATATAACTATTGTAACCGCGAGCGTAGTTCAATGGCAGAACGGCAGCTTCCCAAGCTGCACACGGGAGTTCGATTCTCCTCGCTCGCTCCAAAGATGAAAAAAATTTTATTACATACTGTTTTTTACGCACTGCTAATTACGGTTTTATCTGGTTGCGCATCAAGCAATTATGTATACCGCATTCCATCGCAACAGACAATGCCTGGCATTTACCATAGAGTAGAAAAAGGTCAAACCCTATGGAGAATAGCCAAGGCCTACGATACAGATTTGACAAGTTTAGTAAAGATAAACAAAATCCCAAACCCATCTAAGATAAAAGTAGGGCAACTCATATTTATACCAAAGGTTACACAAACAAAAAAAGTAAATACATCACTACCCTCCCTTTCAGGCAAAAAAGGTTTTATCTGGCCTGTTACTGGAGAGATAATTTCTGTTTATGGAACCAAAAAAGGTGATTTGGTAAACAAGGGGATTGACATTAAGACCAAAGAAGGTACAACCGTAGTGGCTACCAAAGCGGGCAGGGTGAGTTTCTCCGATAATAAGGTAAGGGGATTCGGTAAAACTATTATTATTGACCATAAAGATGGCTATTCCACCGTTTATGCGCATAATTCTAAAAATTTAGTAAAGGCAGGGAGTGAAGTTAAGCAAAACCAGCCAATTGCCAAGGCAGGTTCTACTGGCAGAACTTCTGTTTGCTGCCTTCATTTTGAAATAAGAAAACAACATAAACCTCAAAACCCTTTTTATTATTTACCATGAATCAAGATTCTAGCGCACTTTGGATATATGCACAATGCGATGATTGCCAAGAGAAGATAAAGGTTCGCATTGATAAAAAGAATGATATTCAGGATTTAGTAGAATCTGAAAATCCTAATCATGTCTATACACTAAAAAAAGAAATCATAGGAAATAAATGTTTTAACTTAATAAAGGTAATTTTGTATCTTGATGAAAAATATAAAGTTATTTCAAGTGATGCCCTAAATGGTAAACTAATTTCAAAACAAGATTATGAAACCCATTAAACTATCCCCGACGATATTTGGAGAACCGGTCTTAAGGAAAGATTTCTTTGGCAGAGAAGACTTATTGAAATTCTTGCATGAGCGAGCCGAGAATTTAAAAAACGGATATCGCCAAAACCTAGCCTTGCTAGGGAAGGAATTAGTGGGTAAATCTTCATGTATTCACAACTTTTTGTTTGAGCTTGATAGTAATAGCGCAAAAATCCTTCCGATATATATTGAAATAGCCCAAATACCCTTACCGGATTTATTTCGCAAATTCATAGGTTCGGGATTATATGCTTACTTAAAAACTAAATCCTTAAAACCTAAAGATGACTTAAATTATTTGATGAAACACTGCCGTAAGTTTATCCCAAAAACAGTTGATGTGGCTAAAAGGATAGAAAGGCATATTAAACGAAAGGATTATACCGAGGCCTTTTCTTTGCTTATGGACTTACCTGGGCTAATAAGACAAGAAAGCGGCAAAACTTGCATAGTCATATTAGAGCAATTCCATAATCTGAAATTCCTTAAGATTCATAAGCCTTTTTCTATGCTTGGAAAAAAGATTATGACCCAAAAGGATGTGTTGTATATAATAACTTCTTCATCGATATCTTCTGCTAGACAGATTTTGGCAGAAGATTTATCCTTGCTTTTTGGAAATTTTGAGGTAGTCGAATTAAATGAGTTCGACTTTAATACAAGCAGGACATTTATCACCAAAAACCTTGAACCGGTAAAAATTCCCGAAAAACATCTAAGATTTTTAGTGTCCTTCACAGATGGTCATCCGTTTTATCTAAACTTAATCTGCCAAGAATTAAAGCAATTAAGGCAGGCTAACAATAGACTCTCCACACAGGCCATGCTTCAAGCACTTGATAATCTCTTGTATAAACCTCGCGGAATATTAAATTTTTACTTTAATTCCAAGCTGGATCTTCTTGGGGTAAATAAAATTGCTTCTGACAGTATCGCGATTTTACTTGCTTTAGCCTCTGGTCGCAATCGCATTGCTGAGATATGTGAAGTTACACACACCACACGTAGAACATTATCGCGGTCTTTGGCTGCATTGCAGGAGTTAGATGTGGTTTTAAAATCTGGGAGTTTCTATAGGTTTAATGATAAAGTATTTAGGTTCTGGATTAAAACTGTTTATAATAAGCAGAGAAAAAGCGTCTGCTTGGATAATAATTTAAAAAGGATGGATTTTATATGTGAATTCAAGAAAAACTTCTCTAAGTTTACAATAGAGTCAAAGAAAGATCTCTACCTAAAGGTTGTCGACCTATTTAAGTCTTTTAAAAATGAAAGAATAGCGCTTGGAGAAAAAACATTCCTGATGCCTCATTTTCAGGAAATCGGAACTAAGTTTATTGGGGCTAACGGTCCTTACATAATTGGGCGGGCACGTGATAAAAACTGGCTTTGTCAAATAAGGGGTCGAGAGGTAACAGAGAATCAAATAAGTCAAATTTTACAGGATTGCAAAAAGGGCAAATATAAATTTGATCGAAAAGTCTTAGTAACACTAGATGAGATGGATGAAAATGCAAAGTTGGCAGCTAAGGAAGCCAAGATATGGATTTGGGATCTTGTCACTTTGAACTTCATACTGGACCTTTACGGTCAACATCAGGTGATGAGACCCTAAATAATTTAAACAATGAGGTTGTGACAATGAAAAATATTCCCGTCTTGATTGCAAAAGGAAAAAATTTACCCGAAGCGTGGGAAAATGCTGTATTGAGTACCTGGGAACACGGATTAACAATAAAAACAGAATATGACAAACCAGAGGACCCCCCAAGCAAAGACTGCACCATGGTCATGTATGCGGAAAACCCCTTTGCTGAACCACGAATACATAGAGCCTTCCCAGGAGGACTTGAGGATTTGGAGATTTATAGGCAAGAAGTTGTGGATGGCGTACATGATCATTGGATAAAGCCAGAGGAAGGTAAATGGACGTATACATATCACCAGAGGCTTTTTAGTTATGAGATGGGTGAAGATATGGTAGATCAGATAAACTATATCATAACAAAACTTGCAAAAAGAGGATACACGCGTCGCGCCCAAGCAATAACCTGGAATCCAAAAGTAGACAGATATGCTGAGGACCCTCCATGCCTGCAGCGGATATGGTTTCGGCTAGTTGAAGATGAGGGTGGTACTACCTTAAACATGAACACCCATTGGCGCTCACGCGATGCATATAAGGCAGCCTTTATGAATATATTTGCCTTAACAGACTTACAGAGGATTATTGCTGAAAGACTGAGCAAAGAAAGGAACCAAAAAATTTCAATTGGCCGTTATGTTGATATCACTGATAGCTTCCATATATATGGTTCATATTTTGCTGAATTTGAAAAATTTCTAAAAGTAGTTAAAGAGCGTAAATTCGAAGAAAAAACATGGCATTCTGAATTCGCTGAACCCTTTTTTGAAGAAGCAAAAAAGAAACTGGAAGCAGAAAAGGTTTGAGGTTAAAATGGATAAATTATGGGCCCCTTGGAGAAAAGAATATATTACGCGCAAAAAACCGAAGGGTTGTATATTTTGCAATGCTTACAGACAAAGGCCGAGCGTAAAAACCCTTGTTTTACAAAAAACCAAACATTCGTTTTCCATGCTTAATCTTTTTCCTTATAACAATGGTCATATTTTAGTTAGCCCGGTTAAACACATAATAGATTTAAATAAACTCAATCAGGCAGAAATGATCGACTTGATGAATTTAGTAAGATTAAATGTGCGTCTTTTAGGAAAAGTGCTAAAACCGCAAGGATACAATATAGGTTTTAACCAAGGTGAGATTTCAGGGGCAGGCATTGCTGACCACCTTCATATTCATATAGTCCCTCGCTGGAAGGGCGATAGTAACTTTATGCCTGTTATTGCTCAAACAAAGATAATATCCGAATCTCTTACATCTTTATATGGAAGTCTAAAAAAATGCTTACAAGAAAACAAATAGAAGATAGAGAAGAACAGATTTTAGCTAGCTATGCATGCAAATCTAAACATAGCAAAGGCAGGGTTTATACAGAAAAAGAACACCCATACCGGACGTGCTATCAAAGAGACAGGGATAGGATTATTCACAGCAATGCCTTTAGAAGACTGGAATATAAAACTCAGGTTTTCGTAAATCATGAAGGCGATTATTATAGAACCAGGCTAACCCACACGCTTGAGGTAGCTCAGATAGCAAAAACCATAGCCCGGACTTTAAGGTTAAATGAAGATTTAGCAGAGGCAATAGCCCTAGCACATGATTTAGGTCATACGCCCTTTGGGCACTCCGGAGAAGACGCGCTAAGGGAAATCATGAAAAAACACGGAGGCTTTGATCATAACCTGCAAGGTTTGCGAGTTGTGGATTTATTAGAGGCAAGGTATCCAAGCTTTAAGGGATTAAATTTATCCTGGGAGGTAAGAGAGGGTATTATTAAGCATTCGACTTCCTATGATAGCCCCTCGCGCCTGAAAGAGTTCAACCCTTCGCTTTCACCTACGCTAGAGGTGCAGGTAGTGGATGTTGCAGATGAAATAGCCTATGATAACCATGATTTAGATGATGGTTTAACTAGTCGCCTAATTAAAGAACCGGAATTGTCAAAAATTGAAATATGGAGGCAAGCTCAGAAGAAGGTAAGTAAACAATTTAGTAATCTCACAGATGAGGTGCGGAAGTTTCAGACGATAAAGCAATTAATAAATATGCAGGTCACAGATTTTATAAAAGAATCGGAGAAAAGAATTCATAAATTTAAGATATCCACCGTAGAAGACGTTAGAAAAGCAAAACAAAAAATAATTACCTCAAGCCAAGAAATAAGGAATAAACGAAAACCCTTAAGGAAATTTTTATTTACAAAACTTTATAGCCATTATAGGGTTGTACGGATGTCTGATAAGGCACGCAGATTCCTTGAGGAGCTCTTTGAGGTATACCTCGCAAAACCCGAACAACTTCCACCGAATACTTATAGCAGACTAAAAAAAGAAAATGTATATAGAGTTATCTGTGATTACATAGCAGGTATGACTGATAGGTACGCACAGGATGAATATAAAAAGTTTTTCGAACCTTATGAGAGGGTATAAAAATGAACTATGTCAATGAATTTATGAAATATTTAATTCAAAATTCAGATTTTAAAAAACAAATTAAAGCGCTCGAAGCAATACTTGGAAAATTTAGTTGGGAGCTTTTGCCTTTAAAAAAATCAACCGCTAAAGCCAAGAAAGAATTTTACTATTTCAATTCTCGGGGTAATAAAAAGGGATTTAGCCTCACATTAAAATTAGGAAATCAGCTATATGGTTTTTTTATCGCTCGTAATTTAAAAACACAAATACCCGATGAGGTTTTTCCTATTTTTAGAGCCTCTTTTGAAACTCTTCTGCGGGAAGTCCAAAAAGAATTAGAATTGCAGAAGCTATACGAAACAATAAGACCAAGGGCAATGGCACTCTCTACAATTCATACTGTACACAGACTTGTTAGCACTACTCAAAATACGGATGAACTAATTGCAAAGATGTCAAGACTTTGTCTTCAAATGATGAGGTCTAATAAATGTAGCATTTCAATGCTAGATGAGCATGGCCGTCTAATCAAAAAGGCAGCAGTGGATAGCGGGCAATCATTTTCTGCTTCAAAAAAACCTCACAAACCAACAGGCATTGAAGATAGAATTGTAAAAACAGGTGCCTCTATCTTAAGTCCTAAGCGTCTTTTGGTTCCGCTTGTAGATGAAGATGTTATTGGTATCATAAAGGTAGTTGAGAAAGTGGGTGGGCGGGCATTTACTGAATTCGACAAAGAGATCTTAACTACTTTTGCAGAACAAGCAGTTGTCGCCCTGAAAAATACGAAGCTTTACGAAGAACAGAAAAAAATGATTCTCGGAAGTATCAAATCCCTAACATCTATATTAGATACGCCCAGACCCTATGATTATAAACCTTCCGGGGTCTTTATGAAGTTAGTCCAAGAGCTATCGGAAGAACTCAAAATCTCTGAAGAACAAAAGGAACAAATTCAATATGCTGCTTTTTTACATGATGCAGGAAAGGTGAGTCTGCCACATCAAATACTCAAGAAACGCCGCAGGCTAACCGGAAAAGAGTTTAAGGTTGTAAAAACGCATGTGGTTAAGGGGGTTGAAATTGTCAAACCTTTAGATGCTTTAAAACCGGCCATACCCATAATCTTACACCATCATGAAAAATTCGATGGGACAGGTTATCCTAAAGGTCTAAAGGCAAAGCAAATACCCCTTGGCGCAAGAATTATGGCTGTAGCAGATGCATTCGTAGCTATGATATCTAAAAGGCCCTACAGGCCGCCCCTTCCAGTCTATAAGGCTGTTTCAGAAATCGCAAAAAATAGCGGCACGCAATTCGACCCTCAAGTCGTTAGCGCATTCATGCGACTCCATAAAAGCGGAAAATTTAAAAATATCTTAAAAGAGAAAAATCCTTAAGTAAAATGCAATTAAATCAACAGCAGCTTAAAGCCATAGAGAGCATAGAAGGACCCTTGTTGATAGTCGCAGGGGCTGGTACGGGTAAAACTAGAGTAATTACACAGCGTATTGCCTATTTAATAAATAATAGGAACCTAGGGGTAGACCCGTCTAATATCTTAGCTTTAACATTTTCAAAAAAGGCTGCCGGAGAAATGCTGGAGAGGGTAGAAGATTTAGTGGGTGAACACAAAGATGAAATTTGGATATCTACCTTCCATGCTTTTTGTTACAGAATCTTAAGAGACCATGCCCTTGAAGCAGGCCTGTCTTCTAGGTTTAGACTTTTAGGCAGAGTAGAACAGTGGATATTCTTTCGCAATATTTTACCACAGCTTGGCTTGAAATATTATCTTAATGCGTCTGATCCCGCAAGTTGCATAGATGCATTTTTACGTTTCATTGGCAAGGCAAAGAACGAACTTGTAAGCCCTGAAGAATACGAGGACTATGCTAAACAAATAGAGGAAAAAGAAGAAAGGCAGCGCCAGAAGGAAATAGCTAGGGTGTATAAAAAATATCAAGAATTCCTCACAAAACACCTCTATCTAGACTTTGGGGATATGGTTATTAACACCATAAAGCTTTTTTCTAAGAGAGGTGATATCCTAAAAAGATATCAAGATCGATTTGGATATATACTTGTGGATGAATTCCAGGATACCAATATTGCACAAATTGAGTTGATTTCTATGTTGGCCTGTAAACAAAAAAATATCTGTGCGGTAGGTGATGATGACCAGGGAATTTATAGATTTAGGGGTGCCTCTTATGCGTCTTTCGTAAAATTTAAAGAGCGTTTTCCAAATGTTAGAACATTGCGACTTGAACAAAATTACAGGTCCACAAAAAAAATACTTTCGGTTGCTGAGAGACTAATTAAAAATAACAACCCTGATAGATACGATCCTAAGAAAAATCTATTTACCCAAAATGAAGAAGGTGATGCGGTTGAAGCTTTATATGCCATAAACTATCGCCAAGAAGCCAAAGCAGTACTTGCAAAGATAAAAGATATATACTCCAACTTGCCAGATAAAGATAAGGATTATTCTAAATTTGCCATTCTTTACCGTGCCCATAATCATAAAGAGGAAATCTTAACCCTCTTAAAGCAAGAGGAGATTCCCTTTACTGTTGCTGGAGGAATGGGTCTTTTCGACCAAGAGGAAATAAAAGATATTCTGGCTTGGTTTAAACTTATAGATGATGCAGGGAATAGTGTTAGTCTCTTTAGGATTTTATCAAGTGAAAAACATAACTTAGATTTAAACGAATTGGTAGCGTTAAGCAGACAAGCTAAACAGGAAAGAACAAGTCTTTTTTTAAAATTAGATAAAAGAAGTGAAAAATTTAAATCCCTTCTTAATGAATTGACAATTTGTGCTCAAAAAGAAGATGTGAGCAAACTTGCATACACCCTTTTAGATAAAACGAGATACCTTGAAGATTTTTTGGTTAAATCCGATGCGGAAAGTGAAAATAAGATTTTGAATATAGGTAGATTCTATAGGTTTATCAATAACTTTAACCAAAATTACAAAGAAAACAATCTCTCGGCGTTTTTAAAATATCTAGATTATTATCAACAAGCAGGTGGCGATGTAATAGAAGAAGAGGTGAGTTTAGCTAAAGGTGTGCAGTTAATGACAGTGCATCAAGCAAAGGGGTTAGAATTTCCTTATGTATTTGTTATTAGCATGACGCAAGGACGCTTCCCTACAAGACGCAGACCTGAATCCATTCCCTTTCCTGCGGATTTAATAAAAGAAAGTATTCCTGCTGGGGACTTTCACCTGCAGGAGGAAAGAAGACTTTGTTATGTAGCTTTTACAAGGGCTTGTAAAAAACTTTTCATATCATGTCTAAGAAAGCGCTATCATAAGCCTTCTGTATTCATCGGGGAAGTTGCCACCTGCGATAAAAATCTATCGGATATTTTAGAAAATAATAATTTTACTCAAGAAGCAGAACAAGATATCAAAGTGGCCTTGACGACTGCAGACAACGAAAAACTAAAATTGAAGCGATCGATTTTGCAAACATTGACAGAAACAGAAAACATCGAAGCTAGCAACAAGCAAGAGCTTAAAAAAAGATTTAAAACAATTGAAGGAGTTTTTAACCAATATGTAAGGTCCTTTTCTAAAAGAAAACTTTCAGATAAACCCATTGAAGGATTTGCTACGTCAGTACCTATTCCTGAAAACCTAAGATTAAGTTATAGCCAAATTGACACCTATTTAAGTTGTCCCCTTAAGTATAAATATAGTTACGTCTACTCAATCCCTACCAGGCCCACAGGGCCGCTTAGCTTTGGAACTGATATGCACTATGTGCTTAAGGAATTCTACATGCGCATAAGGAATAAAGAAAAGCTTGAGCTAGGTGATCTAAAGAAAATTTACACTCGGCATTGGTCAGGACTGGGATATGAAGATTCGATGCAGCTTGAACAATACAAATTAAAAGGTACTAAATTATTGGAAAACTTTTATACTACAAACAAAGATAACTTAAAACCACCCTTATACATAGAAGAAGAGTTTCTAATTAAGATAAAAGATCACGGTGTAAAGGGCTATATTGATAGAATTGATGAACTTCCAGATGGAAGCGTTGAAGTTATTGATTATAAAACTGGGAAGCAAAGAACGCAAACAGCTGCAAAAAACATACAATTAAACATATATGCCATTGCATGCCAGGAGGTTATGAAACTAGAGCCATCTGTCTTGAGCCTTTATTACCTAGAAACAAATCAAAAGGTTTCAATAACACCAGACGCTGAAGGCCTAGAGAAGACAAAAGAGCTCATATTAGAGGTGATCGGAAAAGTTCTATCTAGAAGTTTTCCAGCAAATCCTAGTCCCTTATGTAAATATTGCGATTTTAGAGTTATTTGCCCAGAGGCACAATAAAAATGGTTGAAAAACGACACGATTCAACACAAAAAGAACTATTCGAAGAATTTGAATATGCTAGGAAATGGCCACGATTTTTAAAAAAGCGACAATTTCCACAGAGGCATTTTATGCTTAAGATTACTTACGAAAGGGCCGTATTAAGTTTTGTGATATTAACTCTTATTCTAGTGATAACATTTTGCACAGGTGTAGAAAGAGGCAAGCAAATTGCTGTACTAACTCCTCAGGCAGTAGATACCACTGCTGATATAGCAAAAGTTGTTAATGTAACGCCACCTAAAACAACGCAACAAATAAAGGAGCCTTTAAAACCAAATGAAGAAAAAAAGGTGGAAAAAACTACTACTTGGGTATATACTGTTCAGGTAGCCAGTTATTTAAAAGAAGAGGCAGCACGAAAAGAGCTAGAACGCCTAAAACGTGCTGGCTTCAATAGCTATTTAACACAATCTGGCAAATATTATCTTTTATGTGAAGGTAATTATAGCAGTAAAAAACAAGCAAGATCTGCAAAATCTAGGTTAAAACGAGAATACAAAGACTGTTTCATCAAGAAAAAAAGGGGGAATTAAAAAGATGTCTATACATCCAAGTTTTAAACGAAGTAGTAGGAGTAAGCGCCATAGAAGTGTACTGAAAAGGTTTGAAAGATTAAAAACTCTTTTTGACAAGGAAGAGTGGGAAGAAGGTAAATCTATATTTGGGTTACCAAAAATTAAAATCTTAAAATTAAAGATCAAGAAAGAAAAAGCAGCAGAGGTCCCTGCAGAAGGTGAGGTTGCCGCAACAGAAGGTGTTGCAGAAGGTGCCACACCAAAAGCAGCAGATGAAAAGGCAGAAGGTGCCACACCAAAGAAAGAAGAAACTAAGTCTCAAGAAAAACCAAAAAAATGAAAAGTTTAGTTTTTATTTTGATTCTTTTTTTATGCGTAACAATTTGTTATGCACAAGATGAACAATTAGAGCCATCCTTTATCGGGAGAATAAAGGCCGATGATGTGAATGTCAGGGCAGGGTATAACCAGAATTTTGAATCTTTGACAAAGCTAAATAGAGACGATGTGGTATTTGTGGCAGGGGAACTCTATGGTTGGTATCAGATAAGCCTACCAAAAATATCTCAGTGTTACCTCAGCAAGCAATACATAGAGCTGCATCCGGATGACTCAAGCGGAATATCTAAAGTGGATAATCTCAATGTTAGAGCCAGGGCATCGTTGAATTCAAGCATTGTAGGTCAATTACACAAAGGTGAAAAGGTCATGTTATTAGATGAACTTGAGGATTGGTATAAAATAGAACCAACTGATAGCTGTTTTGGTTGGGTTTCGGCCAAATATGTGGACAAACACAAAGAAAAAGATGAAGAAAATGAAAATGATTAAAGTAAATTTAGGAGATAGAAGTTACGATATTGCCACAGGATATAAGTTATTAGGCAATCTAGGTAGTATATTAAATAAATTGCAAATTGGTTCACACGCAGTAATAATTACTAACCCCTCTATCAGCCATTTGTATGCAAATAGCCTTATTAGTCAACTCAGACGCAATGATTTTATTGTTAAGGTTGAATTAGTTACTGACTCCGAAACCAGCAAATCTTTTAGCACTAGCCTTAAATTGATAAATAACTTAGCTAGCTATGACGGTTTAAACAAGAAATTGTTTTTAATAGCGCTTGGAGGTGGTGTAATAGGTGACCTAGCAGGTTTTGTTGCAGCTATCTACAAAAGAGGGATTCCTTATATTCAAATACCAACCACGCTTTTAGCACAGGTTGATTCGAGCATAGGTGGCAAAGTGGCAATTGACTTGAGTTGTGGAAAAAACCTCGTCGGAGCTTTTTATCAACCACGATTTGTGATGTCGGATTTGTCATACCTGCATTCTCTATCTATTAGACAGATACGTTCCGGATTGGGTGAGATTATAAAATATGCTGTTATACGCGATGAAAAACTATTTGAATATTTAGAAAAAGAGATAAATAAAGTTGCATCGCTAAATATTGATTGCTTAGAAAAAGTAATTGTGCGATGTAGTCAAATAAAGGCAAAGATCATAGAGGCCGATGAGCTTGAAAAAATAGGCAAGAGATCTATATTGAATTTCGGTCACACAGTAGGACACGCTATTGAAACTGCCTGTGAATATTCAAAAAAAGTTACGCATGGTGAAGCAGTGGCAATTGGTATTTCCTGCGCCTGTGATATTTCTTACAAAATGGGCTTAGTTAAAAAACCACAGATAAGAAGGGTTAAGGCCTTAATAGAAAAGGCTGGTTTGCCTATAAAGATAAAAAGGATCTCTGTGAATAATATCATGAAAGCACTCTTGCATGATAAAAAATTCATACACGGTAAAACGCGCTTTGTCTTATTGTCAAAAATTGGCAAGGTGAAGATTGTCGAGGGTATAGCAGAAGGCTTAATAAGAAAAACGGTAAAAGCGCATATTGCATAAATTATGCAAAAAGAACTTACTATTATTACAAAATCCGATACGGAACTTATAGATATCACTTCACAAATTCAACAAGTTATAAAAGAATCGAAAGTTGAAAACGGCACCTTGTTTGTCTTTGCCCCGCATACAACCGCTGGGATTACTATAAATGAACACGATGATCCTAGTGTAGTTGAAGATATATTAGCAACATTGGAAAAAATGGCTCCAACCAGCGGTGACTACCTTCACACAGAAGGAAACTCCCACGCCCATATCAAGGCTACGCTGGTCGGAAGTTCTCAAGCAGTGTTCATTAAAAGCAAGAAGCTCGCACTTGGTACCTGGCAGGGAATATTTTTCTGTGAGTTCGATGGCCCCAGAAACCGAAAAGTTTTTCTAAAGATTTTAGATGGATAAGGCAAGAAAAAAACAACTGAAAGAACTTCAACGCGATATTAGGTATAAATTTAAACACCTGAAACTTTTAAATCTTGCATTGACTCATAAGTCTTTTGCGTACCAGACGCCTCATCAGAGGAGAGAACACAATGAAAGGTTAGAGTTTTTAGGTGATTCTGTTATTTCACTGGTAACATCAGAATTTTTATACAAAAAATACTCTAATCTACAAGAAGGGGACTTAACAAAACTAAGATCTCAGTTAGTCTGCGCACCAAGCTTGGAAAAGTTTGCCAGACATCTGAAGCTAGGCAAATACATACTGCTTGGCAAAGGTCAGCGCCTTACAGGCGCAAGGGCTCGATCATCAAACTTAACACGAGCCTTTGAGGCCCTTGTAGCGGCCATTTATTTAGATAAAGGTCTACCTACGGCAAAAAGATTCGTAATAAAATATATGGAAAAACTATTGAGTAATGTTAGCACGGGTAGACTTGAGAGAGATTTTAAATCTATCTTACAAGAATTCAGTCTCAATAAATTCGGTGTTACACCAAATTATGAAGTCATTAAAGAAACAGGGCCTGAGCACAGAAAGGAATTTAACGTTTGCGTCAAAATAGGTTCAAGGTCACACGGAACTGGGAAGGGACCAAATAAAAAATCTGCTGAACAAGCAAGTGCAAAAGAAGCACTATCTATGCTAAAGTAATCTCAAAAAGGAGGACGGCTATGAAAATTCGAATTTTCCAGGAAAAAGACAACATAGCAGTAAAGGAACTGGTTAATACAATTCTTTACAAAGAATTTCCACTTTCAAGAAAGGCTTATTCCATAGATGATTTGGATGCGATTTCGCGAGCATACGGCGGAAGCAGGGACGTCTTCTATGTAGCTGAAGAAGAAGGCCAAATCATAGGAACCGTAGGTATAAAAGAAGAAAGCAAAACTGTTGCATTGCTTCGTAGAGTGTATGTACACCCAAATTTTAGATGCAAAGGGTATGGTTCAAATTTAATGGATAAGGCAATTGCATTTTGCAAAGAAAAAAGGTATAACCAGCTAGTATTCCGCTCTACAGACCAAATGAAAAATGCTGTGACGCTTTGCGCGAGCAAGGGGTTTACTGAGCAAGAAAGACTAAACCTCGGTGATATCCAAATACTCAAGTTTGCCTTAAGGCTGTAGATATGTTTAATAAAAAAGAGAAGCAATTTAAAAAATTAACAGAACAAGAAATTCAACAACGTTTATACGGCATTGCACAAAAAATACCTAAAAAAGAGCCCGAACAGGTAAAAATAGCTCCACAAGAAGTCCAAGAAAAAAAGGTTTCCTTCGAAAAATCCCCTCCCGCAGAATTAAAATCCAAATCTATTCGCCTACCATGGAAAAAAGTTACAGCATTTGCTCTTATTGTGCTGGTTGCGGTATTTGGTTTAAATTATTTTTTTAAGAAACAACCCACCCGTAAACAACCTACCTCTGAAGTTAAGCAGGCAACCAAAACCCCCGCCCCAGCTTCCCTCACTAACAAACCCTACACCATACAGGCTGCTGTGTATAAGAATGAAGTTGACGCTATTCGAATAGCAAGTAAATTAAAGAAAGAGAATCTAGCAGCTTATGTGGCTAAAGCTACATCGAAAAAAGGTAAGATTAGGTATCGAATTTATGTAGGTGGGTTCTCTAGCGTAAATGAGGCAACTACCTTGCTGTCAAAGCTGAAAACCCGCATGGGGTTTCCGGATAGTTTTTTGAGGAAGAAATAAAACAGTTATTTAAAATCGCTTTTTCAATTTAAGCGAAAGACGTTCTGTAGGCGTTTGTATCTCAATGTGGCGCGGATGTATCTTAGACAGCCTTACACCCTTGGATATCCTATCACCCTCCTGGTATAGTTTCCCGTTTAAAATGCAGTAAGAATCCCCTTCCTCATACACAATTCCTGTTAAATTTAAGTGTAAAGGCCTGGGTTCCCGTAACCTTCTTAAGGGGGGTTTTAAAATAGGTGCTTGCGTTAGAGCTGCTTTGTGCGTATCTTTTGATAAAACCTGAATATCTTGGGGTTGATTTTTATTTAATCCAGCAATCAAAAGAGCCCCTACTGCAAATATTCCCAGAGAGCAAAAACCTAATAGCTTAATGCGTTTTATTTTCAACTTCTGCGTATCTTTATCCAGTAATTGCGGCATCTTAGAGCTACTGCCGGTTGCTTTTCTTAGGGCTTGTTCAATTATGCTCATTTATTACTACCTCCTCTAATACTTTCCCTTCGATTTCACCAATACAGGTGTCTATGATATCGTATGATATTTTGCAGGTTTCCCTAACAAAACCCAAAAGCAAGGCCTTGTCACAAACTATATTTATCAGCCTTGGTAATCCCTTGGAATATTCATGTATCCGTTGCATAGCATCATCTTCAAAATATATATCTCCAGCAGAACCAGCCACCCTTAACCTATGGTTTATATAAGTCGTTATTTCATCTGCGCCTAATGGCAGAATGTGATATCGCATAGTAATTCTTTGCCTTAACTGACGAAGCTTGTGATGATCTAGCTTGTCCTGCAATTCAGACTGTCCCACAAGTACAATCTGAATTAACTTTTCTTTATTTGTTTCTAAATTAGAAAGCAGGCGAATTTGCTCCATCAGAGACGGTTTAAGTGCCTGGGCTTCATCTAGTATAACTACGACATTATTATTGACGGAAAGCTGTTTGATTAGAAAACCGTTTAAGGCAGAAAGCAGAGAAGACCTTGTATTGGAAGTTATTTTAATTCCCAAGTCACGAACGATTACCTGCAACAATTGAGTCTGTGATAGAAATGGATTAAAAACAAAAGCACTCTTTGTGCTTTCATCTAGTTGGCTAAGTAAAACTCGACAAAGGGTTGTTTTACCAGCACCTATTTCACCTGTGATTTGTAAGAAACCCTGTCTTTCTTTGATACCGTACAAAAGATGCGTAAAGGCTTGTTTGTGTCGTTTGCTGAAGTAAAAAAATGCGGGGTCTGGGGTAACATTAAAGGGCTTTTCTTTTAATTTGTAATATTGACAGTACATTTGTTCTCCTTGCTCTAATATATTATTATAACACTAGGGTTACTTTTGTAAAGGGGATTTTTGTGGGGGTGAATTTTTTTCTTGCTTTTTTTAAAAAAATGGGTTAAATTATGGATATATGTGGAGCGGCATAAATAGACGAAAATTTCCTAGAGCAAATTATAAATGCCTAGTTACTGTTAGAAAAAAACTCAATCCACAGACCTTCACCACTCAGACAGAAAACATAGGCATAGGTGGAGTTTGTGTTATTCTACAGAAGCGCTTGGATATATTTTCACAGGTAGACTTAGTTCTAACCTTACAAAATGGTTTACCACCTGTTAAATGCGAGGGTGCTGTAGTCTGGACAGTCAGAAGGGCTGATTTAAAGAAGGTAAAACCTGACTCGTATGATACAGGCATAGAATTTAGCAATATAAAGCCAGATGATAGGCAAAAGATAGAAGAGATTATAGAAAAAATAGTAAAAAAGGTTTGACAAAAAGAAGTCCTTGTTATACAATAAGATTACAATGTGTAAATCCAAGTGTGGAAGGAGGTGAAAATAAACAATGGCAAAAAGAATAATGGTCGTTACTTTAGCCCTGATAGTCATACTTAATATAGCTGGTGTATGCTATGCACAGGGTGATGTAATCGAGAAAATGGGTAAAAAATTAGGCCGTGGTATAGTAAACGTAGCTACTGGCTGGATAGAGATTCCTAGAAATATCTATGATACAAGCACAGAAAGCAATCCATTCTTGGGAATCACCTTTGGTACCCTTAAAGGCGCAGGTATGGCAGTAGTTAGAACTGGTGCTGGTGCTTATGATGTAGCAACTTTCTTGTTCCCAATACCAACAGACTATGAGCCTATTTTGGAACCTGAATTTGTTTTCTCGGAATAAAATATCCCCGATAGATATAAATGGTTAGTCTGCATAAGATTAACGATAATCTTGGCGGGACCTAAAGATAAGTCTTATCTAAGAGTCCCGCCTCTTTTTTAACCACTATTTAAATAAATTGCATGAGTAAGGTCTATTTTGTAAAAATAGAAGATTTTGGTAATCACGAGCTAATACTAGAAAGGCTTAAGCTTTTATTTAAAGAGTCGGGACTGACAGAAGTTATAAAACCTGCTGCGCGCGTAGCTGTTAAAATTAGCTTCGGAGAAGAAGAAAATGCTGGTTTTATAAATCCAAATCATGTAGCTTGTGTGGTTTCAGAAATTACAAAGTGTGATGCTCGGCCCTTCGTTACAGACTCAAATACCATTTACCACGGAAAAAGGTCAAACGCTATAGATCACTTAAATCTTGCCTATAAACACGGATTTACCCCCTCCTCAATAGGTGCTCCAATTTTAATTGCAGATGGCCTCATAGGGGCAGATTTCAGGCAAATAGAGATAAAAAAGAAGCACTTTCGATACATAAAGGTTGCATCTGCTGCCTGTGACTGTGATTGCATTATAGGACTTTCGCATATGACAGGGCACATGCTAACAGGCTTTGGAGGAGCAATTAAAAATATTGGTATGGGTCTAGCCAGTCGTGCAGGAAAGCTTGCACAACACAGTAATGTCGCGCCAAAGGTTGATAAAGAAAAATGCATTGGATGTGGAATATGTGTAAAGGTGTGTCCAGCAAATGCTACATGCCTAGTTAAGAAAAAAGCCTATATCCATAAAGAGCGTTGCATTGGATGCGGTGAATGCCTAATTAGATGTAGCGCTGAAGCTATTGACCTAGAATGGTCAGAAAATGAAAAACGCGTGCAGGAGAAAATGGCAGAATACGCCTATGGTATTTTGAAAGATAAAGAGAAGGGCTTCGTGAGTTTCCTAAATCATATAACCGCTGAATGCGACTGCCTGGCAAAGGATGATCCAAAGATAGCAAATGATTTTGGTATATTAGCATCTTTAGACCCCATAGCCCTAGATAAGGCGTCTTGTGATGTAATTACTAAAGCTAGTGGCGAGGATGTCTTTATGAAGGCTCACCCAAAAACAGACTGGCATATTCAATTAGATTACGGACAAAAGCTAGGCCTTGGTAGTACCGAATATGAACTTATAGAGGTCTCTTGACAAAAGATTTGATTAAGTATAGAATATGGAATATATGCAAATAGCCAGATTTAAAATAAATTCCAACATACAGTATGGTTTAGTAGAGGCAAATAGAATTAAAGCTATAAAGGGAGATATCTTTAGTTCGCATAAGCTTTCCTCAAAAAGCTATCCCCTTAATAAAATTAAACTTCTTTGTCCATGTCAACCTACAAAAATAGTTGCAACAGGCCTAAATTATAAAGACCACGCTAGAGAATTAAGCCTACCCATTCCTCAAGAACCAATACTTTTTTTAAAAGCCCTTAGTAGCCTAATAGGAGAAAAGGATTCTGTGATATACCCTAAAAGCGTAACTCAGCTGGATTATGAGGCAGAGCTGGGCATAGTAATTAAAAAGCGTACGAAAGACATATCTCCTAAAAAAGCAAAAGAGCATATATTGGGATATACCTGTCTGAATGATATAACTGCAAGGGATTTGCAAATAAAAGATGGGCAATGGACTAGAGCCAAGTGCTTTGACACCTTTTGCCCTGTTGGACCGTTTATTGTAGATAAGATTGATCCGGATGATTTAAGGGTACGACTTTTTCTAAATGGTGAAGAAAAGCAATCTTCCAGCACAAAAAATTTGATATTTCCTATTTATGAGCTTGTAAGCTTTATCTCAAAGGTAATGACTTTGCTCCCAGGAGATGTAATAGCCAGTGGTACACCTGGTGGCGTAGGGCCCATGGCCCCTGGGGATGAGGTAAGAGTGTGCATTGAAAAGGTCGGAGAGCTCACAAATTACGTAATTGCTCAGAGCTAGATGGTTTCCCTCACCCAAGCAATGAATACCCGCAAGAAATTGTTTCGTATATACACTAAGCTTTATGATGAATTTGGCCCCAGAAACTGGTGGCCTGGAGATACGCCGTTCGAGGTAATAATTGGTGCCATACTTACCCAGAACACGGCTTGGCTCAATGTTGAAAAAGCTATAAAAAATCTAAAAAAGGCTGGTTTACTAAAACCTAAAAAGCTTTTTGCTATAAAGACAAAAAGGCTAGCTAGTCTAATAAGACCTGCTGGTTATTATAATATAAAGGCTAGTAGATTAAAAAACTTCTTGAATTTTCTTTTTGATAAACACGGTGGTTCGGTTGATAGATTGCTCAAAGTCAGAATGCCTATTCTACGCGAGCAATTGCTTCAAGTTAACGGCATTGGCCCTGAAACCGCAGACAGCATAATTCTTTATGCAGCTAAAAAACCTGTTTTTGTAGTAGATGCATATACAAGGCGCATGTTTTCAAGGCATAAATTAATTAATGATACGGCTACTTATCAGGAAATTCAGGATTTTTTTATGAAACATTTGCCTAAAAAACAGCAATTATTTAATGAATACCATGCTTTAATAGTAGAATTAGGTAAAAATATCTGTAAAACAAAACCTAATTGTAGCATTTGTCCTTTAGAATCCGCTCCTGCGAAGAAGAGATAAAAAATGGCTGACTGCATTTTTTGTAAAATTGCCTCAAAAGAGATTCCAGCGGAACTACTATATGATGATGAAAAAATAGTTGCATTCAAAGATGTAAATCCGCAGGCACCTGAACATATTATTATAATTCCAAAAACCCATATAGAGAAAGTATCTGATATTACAGAAGATAATAAACATATAGTGGGCGAACTTATCTTAGCTGCTACAAAAATAGCAAGACAATTAAATATAGAAAAAACTGGCTATAGATTAGTTATAAACTGCAATGAGCATGGCGGTCAAGCTGTATTCCACATACATTTACACCTTTTAGGTGGTAGGCAATTAAATTGGCCTCCTGGATAAAAAAATGCAAGAACAAGCTAAAATAAACCCTACTTTGCTTTTTTCTGTGCTGTGCGATGATGTAAGGCGCGAAGATAATGGTAAGTTTATATTATTGGGCCTTTTTGAGAAAATAGGTGCTGTAAAATTCCCTGTACGTCATCCCACACTCTATGTAATGAACTGTTGGTGCAGCGGTATAGGGAAGTTTAGCCAGAATACCAGGATTTTAAAGGCTGATGGTTCAGTCTTAGCTGAAGACAAGAAGACTGAATTTGCATTAAAAGACCTCAAATCAAAGCATCGTGTTGTAGCCAGGTTTAATAACCTGCTTTTTGAGAAACCTGGCGAATATTCAGTAGAAGTTACCTTAGATGATGACCTAAAGGTCCGCTACCCTTTAATAATTCAGCAAATCACACCCCCTCAACCTTATAAAACCCCATAAAAACACTAAAAACTTTTTTAAAATGTTAAATGGTAATGTCAATTAAATTGTGTAAATTCCTTTAAGGGTTTATCCTCCCACTTG
>CAZCCH010000025.1:0-21932 GCA_964497315.1 uncultured Planctomycetia bacterium
CCAAGTGGGAGGATAAACCCTTGAAGGAATTTACACAATTTAATTGACATTACCACACAAAAATTTTTAAAAAATTTATTTTTAAATTAATCTTTGATCTGTTGTAAATATGCAGAAGTAAGAACTAAGCCGCCCAAAGGCATAATAAGCAAAGTAATTATCCATCCGACACCTGGTATCCACCCTCCCACTCCAGCAAGTATAAGATAAATAATGCAAACTAAAAGATTTGCAATTAATCCTTTCCGACGGACCATTGCCCAACTGCCTTTAAGTGAAGAAAACACTCCTTCATTTCTATCAATCATAATAAAAAACGCATACAGCCACATCGTTGCTAACAATATTCCTGGTATAACAAGAAGAAAAAAACCAAGAAAAACAAGAACGCTTTCTATGATTAATAATCCCATCAGTGGAAAAAATTTATTGAATAGTCTAAACATGTCTCCTAGTTCTACTTTTTTATTTTCTCTGCGCATGGCGCCTAACATCATCCAGAAATATCCACCACTTAATACACCTGCTAAAACTAAAAGTGAAAAAATCGAAATGGCCTGAAGAAGAAATGTTGCAAGGACTAAGATGAGAATGTTTTTCTTATAAACTTCAAGCGCTTCATTGAAACACTTTCCAATATCTAAACTACCTACCATAACTGCCTTCTTCTCCTCCATAACAACCTCCTTGGGTTTACGAACTGTCTATTGTTTTTGTTTTAACACAGCTGATACGCTCCCTGCAATAGGTGCCTTTATCTTAACCATTAGAGGAATTCTTTCTTTGTCTGCAGAAAACCATATTTGCATCTTGCCTTCTTTTAAGGGGGTATTTTTAAACCTGAATGTTGCATGGGGTTCTGCCAAAAATGCATTGAATGTCCCAAGCCTGCCAACTTTCAGAAGGCCTTTTTCTAATACCTTAACTTCAACTATCCAATTTTTTTCATCAGAATTTACATCAATGAATACTGACTCACCTACTTTTGCATCTTGAGTGCGGAAGAAATAAAAACAGCTGATTTCATCTTGGGTTTCTTTAGGTATTTCTACTGTTTTTACAGAACCATTTCTTAATGAGTGGTATGTGGCAACATGTTTATCCTGGTTAAAGTCCATGGTTTCATCGGCCTTGTAACGGCCCTCTCTCATCTTTCTTTCCAACCTCCAAGAAAATAATCCATCTTTGTCTATGTATGAATGTATTTCATCATCGACTTTAAAAATGGCAGAGAGAAATGCATTGGATTTAGCTCTTGCAACTATATGATAAACTTCATGGCCGTTTATTTTGGTAAGTTCTTTTACTTCAAGGCTGGCCGTACCTACTGAAATTCCCATCCAGCTTGCACGGTATATAAATTTTTCACCCACACGCAGTTTAGGGGTGGGGGCTTCTATGACAACGTCTTTTTTTAAACCAGAGGTAATTTTCTTAAAACATGCACCAGTGCCGCATCCAGAAAGATATGGCATAAGAGTGCAAATAACTAATATTTTAAGAAAATATCTCATATTTAAGTCTGGGGTGGCTAACGGGAGTTGAACCCGCTCTAAGAGAACCACAATCTCTCGTGCTGCCATTACACTATAGCCACCATTTACGTATTCATTTTATATGAAATAGGCAGTGGCAATTCCTGCAAAGCCAGTCTAGATTACTTGGCTTGTTATTTCTCCTGTTAGAATCAAGGTGGTGAACCACCAAAACTCTCTTGTCGTCAATGCCACAATTTGAGCACTTCATTGACTTACCATACCGTTTCAACAAACGCCTATAAACTGTTTGTCCAGCTACCCAATTGGGAGCATTTTCTCCACAGCGTCTATTTTTGTTTTCCCACGAGCAATGGCATGCGCGAGAACAGAAAAACTTTTTGCTCTGTGATCTTTTGAAATCTTTGGGTGTTCTCCAAATTCTCTCCCCGCATTCATCGCATTCAAGCCATTTGCCATTGACTTGAGACTTGCCTTGACACTTTTTAGAACAATATTTACCCCATCCTCGTTTTATATCGTGTTTTCTTATCCATAGTTTCTTACCACAAACTCTGCATTTCTTTTTGACTTTCATATGAATATTTTACCATAGTATACTAATAATATCAAATCACTGGACTGGACCACAGTTAGATGCTCTACCAACTGAGCTATGCCCACCGCGCATAAGTATCGTAAGTCTTATCGTCAAAGCAAACAAATAAAACTTCTTTGATTGAAGTATTCTTGCCTAAAAAATCTTTTGTTTCTTTTAAAGCAATTGGCACTGCTTCCTCTAATGGAAACCTATAAGCACCAGTACTAATTGAAGGGAATGCTACTGAGCTTATTTGTTTTTCTTCTACTATTTTGAATACATTTTTATAACAAGAAGCTAAAAGTTCTTTTTCTTTTTTCTTTCCCCCATGCCAAACTGGTCCAACCGTATGTATAACCCATTTTGCTGGCAGGTTGTAGCCTTTTGTAATCTTTGCTTCACCTGTTGGGCAACCTTTTAACGTCACGCACTCTTCAAGTAACTCTGGACCAGCAGTACGGTGAATTGCACCATCAACACCACCTCCACCTAAAAGCGAAGTATTGGCAGCATTAACTATAGCATCAACCTTCTGTTTTGTAATGTCACCTTTTATAACTTTGATTCTTTTTTGCATATTTATTAAACCTGGCACGCCCGGAGAGATTCGAACTCCCGACCCACGGCTTAGAAGGCCGTTGCTCTATCCAACTGAGCTACGGGCGCAATAGTCTATATCATAGAACTGGTCGGGACGGCCAGATTTGAACTGGCGACCCCCTGCTCCCAAAGCAGGTGCTCTAGCCAAGCTGAGCCACGTCCCGATTTATTTGTCATTATTATAAGTAAATTTTACCAAAATGTCCATAAAAATATAATAAAATAGGGACAGGCCATTGTTATCCATCATAATGGTTTCTGTCCCTATTATTTGCCTTAGTGGGTTTTATTCTTTAATCGGACGTTCTTTAAGTGACTTGAAGGTATAGCCTGACTCTGCACTTGGAATAGATTCCACAGGCTCACTCAAAAGAAACTTTCCTTTCTTTATCCAATCCCTTAGCGTCTCTGCAATCTCCAATGCTTTAGAATAGCTGGATAAAGGTGCTGTTGGAACATCTTTGCCATCCACCTTAATACTACCACTCTTAAGTTGTGCATAATTTGCTTCGCCTAAGCTACCTGGAATGCATTCAGGGTATGCCTTGCTATAGTCTGTCACTTGAGCCCACAGTTCTTCGTCTTTAACAGCAGTGTATTGGCAAATTTCTTCATTTAGAATTGGTATGGGGATACCAAGTCCTACAGTTAAAGTAACGCCATACCCTTGGTAAGTCGTGCCGACTAACCATTGCGGTTTCATCTGTTTTAAATCTCCTATTAAAGCCAACGTCCCTGCTGGTGCTTGAGGAACTCCATTTTTCTTGCGCTTAACAGTTGGGTTATGCTGAGTACCCCACCACGCTATAAAGCCCGTACCACCACCTAAGAATATCTTGGTTCCTATACCAAAAGTTTTGTAGTATGGGTCATTTAAAAGTGGGGAAAGTTGTCCTGCACTGCAATAATTGGCATTGCCAAGTTTTGGCTTTAATGCACCCATATAGGTGTATATTATTTTCTCTGAGACATTAACCGCAATGTTGTAGTTCTGATAAGCATTCCTTGGGTTAAAAAGTACTGCTTCATTTAGGTCTTTGATGTTGAGTAAGGTCTCTAGTTTTTTTCTGGGGTAGCAGTCTGTACCATAGGATGTAGCTGTTAATTTTACATCCTTGCCTGCAACAAGATCTTGTATCACATGCCCGCCACCGTATTTAAACTCACCTGGATAGACCTTATTTCGCGGATCATCATCTGGAAGGCCGGTTGCACCAATGTAGACATCAACTGCGGCAAATCCTGCATAGACTGGTACATCATTAAGGCAAACCTTGCCACCACCTAATTTAATCCTGGGTTTTGCATGTCCGACGTTAAAATAAGCACCAGAAGAGCACATAGGTCCAAAGGTACCAGTTGTAACGACATCTACTTCCTCAGCTGCCTTTTTGATGCCTTTTTTCTCAACAATACCTATAATCTCCTCAGCGGTGACTACAACTGCTTCGCCTTTCTTTATCTTCTCATTAATCTGCTTTATTGTCTTTGCCACTTTCTTCCTCCTGATAATATTAGGTTTAAAGTTTAACTTATAGAAAAGTCCAATTTTAAGTTAGGCATGATACATAACATAACCCACCACCTCCTTGAAGCTTACATCTTTATTCAAAAACTGTTGTACTTAAATATCTCTCACCTGTATCAGGTAAGATAACTACAATCATTTTTCCTTTGTTTTCAGCTCTCTTTGCCACTTCTAATGCTGCCCATATAGCTGCTCCAGATGAAACACCAGCTAAGATGCCTTCTTCTTTTGCAAGTTTTCTTGCTAATAAAGAGGCATCTTCGGCATTTACTTTTATGATTTCATCTATTAAATCTTTTTTTAAAACCTCTGGAACAAATCCTGCGCCTATACCTTGTATTTTATGTGGTCCTGGTTTTCCACCGGATAAAACAGGCGACTCCTCTGGTTCTACGGCAATAGCCTTAAATGAGGGTTTTTTCTCTCTTATTGCCTCGGCAATACCTGTTATAGTACCTCCTGTACCAACCCCTGAAACCAATATGTCTATTTTTCCATCGGTATCGCGCCATATCTCCTCTGCTGTGGTTTCTCGATGAATTTTTGGATTTGCTAAATTTTTAAATTGCTGTGGCATAAAAGAATTTGGAGTTTTCGCAACTAATTCTTCAGCCTTTTTAACTGCCCCCATCATACCTTTTTCACCGGGTGTTAAAACTATCTCTGCTCCTAAAATAGTCAATAGTCTTCTTCTCTCAACAGACATCGTATCAGGCATAGTTAAAATCAACTTGTAACCCTTAGCTGCTGCAACAAATGCCAAGGCAATGCCTGTATTACCACTGGTGGGTTCGATGACTACAGTGTCTTTCTTTATAATACCCCTCTCTTCTGCCTCAGCAATCATAGATACGCCTATCCTATCTTTTACACTTGATAAGGGATTAAAAGATTCAAGCTTTGCAATAACTTCTGCATCTAAACCTTTGCTTACTCTATTTAATTTTACTAAAGGTGTGTTGCCAACTAATTTTGTAACATCACTTGCTATCTTCGTCATTTTTCACCTCTTTATATATGATACATCGCTACCTTTTTCTGCGCTTTCTTACGGTGCTGATCAACAAGGTCTCCCAAAGTAGTGGATTCAATAACCTCATCTATTGCATTTTTCATTTTTGCCCATAGATCTTTAGTGACACATGTTTTATTTCTTTTGCACACAGAAGGTCTATCAACGCATTCTACAGGTGCTAAAGAGCCTTCTAGGCAGTTTATTATCTGAGCTATGGTTATCTGGCGGGGGTTCTTTAAAAGGAAATATCCCCCCTTAGCTCCTCTTGTACTGTCAATGAGCCTTGCTGTTTTTAAGGAGGCTATAATATGCTCAAGATACCCTTCTGAAATCTGCTGCCTTTTGGCAATGTCTTTTAAAAGTACTGATCCTTTAGCACAATTTAAAGCAATGTCTAGCATCGCCCTTGTGCCGTATCTGCCTTTAGTGGATAATTTCATTTGTTTTCCTCTGTGTTTTTCATATTAACCATTCCCTAGTATTTCTATAGGAATGGTGGATATATTAACACGTAGCGCAATTTTTGTCAAGAAGAATTTTTAATAATTTTCTACCTTGAAAGTTGGCTTTTATTGCACATAAATACCTCTTTTTTTACTAAATCGAGATCCGATTTTACTAATTGGGCTTGCAATAAGTGTAAAAGTAAGATAAAATATTTTGCAAATGAGGAAACCGTCTAATAAAACACTTATTATCCTAATATTAATTCTCTGCCTTGTGGGTTCTGTATGGTATGTGCAAAGAGTTATTATTTCAGGTAGGCTAAAAACCCTTATTGTTGAATACTTAAAAGATGCCACCGGTACAAACATCGAGATAGGCACAATTGGATATATCTTTCCTAAAAGTATTTCTCTAAGAGATGTTGTTATCTTCCAAAAAGAGTCTTCAACAGAAGAATTTATTAATATAAATAAGCTTCGCTTTAATTTCCTACCCATGCCGCTTCTAAAGAAAAAACAAATTATAATACCAAATCTTATTATAAATTCAGCAAAGCTCAATATACCAAATAAAAAACCCATAACACTTAAAAACCTACGGCTACAAGGTGAATACCTGCCTGATAAATCAATAAATTATAGCACATCCTGTAACATCAGCCCGGAATTTCAAGTGATGTTGCATTCAAAGGGAATGTATTTATTCAAGGAAAAAATTTTTACTGCAGATTTTCGGCTCAAAAACCAAGAGTTTGTTTCATCAGGTAATATCAAGGCAGAAAATGATAAAATACAACTATCAAATTTGCATGCAGAATTTTTGAATTCCAAGCTTGAGGCAAGTGCTGAAATTTCAAATTATTCACTAAGTCCACAACTAAACCTTAATGCAAAATCACAAATAGAGCTTTCAGATATAATAAAAATCTATAAAAGATACCCAGTTCCATCAAGAGATAAAACTATTCATTGCCTAAATAATATAGAGCCAAGGGGACTATGTAAATTAGAGTTTTCAATGGAAGGTACATTACAAAACCCAAAAGCTTTACAAATAATATCAAATGTAAATTCAAAACATATTGAGCTTTTTAGGCTAAATTTTGGAGAGATGACACTTGATGTCACGATGAAAGAAGGTATTATACAAATACCGAAATTTAGTTTTTCTCCCTACGGTGGTGCAATAAATATAATTTTAGAGGCAGATATAAATCAACGAAACTTACCTTATGCAATGCAGATTTCTGCTGGTGAGGTGGACCTATCAAAATGGAAACTAGATACCGGCCTTAAAGATAAGGAAATCCTGGGGAGTTTCTCATCAGAGTTTATTGTAACTGGTAATGGCTTTAACTCTGATGCAATTAAGGCGAAGGGATGGGCAATGATCACTCAAGGCCGACTGTGGGAAATACCTATTTTAGGAAGCCTGGCTGATTTTTTAGGGGTTAGTGCATTAAAAAGGGTAATTATAAAAGAAGCTGCTGGTAATTTCGCAGTAGCAAACCAAAAACTCTATAGTCAAGATTTGCATTTTTTAAGCGATGAGGTGATTTTACTAGCTAAAGGTCTTATGGACTTTAAAGGAAATCTTAATGTAAATATTACTAGTAGTTTTACGCCGAAATTTTTACAAAGTGGTGGACAATTTGGTAGGATTGCTAGTTTAGTAGTTGATCAGACAGGAAAATTTATAGGTAATATAAAACTTACTGGAACCATTAAAAAACCTAAATACTCTCTTGTTGCTATACCATTAGAAAAAATCATTGGTGGTAAGATTTTTGAATCTCTCAAAGGCTTATTTAAATAAAACGCATTACCACCCGCCTAGCCTGTTTCATTGCCATTGCCCGATGGCTCATTTTATCTTTAATATGAGGCCCTAGTTCTGCAAATGTCTTGCTATATCTGGGCATTACAAATATAGGGTCATAACCAAAACCTGTCTTTCCTTTTCTTTCAAAACCTATATACCCCCTACAATGCCCTCGAACAACCTTTGTAGTGCCATCTGGTTGCGTTATAGCAACACTGCATCTATATTGAGCTGTCCTTTTTCGCAAGGGCAGACCTTTAAGCATTTTTAGGAGTTTTGCATTATTCAACTCATCATTGGCATCTTCCCCAGAAAACCTGGCTGAATAAATACCTGGCCTTCCATCTAGGGCATCTACCTCTAAGCCTGAGTCTTCTCCTAAGGTAAGCTTTCCTGTTGCTTTTGCAACGGTGGTTGATTTCTTCATGGCATTTTCATCAAAGGTTGCACCATCTTCTTCTATTTTAGGTATATTAGGATAATCTGCTAAAGACCATATCTTAATCTTTACGCCTTTTAAGAATCGTAAGATTTCTTCCTTTTTCTTCTTATTTCTTGTAGCGATTATAAGCTCTTTGTATTTTTTATTTCTTCTGTTAGTCATTGCCAATCATATTCCCAAGAAGCCCTCTTTGGATTTCAACAAGTTCTGCAATACCTTTTTTGGCAAGCTCAACTAAATCATCCATCTCATCTTGACTAAAAGGTTTCTTTTCTGCAGTGCCTTGTATCTCAATAATCTTTCCATTGCCTGTCATCACAACATTCATATCGACTTCTGCCTTTGAATCTTCCTTAAAGGTTAAATCTAACATTGGTTTACCTTGTAAGATACCAACGCTTGTTGCCGCTACGAAATCATCTACAGGTAATCTGGAAATAGCTCTTTGTTTTTTAAGTACTTTTAAGGCATCAACTAAGGCAATGAAGCTACCTGTAATGCTAGCTGTCCTGGTTCCACCGTCAGCCTGTAAAACATCACAATCTATCCATATTGTCCTCTCACCTAAGGTCTTCATATCAACTACTGCACGCAGACTTCGACCTATCAAGCGCTGAATCTCATAAATCCTGCCTGACGATCTGCCGCGAGTCCCTTCTCTGGGAATTCTATTCTGGCAGGAACGTGGAAGCATGCCATATTCAGCTGTCACCCAGCCTGTACCTGTATCCCTTAAAAACAAAGGTACCTTTTCCTCAACGCTTGCAGTACATACAACCCGAGTGCCACCCATTTCAATTAGGCATGAACCCTCTGCATACTTTGTATAATTTTGCGTAACAATAACTTTTCTTAGCTTGTCATTTCCTCTTCGGTCTGAGCGAATCATATATGCTCCTTCCTTTTGTATCTACTCCAACGATCAATGGAAAATCTACTACTTCCAACCTATAGATTGCTTCAGGTCCAAGGTCTTTATAGGCAATTGCTTTGGCAGTTATAACGCTTTTTGATAAAAGCGCACCTAGGCCTCCAAGGGCTAAAAAGTAAACTGCGCCAAAGTCTTTCACTGCCTCTTTTATTTTTTGTGAACGCCTACCTTTGCCTATCATACCCTTTAAGCCTAGTTTTAAAAGTTTTACAGTAAAGGAATCCATTCTCAAGCTAGTTGTAGGCCCACAAGAACCGATAACGCTTCCAGTCTTTGCAGGCGTAGGGCCGCAATAATATATAATTTCACCTTTTAGCTTAACGGGTAAACTCCTTCCCTTAGCTAGTGCTTCAATCATCCTTTTATGCGCTGCATCCCGAGCGGTATAAATAACACCGCTTAAAGCTATCTCATCGCCTGCTTTTAGCTTATGCAATTCTTTGCTTGTAAGTGGCGTTTGTAGTTCTTTCATTTTTATATTTACAAAGTTATGCTTGCACTTCTTGTGGCATGACAACTTATGGTTACAGCAATGGGTAAACCTGCGATATGAGTTGGAAAAACCAAGATGCTAACTCCTAATGTGGTTGTTTTCCCACCTAACCCTAGAGGTCCTATATTAAGATTATTTATGCTTTTAAAGAGTCTTTTTTCTAGCTTTGCAATGTGTGTTTTTGAATTCTTCTTATTTAAAGGCTTCAATAAGGCCTCTTTTGATAAAACAGCTGCCTTATCCATTGTGCCACCTATGCCAATACCTATTACAAAAGGTGGGCAGGCCTCAGGACCTGCGGACTTAACTACATCTAAAACAAAATCTTCTATTTCTGAATCATTCGCAGTAGGTAGAAGCATCTTAACGGCTGATTTATTTTCTGAACCAAAGCCTTTCGGTGCGACAGTTATCTTTATCTTTTTACCCGGGACTATTTCAGTATACATAACAGCAGGGGTATTGGTATTTGTATTTTTTCTAACAAGCGGATCAGATACCACAGATTTTCTAAAAAAACCGATCTTGTAGGCTCCTCTTACACCATCATTAATTGCATTTGATAAATTTCCACCTAGAAGTCTCACATCTTGGCCAATTTGTAAAAATACCTCAACTAATCCTGTGTCCTGACAAATAGCAAGTCTAGAATTTTTTGCAACCTTTGCGTTTCCAATTATTGCCTGGACTACTCTTTTAGGCCTATTTTTTTCTTTATTCAGAGCTAACTTTAGGGCCTTTAATACATCAGGTCTTAATTCAACATTTGCCTTTAAGCAAAGTTCTTTAATTGCTTTTTTTATTAAATTAACATTAACTTTTCTCATTTTAAATCCCGATTATCTATTTTTTATATTCTGCGCTAACAACTGTTTTAATTCCACCTCTAATATTAAATTCACCTCGAACATTTGCCCATCTGGGCTTTGAGGTCTTGATGAAATCTTCAAGAATTTTGTTTACCAAATGTTCGTGGAATATACCAATATTTCGATAATGGATAAAATATATCTTTAGTGATTTTAATTCAACGCAAAGTTTATCAGGTGAATACTCAATATAGAGGTTCGCAAAATCAGGTAAACCTGTCTTTGGGCATATACAGGTAAATTCTGAAAATTCCAAATTTATCTTATATTCTTTATCGGGGTACTCATTTCGCCATGTTTCAATGCGGGGTGTTTTTAGTTTGCGAATTTCCTTTTGCAATCCTTCATAGGAAGACTTTTTGATTTTTTTCATTTCTTTATTTTATTCCTATTGTTTTATGCATTTGCGGTATGACTTTAACATCTTCTAGGAGTTGCTTAGCTAGCTGTTGATATTCAAAAAGTTTTTTTATGCTGATTCTTTCTATGCCTCTTAAAGCTGTAACAGGCTGGATGATAAAAGGAATTCTTCTGTCATGAGAGTTTACCAAAGTAACTGCTCGCCTAAAATCACTCTTTGAGGTTTTCTTTGTCACAACGCATTTTATAAAAACCTCAAGCTTACTAGCCAGTTTTAAAAAATCGAAATGCTTCTTCCAAAAACCCCTGTGCTTTGTAGAGCTAGGTAATTTTATATCCATGGCTACTATGTCAATTAAATCTAGTACTTGTTTCAATTTGTACGGCAACGTACCATTTGTTTCAAGATAAACCCTAAAACCTTTGTCTTTAGCTTGCGGTAAAAATTCTTTTAAAAAATCTGTTTGTAGAAGGGGTTCACCTCCGGTTAAAGATATCGAATGATGCACATTGGTACCGCTTAGATCTTCAATGCGGTTTAATAATTGCTCAGTCGAAAAGGCGTTAGGTTTCTTTTTTCGCCTGGTATCACAAAAGGCACAATTCATGTTGCAGTCATTGAAGCGTACAAATATTTGCTTGTATCCTAGATATGGGCCTTCACCTTGAATGGATGAAAATATTTCTGAAATTTTGGCTTTGGTCTTCATTTGAGCAATGGGTCTGGAATCCAGGCCTCTTTAAACGCTTTCTTTCTTAAAATGCAAGAGTCGCACTTGCTACATGGCTTTCTTGCGCCTTTATAGCAAGACCAGGTAAGTTCATAAGGTACCTTTAACTTAATACCAGTCTTTATTATCTCAGCCTTTGTCTTGTTAATAAGTGGAGTTTCTATCTTTATTGGGTTTTGTCTTTTTTCACTTGCAGCTTTAGTTCCAGTCTTTACAACCTCTTGAAACGCCTTATAAAACTCTGGCCTGCAATCAGGATAACCACTAAAATCAACTGCATTTGCACCTATAAAAACTGCCTGTGCTTCTATAACCTCGGCCCAGCTTATAGCAAAACTTAAAAAAATGATATTTCTTGCTGCAACATAAGTAGGCGGTATATCTTTTGCTATTTTTTCCTCTTTCCTTTCTTGAGGGATTTTAATCCTTCTATCTAAAAGAGCACTCCCCTTCCAGGGAAATTGTATCTTAAGGAACTGATGAGCACTTCCAGTTATCTTGGCAAGTTGCTTGGCTAGTTCTATCTCTTTTTTATGTCTTTGGCCATAATCAAATGTCAAGCTGTAAACTTTATAGCCTGAATCTTGAGCAAGATATAGTGTGGTGGCAGAGTCTATACCACCTGATAATAAAACTACTGCTTTTTTCATTTATGGTAAGTCGCGTAGGAATTGTGGCTTTCCCAAACTGATACGCTCTGCACTCTACATTTCAGTCTATCGTAGATGTATTTCGCTATATTCTCTGAAGTTGGATTTGTCTTTTTAAAATACGCTAACTTATTTAGGTATTTGTGGTCAAGTAACTTTAAAACCCTTTTTAACTTATCTTTTAATATCTTAAAATCTACTACCATACCTGTTTTATCAAGCCTTGCACTCTCTAACGAAACCTCAACCTTCCAGTTATGACCATGCAATTCTTCGCATTTTCCCTTATAACCCCTTAAATTATGTGCTGCACTGAAATAATCAATTACACTTACCTTATGCATCTGTCACCACCATTTTAATACCTTTTGGGGATTTTTCCAGGAAAAGCTTTCCAACTCTAGAAAATCTCTCTGGTTCATCGCTGACAAAATATTTACAAATGCCTTTTTTCTTTCTCTTTGTATCAATTTTTTGTTTTTGTAAAGCCTTTTTTATCTTCAATGCCGTATAATAGGCAGAATCAATAAGTGTTACTGAATTACCAGCAGCTCTTTTTATTGTCTTATAAAGCAGAGGATAATGCGTACAACCTAAAATTAAAGTATCAATTCTATGTTTTTTAAGCTCTGTGAGATACTCTTTCGCTATACTGCCTGTTATGGGATGATTTATCCATCCTTCTTCTGCCAGGGGTACAAATAAAGGACAGGCTTTTTGTTTAACTATTAATTTAGAATTAATCTTTTTAATCTGCCTTGGATACTGCATGCTTCGCATCGTAGCAGCAGTACCTATTATACCAATGCGCTTGTTAACTGTCATGCCTACAGAGGCTTCTACGGCTGGTTTTATAACACCTATTACCGGCAGTTTAAAGTTTCTTTTTAGTGAAGGTAGAGAATAACTAGATGAACTATTGCAGGCTACTACTAATAGTTTAATATTGAACTTCAGCAAAAACAAGGCATTTTCTATTGAGAACCTTATAATGGTTTTCTTTGATTTGGTGCCATAAGGAACTCTAGCTGTATCTCCAAAGTATACTAAGTTTTCATTGGGCAGGACTTTCTGAATTTGCTTAAGTACTGTTAAACCACCAATACCAGAATCAAAGACCCCTATCGGTCTATCTTGTAAACCCATCTGTTGCCTCGTATTCTTTCTTGTAAGCTAAAATTCCTCTTTTTAAAGATTCTGCAATCCTTTGTCTATATTTAGGGTCTTTTAACTTAGATTCTTCTTTTGTATTAGATATAAATCCCACTTCTACTAAAACAGCCGGCATCCTAGCACCTTTTAATACAAAAAAACGTGCGCCTTTAACACCTCTGTCTCTAACCCATAGTTTCCTTTTTGCTTCTTTACAAAGATATTTTGCCAACTCTATAGACTCTGCGCGGTTTTCAGTATAAATGATATCCCACAAAGTCGCATCCAGGTTGCGTGAATTATTTGTATTATCAAAACTTTTGTCTTCAAATTTCAAGCTTGCGTTTTCAGCAGCAGCTAGTGCCCTAGCACTGTCATCTACAGCATCTGAAAGATAATATACCTCAAATCCCTTAGCTTTTCTATACCGGCTTGCATTGGCATGAATAGATATAAAAAAATCCGCTTCATTCTTATTAGCAATGGCTGGCCTTCTACCTAAAGAAATAAATCTATCTGTGTTACGAGTAAGCAAAACTTTTATGCCGCGGGCTTCTAATTTTCTCTTAAGCCGTTTTGAGATATCTAAAACCACGTCTTTTTCCATCAAGCCATACCTGCCAACTGCGCCTGGGTCTTTTCCGCCATGGCCTGGGTCAATAACAATTTTAGAAATTCTATATTTAGAAGAAGTTTTCCAAGAGCGTTTCTTTTTTGATACTGATGTAGAGGGTGCAAAAATAGTTTTCTTTACCCTGCGTTTTTTTTCTGCTGGCTGTAGGACTAAACATGTCTTTATGAACTCAAGCGGCACTGACAAGGCCCCCTTATGTATTACAGCCGACTGTTGCATTTTTTTAGCCTTTTCATTAACCAATGCCAAGTTACTATCTAATGCAAAAACGATCTTCGTGCCAGGTTTTTCTAAGATAGCCTTCCGGGAAACAGAATCCCACTTACAGCCTATCTTATAAGAGTCACTCACTGCAGTAAGTGGTACGTATTCTGTGCCTTTTATGTTAAAGCTATGTGCTGAAAGTGATGGATGTAAGCTACTAAGGTTAGAGGTGGTAGCACAGCCTGTCAGAAGGACAGCAATTAGTGTATAACGTAGAGCGTATAGGAAAATTTTTTTCACTTTTTTGAAAAAATTGGTGGAGGCGGCGGGATCGAACCCGCGTCCTTAAGTTTTACAAAAAGGGCCTCTACATGCTTAGCCGAATCTTTTAAATTTAATCTTTTCAGGCTCCGAAAGGCAGGATCCTAAAAGAACGAGCCTTTAAAGAGTTTTCACCAAGGCCTTAAAGGCAAAAACCTTAGCTACTCCTGCTAAGCGACTTCCTTTATAGCCCTGCAGGTAGGGCTACTGGAAGGGTTGCACCAAATGGTGCAACAGCTGGTGCCAATGAAGCACTGGCCAAAATGGCCTCTGCTTCGGCTACTGGATTGTAGTTTTTGGCGTTTGTGTTTTTGTCAGGTTTTTACGAGGCCACCTGACACCCTCGGCATGCCACCCAGATCGCAAATACTTAAGTCGAAACCTTTCGCCCCCATTTAGGACTTTTTCCGCAAAGCGCGTTTTACTTCCATATCATGCTCGCGGCGTTTCAACTCGTCCCTTTTGTCATAGAGCTTTTTACCTTTTCCAATTGCTAATTCTACTTTTGCATAACCCCTTTTAAAATAGAGCTTTAGGGGAATTAATGCCAATCCTTTTTGACCTAGTTGCTCTGTGAGCCTTTTGATTTGTTGTTTGTGTAAAAGTAACTTCCTTGCCCTTGTCGGTTCAGGCGCAAATGGGCCTGCCTGTTCATAAGGGCTAATATGCATATTATATAATATGATTTCCCCATTATCAATTCTGGCAAAACTATCCTTCAAATTGGCCCTGTGAGCCCTCAGGGACTTGACTTCACTCCCCTGAAGCTGAATTCCAGCCTCTATAGTCTCAAGGATATGGTAGTCCCTTCTTGCTTCTCTGTTAGTAATAGCTGTATTTGCCATGATAATAGTGAATTTATACTATAACATATCTGTATTATAAAATCAAGGAGATTGACAGGGGGGAAGTTTTCTGGTAAGCTTTTGTCTATTAATATGCCGAGATGGTGAAACTGGTAAACACGCAGCGTTCAGGGCGCTGTGGGCTTACGCCTTTGGGGGTTCGACTCCCCCTCTCGGCACCATGAACCTAAGCGAATGGCTAGCGGTAGGCCATCTTTACTTACTCCACAACCCTCTATTATTTTCTCTTGCCTCTCGTTGTGACCTGATAAACAACTCTACATGTTTTACGTTTGGCGGAATGGTTAAAAGTTGCGCATAACCTTCTTTGAGAATATCTGCATTGACGAAAGTACCATCTTCCAAATATACATATGCAAGTAGCCTTCCATATTTATCTCTTTTTTCAACATCAAATTTTAAGTTTACTTTTTTGCCGCCAACTAATTTCTCATTAAATTCTTTTGCTTCCTTGGCAAGGTATTCAATGGGTTTTTTTGGATGATGAAGTTCTGGCGTATCTATACCGATATATCTAACGCGCTCCCTATTCCATAAAACTATTGTATCGCCATCTATAACCCTTTTAACAGAAGAAGCATACTCCTGTTGGCCAGAGTTTTTAGCAGCGCAACCGCTAAAAACTAAACTATAACACAATAAAATTGTTAGGGGGACGCTTAACGTCCCCCATCTAATCTGTGTAATCTTCATTTATAATCTGTGTAATTAAAAATTAGGAATTTGCAAACTCTACGCCCAACTGTTGCTTTGTTAATAAATCCTTCGCTACCCTGGCTGCCTTTTTGCCTGATAAAAGCATTGAGCCAAATGTCGGACCCATTCTTGGAATACCAAAGATAGTAGAAACACTCATCCCGCAGGCTATTAAACCTAAATGAACCTCTCTTGTATATTCAACGATTAAATCTTCTGACTTTTCAACCCACATAGCACCACAACCTGCCAATTTCATGTGATTTCTTTTTGCTAAAGCACTGGCAACTGATGCATCATGGCCTGTTGCATCTATAACTAAGTTTGCCTCTATAGAAACAGGATCAACACAACTAATCTGCCTAGGTAAAGCAGAAACAGGCATCCAGTTAATAACCACACCTGAAACCCTATTCTTCTCACGCAAGACGACATCGTCAAACTTCGTCATATTTAAAATTTTTGCACCAGCATCACAGGCTGCAGCGATTAGCTTTGAACATGCATGTGGTCCCTTGGCCACGAACAAACCATCAGCCACCTTTTTGTAGGGTACTCCTATTTCATCCAAGACTTCTTGGGCAGGCTCTCTGACTGTAATCGGGTTCATAAGATAGCCGCCAATCCAAAAACCTCCACCTAAGTAGTTATTGGCTTCAATTACCAAAACCTTTAGCCCGTCTTTAGAAAGTTCCCTTGCGGCTACCAGGCCGCTTGGGCCTCCACCAACAATAATTACCTCTGTCTTTAAGGCTTTTAAGAATTCTTCGCTAAACTCTTTGACAATTGCCTCTGTAATCTGATTTTCACTTACCTTGCTAAACTGTGCCACTCTCTACCTCCTTTAATGAATGCATTACTTAGCTAACACATAGCAAAACTAAGTAATGAATGTTAATTAAACCCGTCGCAGCCTATCTCCTACATACAAACAATACTTTTATTGGTATAGGCGGATATGTAAGTTTGAAGCTCAGTTGAATTATACATCAAAGCTTTTCAATATGTCAACTAATATTGCTCTGGCGATAGCTTTTTTATTTCTTTTAATGCTTCCCTAGCCTCAGGTATTTTATTTGTCAATTTAAGAACTTGCTCAAATTCACGCTTAGCCTGTGTATATTTTTTAGTCGCCATATACGAAACGCCTAGATTAAAATGAGCAGCTGCATAGTTTGGATTAATTTTTATGGACATCTTAAATTCATTTTCTGCAGCTGTGTACATCCCCTTATTCCAGTAGGTCTCGCCTAAATTGTTATGTGCTTCTAAAAAGTCGGGTTTAATCGCTATGGCCTTTTTATAATAAACAATGGCTGCATCGTGATTGCCTTTTAATGAAAACAACCACCCTAAATTGTAGAGGGCCTCGGTATATCTCGGGTTAAAATTAATGGCCTCTTGATATTCAGTCAACGCCGCATCATATTCTCTTTTTAAAATATGCAAATATCCTAGGTTTGCGTAAACGTAGCCATCATCAGGGGCTAGCTCCTTGCCTTTTCGTGCCTTGGGTAATGCCTCTTGCCATTGCGCCATCAATGCCTTTGAAGCACCAAGTCCACTATGGCTTCTTGCATCTTTTGCGTTGTAGGAAATGGCCTTTTGGAACTCTTCTGCAGCTTTACTCCATTCGCCTTTAAGGATTAAGTTGAATCCTCTATCTCGATAGATAGAGCCTACCTCAGGAATTATATCTGACTTAACATACTCTGCCAATTCCGTACCAGAATATTCTCTGCCCAGTTTTTTGAAAACCTTATTCGCACTAGCTGGATCATTTAAATCATATAAATACGAATACCCCACTTTAAAATCGGCCACCAAGGCAAATTTAGTCCCTTTGAAATCTCCAGAAATTTCCTTAAAGGTCTCTATTGATTCTTGATATTTACCTTCATCTCTTAGTGTATCAGCAACCCAATATTTACTATCTCTTGCAAGCTCAGTACCTGGAGATTCTTTTGATAATTGCATAAAGGTATCTTCGGCCTCTTCTGCCTTACCTTGCATTTTTAAAGCCCATGCTAGATTGAATTTTGCCTTCCGTCCTAAATCAGTACTTTGGTCAATTTTATATGATTTAAGATAGGCTTCTTCGGCCGCTTTAAAATCCGATAGCGATATATTAATGGATCCTAATTCATAATATAATTTCTGCTGCTTACTTGGTGTAATTGCCTTGGAAATATCTTGAGCAATTCGTTTTTTCTTATGCTCAAGAAACTTCAGTTCTTTTAATCCTTCCAAAAATCTTTTTGCAAGCCTTGCTTCCCTACTGTCTGGATCGGCCTTCATTATCTTTCCGTATGCATGTTCTGCCTTTTTAAATCTTCCATTTTTCTGGTAGGCTATAGCAAGTTCCAACCTGGCCTTTCCCTGATATCGCGGAATAATCTCTAAGGCCTTTTCATATTCCTTGATTGCTTCTTCAACCTCTCCTTTTTCATCAAGCTCCCTGGCCAGTTCTATGGCCTTTTGGTCTGGCTTTGCAAACATAGGGGTCTTTACTGCTAACTGAGAGAAAATATATGTTACTCTGTCTTTGGCATCCTTAAGCACAGCGCTTACCCTATCCACAACATTTAACATGCCGAACCTTTGAACCCTCTTCTTCTTAGATACTTCCTTTAGCATAGCTTCGACATCTTTTAGTTGTCGCATAGAATTCCCTTCTGAAATTATGTCTTGTGCAAACTCAAGCTGTACGGTACTTTCAGAGTCAAGCTGTCTCGGACCTATCTCTTTTAATAGCGCTGTTTGAACCAATGCCTCAAGCCCTTCTATATCTCCTAAAGTCTGTGCATTTGCAGTTTCTGCCAAGGCAAACTCTATATCTCTCAGCGAGCGATCAACGAGATATGTATTATATGTAATAAAAAAGGCAATAATTGAAATTACTACAATAATAGGTTTGTAAAATCTTCTCAAGAATAGGGTGGTGCTATGAGAAATTTCTTTTTCTGTATTGCGTGTTTTTCTTTTTCGCCTTCCAAGCTTCTCCATAAATACCTCTTAATATTTTAGCTCTTTGAAATCATTGTATCTTGTGGATATGCATCTGTCAAGGGTAAATAGGAATGTTCCCTGCGCATATTCACCCTGCGCATATTCATTTGACCTTATAAAATCTTTATGATAAACTTAAAGTATATAAAAGGAGGTAACATAAATGACATCTAAAACACGAATAAGCCTGATGAATAGAATTGTAACTTTGATGATATTCTTTACAGTCTTTTTTATAGCGGGTTTTACGGCTATGCAATTAAATAATCAGCTTCGCTCTATTACTACCCATAACGTCTATCGAGCAAAATTAGGCGGTATAATTGCCAGGGGTGGATTAGAAAAAATTGTCTTGCAGGCAGAGGAACCCTCTGTTTTAATCGCTTCAATGCAAAGAGAGATAAGCTACTTTTATGAATCTGGAATTATTGAGTCTGGGCAAGTTATCTCACCTGATGGAATGATAGTCGCCTCTACATCGCGCTACCTTTTAGGTCAAAAGGCACAAGCTAAAGACATAGGTATCCTTAAGGCTTTTCTAAAATCCAAAAATGATACTAAGCTTTTTCGCTCTTCTGTAGATAAAAAATTAAACCTCATAAACCAATACATCCCTCTTGTATCACAAACAACCAATCCATTCTTAGCAAAGATATCCTACTCTCTAGGAAATATGAAAGATGCCCTAAGGCAAGTCTATATACCTTGTGTGCTAACTGCATTTATCGTAATAGGCGGCAATTTGTTTTTTGGATTTATCCTCTCTAAGGCAATAGTCGGACCCATAGGAGTATTGAATGGCGCTACCAAGGAAATAGCAAGTGGTAAGTTGGACTTAAGACTAGAAATGCCTACAGGGGATGAAATTGAAGAGCTGGCTAATACATTCAATGATATGACGCAAGCATTAGTAAAAATGAAGGCGCGTGCAGAAAATGCAAATCCATTAACCAAGCTCCCAGGCAACAATGTAATACATGAAAATATTGAAAATCGGATTAAAGAAAACAAAAAATTTGTGGTAGTGTACAGTGACCTGGATAATTTTAAGGCTTTCAATGATAAATATGGAATAGGCGCAGGGGATAAGGCAATAAAGCTCACTTCGAAACTTATGGAAGAGAGCTTAAAGAAGGGAAATCCTGATGATTTCTTAGGACATGAAGGTGGGGATGACTTTGTTTTATTAACTACTCCGGAGAAGGCTGAGGCTGTAGCTTCTTACATTACTTCAGAATTCGACAAGCAAATCCGCCTTCTTTACAGTAAGGAAGACCTGGAGAAAGGCTCTATAATTGCTAAGGCGAGAGATGGAACCATAAAAGAGTTTCCTATAATGACAATATCCCTGGCTGGCGTTTCAAATGAATTAAAATCTCTCAATAGCTATGCTGAGGTAACAAATATATGTGCAGAAGTAAAAAAGAAAGCTAAGCATGCTACTGGCAGTGCCTTTGTTCTAGATAAGCGCACTCAAAGATAACCTTGACTGCAAAAATGTGTAGCCGACTATTTTTTGTATTCGGAGGGAATGATAGTATTGATAGATCCTGCGCGCTTCAGAGGAAAGCGGGTTTTGATTTCTTTCATATAGCGTTGCGCTTCTTTTTTTGCCTTTGTAAATTTTTTTATCATTTTAGTCATAAAAGGAGAGGCTCCTCTTTGTTTTTCTACAACAACTTCTTTAACTACAACTTCTACACTTTCTTTCCTAACTTCTTGCGCTGCGATAGGTTGTGTAGATAAAAATATTCCCAGTAGTAGGCCAGTTGCTATGGTCGCTATTGTTACCTTTTTGAATTTTGTCAAATTTATACTTTTCATTTAAATTCCTCCTTCCAATAGCAAGTATAGCACATAATCAGATGGCAGTCAATGGCCTTGGAAAACAAAATGAACTATAATTTTCCTCTGCAGCACCAACTCCTGTTGAATCTGTGCAAAGCTGGCGAGTTAAACCCAGAAAGCCAAAAACAAATTCAGAAATTGTTAAGTCGATCGATAGACTGGGGGGAATTTTACCATCTGTCTAAAACCCATGGGCTTATACCCTTAGTCTACTATAATCTAAAAAGGATGGGGAAAATTGAGCTTGTCGCACCAGAAATAAGGCAAAAGATGCAGAAGTATAGCAGGTCAACAGCTATAGCAAACCTGCTTCATGAAAGCAAAAGAAATGCTTTACTAAAGTCATTCAACAAGGCTGAAATCACGGTAATGCCCATCAAAGGACTTATATTTTCTGCAATGATATACGGTCAGGAACTACCAAGGACCATAAGCGATATAGATTTGCTAATAAGAAAAGAAGAAGTATTAAAGGTAGATGCAATGCTTAAAAAACTCAACTTTAAACCAATGTATAACCTTGCCGTTCTAAAGAACTGGCATAAAATATGTAGCTATAACCACTACCTCAAAAAAGATCCAAATGGACAGCGCAATAATATAGATATCCACTGGGATTTCTTGAACTCAGATCAATCCAGGCCGGCACTTCTTGAGAAAATGTGGGAAAGGACAAGGCCTGCGGAAATAAGTGGAAATAAGGTATTAACGCTTAGCCTGGAAGATGTCTTATTATTTATGTCTATCAAGTTTATAAGGGATTTGACCTATAAATTTTCTTTAAGATCAGCGTGCGACATCTCCAATTTGATAAGAATATACAGAGATAGGCTTGATTGGAATTATATTTTGTCAGGGTGTGAGAAAAACAAAATTACATCTCATCTATACTTTGCGCTTTATTTTGCTGAAAAATTATTTGGCGCGGACTTACCGAAGGAAGTTGTCAGTTTAAAACCAGGTGCTATGAAAAGTTGGCTATTTGAGCGGCTAATAAAAAAGCGCATATTTCTAAAAATTCCGCTTTCTCACAACAGGCCTTTATATATAATAAATTATTTCCTACCTACTATTTTGTCTATTTCGACTCCCAGGGATTTAATCTGGCTATTTAAGGTCTTATATAAACGAGCATATTATGTTATATTAAAAAGGATTCACCCTGCTTATTTTAATCAAAATCCTGTCATCCCAAAATGATAATGTCGTATTTAGCCAAAATAGAAATGTCCTGTTTTA
>CAZCCH010000026.1:0-19262 GCA_964497315.1 uncultured Planctomycetia bacterium
ATATGGAAAGGTATATGCCTGGCACCAAAACTTTTACCTAGTTGATGGCTGGCCAAAGGAAACAGGGGGCGAAATATATTCCTCCCCAGCCATAGCCGACATAGGCCATGATTGGATAGCCGATAAAGATGACGTGGAAATAATTGTGGGTTCGAACGATGGGAAGGTATACGCCTGGCACTACAATGGAAGGCCAGTTGATGGTTGGCCGAAAGAAACAGGGGATCGGGTAGGTTCTTCACCAACTATAGTCGACATTGATGGTGATGGATACTGTGAGGTCATTGTAGGGTCGTACGATGGAAAGGTGTATGCCTGGCACCACAATGGAACCCCAGTTGTTGGCTGGCCAAAAGAGACGGGAGATGCGGTATATTCTTCTCCTGCCGTTGCAGACTTAAATAATGACGGACATATGGAGGTAGTGGTGGGTTCCCATGACAAAAAGGTATACTGTTGGTCCTTCGAACAGGTATACGACCCTGAAAATGTGATGGATTGGCCGATGTTCAGGCAGAATCCACAGCGTACAGGATCTTGTCCGGTAAATGAGGCGCCCTACTTTGATCCTGAACCAACAAGTCCTCAGGAGGTCAGAGCAGGAGAGACTTTATCCTTCACGGTTTCAGCCATAGACCCAAATGATGATACCCTTAGTTATGAGGTATGGCAAGCCGGTGATTTAACACATGATGATAGATGTCTACGAGATGAAGACTTTGCTGTATTTGAACTTACGTTTGGCTCCAGAGAAGGGGAGACAAACTACAATCCAGAGGCAGACTTAGATAACAGCGGTCTTATAGACTTCGGAGACTTAAGTTATTTTGCTCCACTTTTAGGCAAGCGAAAGCCAACAGATATAGAATTGATAGAATCAGTAGATGACGATGACAACAAAACATGCCAATTTAGCTGGACACCTACAGCAGAGCAAGTAGGTAAGCATATGCTGACCCTTGTAGTCTCTGATGGACAATTGATAACTGCCCATACTATAAAAATTGAAGTAAAGCCGGCACAGCTAAGACGCATAAGGCGATTCTACCGCAGAATGCGACGCCCCACTCGCTATAGACATCGCAGACGTTAAATCCAATCACTAATTTCTACTTTCAGATACAGCTTTCTTTTTTTCCAACAGACTGAGCAACTACATTTTTAGATTGCTTCGTCGCTCACTTCGTTCGCTCCTCGCAATGACGGGTTGGATTTACAGGCCTTGTGAGCGGTTTTCACATTAATGTTTAATGCTTTGGCTATTTGGGGATAGGACATGCCCAAAAGGCGCAATTCTATTGCTTTTTGGGCTATTTTTTGGTATAAATAGGGTTGTTGAACAGGCAGGATTTTGACATGGACGTGGATTTCAGCGGCGGTTCGAATTGGTTGCATCCGCGTCCGCCATTTATATTAAACGACAAAAAAGACTAAAAGAGGAGTAAAATGGACACGCAAGATATTTATTTAAGCAGAAAAGGATATGAGAAGTTTTTTGAAGAACTAAAATTTTTAAAGACGGTAAAACGAAGAGAGCTAGCTAAAGCAGTAGGAGAGGCCAGGGATCATGGTGATATAAGCGAGAATGCCGAATATGATGCAGCCAAGGAAGCGCAAGGTTTAAATGAGAAGAAAATCTTCGAGCTAGAGGATAAACTCAGCCGTACTAGAATTATCGATGATGAAAATATCCCTAAAGATAAAGCGTTAATAGGCGCGACCGTTAAACTAAAAGACTTAAGTTCAGGAGAGGAATTTGAATATATCCTGGTCTCAGAGCTAGAAGCAGATTTTTCACAGGGTAAGATTTCTATTACCTCTCCTGTGGGCAAAGGTCTATTAGGCCACAAGAAAAACGAAACGGTAGAGATTAAAATCCCTGCGGGGATTTTAAAATATAAAATATTGAAAATATCAAGATAGCCATGTAGTTATTTTCTTCATATGACATTTGGAGAGATGGCTGAGTGGACGAAAGCGGTCGCCTCGAAAGCGATTAGGCGCTCACAAGGCGCCTCGGGGGTTCGAATCCTCCTCTCTCCGCCAGCATAAAAGGACATTAAATGACTTTACAAATTAAATTTTGCGGAGGAGCGCAGACAGTTACGGGCTCAATGCACCTCGTATCTTCTGGGCACTCCAATATATTATTAGATTGCGGACTTTTTTATGGACGCCGTGATGAGTCTTATGAGGTAAACTCTAATTTTTCTTTTGATCCTCAGACTGTAAAAGCTGTTGTTTTGTCACACGCCCACATAGACCATTGCGGGAATTTACCTAACCTTATAAAAAAAGGATATAGGTCAAAGATATATGCTACGCCAGCTACAAGAGATTTGTGCCGTTATATGTTGCCTGATAGCGGATATGTACAGCAAGAGGATATAAAGTATGTAAACAAGATAAATAAACGAAAAGGTCTGCCCCCTCGTTATCCGCTTTACACCAAAAAAGAAGCAGAGCTTTCACTTAAGCATTTTCGCACGGTTGAATACCATAAAAGATTCGCTATTTCAAAAACCACTAGTTTGACATTTTTCGACGCAGGCCATATACTTGGTTCAGCGGTAGCCGTCCTTGATGTAAAAAACTCTAAAAGTGCCACTACCAGGATTGCCTATGCAGTAGACTTAGGCAGGTGCAACATGCCACTTTTAAGAGATCCTGAAACACCTAAAGATATAGATTATCTTATCCTTGAAAGCACCTACGGTGGCAGGAAACATGGCAGCTTAGAAAAAGCAGAAGAAAAACTTGCCAGCGCCATAAATCGTACCATAGCTCGTGGCGGCAAAATTATTATTCCATCATTTGCCTTGGAGAGAACTCAGCTAATAGTATTTTTTATAAGCCAATTGATAAAAAAGAGAAGGATAAGAAAGCTTCCTATTTATGTAGATAGTCCTTTAGCTGTAAATCTTACTAAAGTTTTTAGAGAAGACTGGCAGTATTTTGATGAAGAAACAAAGAGAGCTTTTTTAAAAGAAGGAGATCCTCTAGGTTGTGATAATATTACATATGTAAGACAGGTCAACCAATCTAAAGCTTTAAATGATAAAGCGCGACCCATGGTAATTATATCAGCATCCGGGATGTGTGAAAATGGCAGGATTTTGCATCATCTTAAAAATAATATAGAAAACCCAAAAAACACTATTTTTGTAATCGGGTTTATGGCAAGAAATACACTCGGGCGAAGAATAGTAGAGAGAGAAAAGACCGTCAGGATATTTGGACGTCTGCATGAGCTGAAGGCTGAAGTTGTTATATTAAATGCATTCAGCTCACATGCCGATGAAGATGCATTGGTAGAATATGCAAAAACCTGCCGAGGGAAACTAAAAGAAGTTTTCATTGTCCACGGGGAGAAGGATCAATCAGATATCTTAAGGACTAACTTAAAAAAACACAATATCAAGGTGCGCATACCCAATAAAGATAAAATTGTTTTCCTCAAAGAAGCAGCAGCTTAGCTAAAGTTTGAAAAGACTACAATTAGGTTGCATCTTGAATTAGTTTTTGGTATAACTATATTATAAACAAGACACTTATGTAGCGTAAGAGCGCATCGAGAAGGTCTTATGGAAGGAGGCAACAAATGCGTAGGGAAATAGCAGTAGCAAAAGAAATAGTAGCCGGTGGCTTGGAGCGCCGTGCCATACTTTTGCCCAGAGAGGTCGAAAGATTAGTGCAGACTGGCCATAGGGTATTTGTAGAAAAAGCCCTGGGTGAGAAAATATATATAGACGATGAGGAATACAGCAAAGCAGGGGCTACCATTTTAGCCAATAGAAAAGAGCTTTTTAAAAAAGACGTAGTTGTAAAACTAAAACCCCCCCTACCAAAGGAATTTAGGCTGCTTAAGAATAATATATTGTTTTCTATGCTTCATGCCGAGCAAAGCCCCAGATACATTGAGTTTTTAAGGCAGCGCTCTGCTAAGGCCATTGCCATGGAGTCAATAAGAAACAGAGCCGGAGAAAGGCTTATTCAGTGTACTGATATGGCTGGTGAACAAGGTATGCTTATGGCCTTTCATCATGTTCAAAAAGTTCCACAAGAGTGCGATGTGCTTATATTAGGTTATGGCAGCGTTGCTACAGGGGCCATAAGAATAGCCAGTAATCTAGGTGCAAATGTCAGGATTTTGAGAAAATCCGAATATAGACATGCAAGACATTTTTTAAGAAATAAAGATATTGTGGTAAATGGGATATCTTGGCCTGCAGAATTCCGCACCAGACATGAATATATCGTTACGAAAGATATGTTAAAGCTCCTAAATAAAGGAGGCATTGTATTGGATTTGGCTGTAGATTATCCCAACCCTATTGAAACGTGTCGCCCTACAATGCTTAATAAGCCGACTTATGAAGTTGATGGCATAAAGCATATATGTATCTTTGGTTATCCCGGGCTGGTTCCAATATCCAGCGCAAAACGCTATAGCAGGCAGGTTTTTCCTATACTGCTAAAGATAGCTTCAACGCGTTCCATAGACAGGCTCCCCGCCTACATAAAGAATGCCTTAATAGACCCTGAAAATTACCCAATATAAAACTTGCCATGAAAAAGATTTTACTTGTAATCGGAGATTTAACAAAAGACGGTGTCCTACCAGCACCGAATATAAATGCCTTTTTGTGGGCAGCGGATAAAATAGTAACCCCTCAAAGGCCGATGCGGATGGTAACTTATGCGGATGTATTAGCAAGAGAGCTTCCCCGTATCAACAAAGGATTAATAACCGTAGCGTTGTTTTTTCCATTCAAATACTGGAATGAACACATAGAGGTTTACAATAAAGACGCAAGGATTTACGGTGATGAATTTTTTGGCAGGGATTTTAAAAAACTGTTTCTAAAAGTTGAAAAAATACTCAATGAAACATATGGCGCAAGAAGACTAAAATATATTAATTCACCATCAAGTTGTGCCCTGGACCGCGATAAAAAGCTAACTCAAAAACTTCTTTTTTCAAAAGGCATTTCAGTACCAAAGATGTTTAACATAAAAAGTTTTTCCCAGGTTCATAAATTATTGAACGCGGGAGCATCTTTCTACATAAAACCCCGCTTCGGTGCTATGGGCAAGGGTATAACATTTTTAAGTAAGGATGTGTGCCGTAGTAATTACATATTCAGAAAAGGAAAAATTGTAAGCAGGCTTTATGATTATAACTGGAACTTTAAACCAATACCAAAAACAAAAAGGGATTTGTTCCTAAAGAAACTTATGAAAAAAGGCATGTTATGGGAGGAGGCAATACATACCCAGCCAATAAAACGCAGACGTTTTGATTTACGTATATATGTAATATATGGTAAGGTTCCTTATTTATACGCTAAAAGTGCACCCAAGAGAAAGATAGTTACTAACTGGTCACAGGGTGGCAGGATAGAAAAGAAAAGATTTTTAAAGAACATTCCTAAAAGCAGATTGAATGAAGCAGTGGATGCTGCCAAAAAAGCAGCTAAGGTTTTAAAATTAAACTCCTGTGGTATAGATATAGTATTTTCCAGAGATTTTAAAATACCTTACATATTAGACGTACAATCTTTTCCCGCATATGAGCGCGGTTTTAAACTGACGCGTTTCCTCGTTGAACACATCTAACATGGAAAGGTCGCATAGTCCGGTTCACTGAAAAGGCTATAAAGACTATGGCACGAGTAAGATTTTTAGACAACAATCAGGGAATTTTTTTAAACAAGATTAAGGAAGAATGTAAACTTGAATGGTCTGATATGGCCAAGATTTGCGGTATCCATATGCGGACTCTTTTTGATTGGCGTAGAAACAAATATCAGATGAGTTATGCATCATTTCGAAAGCTAGAAAAGAAATACGGCCTATCTATTCCGAAGAAGATAAAGATTTTACCTGAAAGTTGGAACATCAGAAATGCTGCGAGATTAGGAGGAATAAAACGAAGGGAGCTATATGGTCCACTTGGGACTCCTGAGGGGAGAAGCAAAGGTGGAAGAGCAGCGCAAAAGAAATTCAGAGCAAATCCAGAATATGTTAAAAAGATTGGATTTAAACAAAGGAAAAAAATTTTTTGCCCTCAAAGATCTCCCCTGCTGGCAGAATTTATAGGTATTATGCTTGGGGATGGACATATTGATGAACATCAGATTACCATATCAATTAGTAACAAGGTCGATCGTGATTATGGTCAATTTGTAGGCGAGTTGATTGAAAAGTTGTTTGGTATTGCAACAGCGACAAGAGTGCGAAAGAATACTTTAATAGTAGTAGCTGGAAGTAAGAATTTAATAGATTACCTGATTGGCTGTGGTCTCAAAAAAGGAGATAAAGTTACTCAACAGATTAATATGCCAAAGTGGATATTTAAAGATAAAGAATTTATGAAAGGGTGCTTAAGAGGTCTTGTCGACACTGACGGTGGAATTTATTTTCATAACCATACCACCAAAGGCATTAGATATCGTCATATAGGTTTATGTTTTACCAATAACTCATTACCTTTGTTGAATTCAGCCAAAAGAATTTTTTTAACTCTCGACCTTAATGTGAAATGCAATAATAAGAACCGCGTTTTTCTTTATGGCGAAAAAGAGGTGGAAAGATATTTAGAATTGGTAGGTACCAGTAATCCAAAACATCTTACACGGTTTAAGTCTTATAGGGGTTCAAAACAACTTTAAGACATAAATATTTATATACAAGTAGTTCGAATAGTTAAGGAGAGGTGCGTGAGCGGCTGAAACGGCGTGTTTGGAGAACACGTAACCCGCAAGGGTTCCAGGGTTCGAATCCCTGCCTCTCCGCCATTGTTATTTTATATTTCGTAACTTACTACTTGACATAGAGTTATAAATATGCTATATTTTCCTTAAGGTGCATGTGCCCAACTTGTGCCCATAATTTAGAGTATTTTTAGACTAATGAAAAAGTGAGGAAGATGTGGCTACTCTCCGACAAAGAAACGGAACATATTTCGTTGACTACCGCATAAACGACAGGCGTTTCCGCAAGACACTCGGCAGATCAAAACGAATTGCCGAACTAGCCCTAAAAGATATTGAAGTCAAAATCGCCAAAGGTGAGTTAGGTTTTGAAAAGAAAGATGAAAACCTTACCAACTTATTTGACCATTACCTAACCTACTCCAAGACAAACCATTCCCCTGGTACTCAAAAGCGCTACAGAGCCGTTATAGACAACTTCAAACGGTTTCTAGGCAACTATCCATACCTGATAAAAATATCTCATTTAAACCCTAAGCTATTTGAAGATTATAAAACATTTCGTGCTGAAGAAGAGGCACAGAACAAGACTATCAATTTTGAACTTCAAACACTTCGTTCCATATTTAGCCTTGCCAAAACATGGGGATATGCGAAAGACAATCCTACAGATAATGTTAAGAAGTTAAAAATTACCAACCATATTACACCACGATTTCTTTCGGAAGAAGAATGTAAAAAGCTCCTAGACGTTTGCAGCGAATGGGAATATCCAATATTCTATACTTTTCTAAATACCGGCATGAGAAAAAGTGAATTACTTAACCTCGAATGGCCGGATGTGGATTTTGATAGAAGAAAGGTCAGGATAAGAGTTAAGGATGGTTGGAGTCCCAAAACGTCTGAAAGGGAAATTCCAATAAACAATGGACTTCTCGATTTACTTAAAGAGCTTAAAACTAATAACAGAAAAGGTTCTTTTGTGTTCCATGATGGTAAGGGAAGTATAATCGAAAACAATAGGCTGAGAAAACGACTCATGAGTTTAACAAAACAGAGTGGTTTTCCGGATGTAACAAAGCTACACACACTCCGCCATACCTTTGCAAGCCACCTTGTTATGAAAGGCGTAGATTTACCGACTGTAAAGAAACTTATGGGCCACGCAGACATACAGACGACTATGATATATTCCCACTTAGCGGATGATCATGTCGATAAAGCAGTGGAGAAGTTGGAGTTTTGATAAAGAGAGAATAAGGTGTTCTTGTATGGTTGCTGATAAATATATGCTGGCACTTCATAGATATTTTATTTGGGCGGATCGAATGAGAGTTCACTTTAATGGTGTGCTTAAAAGTCACTTTCTGGGAGCTATTAAGCCGGAATTCGGATCAGCAGAATATATCAACGCAACTCTTTATATGTCTTACTGGTACGCTGGCATGTATGTTGTTATTGAAGGATGGAAAGAGTTGGGATTATCGGATTCTAAAATAGATAAATTACTTAATTCTACCAATGTCGATTTATTAAAACGCTATCGCAATGGTGTATTTCATTTTCAAAAAAAATATTGGGATGAAAGATTCATAGAATTTATCAGAGATGGAGAGAATGCTATTGAATGGATAAGGCAGCTGCGTGAAGAATTTAGCAGATTCTTCTTGGAAAAACTTGATAAGAAGGAGTAAGAACAAATAGTTCTTCATCTGCCCCAAAGTAAAAAAGCAGTTTAAGCAAATAAAAAATAGGGGATAGATTATGAAAAAGATATTTGTTTTGCTGATGGTATGTTTAATTGTTTCTGGTTGTGCAACGCCTACGAAACCTAATTCTGTTACGTCTGGTTTTTATGGCGGTTTTGATTATAAACAATATAAGGTACAAATTATTTCTGAGCCACCAGGAGCAAAAATAGAAATAGATAATGATTACGTTGGGACGACACCTCTAACGCAAGTATTGGATGGACATGTCGGAATGTTTACTACAAGCGTAATAAAAGCTTATCCTATAGAGCAAGGACAGTATGTTCAAACAAAAATTATTTATGGAAATCAGCATATGCCAAGAAAAATATATTTTAACATGAACTTGAAACCAGTAGGCAATGAAATTAATGTTAACGTTAATCAAAGATGAGAATGAATAAAAAACAACTATTAGTTTTTTGGACAATTGCAATATTGTTTTCTATAATACTTTATTCCCCAGGGCCACTTTATTCAGCATGGACAGAATATAAGAATACCAGTTATATAGACTTAGATGGAGATTTTGTAAATGAAATTGTTATTGAATCTAAGCATGGAGCAGGTTCAGGTCACTATATGGAGATTATGAGAATATTTAAAGAAGCCGAAAAATCAGAAGGCTTAGATTTAATATTTAAAATGACAACGCTTGATAGTATTTTTGGATATGGTCCGGGCAGCGAAGAAATTTCAACCGTTGAATTTACAGAACCAAATGCAGATAACGGATTAAGAGATATCATTGTCAAGTCTAAGCAGATATATTATAAGGATGAAGAAAATAAAATAGTTGATAGAGAAGAAGATTTGGGAACTAAAATTTACAAAATATTCAATAAGTACAAACTTATCAGGAAGAAAGGTGAATGGAATAAATTGACAATTACCTACAAAGACAAGGCTATTTACGAAGTTACACCAAAATATACAGATGCTTTCTCTTTGGCATCCTATGAAAATACATTTATAGGGCTAATTTATGGTGAATTAATCCCAAGAAGGCTGCATAAAAAAGTCAGTGCCTTTGATGATATTACAGGCGATAATATTCCAGATTTGGTATTTGTAGAAAGACCCTCCGGAGGAAATGTCTATTGGCCTTTTATGGTAAGAGTATTGTCTATAGATAAGGATAAAGTTACCGAATACCCACCTATAAAAGCGGGTGGAGAAGTTTACTATTTCGCAGATTTTAACAATGATGGTACCTTGGAGTTTGTCAACACTGACCAAGAAGGTAATTTTGCCTATAATGAAGATGGAATGGCTATAAGTGATTATGTTTGGAGCTTAGATGTAGACAGTAGAGAATATATTAAAACATCACATATTTCATTAAAAGATAGCATGGATGAATAAAAAACAAAAAAAATCATAGCAAGAGAGGATTTGTCGTAAAATGAAAAGGATAATATTCTTAATAGTTTTTATTCTGACAATTTCTACAATTACCATAGACGATGCTTATTCTGGACAAAATCAAAGGTCATTTTGGATTGGGGTGATGAACGAACTTAACAGACAGCAAAATATTTTTCAACAGCAATATCAACAGCAATTGTATTTGTACCAACAAGCAAAGTATCAAGCACAGCTACAAAGAGAACAAGTAGGGTACCGACAGCAACTGCAAGAACAGCAAGTGGCATATCAGAAGCAACTGGCTTTTTTACAAGAGGCAAATGTGGTTAGAAATTTTTTATTTACCGTTATACTTATGAGGGGCGAATCTTATGAAGGTTTTAAAGTGATAAAAGATTTTATAGAAAAGAATAGAGATTTCAACAATATTTCTGATTTAGAAGATATGTATTTTGGTAAGGACAAGATTGAAAAGGGCTACACAGCAATTAAAGGTCTGCACGCATCCAATAGTCTCCTAGATAGCATTAAAAATAATGCTTTAATGGAGTTGAAAAATGTCAAAGAAGCTACATTAATAGAGATTGGTGCGTATGAAAAGATTAAAGGTGCGAATGTAGTCACCAGATTTTTCTACGTTAAAAATCTACCCAAATTAGAAAACCAAGCTGTTAGAAAATTTAATATAGCATTAAGATTTGGCAAAGAGTTAAATAAGGAAATCATAACTTATATGAAATCAAATCGTGCGATGTTCGGAGATGAAATTATTAATTTGCTTGGCGAATTTTATGAAGAGGAATAGGAAATAGATACTAAGCAATAAAAATGTGAGGAAGAAGTGGCGAAAAGAAATAGGAATATTCAAGATAGAATGGATTCTTTTTTACAGTTTAAGATAGAATGCTTAAAAAGGACCCCCGAATATAGAAAAGATTATGAGTTATGGAGCAAGACACTCGAAGCATCTAAAAGACCCTGTATACCTGACGAAACTATGGACCGTGAAGAGCTCGATAAATGTTATAAAAAAGAGAAAAAAAGAAAAAAAGTTGAGAAGAGATTCTACGAATTAGAAAAAGCAATGTTAAAAAAATACAACCTGCATTGGATGTCTAATCCATATTCTGTAAATTCTTGGAAAGAATTAAAGGCTTCGACTAAAGCATGTGTAATTGTAATGCAATTAGGTGAATCGCTAATAACAAAAGGGAAGCTAGCGGGTAGTGAACATCGTTTATTTAAAATAGACATACTCAGAAAAGAAGACGAAATAATACATGACTTACTTAGAGAAATAAGGGAACAGCAAATAGGAATAGCAAGGGATAAAAAACCAGAGATATTTAATACAGAATTCTCCCCGCTTTATAAAAGGTATTTTGCAGTATGGGATTTAAAAAAAGAGAATTTTTCACATAGAAAGAAAAAGTGGAATTATAGCCAAATAGTGCACAAATTACAGAAAGAAGGATTTTATAAGCGCCAAACGAATAATAAAGCAGAGGTTTTAGCACGTCAAGATTATGCGAATGCCTGTAAAGTGTTAGGAATTGCAAGTAAAATTTATAGAAGGCACACAAAACCAATAATTGCTCTTCCTGGAAAGAAAGAACTTAAGGGCGAAGCGAATATATGGAATAAAAAACTTGAAGAATATGGATTGCCAGCTTTTAATGAGCAAATAATACGCTATAAAAGTAAAGGAAAAGTAAAAGAATGTTATAAATTTGAAGGTCGCGATAACGATGGGGTTATACGAAAAAAGTTAAAGGGCGAATTGAGGAACATAAATTAATAATAGTGTAAAATATATAGAACTACTATAAAGAATTAAGTATTCTAAATTTTTAAGGGTAGAGAGTAAAATCTTTACCCTTTTTATTTTTATAGCAAAATTTGTGAAATTTAAGCTCATTTAATTTTTCACGTTTACAGGTTATGTAGGAACTTATATTTTGATGACATAAGAAGAAGGAAGGAAAATGAAAGAAAATCTGATAACAGAAGTAAGTATATATCCACTCAAGCCTAAAAACGGCCTAATTTGTTTTGCATCCTGCCTTTACGATAACAAACTTTCCTTAAATTCCATGGCCATTTATACTAGACCCAATGGAAATGGATACCGCGTGGTGTACCCATCTAAAATTTTACCAAATGGTAAAGAAATTAATATTTTTTATCCCGTTAACAGGGAAAGCGCAGAAACAATTAGAACAGCAATTGTTGGTAAATTTGAAGAATTGGCTGAAAAAGTAAAAGGAGAAACGAGAGATGGACAGAAATGCCCCAGATAGCCCCACCTATATTTCGCATAATTCGCTTAATTCGCAATATAGTACAGATGAGAATTGGGTTAAACCCATTGGGCAAGAGGCTTATTGTGGCTTAGCTGGTGATATTATTAGGATTATCGAGCCCAATACTGAAGCTGACCCAATAGCAATTCTAGTGCAGTTATTTGCAGCGTTTGGAAACATCATTGGCAGAAACCCGCATTTTAGGGCCGAAAAAGATTTTCATGCATTAAAGATATATCCAGCTTTGGTAGGTGACACAGCAAAAGGGCGCAAAGGTATTTCTTGGGGACATGTTACAAACCTTTTCAGCAGCATTGATTCAGAATGGTCTAAGAATTGTATTCAGACCGGATTGTCTAGCGGAGAGGGGCTTATATGGGCTGTGCGCGATCCTATCCCTGCGAGAGGTAAGAATAGGGGTGACCCTGGGGTAAAGGATAAGAGGCTCTTGGTAATAGAGGAAGAGTTTGCTTCTGTATTAAGGATGGTAGAGCGTCACGGCAATATTTTATCGTCAACAATACGGCAAGCTTGGGGCAAGGATTGGCTAAGATTACTAACAAAGAAAGATTCTGCTAGAGCGACAGATACTCACATTACTATTATTGGCCATATCACAAAGGAAGAAGTTATTCGCTATCTAGGCAGGACTGAGATAGCAAATGGATTTGGCAATCGTTTTCTTTGGATATGTGCGAGAAGGTCAAAAGTATTGCCAGAGGGCGGGCATATTCCAGATGGTATTTTAGAGCCACTTGTTAAAAGCTTAAAAGGCGCTATAGATAAAGCATCTGAAATTAACGAAATAAAACGGAATAAAGAGGCAAATGACCTTTGGAAAGTTGAATATGAGAAACTTTCGGAAGGAAAGCCAGGAATGTTCGGCGCTATTACCGCCCGTGCAGAAGCATATGTAATGAGGTTAGCGTGTATTTATGCGTTACTAGATAGGTCAGAGCTTATATACCCTAAACACCTTAAAGCTGCTTTGGCTGTGTGGTATTATTCAGAAGCATCAGCTATGCGTATATTCGGCAACAGCGTAGGTGATCCTATTGCAGATACTATCCTAGAAGCAATACAGGCTAAGCCACAGGGCATAGACAGGACTGAGATAAGCCGGTTATTTAGCAGGCACGTAGATTCTAGTAAGATACAAGTGGCATTGAATTTAATATCTAGGTTAGGAAAAGCAAGGATGGTATTTGATAAGGACACTGGTGGTCGCTCAAGGGAAGTATGGTTACCTAGTGCGAAATAAGTGAAATAAGCGAAATAAGCATTATATATCAGAAATAAGAAAGATATGTCATTTACGTCATTACGTCATATTAACTAGGGTTTTTTATAGCAGAAGCCTATTGATTTAGGAAAATTTTGGAGAAACAATAGCTATGGGTAGATGGGCTTATGCGACTAGAAGGACAGTTGAAAGTTGTAATTCTATAAGCACTTTTTGGCTTAATAAAAACGGTTATTTTGACTACCTTACCGAATCGGGCGGGCTGAAATGGACGGATAAGTCAGGGAAAGAAGTTGGTAGTGTTGGGTTTATGGTTTCTACAGCAGATGAGAATAGCCACATTAGATTTCAATATACCCATACAAACTGCGATACAAGGGAAAAGATTGATTTGGATTATGAAGTTCCATTGGTTTCTACACCCTGTAATTATGGGGGTAAAAGATGGTGGTTTGTATGTTGTTGCGGTACAAGAGTAGCTAAACTGTATTTAGTTACCAAATATTTTGCGTGTAGAGATTGTTATAACCTCACTTATAGAAGTTCTCGGCAAAGCCATCAATTTGACACTGTTTATAGGATGCTAGGCATGACGGCACAAGAGGCAAAAGAATTATTTAAGCACGGAATGTTATAAATGACTACAAAAATACAGACATTGGATTAGTTTTTGTCAAATATTAAACCCCTACAAACAAGATATTATGAATAAAAAGGATTGTGAATCATTTAAGCACAATAAAATATGGGAATGCCAACTTTGTAGATTTTGCATAGCACGCAATTGCCAAGATCGGCAATATACATATGATTTGGCAAAGCCCAGAGAGAGAACAAGGAGGGTACCAGTGAAATTAAGATTAGAACCATCTGGTCAATACTATTGGGACTTTTTTGGTGAAGAGTATGGTTTGTTATAATTGTTCAAAAAATACGCCATGTAGGCATATTTTGGGCATTATATAGGCGCTAAATCTCAATTTTTAGTTGTAACCATTTACAAATAAATAGGTTATATAGAAAAGATGAAGAATAGGGAACTCTAAACCAGTGGAAAAGTTGCTTACAGTTAAAGACATAAGTGAACTATTAAAAGTAAGCCAAGCTTTAGTTTATAAGTGGGTTCATTACGGCTTCATTCCGTATGTTAAAATAGGCTCCTGTGTGCGATTTAGGCAAAAGAAGGTAGAGAAATGGATACAAAAACGAGAAAAAAAAGGACGGAGTACTTACCGAATCAATATATAACTTGAGATTTTTTCTTTGCAGGTGTATAATTTCTAGGTGAACCAGAAGGAGGTAGATTCTATCAAACTAGCAGACATTGTCTTATTTATCAACAGGCAGGCGCGTAGCGGACTTCGAATGCTAGAGAAATAGTTACAAAGGGAGGCAGATGAATAGTCTACTCAATGTTGATTGGGAAACAATATCCCAACATGTGTCAAAAATAAAACTACCAGGTGGGGTGGTTGGCAAAGTATGCGGTGTTTTAGTAGTAGCGTGTATTTCTATGGGCGCTATCGCATGTGCTACTAAGCTAGTTTGGCTTGCAATAACAGCAGTAATTCTAATATTCATTCTTTGTTTTGTTATGCTTTGGCGTGTTATCAGTTTCGCAGATAGAAATCCTCAAGCAGCCTTGTTGGAAGGTGCTGAATTTTTAGTACATGAGCAACTTCGATTGGGCATGAAAGAAAAACCTAATCTCTCGATAAATCCAAAAGAGTTCATCGAGTCTCACCCTGTAAATCTTAGCAAAATCGAACAGCAAGCAGCACAACAACCAGATTCTGTTTCCTCCATCACAGATAAAACACCTAATGATAATGACAAGGAGGGAAAAAATGGCTAATTTCTATCATGTATTTATAGAATCTAAGAAAGATATAACATACGAACAAGTCAAAGCTAAAATGGATTTGGCGCTAGATTGGTTTAGGTGTAATTCTAACACCTGGGTGTTATATACGACATCAGATGAGGATAAACTAAGAGAGCGATTCAAATCAATAGTAGAACCAGAAGGCAATCTTTTTATTTGCAAACTTAATATTGATAAACGAAATGGATGGATGGTTAAAGATTTTTGGGAATGGATTAAGAAAAATATAGAATAAACTCATAGCGCCTCAATTCAGGGGACACTAACTTTGCGCCCAAACAGTGCCCAACTAAAGTGAAAATCTTGTAAGATATAGGAAAAAGTTGTAAGACCAGTAGAATCCTTAATCCCTTAATAATCTAAGACTTACGCTGTAACATATTGATATACGGAGAGTTAGAGAATTGCGCTTGATAGACTCCCTGCCTCTCCGCCATCTTGTCGCAGTTTGAACCCATCAATTATTTCCTTGACATTGCTATATTTCTATGTTAACCTACTTATATAAGGTTAACTTATGTTAACCCTATACTGCAAGATTAACCTGAAGAAAAAGACCATATCATGAAAGACCAGCAATATTTTAGCACCCAGGAATTAGCGAATATTTTAGGTATAAGCAGAATAGCTGTTTACAAGAGAGTTAAAAAAGGACAGATAAAGGCTATAAAAATAGGCAGGAATTTTGCTATACCTAAGAAATATGTAGCCCATATTCTGGGTAAGACATTGAACAAAGAAGACAGGGCAGAGATTGATAAGGCCGTAAAGAAAACAGTGCGGGATTATGGAGAGGTACTAAAGCTTCTTGGCAGAGCATAATGAAAATTATCACTGTAAAAGAGGTAGAATATATTGCTTTCAGATTAGCCCGGGAAATCCTGTCTTTTAATGAGCCAATCCCGGATTTTTCTACACGCTTTCCTAATGTATTAGAGAGTTGCCTGGCTACTCCCTTCCAGACATTTTCAGGGAATACGCTTTATCCCGGTTTAATTTCTAAGGCGAGTATTCTTTTTTATCTGATGATTAAGGATCATCCCTTCCAGAATGGCAATAAAAGGATTGCTATGACGACTTTATTTGTATTTTTGCACAAAAACGCCAAATGGCTTAAGGTTGATACCCAAGAGCTCTATAACTTTACAATGTGGATAGCAGGGAGTCCGGCTAAGGTCAAAGGTGGGACAGTAGGGGGAATAGAGAAATTTTTGAAGGATCATATAGCAAGTTTATAAGGAGCAGCTTAAATGACCAAAACTGGTGTTAGAGGTGGTGTTAAAACAGGCTTTTTGAGCACGAATGGGTGTTTTTCCCTGCCTCTCCGCCAGTTTTGATACGGAGCTTTTAATAAGAAGGGACGGAAGGTACCTTCCGTCGAAAAATTTAATCGGTGCTCTTTTAAAATAAAGGAACGAGTTAGATGAGATATGCGCTTCTTTCAATTTTGATAATTTTATTAAGTGGTTGTGCATTTTACGATGGCATTTTAGAAAAACAAGTGGAAAGTTCAATGCAGGCAAAAGGGATTACCCCCGCTGATTTACCAAAGATACCAGAGTATGACCCGGAAGCTCAACAAGAACATCTCAGAATGCTTCTTGAGGAAGTAGCTAAGGAAGCGAAAAGTATAAATTTTTCTGATGGCGTGGATAAATTTGAGACAAGAATACTTGCAAGAAAGCACTGGTTAAAAAAAAGCCAATTTTACTTCCAGGCCAATGAGATATTTGTTGTTGATAGAGATATCTATTGGATAGTTGGATTGAATCCTGAATATACATTGGGCTGTGAATATATGGCAAGAACAGAGATACTATTGTATGACCCTATTTGCGTTGATAAAACAACAGGTGATATTGAAGATTTGGCAGGACCTGTTTATTTTAATAAAGAAACTGAGGATATTAAGTATTCACCAGAGCCTTCAGAGGAGCCAATTCGTTTGAGACTAAGGTAAAGGAATAATTCAAATGACCAAAACTGGTAGTAAAACTGGTGTTAAAACAGGGTTTTTGAGCACGAATGAGGGTTTGTCCCTGCCTCTCCGCCATAACTTCTTTATTTTAAATAAGTTACGAAAAGCCCGAGCTAGCTCATCATATTACAAGACAAGAATAAAAATAAATTATGTTTGACAATACCCTAAAATTGATGTATAATTTACAACAATTGATGTAATAATAACAACAAAGGAGATTCTTAAGAGATGCAATTGTTTTTTAATACAAAATTGAGAAAAAAGTTGTTAACCCATTCCTTTACTCATACCGATGAGAAATATTATGTAAGGGAATTAGCGGGTATAATCGGCGAAGATGCCGGTAACCTTTCTAGGGAATTAAGAAAATTTGAAAAAGAGGGGCTTTACAAATCTTTTTCTAAAGGAGGACTTAAATTTTATTCTCTAAATAAAAAATACCCCCTCTTCAAGGAGGTTAAAAAGATTATTTTCAAAACAGAAGGCGTAGAAGGCAGTATCAGGGAACTCGTATCTCGATATGAAGGTATATCTTTTGCTTTTATCCATGGCTCATATGCAAAAAATAAAGAGAAAAGAACGTCCGATATAGATCTTGTCTTAGTGGGTAAGTTTCCGTTGAATACATTTACTCGTGAAATTCACACATTGGAGTCAAAACTAAATAGGGAAATTAATTTTACTTATTATGACAAAAAAGAATTCATTAGAGAAAGAAATAAAAAGGGAGGCTTTTTAAATATAATACTTAAAGATAAAGTCATTATTTTAGAAGGATCATTAAATGTTGAATAAGCTGATTGAAAGACTAAAAAGAGAAGGCAAGATAAGTAATCAAGAAGTCGGCATTATTCAAATAGAAGAGCTATTAAAAGAGGCGATATTTGATCTGAAAGAAGCTAAAAAGATATCCCATATTGCCAATAGGGCAACTTATTTACTGGCATATATAGCAATGCTTAAGGCTGGCCGCGCTCTAATGTTTTTAGAAGGATATCGCCCAACAGATGGAGCGCAGCATAAGACTGTTGTGGAGATGACCAGTGTAATCTTGGGAGATAAATACAGAGATCTTGTTGACCACTTTGAAACAATGCGTAGAAAAAGGAATAAAATGACTTATGAAGCAGGGGCACTGCTTTCCAAGGCAGAGGCTCAAAAGGCTTTTTCTGATGCTATTTCTTTGACACAAAATATATTAGCAAAAGTTAAATCTCAAAATCCACAACTAGAATTACCATTTGACTTAGATTCTGATTAAATAAAAGAGCAGTATTAGATGAAGACTGGTGTTAGAGGTGGTGTTAAAACAGGTTTTTTGAGCACGAATGAGCGCTTGTCCCTGCCTCTCCGCCATAGAATTTGTAGACTTCTAATGCAATAGTAAAATAGGAGGTGTTTAATGACAGTTGAAATGATACGTGCAACACTAGGCTGGTGTTCTATAATCAATATGGGATTACTCTTGTGGTGGTTTTTTGCTATTACGGTGTTACATGATTGGGTCTATAAATTTCACAGCAAATGGTTTAAATTGTCAGTAGATAAGTTTGATGAAATTCACTATACTGGCATAGCATTCTTCAAGATAGGCGTATTCCTTTTCAATGTTGTCCCATATTTCGCATTGCGTATTGTTGGGTGAGAAATAGAATCTTGTCCCAACGTATTGTTTCGGGGACCGTTAAATAAACAGGAGGGAAGTTATGGAAGAGAATGGCAACAAAAGCACACAAGGTGAGAGCAAGAACGAGAAGTTTAAAAGACTAGCTACAAAGAGGGTAAAAAACGCAATATCCAAGGTTGAGCTTATAGCAAACCTCGCATCTTCCAGCTATGAATATACACCTGAGGAAGTTGAAAAGATTTTAAATACCCTTCAGGGCTCAGTGGATAAAGTCAAGGCAGCATTTTCTAAGCAGAAAATTGAAAAGACAGAATTTCAGCTGTAACCTAATTAGATGGTAATGTCAATTAAATTGTGTAAATTCCTTTAAGGGTTTATCCTCCCACTT
>CAZCCH010000027.1:0-18642 GCA_964497315.1 uncultured Planctomycetia bacterium
ATTCCTCCAAACCCTCCCCAAACAAAAAGGAATCAAAAAGAATATCTGGGTCAAAAAATTCATAAAAGGCATTTCTTATTCAAAAACAGAAATCGCCATAACCCTTTATTATAAAAAGCATTCTGCAAGGCAGGCGACTGCTTTTATGGCCAGCGGCCGCCCCCACTCGGCCGCTGGCCGAAATCCTGTTTTCGAGTCGGATAAAAAAATCCTTCCTACCCCTGGGGGTAGGAAGGACCCTGGACACTGGCTCCCCAAGACCTTACCACTCCAAACCATTGTGCTGGTTTTGCCTAATTTAATCCATAATTCCAAGAAAAAGGACCTTTTTTAAGGAAATCCACCCCAGCTCGGCTGTAGCCACAGGCCGCCCGCGCCCGGCCTGTGGCTACTTGCGTACTCGCACACAGGTTATAGCTGGCTCGTCCGCTCTCTGGCCTTTAAGACTAGATACAGCAATGGCCCGGCCAGAGTGCCGAGCCATTCGCAGGGAAAATCTTCGCGTGCCCACAAAAGCCAAAATTTGCCCCGGCCAAATTTTGGTCACTATAAAAAATCAGTCGATTTTCTTTTTAGGACAGATTAGCTCTCTGGGGAGAAATTTTATACGTCTCTTATCAGCTGTCCTACGGCATCCAGTAGTTCTTTAAACCGTCTTTCAAAGTCAACAGCATCTACTCCTGGTAGGGTAGTGACGATTTCATGGAGGGTAGCACGTAGGATATCTAAGGTGGGGTGGTATACCAGGGTTTTTAGGTGCTTTAAAGATATATTAGGGTTGACTTTTTGCAATAGAGCAAGGACTGCTCTGACTTTAGGGTTTTCTACTCCTTCTTCTACTTCATAAGGATCTAGGCTTAGTAGGCCTAATCCGGCAAGCATAAGTCTTGGCAATAGGGCTAGTTGGTTTCTGTGGGTAAGTGGTGTTATGGCTAAGGCTGTATCTTCTAAGACATTGTGTGGTTGGAAGCTATCTATTTCATCTATTGAAATAAAATATAGCCTTCTACGTCCAGGGTCAGCGGTCATTCTTGCTTCACCAATACTTACCTGTAGGTTCGTCATGCCTCCTGCACGGAATCTTTTGCATATACCTTGAATATCTTCATTGCTTATTAGGCCTGTTTCAGTAAATCTGCTGCTGAATACAAGTTCTAGTTTTTGTGATTTATTAAGGGATGTGGAAGCTAAATTTGCCAATGAACCAAATTCACCCCGTGGGGCATTTAATTCAGCTGTGAGAGTGTTGATATTCGTGGTTTCGGCGAAGCAGGCAGAGTTTCTTTCAGGAGTACCTATCGGTGATTCTGGGATAACAGTAGATGAAGAGTTCTCTAGCACAAGATTTGAGAATCTCGTAATAAACTTTAAACTAGAATTAACTGCTTTCTGTAATCCTGATGTTAAAACCCCATCATTCCTTGCATAGTCCCTCAGCCCGCCGGATGGAGATGGCAACCGTGGGTCAATAAGCACCAATGGGACATCTCGACTTAAGGGATTTTTCTCTATTAAAGAGTTTAAAGGGGGAGCGTAATTAACTAAAGCCGAGCCGTCTTTATAGAACCTAACGGGTTCTGGAGCACTTAAGCCACGGCGAGCAATACCAATTCCGCTAAGGGCATCTTTAGCTTGTATTGTAGAATGTTCGTTCGGCATAAGAACCAAAATTATATCCTCGGCTTCTTCTGTCGGCATGCCTGATGAATAATATAAATCAGGTGCACAATGAACATCGATAATAGCTTCTACCTGAATTCCTTCCGCTTCAAGCTGTCTTAAAAAATCTCTTGTTTCTTTATCCGAGTGAGGGGAGGCTACGCCAGTCTTAACCTCATCATTCTGAATCTCTAAAAATCTTACCTTTCTACCTCTATCGGTTATATGTTTCTCAAATTGTTCCCTTACAATTTGTCCCCATAGCTTCTCCGAAGAATGATAGCCGGTAATCACTACAATAACACCTGTATTTGGTAAATCGATAATCTCTCCCTCATAAGGAGTAATGACAGGCTCTTCTGGTAATACTTGACTTTGGGCCTTAGAGACAGGGGCGGCCCTATCTTCATTTGTCTCATCGCCAACTTGTCCTTCGACAGGCTCAGAGACCTCCCCTTCGACTCCACTCAAGTCTTGCTCAGCGAAGCGGGGGAGCACGGAATCGGCTTGGCTTGGCACTGCTGATTCTAAAGTGGTATCTCCTTCTGAAGGCGCTTTGCAATATTGAGGGTGGAGAGTAATAAAGGGTGCTGCTAATGCATAGCTTTTGTTGACTTGAGATGACAAATATCCGAATTGGGAAAAGGTAAAACCCTCTGTCTTATCAATACATACGCCATCACCTGTAGCTTCGAAATTCGGAAGGCGATCGTCCAGACGTTGGAAGAATTCATTCGCCGTCATAAACCTCTTTCGGGAAATACTCTTAGGCACATCAAATAAAAATGCGAATCTCATATCCGCAAAAAGTTTCCCTCCTGTTTTACAAACTCTTAAGGCCTCCTCAATAGACTCGAACCTATCCGTGTTTTTTATCCACCGTAAGACTGCTGTCCCAAAAACTACAATATCATATTCCCTACCAGGCAGACGGTCTCTGGCCAACTCGCATTTATAATATTTGGTACGGACCTTTCTTATAAGCTCTTCTGCCTCAGTTAAGGAAATGGCAATTCCCTTCTTATCTAAAAACCAAGCTCTTAAAGCCGCAGGGTCGGTCTCCAATAGAAAATATTTAGATGTAGATGTAATATCTACTCTATCTCCATATTGCTTCATAGGCTCAAATATCTCATAACCCAGGCCAATACCAATGGCTAGTACCTTTGCTGTTCCAGGCGCATCCTCTATTGCTCTGGAAAGAGCGCCGTCATATGTTGCATTAAGCGTGGCAAAATCCCTATTATAATTTGATTCTTTGTCCCGATATGTCCATGTTTCCAAAGGTGCGTCATGTGGCCAGAGATGACTTTCACGCACACCAAAGATGGTTGCTCTTGCATCTTCCCCAGGTTGATCAGCAACTTGTTTAGCAAATTCTTCCTCTAACTCTTCAGCAAATCTACTTTCCGTAGTAGCGACTGGCCTAAGGGTTTCTTTAGAATATGCCCAGGCATACTCCGTCACTGTGACTGAAGACAAAAAAGCCACCACTAGCATCATTGATATTATCTTGATAAAAGAGGTGTTCATTGAATGGAATAACCTGCCTTTGTCGTGAATATAGTGTTAAAAGAAGTATACCATATAATCAGCTCAAATACAAGGGGAAAAATCTGACTTTTTATTTTTGCTAACTTATTTGCATAACTCTTGTATCTACAGAATGTTATGAAATTACCTTTTCTCCCCAGAGAGCTAATCTGTCCTAAAAAGAAAATCGACTGATTTTTTATAGTGACCAAAATTTGGCCGGGGCAAATTTTGGCTTTTGTGGGCACGCGAAGATTTTCCCTGCGAATGGCTCGGCACTCTGGCCGGGCCATTGCTGTATCTAGTCTTAAAGGCCAGAGAGCGGACGAGCCAGCTATAACCTGTGTGCGAGTACGCAAGTAGCCACAGGCCGGGCGCGGGCGGCCTGTGGCTACAGCCGAGCTGGGGTGGATTTCCTTAAAAAAGGTCCTTTTTCTTGGAATTATGGATTAAATTAGGCAAAACCAGCACAATGGTTTGGAGTGGTAAGGTCTTGGGGAGCCAGTTTTACATAACCCACTGTAATTAAAGAAGTTGCAGTGGTTTTTTTTGTGTAGTTATTTATTTTCAATTACTTCTTGACTTTATGTAGTTTATATTGTATACTTATATACAGGAGGATGTATAAAAACATACAATTTATTGTACATATATGGAATATAGACTTGATAAAAAAAGATTATTAAATATACTCTCTCTCTGGGATGGTCATTTAAATAAGAGGGTACATCTTGTAGCATGTGGTGGGACAGCGTTGACGTTAATGGGTATAAAGGAATCCACAAAGGATATTGATTTACTCATTCCGGAGGAGGAATATAAATATTTAGTGAGGATCTTGAAAGATCTGGGGTACGAAAGAAAGACAGGTGCGGGGTGGATGAGGGACGATGGTTTTATATTTGACTTATATGTGGGCAAGACAATATTTACCACAGAGCTATTGGAATCACCTTTAATACGAGGGAATAATATTCCCCTGAAAGAATTCGCGCATATATATCTTGGGATTTTGAATTATTATGATTTGATTATAAGCAAAATATTCAGGAGCACCACCGTAGACATGGATGACTGTTTAGCGCTTTTTAAAGCAAGGTACAGAGAGATTGACGCGGAACACTTGAAAGATAGATTCTATGAGACATCCTCGTACGATGTTTCAGATGAGAAGAATAAGAAGAATTTTCAAAATTTCTTGAATATTCTGAAGAAAAAGGGATTCAAGATATGAAGAGAGAGGTGTTATTAAAAAGACTGAAGGCATTGGGATATCCTTTATTGGAACCGGAGGATAGTCCTGTCGTGAACGAGACGTTAGCAGCTCTTGTCGAGAGCAGGGATCTGCGTCTTTGGGAAGGATTTCCACTGGTGCTTGCCAATGGCCTTAAGAAAAGTCTCTTTGATTACGATGCCACAGAAAAGATGTTGAAAAAAGAAGATGATAAAGTACGATTTCATAGATTAGTCCTTATGTCAACCGTCCTTTATGAATATATGGGGTTAAAGCTACCCTATCTGGATAGGCTTGGTGCTTCGCGTTTTCGTGAATACATGGATGAAAATATCCTTGGCGAATACCTTGAGAAATTCCGTAAAGACGAAGATTTTGGGGAGGACCTGGAAGGTCTGTCATGCGTAAGAGTTAAGAATACATTCAAGCGTTATTTTGGGCAGGCCGAGGTCGATTTTAAAGAATACACACAGATGAAAGATGAATTTGCTCTTGAATACGCTTTATCTCAAGTTTTCTCCAAAAAGCAGAAGATGCTCTTTATGAAGAAGCTGAAGGGCGAAAAGATGACCAAGACAGAACGCGAGTACTACTCGCGTACCGTTAAGAAGAAGGTATCGGCACTGGTGAATGAGGAGTTGCAAAAGTTGGCAGGGAGATTAGCTAGACGCTGAGTCTGTTATCAACATCGTCCAACGCGGGGAGCCAGTTTTACATAACCCGCTGTAATTAAATAAGTTACAGTGGGTTTTTTTATTTGAAAACTGAACAAAATTCGCAAATCCCTGTTTTTTTATTTGGCGAAAGGTTGGCGAAAGGTTGGCGATTTCTCTTGACAATCAGTAAAAAATAAGGTATACTATTGGCGAAAGGTTGGCGATTACATTATGAAAAATTACCCAGAAAAACGTAAGATTGTAGCTAAATACAGCATGGCAAAGTGGCATGAGATTGAGAAAGAACGGCGTCATAAAGCGAATTCACTGGAGCTTTTTGATAAAAATGGCAAAGTATTTTGGTTTGTTTTGTCTCCTGGCCTTCTAAGCCTGATCTCAAAAATAGAAAGGAATAGGGGTTTTTTGGCGTCACTTAAGCTTCCCAAAAAGTTTCTAAATAGATTAGAATCGGAAGTTGAAAAAAGAGAAGCTTATTATTCCAGTCATATTGAAGGAGCTGTAACGTCATTAGAGGAAGCTCTACTTTATCTAAACAAACCTTCCAAGGAAAACTATGAAAATGAAAGCCTTCAGATGATTATCAACAATAGAGATGCATTAATATATATACGCAGTAAAAGGAAACAACCTTTTAACCATAAAATGATCTGCGAACTACACAAGATTCTTGTTAAAAATACTCATAAAGAAAAACCTATTACTGTAGGAAAATACCGCAAGGGACCCATATATGTTGTAGATGGTAAAGGACAAGTCGTTTATGAAGGTCCGCCAGCATCTCGCGTTATGCAAATGATGGATTTATACCTTCAATGGGTGAATAGTACTTATGAGATCCATCCGTTGATCAAGGCAGCGTTAGTACACCTATATTTTGTACATGTGCATCCTTTTGATGATGGTAATGGCCGGTCAGCCAGAGCCTTATCAAATTTGTATCTAATGAACCAAGATTATCTATTCATTAATTTTCTGTCACCTTCAGATTATTTTGATCATCATCGTGCCGAATATTATCGAGCCATACAAAATGTAAGAGCTCATGATAGCGATGCAACGTTTTTTATCTTTTATTACCTGAGAGCCCTTGCCGAGCAGTTGAAAAATGTTCAAGTCGAAATTGAAAAAGAAACAAAAGCGAGGGATATTCGAGATATTCTAAGCCAAAAGATCCAGATCAAGCTCGATAAGAAACAAGTAAAAGCGCTAAAGTGGATGCTTGAGCATTCTGAGAAAATGACAACCAAAAAATATTGTAAACTTGCTAAATGTTCTGACGAAACAGCGCGTAAGGATTTTAATCGACTTCTTGAGGCAGAAATTATTCAAAAAATTGGCAGAGGAAGAACGACTGGATATATTTTGAAAATATAATATGTTGCAAAGGCTTTTTGTTTGAGGTAGAATTGTAAGTGGAAGATTCAGAGCAGACTTCGGATTAAAGACTAAAATCTTTACCAAAACTAAGAGGGAGGCTCGCAATGGGAGATAAAGGCAGGAAGGATAAGGACAAGAGTAATAAGCAGAAGAAAATAAAACAGGAACAAAAGTCAAAAAAGAATCAGGGCAATTAATAGAAAACGTAGTTTCTAAGGATGTAATAACAAGAGGACAAGGAAATGATTCAAGAGATAATAGAACAGACGTTTCTCGGAAACCGCATTGTTGATTATCTGATGTTTGTTGGCCTATTTTTAGCAGGTATCGCGGTTGTTAGGATATTCCAGATTTTCCTTCTAAAGCGTTTGAGAAAATGGGCAGAGAAGACCGCTACCACTCTGGATGATTTTCTCATCAGTGTTATCCGAGGCATACTCCTTCCTTTAGCATATTATGGCGTTTTATATTTGAGCGTAAATACCTTAAACTTAAATCCTCTGTTGAAGAAATTTATCAATATTGCAGGGATGGCTATCCTGACGTTATTCGCAGCCCGTTTGGCCATTGTTCTTATAGCTTACGGGTTTGATGTCTATAAAGCAAAGAGAGGAAAGGACGAGTCCTTTGAGCGGAGCATAAATGGGATTTTAAAAGTAATAAGGCTAATTGTATGGGGTATGGCCGCCGCCTTTTTCTTAGACAACATGGGATTTGAGATATCAGCCGTTATTGCCGGTTTAGGTATTGGAGGTATTGCGGTAGCTTTAGCCGCTCAGACAATTTTGAAAGATCTATTTAGTTATTTTTCTATATTATTCGATCGTCCATTTGAAATCGGAGATTTTATCATAATAGGAGAGTATTTAGGAACCATTGAACATATTGGAATTAAGACTACTCGCATACGCAGCCTTGGCGGAGAGCAAGTAATCCTTTCCAATACCGACCTTACCAGCTCCCGGGTGCGCAACTATAAGAGGATGGATAAAAGAAGAGTTCTGTTTAAGTTAGGTGTTACCTATCAAACTTCCCTTGAACAGCTAAAGGCCATACCCGGGATAATTAAAAACGCTATAGAAAATGTCGAGGATACTATCTTTGACCGTGCGCACTTTTTTTCCTATGGAGATTTTAGTCTGGTATTTGAAGTTGTCTATTATGTTAAGAGCAGAGACTACAATAAATATATGGATATTCAGCAAGAGATCAACTTTGCCATAAATGAGGAATTCAAAAATCGAGACATCGAATTCGCATACCCCACTCAAACATTATATCTAAATAAGCTAACCTAACAGACGTTTTATCTAACATAAATAATAGCAACTACATATAAAAGAAGCATAAAGCAAGAGATTGTCATCAACATTGACTAACCCGGAGAACCGGTTTTTCTTCATCTCAAACCACCTCACCTAATTACCTATAAATAAAATAGTTATAACATATAGTTAGTAAATACAAAAGCAAGATTTTATACCTTGTAATTTGCTTAAATTTATGGTATACTTAATATAAATATACAATATATTATCCTCGACAAAGGTAAACCATCTAAAAGGATGGGGCACAAAGCCACGGGTCTAATAAATAGACAGCCGGGTTGCCAAAGAGGCATAATGGTAACCCGGCTATTTTTATGCAGATTAAAAGATGAACATCCTAAAAACTCCAACTAAAATAATCCTAACCCTAAAGGGTAGACCTTGCCACTCATATCAAGGCAAGGGTCTAAAGGATAGACTTGCCTCATCCTTATCCAAAAGGATAGGCCATCCCGATTCCTATAAAGGATGGGCCTTATCAAGGAAAGGTCTAATAGCAGCATTAGTGGTATGTATATTTGCTATTAATACCACAATGGCAGAGTATGCCTGGGCCTTAAGGACTCCTATTACAAGAAAAACTCCTATAGCAGCTAGGTTTGTGGAGGATGTAAAGAAGGCGACTACAGAAGCAGATGCCCAATTGGCAGAGCAAAAACAAGGAGTTGCTGAAGTTTTGTATTTTCGTCATGTGGAACCAGAGTCGGTTGCACGCTATGTACTACCTGAACTTGCAAAAAGACATAGAGCGGCTGTTGCACAAGGCAAGAAATTCGTAGTGTTTCTTGAGGTGGGGAGCTTTCTTACTCCAGCTATGGATTTGCAGAACCTCCAAAGTTTTGTTTCGAAATTTGGCTTGAAAGATGTAGCTCAACTTCTTACTAATGAACAATATCGGACAGTACTGCAAAACTATTTCAATAGAAATCATTTGGAAACAATGCGGTTTTTTGATAATTACATCCGTGAGACTATCAGACGTGGTGAGGTGCCCGAGGGTCACGTCGCCCACTATGAACCACTTGATGTTTATTTTGCTCAGTATCGCCTTGATGTTTGGAGTGAAAGGCCTGTATTTGAAGGTTGGCGATTGAACCTTTTGTCTAATCTAGAAGTTGCTTCTATAAATCAGGCTTATGAAAGACGTGATATGCAAGGTTTTATTTCCGGGGTGCGAAGGCAAATAGGGTTTCAGAGTGCTTCTATTAAAGCTCGAGACGCTTATATGTTGGAGCAAATTAGGGAATTAGCTGTTCCAGGCGTTGTGGTTGAGGTAGTGCGTGGTGCTACTCATCCATTAGTAAATGGAGGAAACCTTGGATACGACCTTCGCATTACTGAAGACTTAGCCATTCCTATTCAGGCACCAGCCAATCAGATTGTTTTTGCGCAGATAAAGGGAATGCAACTACCGCGTGAAGAAGAAATGATTATTTTGGAAGGTATACCTTGTTCACATCTTTGTAGAATACTCAGAGAGAGAAAACCAACTTTGCTTGACCAGGAAGCTATAGCCTTATCAACGGCTATTGTCCGACGTTGGGAGCGCAGCGAGCTTGAGGAATTTTTTCATTTAGAAGCTCCAAGCGAAATAGAAGATTTTCTGCTGGATTGGGTTAGGCGTAACGGTAAGCCCGATGAGCGTGAATATCTGCAACCCAAGGCGAGGTTTGTGGAAGCCGAGACAGTAGCGAGAGATAAAAATCCTGCCCGTTTCACGGAGTGGGATGTTTCTTCTGAATTATCGGAATTACATAGACAAGGTGAGGCATTGCAGGACTATGCTTTATGGGAGCAATTTAAATCTGAGAGCACATTGCATGGACAACCATGTGTTGGTACTTTTTATGTTCAAATTGGCAAAGTTGGCGCAACAGCGCAGGACTATGCCTACAGGGGATTTTTTCAAACAGACGCAGCAGGAAGAATAGAAAGGGTAGAGTTTGCTGCACGCTACATGCTTGATTCCCTTGATGAAGCTAAGCTTGAAATTGCTAGAAGGGAAGTGGAGCTTGATGAGGCAGATTCTCCTGCAGATTCCCGAGAAAAAACAGCACGCATTTTCTTAGAAGATGCCAAGGAGCGCAACAAAGCACACCCGTTTTCTGGAATTAAGTTTGATGATGCAATGCTGTTAGCAAGCATTGAAGATGAGTTGCTCCGTGCAACTAAAGATATGCCTGTGCGTTCCCGTCCGGAGCGCATAACAAAAGACACAGTATGGACAGAGGTACCCAAGGAAAGTGTTGTAGACATAATAGCTACTCTTATGGAGAGTGGGGCAATAACCTCGTTTGATTTTCAGGAAACACCTATTGCCTCCAGTGAAACGACAGGGACACCTTTTGGCGAAGTAGGGTTTTCTACGGATACACAAGGTGAAAAGATAGTTTCAATGGATGAGATGTTTGAACCTGGTTGGCGTGAGGGGTTTAATAAGGCGATGTCATCGTGGACAGCAGACACAGTGGCTATAAAGTTTACACGTGATGCGCTCTCAGGCGATGAGCTGTGTATGTTGGTATGTCCATCTGCTGCCCGCTTCTCCGAAGATAGCTATGACTGGCTAGAACAATATGAACCGAATATGGCTTCTTTGATGCGTAGAGTTATTTCAGATTTTACTAAAAGAGAAGGAATTGAAGTTGCTGAAGGTGACCGCACTACTTTACGGGATGCCGTGGCAGAACTAATGACCGCATCATCTACTCGTGTAACTAGGATAATTAATGCGATTGAAGATTGCGAAGGATTCAACCAAGCTTCAGCACAGAGATTAGCGGATATCGCCAGGAATCCCCTTGCAATGTTTTATATCCCGCAGGCTGCGGCTAGAGCCGGTCTTTCTGATGATGAAACGAAGCCACTTCAAGATATTGCAGGAAGAATTGACCCATATTTTGTAAGCCAATTAGTTTTGGTTGCATATAAGCCTGGAGAACGACGAGCCTCGTTTTTCTCCCCAAAAACAGCCGATATTTATAAAGGCGTAACGCCGGAAGATTTTGCTTATGACATAGGCCTTCATATCTGGAGTGAGCTAAGTAGCGTACTCCCAGAGGAAGTGAGGTCGTCAGCAATAATTTTATCAAGTGATTACTACGAACACAGAGGTAGCATGAGCGATTTTCCACCAGAAGTTGCTGTAGAACGAAGGTACACACACTGTTTTGCACTTGCCTTTGCTAGCTGGATACTTGGAAGAGAAGATGAGATACCTGGAAAAAGATATGCAAATATGCGCTCTAAGGTGCTTGATTTCTTTGCTGGAGTCACAGCTTTACCAGATGTCTCAGAGGGTACACCTTCCCGCTTCTCCGAACTAAATACACAGATTGAAGAAACCTCTCAAGAGATGTTCGGTCCTATAACTCGACCGACGGGCTTAATAATGAAAGCAAGTTTCTTAACTAAGATTAGAGCTGTTTTACCTGAACTATCAACCAGCTTTGATCAACCTGTAACTATTGCTGTGGTAGGCCCATCACAGCTTGCTAAAACAATAGCTAGCTTAAATGCTACCTTGCCAAGAAATGTATCTATAATACTATGTTCTACCGTCAATGAAGCAGCCGCAGAACTAAAACAAAGAGGCATAGACTTTATAAGATACATCACCACACAACTAGGAGATGTGCCCCTTCCTTCAACCCATTATGTTGCAGAAGAGGTATTTAAACTGTTAAAATCTCTAAAGGCTACGCTGCGCGATGTATAAATATGTTCTGTTATCAACACTGGCTTCCCAGCTCAATCGAAGGGGTCTGTCTCCCTCAACTGCTCTTTTATTTAATTAATAAAACAAAAAGTAAGATTTTTAGATTTAAATTTAAGTAATAATATGGTATACTAGCTGTTAGGTGTTAGTTTACGTAAGGATATAAATATGAGCCGGTCCATCAAAACTTATACTATCAGAATTTTTTTAATATTGTTATTAGCGGTTTTTATCTCTTTAATCGCAGGGTCAGAGTATGCCTGGTCCCAAGCTCAAGAAACTCTCAGGCCTTATGAGGCAAGAGATAGTGGAGTTGGCGATGACATAGAATCTGCTTTAATAGCTGCGCGTTTTTCAGAGATACATGAAACCCCAATAAGAACAATAGAGGCTATAGAAAGTGCATTAAAAGATATTTTAGGAGAGGATGATTTAGTAGCTGCTTTAAGATGGCCAGATGACGCCGAGGCCAGGGAAGTAGCAAAGGGAGCATTACATACATTAGCTGCTTTAGCATTGAGGGAAAAAGTAGATTTCAGAGATCCCACAGAAATTCAAGCATTTTTATCTAGAAAAATACCTTATGGCATTTACATTGGAACAGGAGAAGGAAGCAGGACTATTGAAGAGGGTTTAATAAGAAAACAAATATTTCCCATGGCAGGGGGATTCGCTCCTATTACGTGTTTTCGAGATGCAATTAAAAGCTGGAGATTTGATTCTAATCGACCCGCAGTTGCTGCTATAGATTATATTACTGCCTACCATTTATTGGCCGAAGAAGCCAGGATTGCCCCAGTTCTCAAAAGGAAGATAGTAACTAGTGTAAAGAAAGATTGGCAAAATTTATCCAGGGAGGCACAGCTTACACCAGCAGAAGTTAGAAATATAAATCCGGATGATGTTATTAGTGTTATTGAAGAGAACCTCCTGGTAGCCTTTCAAGTGAATCAGGAAAATGATATTGCCGATGTTATGCGCCGGCTTCATACCTTTATCTATGAAAGGATAGAAGATAACCAGAGGGCATTCAGGCTTTACACTGATATTGCCATTTTATTAGTTAAACCTATCGTAGAAGCCAATGATTGGGGAGAGGATAATCCGTATATTGATTCTCAAAAAGCCGTAGATATTTTAGGTGAAAACGTTTTAATAGCAGTAGGTTCGCCTTATGGTACACTTGCTGCCTATAGAGCTGGTTATCAACGTTTACAAGCTCAATGGGACAAAGGCAGACTATCCAGATCAGATTATGCTGGTGCTTGTTTCTCTGACACATCTGCCACTTACCATTCAACGAGATACCCGGACTTTAATTTATTTATTTGGTTAAGCATGTTTAACCTGCACAACCCTGCAGCTGATCCTGAGAATGTTATAGGAGCCGCATCCAAGCAACCACTAGATGCCGTAAAGGGCAAGGGCCATTTTATTTTTCCTGACACGCACACCCCAGAATATAGCGCTTATTCAGGTGCGGTACCTGTTGTTCTGGAGTGGGCAGAGATGAGTGATGAACAACAATTGGAAAGCCAAGAGGATTTTGAAGATGGTAAAGGAGTTACTCTGAATGCAGGTTTTACCTTTATTTTTAATACTAGCTGGTTTACAGATGAGGTCTTTGAGCGTATAAGGCAAGAACATTATAAAAGGGCAAAGGGGAAAGAAGAGACTTGGTTTACGAAAGCCCTAGATATACGCAGCAAACAACACACACAGGAGTTAAAGAAAGGAGCTCATACATCAAGCAGAGTGACTATAGTCTCTCTGCCGCAACCCACAGCCAGTGGTGTTAAAAATAAGGTAAGAATCAAACGATATATGACTGAACGGGATAGGATGATGAATCAGTTATTAGGTACTTTAGAAGGTGTAGAATTGGCTCCTGGTGCACATGTTGTTGTAAGAGAAAGAGATGGTTTTAAGATAGAAAGAGATTTAGCCGCAGTCTTTAGAGGTTCGAGGCAAAGGCCTATAAAAATTGCCGGCGAGGTTTTTTTAGAGATAGATAAAGATACTGTTATTGAAGGTGGTGCCAACCTGGACGGAAGAAAATGGCCATTGAGTTTATCTTGCGCTGGACAACGTATCCCTGGCGATTACAATAGCTTAGATAGCCTAGATGAGAGACATAATTTTGAACTTACCCCCAATCCATCTGCTACTGACTTAAGAATTGCAGAGGTAGTCTTGACTGAACGAGACAAGGAGAACCTGGGACAAAGAGGTATAATTATTTCTCCTTGGACGAAAGTAACTATTTTTGGCAAAGGACTTAACAGAGACAATCTTTACCAGGCCCTGGAGGGAATTTTTGGGAGTTTTATTAATGATAGGAAAGTCGTGGAGCAAATTTATTTAAGTGGTGAAGAGGTAAGATTAAATACGACAACTAACGTAGAAAATGGCGCTTCACTGTGGAACGTAGCGCTTAGGGGGAATAGCATAGCAGGCAGGATGGTTAAATTAAGCCATGTGGATGCTGTTGATGCTGTTTTTTGCGGACATCCGCAGCTTGATGGTTGGAGTTATACATTGCCATATCAGAGAGAGAATAACATTGTTGGCGTTCAGGCAGAAAGAACCATATTCCTTTATGGTGTTGAGGCCTTAAGTATTACCTTTAGTGATTGCGTTGTTACCAGGACCGGGACACAAGAGGAAATTGGCCGTGATCAAATGACAGGCATTACTACCCGCGGAGAAAGGAGGGAGCCGCATTTTGAAGCACTGGCTAAGTTATTGACGGAGAGCGGATTGCTTGAATTTGAAGACTCAAGCGATGTGCATGAAGTTGAAAGAAAATTAGATCTTTTCTTCGATCCGGTTCCAGAAGATGTGGCTTCGTCTGTGGCAATCGACCGGATTTTTATGCCTGGTTATATTTCCGGAGGGTATACACAGGGGCAATTCTTAGGCCTTCCAGACTGGGATAATACCAACCAATGGCGAATAGAGAAAGTTTCTGTAAATACGCTAATAGAATTTGCGCGAGCCACAGCCTATAGGCCAGAAAGACTTGGACCCGGGGTTTCTGAAACAGAAGTCAGAGATTTTTGCGATGAGTTTGTTGATAAATATAATGAAGAGGCTGAAGAAGCAGTTGAACATTTGCTGCATGCCAGATTAAGTAATGAGGCCTATTGGCAGGCGGGTAAGACCGCTAATCAGCTAAATAATGCCGTCAGGCTAATTATTCGGGCTATCTTGGTTAAACATGGAGAGCTTAGGCCAGATGAAGGTTACAACCCGTATGAGGCCACGAACAGAACTGCTAATCAAATCGCCCTAGCTGCTATTGAAGGGGAATTAAGCTTGAAAGAATATGAAGAGCTTTCGACAGCCGCTGGATTTGTAGATTTTGACAATCCGGTATTGCGGCAGAGACTTCAAGATGAAGGAATAGGTTTTATAAGGGAGCAGTTTGCCAGAAACAAGAGGAAACATTTTGCAATTGATTTTTGGACTCTCTATGAAGAGTCAGTAGTAGAATCCGAAGAACCCATTTTGGTCATTTTGGAACTTGACAACAACGGAGAAATGGTAATGGATCTAAAGAGCAAATTAGAGCAGCTCAGGGCCAATCCCAATATGGTAGTTGTATTTGTAGGCAAAGATGGGCAGTATTCAAACGATGCCTCATGGCTGGATGTAGAAAGGGTTTTAGTGGATGATATGCTGGATTTTCTAAGTGACACGATAAGTAGTCCTAGATTAGGCGGACTATGGACAATGATGGTTAGAGAGCAACTCGAAGGTATTTTAGATGCAGCGCGTGGACGAAATCAGATAGATGATGGGCAAAAGACTAGAATCTTGGATTATTGTAGAGAACATACGCCATCTGATACACAAGCACGCTTCTTTAATTTTACCTCTGGTCCAAAATTACAGGGCCTCGATGGTGATAGAATATCTAGAGCACATGCCCGGCTTTTGTTAAAGGGAACAATAGAGCTTACTACAAGAGCTGGTTTGTTAGAGTTTATTACAGGTAGGGAGCCTCTGCAGGTAAGAGCAGGAGAATCCCATACTGCTGATTTGTCTTTACTTGTTGAGGCTACTGAAAATAAAATTTTAGTGACAAAAGGCCAAGGCCTAATGGAAATGACTAATGGGATGAGTGAGTTGGATTCTTTCAAACTGGGCATGATCAAAGGAGAGAGCACTCGGACCATAAGCGGACTTGCCGACACCGCAAGTCCTATGGTTATGTTATTTGTGCCTGCTGGCAGGCAACACTTTAGAGGATATGCAGAGAAGGCGGTAAGGGATTCAAGCTCACTTAAGGGTTTAGTAGACGATTCCTTGTTAGTTGATGCTGAAGGCGAATATTTCAATATTGCCAAAGAGACAGTGTTGGAGGTGGCCCACAAACTTGATCCAAATAGTATTGTAGGTATAGAATCAACCCGCTTCGCCGAATCCCTCGCTGAAGTAAATCAGGCATTTGATGAAGCAGGTCTTACGGCATTGGAGACCTCAAATGCCCTTGTCATAGACTGCTCTACATCAGGGTTTGCTGATGCCCTTGCACTGTTGGGTACGAATCTTCCACCTGAAGCAGAGGTTGCCTTTGTGGCGATTAATGCAGATCAGGCAGAACAACTTGAGGCAACAGGAAGGGTTGTAGTCAATGCAGCTGATTACCAGAACTTCCAGGCTGCCGCAACAGCAGCAAGAAGGCGCGCGGAAGCCAATATGGCATCCTCTGGCAGGCCAAGACCAACTATATGGCGCCTGCTTACTGCAGGAGAAGAAGGAATAATCCCAGGCTTCGATGAAGTCATCTCTTTATTAGGCCAGGACCATGAAGCCATAGTGAGATTGCTTACAGAACTGTTAGGTACCATAGGTATTCAGGAAAAAGACCCAGCAGCCCTTCAAAGAGCCTTAGGGATCCTAGCAGAGTTCGTATAAATCAGTGCATTCCCAATGTTGATGGCCGTATTAAGGTGTGATATAATATAACCGAGGCCAAAAGCCGCGGCTATTTCTTTATTAATATAGAACAAAAAGGCCAAACAGAACATAACAGAGAGAGAATAAATTGACGCAAACAAACTTTTCATTTTATGGACTTGGTATTTCACCTAGGATACTTGAAATATTAGACAGGATGCGATTTACTGTTCCAACGCCAATTCAACATAAGGCAATTCCCATCGCAATAGAAGGTAAGGATGTTATTGGAGTTGCGCAAACCGGAACTGGTAAAACGCTTGCTTTTGCTATTCCCATTATTCAACGCCTTTCCCAGAGGAAAGGTCGATGTTTGGTTCTTACGCCCACCAGAGAACTTGCGCTACAGGTTAATGAGGCATTTCGTAAGATTGCTCCAATGTTTGGTATAAAAACCGCTGTAATAATAGGCGGTGTTTCTATGAGCAATCAATTGAAAGCATTAAGAAAAAATCCTCGTGTTATAATTGCAACACCTGGACGTTTAGCTGATCATATGAGCAGACGTACGGTCATGCTAGCAGATATAAATGTCCTGGTGCTTGATGAAGCTGATCGCATGCTTGATATGGGATTCTTGCCTCAGATAAAACGCATCCTTAAAGTCATACCCAGAAATAGGCAAACTATGCTTTTTTCAGCAACAATACCCAGGGAAGTTATAAGAATAGCAACATCCCATATGAAGCTTCCTGTGCACATTGAAGTAGCACCCTCTGGTACTACAGCAGAACGCATTATTCAAGAGTTGTTTATCGTCAAAAAAGATTCAAAGAGACGTCTTTTGACAAAAATACTTAACCAATACCATGGTCCTGTATTGCTTTTTTCACGCACAAAGGTAGGTGCGCGAAAGATTACGCGATTCATCAGAGAGAAAGGGTATAAAGCAGCAGAGATTCATTCGGATCGTTCACTTAGTCAGCGAAAAGAAGCACTTGATGGTTTTAAAACAGGAAGATACAGAATACTTGTTGCAACTGATATAGCAGCTAGAGGAATTGATGTTGTTGGAATAGAGCTTGTAATAAACTATGATCTTCCCGATGATACAGAGAATTACGTACACCGCATTGGACGTACAGGACGTGCGGGTCATGAAGGACGTGCGATTTCTTTTACGACACCTGAACAAGGTAGTGATGTACGCAAGATCGAAAAACTTATTAAAATTGCCTTACCTGTAATAGAACACCCTGAGTTTCCCAGGGAAAAATTTATTCAATACCCAAAACGCCAGCGTACATTCAGACCTTATGGCAGAGGAAGGAATAAACGTAGTAGTAGATTCAGAAGACGCCGCTAGCTCAAACTAATATTTGCTGCAATTTTTACAATATCCTTATAAATTTGCAGCATTTGCTCTAAAATCTAAACTTAAACTTGTTTCTTATAGCTGGTTATCAACATTGACTATTAGTCCCCTTGCAATAAAATATGTTGCAAGGATTTTTTATTTAAAGTAAAATTTAAACAATAGTATATGACAGAATTATGGAGGAGTAGGCAATGAAAGCCCTTGGGATTTTAGCAAGTCCCCGAAAAGGACAAGTAAGCGATAATTTAACAGATGCAGCCCTCAATGGATTAAAAGACAGAGGTGCAGAAGTTGAGAAAGTACATTTATATGACCTAGATATAAAACCCTGCAAGGGATGCATGTCTTGCTGGGAGGGTAAGAAGTGTGCTATAGATGATGACTATACAATAATACTAGATAAGATGGATAAAGCAGATGTAGTTGTCTTTGCTTCTCCTGTGTACTATTGCAATGTTACATCAGTTGCCAAGGTATTTGTAGATAGGAGCACCCCATTTTTTACTATGACTAAATTAGGCCCTAAACGCCTTGCTGATAAACCAAGCAGGGTAATTTTAATTGCAAACTGTGGAGCACCATTTCCTCTTTCGCATATTTTAGGCGTTATACCAGGGTGTATGCGTCCCATGAAGCTATTCTTTAAGCTTATGAGGGTTAAGATAGAGATCCTTGCTGCTACAGGGGTAAGCTCATTTGACCCTGTAAAATGTAAAAAATTCCTCAAAAAGGCCTATAAATTGGGTAAAAACATCTAAAATCTCCCATAAAGACGGTTGATGGTAATGTCAATTAAATTGTGTAAATTCCTTTAAGGGTTTATCCTCCCACTT
>CAZCCH010000028.1:0-17567 GCA_964497315.1 uncultured Planctomycetia bacterium
GCTGAACCGCAAGAAGAACTATCTGCAGAAGAAGTTATGGCAGGCTATTTTGGTGATGGTATGTCAAGGTTTTCTGAAGCAAGGCAGATTCTAGAGATGTTTGAAGAAGGGCAAAGCCTTGCAGTAGTAGAAAATGAGGTTAAAAAAGCCGATGAGACCGTTACAAATGGAATCTCAGAGTTAGTAAATTCAGGTGCTGGTAGAGAAAGGGCAGAAGATTTAACTGTATTTAGAGCTATTGTTTATAGGCGATTAGCCAGTATTGCTCTAAGTAAAGGAGATTTTAGTACAGCAGATTCTAATGCTACAAAGCTAGCGAGGGTTTCCGCAGGCAATTCTAAGTTTTTAGCTATATCCGCTAGGATTTTTATGCAGATGAGCTTTAGTAATAGAATTTCAGGAGCAGAGCGCCGGAGATTTTTACAGAAAGCCGCTAGTTATATTGATAACGCATTAGAGCACAACCCACTAGAAGCGCTTGCTTTAACTATAAGGCCTGAGTGCTACAGGAGATTGCGAGGACCCGAAGATGCCGTAAGGGCAGCTGATGATGCATTAACAAGAGCTAGAAGACAGCTTAGGCCTGCAAATATCCGCAAACTTCTTAATTGCAAAGGAGATGGTATATGCGAACTAATAAGGAAGTATCCAAGAAATGCAGATGGCGAAAAATCTTTATTAGCGCTTGCTACTGAGGCTAAAGCTAGCTTTAAAGACGCAGTTGAAATTGGCGCTAGACAAAAACCTAAAGCTTCCCCAGTTAGCGCACTTATAGGACTTGCATTAATAGACTATCATGTTGGAAAATGGTATGTGGACATGGAGAATTTTGATGAAGCTAAAAAACACCTTGGAGCAGCTGCCTCTGGTATTTCCTATGCATCTACTATGGATTTCCAAAAGAGTAATTCTAAAAGGATCGATCTTATAAAAGAACAAATAGCCGAGGCACTTAGACAGATACCCACAGAAGCTAGCAGATTTACAGAAGTGAAACTATCCGATGATATTATCCGACAGTGCTATCCACAAGATGATCCTATTGTAACTGAGCATGTAGCACGGGTGGCACCAATAGCCATGCGGCTTGCGAAGCATTTAGAGAGATCACCACAAGATGAAACACGACTTTTTTATGCAAGTTCTTTGCACGATATTGGCTATCTAGAAAAGGTTAAACGAATACCATATGGTGAGCTAATTGCAAAGCATGAATTAGATCGTTTGCCAGACCGATTTCGTAGCGATCCTGAAGGTTTTGTCTTAGCCTATGCCTGTCCAACACTAGATTCACTAAAAAGACAACACGGTGATAAGCTAACTCTAGAGGTACTTATGGATCACATGCATCGTATTTGCGCTGAAGGCTTAGAAGCGCGTTGTGGGAAAAATGCTGAAGATTTGCAAAAATTGGCGAAGATACAACCCGTAGGCGAAACAGTTGAACGGGCATATAATCATCCAGCCTACTCTGCTAGGATTATACAAGAAATGTGGGATGATCAACGAAGCCTATTAGAAGGTATGGGGATTCAACCAGATATAATAGATGATATTATTTCTATTGCACGATATCATGCTAATCCATCTCTTATGCCAAAAGAAACCCCTGCAAACATCAGGCTTTTGACACAGATCCTTCATGCCGCGGATGTTATAGAGGCAAGCAATAATAGAAAAAGAAGGTCTGTTATGTATGTCAGAGAAAGAGAAACGTTGGAGGCTACATTTGATTCGTTGCAGAGGAGACTACAGAGTAGTGATATAAACGAAGATATCCTCACAGCAGTAGAAGATCTTATAGCACAAAAAGATGAAGAATTGATTTCTATTATCTGCGCTGCAAAGGAAGAAACCACTTTACCTGAATATGATGAGACCCATATTGATCATTTGAGAGCACGCCTGAAAGAAACTAGACCAACTTCACGCTTTAGCGAAACAACACTGTCTAGTGAAGTTTCAGAAAAAGTCCTCAACACTATATCAAAAATAATAGGCTGGGAAGTTAGAAACATAAACCTTGATGCAAAAGTATTGTCAGATCTTCATATCAATCTAAAAGAATACGATATAGAACATAACTTAGTAAGCTGGATTCTTCATACAAGCACATTCGGACACTTTTTAGACGAATCATACCTAAAAGAAAATCTTGAACAACCACTCCTTCAAGGCCAGGATATGACAGTCGCAGAAGTTATCAGGGTTATATTAAAGGCAACGGCCGCAGGAATTATCAAACCAATAGTCGCTGAGGGATTTAATGTTCAGGTAGAGGAAATTTCAGATGATACAATATTTGAGGAAGACGAATTAAGTTCTGCGGGTGTTAAGGTGGATCATCAGATAATAGAAGCATTTGGTTTTGAGGGTATAGAAACTATTTTTTCCTTAGAATCAGATATTAGATTTGCAGAGATGGTTATATTCGTGCAGCGTGAAATTGACGAATTAGACCTTTCACGCTTTTCAGAAGCCCCTCTATTAACCTTAGCAGAAGGTTTATTTGGTGAAATCACACAAGAAAAACTTACAGCCATAGTATTAACACCAGAGGTCGCCTTTGATAATGGCGTACTTGCTGTGTTACCAGAGATTTTAACAAGCAGATTATCCGGGAATATGTTAATAGCAGTAGTTGTACCAGAGTCTTATACAGAAATTATGGAAGAGGTAAGAGGACGCTTGCCAAGCGAAGTCTTAGTATTTTCTTCTGCAAAAGAAGCAGCAAAGACACTTTATATAGAAAAGAGAGTAGATGAAATAAGGGTTATTGCAGCATCTGAGGAAGTAGCTAGTCAACTGCAACATATTACATTTGTTAATAGTGTCCACGCTGTAACAAGCTCAATATTAGAATTGCTTGAAAGCCTAAAACCTGCCGCAGAGCTAAAGATACGCACAAGGCAATTACTTCAATCCCAGGAACAAACCGAAGGCGGCGCATAAACCTAACCCATTTTCATTCTATATTTTGCTTCAAAAAATTCCCTTGACAATATAGGTGTAATATATTACACTTATAGGTGTAAAATAAGGAGTGGATATGATCTCGCTAAGATCTGAAATTACCAAAAGGCTGCTGAATTACTTTTTTATCAATCCCCATGAAAGCCTTTACATAAATGAGATTTCAAGAAATCTCCAGCTTGACAAAAGAAACCTTGTTAAAAAGTTAAAAGAACTGGAAAAAGAAGGGGTTTTAAATGATAATAAGCGTGGAAATTTAAAGCTCTATTCTATAAACAAAGCCTACCCCCTATATAATGAATACAAGAAGATTATTATGAAGACAGTCGGTTTTGAAGAAAAGCTGAGAGAAATCCTAAGGGAAGCGAAAGGTATAAAAGAAGCGTATGTTTATGGTTCCTATGCCAGCAATAAAATGGATGTAAACAGCGATATAGATTTGTTAGTTATAGGCAAGCATGATATTATATTACTTCAAAGGAGTTTGAATAAACTCCAAAAAGAGATTAACAGGTCAATAAACGCTGTGAATATGGATGAGAAAGAATTCAAGAAACGGCTTAAAGATGAAGACCCTTTTGTAAAGGGAGTATTAGGACAAAAACACATTAGGATATACGATGAGGTTTGAAGAAAACTTTTTTAGTAAATTTGAATTTACTAAAGAACAAATAGAAAAAAATTTACATAATGCGCTTAGGGATTTTGATATTGCCAAAAAAGATACAATTTTAGAAGTAAAGTTTACATATACTTATAATGCGCTTATTAAAACTGGTATATATTTACTGAGTTTTTATGGCATGAAGGTTAAGAGTGCCCCCGGACACCATGTAAAAATAATAGAGAAGATGTCCGAAATTTTAAAAGACGAAACAATAGCAGACATAGGAAATATTATGCGTTCAAAAAGAAACCTTGATTTTTATTCCGGGGGAACAGAGGTAACAGAGAAAGAGTGCAGGGAGTATATAAGTTTTACGGAAACTGTTATAAAAAACGCCAAGGCTATATTGCGTAAATAGTAAATTATTTGTAGGAGGCAAATGATGTTAGAAGAGTTAAAAACCGCTTTAGATAGATTAAAAGATAAGTTAGAGCAACTGCGGAGGTATCTTTGACGTAGATACAAAGGCAAAAAGAATCAAAGAAATAGAAACTTCAATATCACAGCCAGGTTTTTGGGATAAGTCAAAGACTGCCAATGAGGTTATAAAAGAGTTAAAATCATTAAAGAATAGTATAGAGCCTTTCAATGCAGCTAAAAAGATACTTGGTGACCTTATAGAGTTAACAGAGATTGTCGAAGATACTGATAAGGCTTCAATTGAACATATAAAAAAGGATGTAGATACATTAGAAGAAAAGATAGCAAGATTAGAATTTGCACAACTTTTGGGCGGCCCACAGGATATAAATAATGCCATTTTAAGTATAAATGCCGGTGCCGGTGGCACTGAATCCTGCGATTGGGCCGCGATGCTTCTAAGGATGTACAGCCGCTGGGCTGAAAGAAGAGGCTACACTTCTAAGACCTTTGATTTGCTTGCCGGTGAAGAAGCGGGCATTAAAAATGTTACAGTAATAATAAAGGGTGAGTATGCCTATGGATACCTAAAGGCAGAAGAGGGCGTACATCGCTTGGTGAGGATTTCACCATTTGATTCTAATAAGAGAAGGCATACCTCATTTGCCTCAGTTGATGTAGTTGCTGAAATAGGCGAGGATGTAAATGTTGAAATTAATCCTTCTGATTTAAGGATAGATACCTACCGCTCAAGCGGAAGGGGTGGACAGCATGTCAATGTTACAGATTCAGCAGTGCGCATTACACATATTCCGACTGGAATAGTCGTACAATGCCAGGATGAGCGTTCCCAGCATAAAAACAAGGCCATGGCCATGAAGGTATTGCGCGCAAGGCTGTATCAAAGGCAACTTGAAGAGCTTAAAAAAGAAAGAGAAGCCAGTTATGCAGCAAAGCAAGACATTGCATGGGGAAGTCAAATTCGCTCTTATGTAATGCATCCATATTCTATGGTTAAAGACCATCGCACAGGCATTGAAACTTCAAATGTGCAACTTGTAATGGATGGGGATATAGATTTATTCATTGAGGCATGGCTTAAAAAATAAAGTAAGGTGCAAGAAAAATGTTTAATTTTATTTTAACTAAATTTGTCGGCACACAGGATGAAAGGACTCTAAAGCGTCTTTGGCCTTTCGTTGATAAGATAAATTCTCTAGAGACTGATATAGCTAAGCTTTCAGATGATGAGCTTTCTAAAAAGACAGATGAATTTAGAGAAAGAATTAAAAGCCAAGTAGCAACTGGTAAAAAGGAAGCAGTAGTTTTAGATGAGTTGTTGCCAGAGGCCTTTGCTGTTGTAAGAGAAGTTGGTAAGCGCACAGTTAGTATGCGCCATTTTGATATGCAGTTAATAGGTGGAGTTACCCTGCATAGAGGAAAGATTGCTGAAATGGCAACAGGGGAGGGGAAGACTTTAGTTGCAACACTCTCTGCATATTTAAATGCCTTAAGTGGCAAAGGGGTTCATATAGTTACGGTAAATGATTACCTGGCCCGTCGAGATAAAGAGTGGATGGGCCCTATATATGAATTTTTAGGACTTAGCGTTGGGTTTATACAGCACGATATGGATCCTGAGACGCGCCAAAGAGCTTATTCGTGCGATATTACCTATGGTACCAACAATGAATTTGGCTTTGACTATTTAAGAGACAATATGGTAATGCGAAAAGAAGATATGGTTCAAGGCAAACTCCATTATGCCATTGTTGATGAGGTTGACTCTATTTTAATAGATGAGGCAAGAACCCCCTTGATAATTTCAGGGCCTACTGAAGAATCAACAGACATGTATTATAAAATAGATAAATTGATCCCACATTTTAAGAAGGATGTTGATTATCAAAGCGAAGAAAAGACAAAGACTGCCTATTTAACAGAAGAAGGTGTAAAAAAGGCAGAGGAGTTATTAGGAGTTTCAAACCTTTATGAAGATGTACATATGGATTTAATCCATCACATACGCCAGGGGCTTCGCGCACACGAACACTTCAAAAAAGATGTAGACTATATGATAAAAGATGGTCAGGTTGTTATCGTTGATGAATTTACAGGCCGCCTTATGCCAGGTCGCCGTTGGAGCGAAGGGCTACATCAGGCAGTTGAGGCGAAGGAGAATGTTAAAATAGAAAAAGAAAACCAAACCTTAGCAACAATTACATTCCAGAATTACTTCAGGATGTATGATAAGCTCTCTGGTATGACAGGTACAGCAGCCACAGAGGCGCATGAGTTTAACCATATATACAAATTAGATGTTTTAGTCATTCCACCGAATAAAACACTTGTAAGAGATAACCTCTCAGATGTAATTTACAAAACAGAAAAAGAAAAATTTAATGCAGTCGCAGATGAAATTGCAAGGCTACACGAGGAGGGAAGACCTGTATTAGTTGGGACTATATCAATTGAAAAATCCGAACGCTTAGGTAGTATGCTTAAAAAAAGAGGTATCCCTCATAATGTATTAAACGCAAAGTATCATGAGGTAGAAGCCTATATTGTAGCGCAGGCCGGTAGATACAAGGCAGTTACAATAGCCACAAACATGGCAGGACGCGGAACAGACATTGTCCTCGGAGGGAATGCCGAGTATCAATTAAAGGATTTATACCGCCAAAGAGAAGTTGATCCGAAAAACGTACCAGAGGAAGAATTAAAATCAGATTCCGAAAGGATAAAACAACGTGTTAAAGAAGAGCATGAAAGAGTAGTATCTTTAGGTGGTTTACATGTTTTAGGCACAGAGCGGCATGAGGCAAGAAGGATAGACAACCAGCTGCGAGGAAGATCTGGTAGGCAGGGGGATCCTGGTTCATCAAGATTTTATCTTTCCCTAGAAGATGATTTACTTAGGATTTTTGGTTCTGATAAGATTGCTACTGTTATGAATAGGCTCGGCATGGAAGAAGGTCAACAGATAGAACATGGTTTAGTTACAAGAGCAATAGAGACTGCACAAAGAAGGGTTGAGATGCATAACTTCGAGATAAGAAAACATCTCTTGGAATACGATGGAGTTATGAATACACAAAGGCAGATAATCTATGATGAGCGAAAAAAGGTTCTTGAGGCTGAAGGCCTTAAAGAACATATAGATGAAATGATACAAGAAGTTCTTTTTTCAGGTTTAGATATATATCTAAATGAAAATGCGGATTTTGAAGCCTGGGATTTTGAAGGATTAAAAAAGTGGATAAGGCAAAAATTTGCTGTAGATATTAGTGGTGTCTCATTAGAAGGAAAACTGCGCGGTGAAATAGAAGTACTTTTATCCAAAAACATATTGCAGGCGCGTAAGGTGAAAGAAGATGCGATAGGTTCTGATATGATGCGCCAGCTTGAGCAGACAGTAATGCTTCGCATTATAAATGATCGCTGGAAGGAACACCTTCATGCTATGGATAATTTAAGAGAAGGAATTGGCTTAAGGGCAGTTGGCCAAAGAGATCCCTTAGTCGAATACCAGCATGAAGGGTATGATTTATTTTCAGGTATGACAGAGCACATAAAAGCAGAAACAGTTGAATTTGTATTTAAGGTCCAGGCAGTACATGAAGAGGCACCGAAGGATGCACTTTTTGGCGATCCGCAGGAATTTATCCATCCAGAGGTGAGCCGTTTTGGCAGTAGGCCACAAGACCCTCCACCAGGGCCCGTTGATATGCCTGAATCAGAACAAATGCCCGGGCTACCTCCTGCTGGATCCACACCAGATAGGCCTAGTACATATAAAAGAGAAACCCCTAAGGTTGGCAGGAATGACCCCTGCCCATGTGGAAGTAAGAAGAAGTATAAAAAGTGTTGCGGCAAAAATGATTAATATGGTAAAATCAGCATACAAATATTAATCTATTAAAAGAGATAGAAATGAGCATACCAGAACAAAGAAAAGACAATTTAAAGGCCTTAGAAGCACAGGGTGTCATAGGCTATGGCACCTCTTTTAAGAAGAGTGCTGATATAGGCTATATTCTAGAGAATTTCAAAGAGGGTGTTAATGTTGAAACCGCAGGACGTCTTATGGCAGTGCGTTCACATGGTAAGACTATCTTTGCTGATATAAGGGATTCAAAGGGCAAGGTACAGCTTTATATAAAAGAAGGCGAGCTCCCAAAAGAGCAATTCAAGCTTTTTGAAAACTTTGATATAGGTGATATTGTAGGTGTAAGGGGAAGTTTATTTAAGACCAGGACAGAAGAGGTAACAGTAAGTGTTAAAGAGATAAAACTTCTTTCTAAAAACCTACGCCCCCTTCCTGAAAAATGGCATGGCCTAAAAGATGTTGAGATGAGATTTAGGCAGCGCTATGTAGACTTAATCATGAACGATGATGCAAGAAAGATTTTTCTCTTGCGAAGTCAACTAATAAGCTCAACCAGGGCCTTTTTAGATGAAAAGGGCTTTTTGGAAGTTGAAACCCCAATGATGCAGGCTATACCAGGAGGGGCCACAGCAAAGCCATTTGTTACACACCATCATGCATTAGATACAAAGCTTTACCTTCGCATTGCACCGGAGCTTTATTTAAAAAAGCTTTTAGTGGGTGGTTTTGAAAAGGTTTATGAGGTAAACAGAAATTTCAGGAATGAGGGTATCTCAACAAGGCATAATCCTGAATTTACGATGCTTGAAGTATATAGCGCCTATGCAGATTATGAAGACATGATGAAACTAACAGAAGGTTTGATAGTTCATTTGGCAGAAAAACTATTTGGAAAACCTCAAATTCTTTTTAAAGATAAAATTATAAACCTTACACCCCCATGGAAAAGAATATCAATGTTTGATTTGTTAGAGAAAAAATTAAAAACTGACTTCAGCAAGCTTAAAAAGGATGAGATAAAAAAAATAGCAACTAAACTAAAATTAGAAATAAAAGGAATTGATACTGAATACGGTCTAATAGATAAGATATTCGATAAAGTAATAGTCCCTGATTTGATTGACCCTGTGTTTATTATAGATTATCCGTCTAGCTTTTGTCCTTTGGCCAAGAAGAAAAAAGACAACCCTGAATTAAGTGAACGCTTTGAATTATTTTGTGCAACACAGGAAGTGGCAAATGCCTATACTGAGTTGAACGATCCTATTGAACAGCGCAAGAGGTTTAAAGAGCAAATAGCAAAAAACAAAAAGAAAAAGCCCGAAGATACAGATGAAATGACACAGATAGACGAAGATTTCTTAAGGGCCCTAGAATATGGTATGCCCCCTGCTGGGGGATTGGGCATAGGGATAGATAGGCTTGCGATGATATTCTCTAATCAAGAGTCAATAAGGGAAGTTATATTGTTTCCCCAGTTAAGGCCAGAAGGTAAGCAACCAAAATGAAAAAAGACGATACTGTATTAGCCTGGATTATTATTGGCTTAAGCATTCTTGTTGTAGGTACGGTATTACAGTCTGTGGCTGCCTTTGGAAGTGGTTTTGTAAGTGCGCAGATTTTTATTATATTTTTCTCGCTTATCCCCATAGGCACAGCAGCATATTACTTTGGTAGCAAAGAAACATTTTGGGTTTCAAGTGGAATTATGTTTTTGTGTGGGGCAGTCCTTTGCTGGCCGCAAATTAAGGCAAGCCCTCTTTCTTCCTGGCCTGGTGCCCAGGTTGACCCAGCATATATTACCTACGTATTAAAACCAATTACTTCCACAGGTATAATTTGGCAGCTGTTGAGCTTTGTGTTAGTTGGAACCTGGGCTGGACTTGTATTATCAGAGTTACAAAAAAGTTCAGAGCAGACTCAAGAGGCCGGCAGGGTAAAAAAACAATTGGGTGCCAACCTGCAGGAGCAAAAAGATTTCTTCAGTGCTTTAGAAACAAGGTATAGAAAAGATACAAACAGACTTGGTTCATTGATAATTTCTCTTTCAGAGCTGGCCAGAGAGATACCGTCTGTTTTGGAAGTAGATGCCTTATTTAGCCTAATCCTGAATAAGACGGTCAAGCTTTTTTCTGCCAGCCAGTGTGCGATATTCAAAGTAGACTCCATCAATAATAAGTTGCATTTGATTTGTTCGTATGGATACGATGAGGGAGCCCTTAAGAGGGTAAACCTTACTGCTGATGAAGAATCAGGTATTTTAGGCTGGTGTGCAAAAAATGGGAAATTTCTCTCTGTTATAGAGGCAAAGAGTGACTTCCACATGGTAGATCTTTTGCGAAACCAGAAAATAGAAACCCTATTTTGTCAGCCTGTAGTGCGCAGAGGAGAAGTTATTGCAGTAATTTGCGTAGGACAGGCAAAGACAGAAATGGAGCAGAAAGAAATCATGCGGGTAAGTGGACTTTTAGGTAATCTTACAGCGATTGCCATAGAAAATGCCCAATTGATAGAAAAAATCAGAGAACAAGCTGTACGCGATGGACTTACAGGGCTTTATAATCACAGGTTCTTCCAGGAATCTTTACAAAAGAGGTTAAAGCAGGCTGAGGAAAAAAAGAAACCACTTGGCTTATTTTTATTAGACGTGGATTATTTTAAAAAATTTAATGATACATATGGCCACCAGGCAGGGGATTTTATTCTTCAGGAAGTAGCAAAGATATTCAAGTCACAGATGGGGCCTGAAGATTTGGCTGCCAGATATGGAGGGGAGGAGTTTGTGGCTATAATTTCTTGCGTTGACAAAAAGTCTGCGGTAGCCACAGCAGAGAATATTCGTGAAAAAGTAGAAAAAACTATTTTTAAAACCGGAGAAGTAAAATTAAATGTAGCTGTAAGTTTGGGCGGAGCAATATATGACCCAAGCAAAAATGCAAAAATAGATAAAGGTGAATTTATCAAGAAGGCGGATGAGGCTTTATATAGGGCTAAGGAAAACGGCCGAAACCGAGTAGAGTGTTAAAATAAAAGTTGTAATGTTATGCAAGATAAAATTAAAAAAATTCAAGAAGAAATAAACCAAGACATTCAAAACGCTAAAGACCCAAAGCAGCTTGAAGCTGTAAGGATAAAGTATTTGGGCCGAAAGGGTATTATAGCAGATCTTATGAAACAGTTATCAAATTTATCTGCTGAAGAAAAGCCCGCAATTGGCAAACAGCTAAATCAGCTAAAACAGCAAGTGGCATCTTTTATTAATGAGGTGCTTGTAGAAATTAAAGAGACAGGCAAGGTAGTTTCAGAAGACGTAGATATTACCTTGCCTGGCATTAGACCAGAAATAGGCCATAAGCATCCCATAACACAGATAATTGAACAAGCATGTGGCATTTTTACAAAGATGGGCTTTAGTGTAGTTGAGGGTCCTGAGGTAGAAACAGATTATTATAATTTTCAAGCGCTGAATATCCCAGCGGATCATCCATCAAGAGATGCATTCGATACTTTCTTTTTAGACTTACCTAAAGGTAAAACCCAAAAAGATTCCAATTGGCTTTTGCGCAGCCAGACATCAACAGTACAAATAAGGATAATGGAAAAAACAAAGCCCCCGCTTAGCATTATTGCCCCTGGGAAGGTCTTCCGGCCAGATGCGGTTGATGCAAGCCATAGCTTTATGTTTCATCAAATAGAGGGTTTTGTAGTTGATGAAAATATTACATTTACTCAGCTTAAAGGCGCACTTTTTGCATTTACCAAAGAGATGTTTGGCAATGATGTAAGCTTAAGATTTAGACCGCACTTTTTTCCCTTCACAGAACCAAGCGTTGAGGTGGATATATCATGTATTATTTGTAAGGGTAAAAAAACGCATTGTTCAGTATGTGGTGGCAAAGGATGGCTTGAGATATTAGGTGCCGGTATGATAGACCCAGCAGTATTTAAGGCAGTTGGATATGATATAGGAAAATACACAGGTTTTGCCTTTGGTATGGGAGTTGAGAGGATTGCCATGTTGAAATATGGCATTTATGATATCAGATTGTTTTTTGAGAATGATTCAAGATTTTTGAGGCAATTTTAATGAAGGTTACATACAGTTGGTTAAAGGATTACGTAGATATAAAATTAAAGCCAGAAGAATTGGCCCATAAACTTACCATGGCAGGCTTAGAGGTTACATCCTTAGAGAAAATTGGCACAGACCATCTTTTACATATAGAGGTTACAACAAACCGCCCTGATTGGCTTAGTGTAATTGGTATAGCAAGAGAAGTGGCTGCTATAACTAGTAAGAAACTACACTTACCCAACATTAAGGCTTTAAACCCAAAGCTAGAAATGCCAACTGTTAAAGTAATAGATCAAAAAGGTTGCCTGAGGTATACAGCAAGATTAATAGAAGATATAAAGGTTAAGCCTTCTCCAAAGTGGCTTTCAGATAAGCTTAAATCCGTCGGTTCGCGGCCTATAAACAATATCGTTGATATAACAAATTTTTGCCTTTTAGAATATGGCCAGCCATTACATGCCTTTGATTTTGATAAGTTAAAAAGTGGTGTTGTAGTTAGGAAGGCAAAGGCGAATGAGGAGATTATAACCATTGATGAAGTGAAGCGAAAACTTGATCCTTCTATGCTTGTAATAGCTGATGAAACACGCCCTGTGGCATTGGCAGGTATAATGGGAGGTGCGGATACAGAAGTTAGTCAAGGTACCAAGAGAGTGCTTTTAGAAAGTGCCTATTTTGATCCTGCGACAATTAGAAGGACATCAAAAAAATTAGGCTTAACTTCAGAGTCTTCCTATAGATTTGAAAGAAGGGTTGATTTAGAAATTATTACAACTGCTTCTAACAGGGCGGTTTCTTTAATGCAAGAACTTGCAGGCCCAGGTGAAATTAGTAAAATTAAAGATGTAGGAAAGAAAAAATTTACATCGAGAAATGTCTCATTAAAACCTACATGTCTAAATCAGATTTTAGGAGTAACAGTTCCTACTTCGAGGGTAAAATCAATTCTTACTAGCCTTGGCCTTAAACCAAAGGCCAGTAATTCATTTGAAATTCCTTCTTGGCGGGGAGATTTAACAAGAGAAATTGACCTTATTGAAGAAGTAGTACGTATTTGGGGTTATGAAAAAATACCTACATCCACTGTTACAGTAAAACCCCAGGCAGGTCTTGAAGCATCTAGTATGAAAACTGTAAAGGAAGTTAGCAATTTACTTATTTCAGCAGGGTTAAATGAGGCTATAACTTATAGCCTGACTAGCAGTAGACTTGCTGCATTATTTGGCAAGGAGGAAAAAGATTTAGTAAGAGTAGAAAACCCTCTAAGTCCAGAATTAGCATTTATGCGAGGAAGTCTTTTGCCTGGGCTTATATCTGCTGTCGGGTTTAATATAAACAGAAAGAATTTAGATGTAAAACTTTTTGAAGTAGGTCCGGTCTATTTCTCATCCATGAGGGGTAAATGCGAAAAGCAGCTTTTGGCTGTTAGTTTAACTGGCGCAAGGAGCAATAACTGGCAGGATGATAAGTCTAGTGTTGACATATTTTACCTAAAGGGTATATTAGAAGAATTATTAGATCGCCTAGGTATTGAAGGAGTTAAATTCGAGGCTTGCTCTAATTCTATATTTGAGCCTGCACAATCAATGGTAGTTAAGATTAAAGGTAATAACATTGGTTTTTTAGGAAGGCTTAATGCATCTATAAGAGATAGAGTTGATATTGATTATGATGTATTCTGTGCAGAGCTTAATTTATCGTCTATTTTAAAGGTCTCAAAAAAGAAAAAGATATTTAACTCTATCCCTAAATTCCCACCTGTATTAAGAGATATTTCTTTGTTGGTAAAGAAAGATGTCCTGTCTAAGGAAATAACCTCCCTTATTACTGAGACCGGTGGAGATTTAATAGAAGAGGTAAGACTTTTTGATGAATACAAAGGCAAGCAGATTTCCAAAGGTTGTAAGGGCCTTTCATATTCAATAAAATACCAAGCATCAAATAGGACGCTTACCAGCGAAGAAATAGATTCTTTACACAATAAAATCTGCGAAGGGTTAACAAGTACCCTGGGTGCGCAGGTTCGTTCAACTTGACTTGCAGGAGAATTTTTGGTATAATTAACACTCCACTTAAGGCGTTCTTTTATTTTTTGATATATTGCGGGGTAGAGCAGCGGTAGCTCGTCAGGCTCAATAACGTGGGCCACTCAATCGGCAACGATTGAGCAAGCACCCGTCAAATTCGGTGAAGCCTTAAATGGTAATACCGAGCCAAGTCCACCAAGATTTATGGTGGAAAGGTGTAGAGACTAGACGGCGGGTATCCACCAAAGGTCCTTGGTGGATAAAGATATAGTCCAGACTACAAATTTGCCAAAGTTTGTGGCGAAGCAGCGAAAGCTGTAGTGGTAAGCATAACCTGGAGGTCGTCAGTTCGATTCTGACCCCCGCTATTAAATAAATGGGGACAGATGCTATTTAGCATAAAGGCGTTTGTCCCTATTTTATTTGTATTCCCATTAATTTTATAACATTAAGAAAACAAAGAAGTTATAAGCTGTTTATGCTCTGTTAGTCAATAAAAAAGTAAGAAAATAAGTCTTGCCATTTCGGTATTTTTATGATATAATTACAACACTAAAGCTTTATAAAGAATATTTTCGACAAAGGCAATATCTCATTAAGATGAAATCTCTTCTAAAAAGACTAATATCAATATTAATAGTAGATATGTTTATAATCTCAATTATAAGCCCGGACTATGTCTTGGGCTTTTCTTTTGAAGATACTCTCCGGCCACGCCAGACAAGAGATACAAATGCCCTTGAAATACTCGCCCGCTTCTCAGAAGAAAATGTCTCTTTAATGAATGATGAGGTAGCAGTTGTTACCGTAAGAAGAGACCCGCGATATGAGTTGGAGTTATTAGAGCGATTGAGACCGCAAATAGAAAACTCAAGTCTTGTCTATAATGATTTACGTGGAATGGTCAGAAGAGGAGTACCTGTTTCCTACATTCTTAACAAGGAGCTTAGCCCAGAGATCTTAAGAGAGGCTAGGGATAGAATTTTTGTTGGCGATAGTGAATGCACGTTGGCTGTAAGAAATGCTATTTCTGACATTGGACCGAAAAATGTTAGCGTCCTTATTACAGGTGAGACAGGTACCGGAAAAGAACTCGTAGCAAGGGCACTGCACGAGGTAAGCGATAGAAGAGATGGACCGTTTATAGCTATTTCTGCGACAGAGTTACCAAAAGAGTTAATAGAAAGTGAATTATTTGGACATGTCAAGGGTGCCTTTACAGGAGCAGATGCAGAAAAAAAAGGCCTGTTGTCCACGGCCAATGGCGGTACATTCTTTTTGGATGAAATTTCAGCTCTTGAACCCCAACTGCAGGCCAAATTTCTCAGGGTTATTGAAAACGGAATATTCCATCCTGTAGGTGCAGAGAGCGACGTTCGTTCGGATGTAAGATGTGTAGTCGCTACTAATATAGACCCTCACACAATGCTTGAGGAAGGAAGGCTGCGTTTGGATTTGTATAATCGCCTGCAGTACAAAATAGATCTATTGTCCCTTGCACATAGGTCTGAGGATATATGGCCACTTGTACAGTTTTTCATCATAAAATATAATGACTACTGGAATAAAGAAATACCTGTAGAAAAGGTAACTAAAGAAGCATTAACATATCTCTGGCAGTCCCAATGGAAAGGAAATGTCCGGGAGCTTGAAAATGTGATAAGTCGTGCAGTGCTTTTTGCAGAAGGTGACACTTTAGAATTTTCTGCCCCCGAAGGTCTTGAGAGCGCAGCATTAAATGGTTATATTGACCTGTTAGGCGGCAGGGTAAGCTATGGTCCAACCTCTTGTGTTCTACACCTGTCAAGACTACATATAAGGGTGCCGCTCTCGTTTTTAGTCAATACGGAAGGTTTTAGTAAATGGCCTGATTTTTCTAGTGCTAGGTGGCAGAATTGCGCAAGAAAAATGGTTCATGAAATACTTTTAAGAACAAATGGAAACATAAGCCAAGCCGTGCGCAAATTTGGCGTACCAAAACCGAACATATATGACTTAATCAAAGAATTCGGGATTGATTTAGAAGATTACAGACAACAAGACAGGACACCTATAGCAGCAGATAAAGATGGAGTGACGGTGTGCATAAGCGAAGGAAAATCAAAGTTTACTGGTACTAAAGTAAGGTTTGCAAAGTTGTTGTTGCAGGCAGCAGTTATACATCATATGGCCGAGACAGGCAACTTTTCCATTACGCATGCTACTGAGGAGGCTGCGCCCATTAAATATAACTATGGCAGGAATGTGCTGAGAGAAAAAGATATTAGCTCGGATGATATTATGCAAGCAGCAAAACTGCTGCACCGGATAAAACTAGATATATGGGGAAGCGCTTCGGCAGGAGGACAAATCTTAAAAAGACCTTTTGCTGGCAAAGATAGCTCGCAATTAAGTGTTGCAGATTTTGTTTCTACGGTTGGACCAAAGGATGCTACTGTCTTGATTACAGGTAGAAGCGGCACAGGAAAAAGTTTTATTGCTAGGCAGATACATGAGAATAGTGCTAATAGAAAAAAAGAACCCGTAGTTCTTCCGTGCTATGAACTAAATTCAGGTGTTGCAAGGAGTGAATTATTTGGTCACCAAAGAGGTTCCTTCACGGGTGCCACAAGCACTTCTGCAGGGTATTTAAAGAGAGCCGCGAACAATACATTGATTATAGAAAATGTTGATGACTTAGAGCTACAACTACAGGCAGCTCTTCTGCGCGTACTTCAGGAGATGGAGTTTGCGCCTATTGGAAATGGAGGACCCGTAAAGCTGAAATCTCGTATTATCTTTACAGCTAGCAGAAATCTACAGGAACTCGAGAAGCTTGTTGAAGAGGGGAGATTTCGCAGGGACTTATTTTATCGCATTTCACCGTTTACATTAGACATGCAGCCATTAAAAGAACGCAGTGAGGAGATAGTTCGTTTGGCAGAAATGTTTATGCGGCAGCACAACGATGAATACAATACGCAGATAAATAAAATAACGGATTCAGCCAGAAAAATGCTACTGGAACATGATTGGACTGGCAATATCTGGCAGCTGCGGAATATTATTTTTGCAGCTTGTGTTAAAGCTGAAAAAGAAGGCGTTGATGAGATAAACATAGATTTACTAGCATCCCGTTTCACCGAACAAGCATCAAGAGCTATATTTGGCAAAATTAATCAAACTACAGGCATAATAATGAAAGCAGGTTTTGCCACTAAAGTTTTTCCAGTTTTGCCAGAATTAGCAGCCCACTTTGGCCAAAAGGTAACAATTGCTGTAGTGGGCTCTTCACAGCTAAAGGAGAGAATAGCCAAGGTAAATGCTGCCTTGCCAAATGATGTATCCGTTATATTATGTGCCACCATTGATGAAGCAGCCAAGGAGTTATCTGAGAGAGGCATAGGCTTTATCAGATTACTTGCCAGAAAAGCAATAAAAGACCTTCCTTTGGTTCGTGAAACCCTCCTTATTACAGAGAAGACCCTACAGCTAATAGATGAGCTAAAATCCCGCAAAGAAACAGAGACAGGAGCCTAATTGTGGTAATGTCAATTAAATTGTGTAAATTCCTTTAAGGGTTTATCCTCCCACTTG
>CAZCCH010000029.1:0-14228 GCA_964497315.1 uncultured Planctomycetia bacterium
AGTCAACGATATCTTTAAAACTCAATTTGGGTAACATTTAATGTGAGTCAATTCGAGTCTAAGTTTTTCCTTGACATAAGCCCAAAATAGCTTATAATATAAGCAAATAATACTAAATTGTTATTTTAAATATTTTATTAACGGAAGGTAGAAAAGTATGAAGCGTAGCTCAAGTGGTAAATTTTGGGAAATTTTATTGGTATTGGTAATATGTTCCGCTCTAATTCTTCCCGCCGGAATTAAAAATGCCCACGCTGCTTTAAGCGACTCACAGGTTGAGGCTATTAAATATCGCATAAAAGGATACATGTATCAGAGGAAAGGGATGTTTGATAATGCCCTTAACATGTACAGGAAAGCTCTGGAAGTTTATCCTTTTTATGCGTGTGCCCACAATGATTTAGGCATCCTTTATGAACAAAAAGGCTGGTTAGGCAAAGCAGAAACCGAATATTTAAAGGCCTTAGAAATCGACCCTGAATACACATGTGTCCATACTAATTTAGCGCTTCTTTATGAAAGAAAAGGCGAATTAGAGAATGCTTATGAGTATTGGTCAAAGAGAGCTGCTCTTGGTAGGGTAGATGACCCCTGGACCCTCAAGGCAAAAGAGCAAAAGGCATATTTAGAGATAACATTCAAAAAAGAAAAGAAAGAAATTCCTAAGGTAAGAAAAGTAAAAAAAGCGAAAGTAAGAAAACCTGCTAAGAAACCTACCAAAAAAATTACTAAAGAACCTCTTAAAGCTCCACCTGCTCAAGGCACAGAGGCAGAGATGGCCCAAATACTTGCTGAGCAAATAGCTATGAACAAAAGGGGGCTCATTGTCCAAAGAAAGAAAAGTGCCCAACAGCTTTATAAAGAAGGGTTGAAGCTTTATCGTGCCACCAAGTATGAAAATGCGCTTGTAAAGCTTCACAATGCTGCAGAATTAGACCCAGAAAACAATAACTTCACCAAATATATACAAAAGTGCATGGAGCGCATTGAGAGTAGGAAACAAAGGATACAACGGGAGGTCGAAAAAAGCTTCAGAAGTGGACAAAATCACTATTTGGAAAAAAGATTTGATCGCGCACTTACCCAGTTTGAAAAAGTAGCAAAGTTAAATCCAAATTACCCAAATATTCAAAACACTATCCAAGAAGTTCAACAAGCCAAACAAAAGGCTGAGGCAGAGAAGTATGCCAAGTCAGAACGCAAAAGATTATCCAGAAAAACAAAAGGCAGATACAAAAAACAAGGAAAAATCTCAAAGAATATAAAATTACATATGCAAAAAGGTCAGAAGTATCTTGATAGAGGTAGATTTGACCTTGCACTTGCCCAATTTGAAAAGGTGAGAGAGTTGGACCCAAATTATCCGGGTATCCGAGATATCCTTAAGCAAACCAAATGGGCAAAAAAGCAGTCTATGATAGAAGCTGAGGTCAAATCAGTACAAGCTGTGAAAAAACCTCTTCCCGCTAAAAGTACTAAAAAACAAAAGCAAATTAGAAAGCAAAAAGAGAAAACAGCGAACCTAAGAGCTAAAGAAGAAGAGTTGAGGGCAAAACAAAAAGAAAGAGTTGCCAGAAGGACAGCTACTCTAATGAGGAATGCCCAGAATTATATTGATAGAAAAAAATACACCTCTGCACTTAAAAAGCTTAAAGAAATAGAAAATCTAGACCCGGGTTTCACTGGCCTAGATGTGCTTATTCGACAGACAGAGAGAGAAATAGAACGGGTTGAACAAGAAAAAGAACAAGAAAGACTAATAAAACAAGCAAAAAAATCTCTCGGTAGGGGCCAGAAATATTACAGAAAAGGCAAATACGAAGAAGCAATAGAGGAACTAGAGAAGGTTATTGCAGTTACTCCAAATCATCCAGAGGCTACTAGGTTATTAAGATATTGCAGAAGAAGGGTTAAGGGGACTAGTTATTACACGCGGCAAACTACTACTGCAAAGCCAAGGGTAAAAGTACCTACCTATGATGTTGAAACAGAACCAGCGCAAATTGCCGTATATCCTAACTTACCCACAGGAATGCAACTTAAAGCAGATGGACTGGATAGGAATTATGAAATCCTAGGTATTGTAGCACATAGAACCACAAATAAAGATATAGACGCGTTGAACGAGGAGCTTTTGAAGAAGGGAAAACTCCAGGGCGCAGACCATATAATTCAGATACGGTACTTTGAATACGATGATGATTATCTCTATGGATATGGTACAGCCGTGAAGCTAAAGAGGTAGTCCTACCTGCTACTCGTCTTGAGCTAAAAATTCATTCCAAAGAAAAATCAAATCCACCAAAAGAATGGATAAACTGTTTTTAATTGACGGAAACTCGTTTTGCTATAGGGCATTCTATGCTATAAGAGACCTATCTACTTCAAAGGGAGAGCCAACAAATGCCATTTACGGGTTTACAACCATGCTAAGCAAGATTATAAAAGACTACAACCCGCAATATTTGGCAATTGCCTTTGATTTAAAAGAACCAACGTTTAGGCATAAAAGATACAAGGAATATAAAATTCACAGAAAACCCATGCCGGATGATTTAGTAAGTCAAATTCCAACAATCAAAGAAGTTCTTAGCTGTTACGGGTATGCCATTTATGAAAAACCAGGTTTTGAAGCTGATGATATTTTAGCCACCATTGTCAAAAAAATGAAAAAAGAAACAATAGAGGTTTGTATAATTACTGGCGATAAGGATACATTGCAACTTGTAGGAGAGCATGTCCGAGTGCTAAATCCCCACAAGGATAATTTGCTTTATGACGCAGAAACAGTTAAGGAGCATTTTGGGGTGAAACCCTCACAAATATCAGAGCTTTTATCTTTAATGGGGGATGCATCAGATAATATTCCCGGTGTACCCGGAATTGGAGAAAAAACAGCTGTTAGCTTGATTAACGAATTCGGTACAGTTAAAGATATTTATCGTAATTTGGCAAGAGTAAAAAAAGAACATATAAGAAAAACCTTGGAAGCCAATACCGAAAAGCTTGAGCTTTCTAAGGAATTAACAACCATGGATTCTGATGTACCGATAGAAGTAGATTTAGATAGTATGCGGATAGGCGAACCTGATACTAACAGGCTTTATGATTTATTTAAAAGATTAGAGTTTAAGAACCTGGCCAGGGAATTCATTCCGCATGCCTCAGAGAATAAAAACCATGATTATAAACTCATTACTCAAGAAAAAGACTTCCAGTCCTTATTAAACAAACTTAAAAAAGCAGATGAATTTACCTTTGATTTTGAAACTACCTCCCGAAACCCCACTGTAGCTAAAATTGTAGGCATATCCTTTTGCCTTAAGGAAGCAGAAAGCTTCTATGTACCGGTTATGGGTAAAAAGATAATAAAGAATGCCTTAAAAGAGCTAAAACCTATCTTTGAAGATCCTGGTATAAAAAAAATAGGTCAAAATATAAAATATGAAAAGATAATCTTAAAGAAAGAAAAAATAGATTTAAAAGGGATAATATTTGATACAATGTTAGCTTCATATCTTTTAAATCCTTCTGAATTCAGACATGATTTAGATAGTTTGGCATTGGAATTTTTGGATTATAAAAAGATTTCAATTGATGAATTAATAGGTAAAGGTAAAAAACAACTGCGTATGGATGAGGTAGATATTGAAAAGGTTTGTGAGTATGGTTGTGAAGACAGTGATATTACTTTTAGGTTGAAAAATATTTTATTGCCAAAACTGGAACAAAAGAATTTATATAAACTATTTCTAGATGTAGAACTACCATTAGTTGATGTGCTGGCTGACATGGAGCTAGATGGGGTATGTATAGATGTTGAATTTCTAAAAAAGATGTCAGGAGAGATGACAGAAAGACTGAATACTTTAGAAAAAGACATCTATGAAATCGCAGGCTGCGAATTTAATATAAACTCTCCAAAGCAACTTAGTGAGGTATTATTTGTTAAGTTGAAACTTCCGGTTATAAAAAAGACAAAAACAGGTGCCTCTACAGATGCATCAGTACTTGGGAGACTCGCATTAGAACATGCCTTACCAAAGGCTATTTTAGAATATAGAGAGCTTAGTAAGCTTAAATCAACCTATATTGATGCATTGCCTGAGCTTATAAACCAAGAAACAGGTAAGGTTAATGCCTCATTTAACCAGGCAGTGACTGCTACGGGAAGACTCAGTTCTTCTGAGCCAAATTTACAGAATATACCCATTAAGACAGATGTTGGGAAAAAAATTCGCAAGGCCTTTATACCATCTTTTAAAAATGGTGTGATACTTTCAGCTGATTATTCACAAATAGAGCTTCGAATACTTGCACATCTCTCAAACGATGAAACCTTAATAGATGCATTCAACCGTGATGCGGATATCCATACATTTACCGCATCGCTTATTTTTGATTGTGAAGAGCTTGATGTAAGCAAGAAGATGCGCTCACAGGCAAAGACGGTTAATTTTGGCATTGTTTACGGTATGAGCCCCTATGGACTATCCCGTGAGCTTGAAATTCCACCTGATGAGGCAAAGCAATTTATAGATGCATATTTTGAAAGATACCCCAAAGTCTATGAATATATGAAAGAGCAAATTGAACTTGCCAGAGACGAGGGTTATGTTTGTACTATGCTTAATAGAAGACGTTATATCCAGGAGATAAATTCTAAAAACCAGAATATACGAATGTTTGCTGAAAGAACAGCTATCAATACCCCCATACAAGGTTCAGCAGCAGATATTATAAAAATGGCTATGATAAAGATTCACTCTGAATTAAAAAAGAAAAAACTTAAATGCATGATGGTAATGCAGGTTCATGATGAGCTAGTCTTTGATCTACCAAGGCATGAATTAAAAAAAGCAACTACTCTTATCCGCAGTAATATGGAAGAGGTAGTAAGGCTGAAAGTTCCGATAAAGGTAAATATTACACATGGCAAAAATTGGCTGGAGGCAGAATGAACATACTTTTTTGCTCAAGCGAAGTTGTCCCATTTGCCAAAACAGGCGGTTTAGCCGATGTAGCAGCTGCCCTACCCCTAGCCCTCAAAAGACGAGGACATAAGGTAAAAATAACTTTACCTAAGTATAAAATGGTAAAGGAAGAAAATAATACCGCTAGTATCGGGGAAGACATAAAGGTCCATTTTATACAAAATGATAAATTATATATGCGTGATGGCCTTTATGGTGATGAAAGTGGTGATTATTCTGACAATTTAGAACGTTTTGTATTTTATTGCAGGCAGACTTTAGAGCTTGTTAAAAGCCAAGGTTTTAAACCTGATATTATTCACTGCAATGACTGGCAGACAGGGTTAATTCCTGTATATTTAAAGACTTTATACAGTCAAGATGAATTTTTTAAGGGTACAAAGACAGTTTTCACCATACACAACCTTGCTTATTCAGGTGCTTTTCCAAAAGAGGAATTTTCTAAGACAGGCTTACCTGATAGCCTTTTTAGTGTTGAGGGGCTTGAGTTTTATGGCAAGTTTAGCTTACTTAAGGGTGGGCTTGTGTTTTCAGATGTCCTTACAACAGTAAGCCCGACATACGCAAGAGAAATCCAAACCGAAGAATTTGGATGCGGTATGGAAGGCATCTTAAAAGAAAGAACCAAAGACCTTCATGGTATTCTAAATGGTATAGATTATGATATTTGGGATCCTGCAAAGAATAATTCTATATATAAAAATTATTCTTCAGAGTCCCTATCTGATAAATACATAAATAAGGAAGGACTTATTTCAGAACTAGGTATTGAACTAGCAAAAGATGTACCTTTAGTAGGTAGCGTAGGAAGATTAGCTTTTCAAAAGGGATATGATTTATTAGCTGAGATAATAGATGAATTATGCAAGATGAATATACCAATTATACTACTTGGTACTGGTGATAAAAAATATCACGATATCTTTGAAAAAATAGCACAAAGACACAAGAATAAACTGTCTATCAATTTATATTTTGATGCAGCATTAGCACAAAAGATATATGCTGGTTCAGATATTTTCCTTATGCCATCAAGGTACGAACCCTGCGGTTTGGGTCAGATGATCTCTTTTAAATACGGAACAGTACCCCTGGCAAGGAAAACAGGCGGCTTGGCAGATACAATTGTAGAATATGATAGTCAAAACAAGCAAGGCAATGGGTTTTTATTTAAAGAAGCTAATGCTTCAGCTTTATTAGGGGCTATTAAGAAGGCAATTGATGCCTACAGCGACAAAAATAAATGGCAAAGCCTCATTAGGCGCTGCATGCAGTATGATTTTTCATGGGATCGCTCAGCAAAAGAGTATAACGAGGTGTATGAAGGATTGTTACAATGATACTAGGTATAACAGGTAGTATTGGAACAGGTAAGACAACAGTAGCTAAGATATTTAACAGGCTTGGTGCTAAAGTGATAGATGCCGATAATATCGCCCATAAATTATTAAAACCAAAATCTTTAGTATATAAACATTTAGTAAAAGAATTTGGTCCTGGCATACTCAATAGCAATAACTCCATAAATAGAAAAGCACTTTCTAAAAAAGCTTTTTCTAATAAAAGTGCGTTAAGAAAGCTTTGCAATATCACACATCCTGTAATTATTAAAAAGATAAGAAAGAAAGTAGCTTCAATAAAAAGAAAAAATCCAAAGGCTATAATTGCAATAGATGCCCCCTTGCTTTTTGAAGCAAAGGCAGGAAAAATGGTAGATAAGATTATTGTGGTAGCAACCAATAAAAGGGTGCAAATTGAACGTGCCGCGAAGAGCTTAGGTTGCAGCAAAGAGGAAATTAAAGATCGCATTAAGGCACAACTACCACTTAAAGATAAATTCAAAAGGACTGATTTTATAATACATAATAATAGCTCACTTTTCGATGTTAAACTTCAGGTAAAAAAGATTTGGACGGAGGTCAAAAAATGGAAAAGCTAGAAATAGCAAAATTAAAAGATAAGAAAATGTCAGACTTACAAAAGATTGCCAAAGAGCTTAAGATTAACAATATAAGCGGCGTGAAAAAGCAGGAATTGATTTTTAAGCTTCTGCAGGCAGGGGCTGAGAAAGAAGGCCTTATGTTTGGTGAAGGGGTTCTCGAAGTCCTAGAGGATGGATTTGGGTTTTTGCGCTCCCCTAACTATAATTATCTGCCTTGTCCAGATGATATATATGTTTCCCCTAGCCAGATAAGAAAATTTGGTTTGCGTACAGGGGATACGGTAAGTGGGCAGATTAGGCCCCCAAAGGAAGGCGAGAGATATTTTGCGCTTCTTAAAGTTGAGGCAGTCAATTTCGAGAACCCAGAACAGGCAAAACAGAAGATATTATTTGATAACTTAACACCTTTTTATCCAAATGACCGTTTTATATTAGAGACTAAGCCAAATGAAATTTCAACAAGGATAATGGATTTACTTACCCCCCTAGGGAAAGGCCAAAGAGGTCTTATCGTAGCCCCTCCCTATAGTGGAAAAACCATTATTTTACAAAAGGTCGCCAATGCTATTACTGCAAATACCCCAGAATCGATAATGATAATACTCTTAATAGATGAAAGACCTGAAGAAGTTACTGATATGGAACGCTCGGTAAAGGCTGAAGTAATAAGCTCTACCTTTGATGAACCAGCAGAAAGGCACATCCAGGTGGCTGAGATTGTGTTATCAAAGGCAAAGAGACTCGTAGAGTACAAGAAAGATGTAGTAATATTATTGGATAGCGTGACCCGTCTTGCCAGGGCATATAATTCCGTTGCACCTCATAGTGGCAAGATATTATCCGGTGGTCTAGACTCAAGTGCCTTAACCAGGCCAAAGAGGTTTTTCGGTGCAGCAAGAAACATTGAAGAGGGGGGGAGCCTAACTATCATAGCAACTGCCTTGATAGATACGGGTAGCAGGATGGATGATGTTATATTTGAAGAGTTCAAAGGTACCGGAAACATGGAAATTCAGCTAGACAGAAATCTTTTCCAGAGAAGGATTTATCCTGCTATTGATATAAAAAGGTCAAATACTAGAAAAGAAGACCTCTTGTTACATCCAGATGAATTGCAACGCGTTTGGCTTATGCGTAAGGTTCTAAATGAACTAAACAGTGTGGAGGCAATGGAACTTTTAATTGAAAAACTATCTAAGACAAAGACTAATGCAGAATTTCTAATGAGCATGAATCAATAAAAGGAGGCCGAAGGAAATGAAGGATAAAATTCACCCAGATTATAAGGAAACAACGATAGTTTGCGCCTGTGGAGAGGTGATTCACACAAGGAGTACCAAACAGAACATCAAGATTGAAATATGTTCTAAGTGTCATCCGTTTTTTACAGGCAAGCAAAAATTCGTAGATACTGCAGGAAGGGTTGAAAAGTTTAAACGAAAATGGGGGGCAAAATGAAAAAGGAAATATTACTTAAGCTTTGCTTGGTAATTTTAGCATGTCTAGCTTTAGGTTATTGCCTATTTCGTGTATATACTTGGAAGTTAAAACCTGCAATAGAAAAACAAATAGAAGAAGAAATCCCATCCCCTGTCAGAAGACCTGAGCCTGTAGTCAAAGAAGAAGAAAAGCCAATTGAGAAATTACTGCAATTAGAAGAAGGACCCGATCCTGAGAAAATCCAGTATCCAGTTGGCGTTGAGCGCACAGAGGAGTTAGATCAGGATAATGATGGCAAGATAGATTTATGGGTTTGTTATGTAGATGAAGTAAAGGCCAAAGAGGGTGTTGATAGGGATCAAGATGACAAACCAGAAATCTGGCGTTTCTTCCATAACAACCAAGTTTATAAAACAGAGGTAGATAAAGACCTTGATGGTAAAATTGATGTTAGAGGTTACTATAGAAATGGAGATATTTTAAGGCAAGAGGCGGATCTCAACAAAGATGGTAAGCTTGATGCATGGGCGTATTTTGAGGGTGGTCAAAAGGTTAGGCAAGAAATGGATAAGAATTTTGATGGCAAGCTTGATGCATGGTTTTACTATGTTAATTGGCAGCTTACTGCCGGAAAGATAGATGAAGATTTTGATGGTAAAGTAGATAGAATTATCGGTGAAATCCCAAATGAAGAATCTGATACTCCAAAAACTAGATGAGCTAAAGGCTAAGTCAGAAGAGCTAAAGAAAAAACTTTCGGATCCTGAAGTTTTTGCTAACAGGGCTGAGTGCCAGAGGTATGCCAAGGAACTTTCAAGGGTTTCACCTATTGTAAAAAAGTATATAGATTTTTTAAACGTTCAAGAGCAGATAACACAGACTGAAGAGCTCTTAAAGCATGAAAAAGAACAAGACTTGGTAAAGCTAGCAGAGGATGAATTAACTCAACTGAGAGCTGCCTCTAAGAAAATGTACGCTCAGCTTGAGGATTTGGTCATAGAGGATGACCCAGAGGCCAATCGCGATGTAATTGTGGAAGTCAGGGCCGGAACAGGAGGCCTTGAGGCTACACTTTTTGCAGCTGATATTTACAGGATGTATTCAAAATTTGCAGCCAGACGTGGCTGGAAGGTAGATATATTAAACTCTAGCCCGAGCGAGGCAGGTGGGGTTAAAGAAATCATCTTCTCCTTAGAAGGGGAGTACGTATATAAATGGCTTAAGTATGAAAGCGGCGTCCACAGGGTCCAAAGAGTTCCTACTACAGAGACAAGTGGCAGAATCCATACTTCAGCTATTTCCGTGGCTGTTCTTCCAGAGGCAGAGGAGGTTGATATTCAAATAGACCCGAAAGATTTAAAAATAGATGTATTTAGGGCTACAGGTCCAGGTGGACAGGGAGTCAATACCACTGATTCAGCTGTGCGTATTACATACCTACCAACTAATACAGTAGTAAGCTGTCAGGATGAACGGTCTCAGATGAAGAATAAGGCCAAAGCCATGAAGGTATTACGGGCCAGACTTTTTGATCAGGCTAAGCAAAAACAGCAGCAAGAGATTGCAGCGAGTAGAAAAACACAGATTGGCACAGGTGACAGGAGTGAAAAGATTAGAACTTATAATTTTCCACAAAGGCGTGTAACTGATCATAGAATAGGATTCAGTGTTCATAATTTAGGGAATGTACTAGAAGGGGAGCTAGATGAGATAATCTTAGCCCTTGCAACCGCAGAGAAAAAGCTTAAAACAAATGGAAACGCTAAATAATTGCGATATTTATAGTTTAATAAAAGATAACGAAAAAACGTTGGCTGTATCTGGGATTGCAAACGCTAAATTACAGATTGAACTTCTTTTAATGGACTTATTGGGCGTAGACCGTATACAACTTTACACCGACACTGTTTTTACTAAGAAAATCGAACATAACTTTAACAAAATGGTGGCTAAACGATTACAAAGAATTCCAGTTCAGTACATAACAGGCAAAACCAATTTTTTCGAATTAGAGTTTTTAACCCCAAGAGGAATTTTTATACCCAGACCTGAAACGGAAATTTTAGTAGAGTCAGCGCTAAAGGCTTTATCCGGTAAAGAGCAATGTCAAATATTGGATTTATGCACAGGTTCTGGCAATATTGCGATAGCCTTGGCTAAGCATACCAAAGATTGTCATATTACAGCGTTAGATATTTCTTCAAATTCAGTAAAGACTGCAAGAGAGAATGCCAGGATGAATGCCGTTATTGACAAAATTACCTTTTTAGTTAGAGATTTATTTAATTCACTTGAAAATCTTAAATTCGATATGATTGTTTCAAACCCACCATATATTAGAAATTCTGATTTAGATTTTTTGCCAGTAGAGGTTAAACATGAACCTATGATTGCATTAGATGGCGGTCGGGATGGACTCAAATTTTACAGAAAGATTTTTAAAACAGCTCATGAATTTTTAAAGACAGGTGGGTTTTTATTGGTTGAGGTCGGTGATGATCAAGCAGGTGCAGTCGGGGGGATTGCAAGGTCATCTTGTAATTTTAGGGATATAGAAATTATTAAAGATCTTAATGGTATGGGAAGGGTTTTAAAAACCAGATGCAGGGCATACAATGGATAAGATAGTGATAGAAGGCGGATTTCCGCTAAGAGGGGAAGTAACCATAAGCGGTGCAAAGAATGCAGCATTGCCTATTTTAGCAGCAACGCTTCTGACAGATGAAAAATGCGTTATTAAAAATGTCCCCAACTTAAGAGATGTTCATACAATGGTGAGGATACTCAGGACTCTAGGAGTGAAGGTTCAAGAACTTAAGAACCAGATAATTGTAGAGCCTGCAAATTATAGGGGTTGCGTTGCTCCTTATAGACTTGTAAGTACGATGAGGGCATCGTTTTGTGTTTTGGGACCTATATTGGCAAAGAAGAAGAAGGCGAGGGTTTCCTTACCCGGTGGATGTATAATTGGGTCTAGGCCTGTGGATATTCACCTTAAAGGGATAGGGGCATTAGGTGCAGATTTAAAGGTAGAAAAAGGCTACTGCGTGGCTAATTGCAAGCAATTGCTAGGCGGCAGCGTATATTTAGGTGGAGCCTTCGGATCTTCATGCCTTGGCACTGCCAATGTAATGATGGCTGCAACACTGGCTAAGGGTAAGACCATAATTGAAATGGCTGCTTCTGAGCCTGAGGTTGTAGATTTAGCTGAAGCCTTAATTAAGATGGGTGCCAAGATAAAAGGACACGGGACCCACAGGATTGAAATAGAAGGTGTAAAAAGACTTTCAGGTGTTGAGCACAGTGTTATACCAGATAGGGTTGAAGCTGGGACATATATGATAGCAACTGCAATCGCTGGAGGCAATATAACAATAAAGAATGCAAGGCTTGATCATTTGGGGGCCGTTGTTGATAAATTGCATGATGTGGGACTAAATATAAGAAAGTCAGGTAACTCAATTAAGGTTGTTTCAAGAAGAAAACTAAAACCAGTTAATGTTACGACATTACCGTTTCCAGGGTTTCCAACGGATCTTCAGGCACAAATGTTATCTTTAATGACAGTTACCGAAGGCATTAGTATAATTACTGAAAAAATTTACCCTGATAGATTTATGCATGTAAGTGAGCTTGGTAGAATGGGTGCCTGTATTGCCCTGGAAGGTTCAAGTGCTATTGTAAAAGGGGTTAAATATTTAAGTGGAGCGCCTGTTATGGCATCAGACCTGCGAGCCTCTGCTGCACTTGTCTTAGCGGGGTTAGTAGCAAAATCAAAGACAGAAGTTTTTAGGGTTTATCATTTGGATAGGGGTTATGAAAAGTTAGAGGAGAAGTTAACAAAGTTGGGAGCCCGCATTCGGCGGGAAAAAGAATAAAACGGAGGTAGAAATGTCAGTTGTGATTAGATTAAAAAGATATGGTTCAAAGAAAAAACCTTTTTACAGAATTGTAGTTTGTAAAAAAACAATGTCGAGGGATGCACGACCTTTAGAAGAGATAGGTCACTATGACCCAAAGGCAAATCCGGCGAAAGTTGAAATCAATGCCGAAAGAGCAAAATATTGGTTAAAGTCAGGGGCTAGACCATCTGCTACAGTAGGTTCGATTTTAAAAAAGAAAAAAATCACATGAAGATAGATATTCTAACATTATTTCCATCAATGTTTGATGGTATAATCAATGAATCTATCTTAAAAAGGGCACGGAAATCCGGTAAAGTAAAAATATCAGTTCACAATTTAAGAGATTGGTCTAAGGATAAGCATAACAAGGTAGATGATAGACCTTACGGGGGTGGCCCTGGAATGGTTTTACAGTCTCAGCCAGTATTTAATGCCATTGCAGAGATTTTAGGATGCAGTGTAGCCAGTTTGACTAAAAACAAAAATAAAATCAAAAAAAAGGCGCGAATTGTATTTTTGACACCTCAAGGTAAAAAGTTGGAGCAGAAAGTCGTAAAAAGACTTGAAAAGCACAAACACTTAATATTGATATGCGGACATTATGAGGGGATTGATGAAAGGGTTAGGAAGCACCTGGTTACCGATGAAGTATCAATAGGCGATTATGTTTTGACTTGCGGTGAAATACCCGCTATGGTTTTAATTGATGCAGTTGTAAGATTAATCCCGGGTGTTTTGGGTCATAAGGATTCGAATAAGTTAGAGTCTTTTTCAGAAAACTTATTAGAATATCCTCACTATACAAGACCGGCAGACTTTTGTGGGTTAAAGGTGCCGAAAGAATTGCTGTCAGGAAATCATAAAAAAATAGAAAAATGGAGAAGGGCGCAGTCGATAAAACGTACAAAACAAAGGCGCCCAGAGTTATTAATGAGTAAAAACTATTAAAGAAGGAGTGCATAAACAATGAAAAAAATAAAACAAATAGAAAAAGAGCAGCTAAAGAAGGATATCCCGAACTTCAAAATCGGTGATACTGTACGCGTGCATGTTAAGATAAAAGAGGATGAAAAAACAAGAATTCAGGTTTTTGAAGGAATAGTTATAGGTAAGAGGGGCACAGGCCTATCGCAGACATTTACCGTGCGACGAATTTCCTATGGCGAAGGAGTTGAAAGGATATTCCCCGTACACTGCCCTTCTGTTGACAAAATAGAAGTTGTCAAAAAAGGCAAAGTGAGAAGGAGTAAGTTGTATTATCTTCGCAAAAGGATAGGAAAAGAAACAAGGGTAGAGGAAAAAATGGAGTAAGTTCCTTTGTTAGCGAATTACGAAAAAAGGATAGAGAGAGAAGGTTTTAAATTAATTGCAGGTGTGGATGAAGCCGGTCGAGGACCATTGGCTGGACCCGTTGTTGCCAGTGCCGTTATTTTAAAGAAATTTAAGTTCAAAGCAGAAGTGCGAGATTCAAAGAAACTCTCTGCAAGACAAAGGGAAATTGCCTACGAGGAGATTTTAAAAAAATCAATCTTTTCAGTAGGCGTTATAAGTCATAAATTGATTGATAGGCTAAATATTCGACAGGCCACAATAATGGCCATGAAGAGGGCAGTTTTAAATCTGTCAGTTTTACCTGATTATTTATTAGTAGATGGTAGGGTGTCAATCAAACTTTCGCTAAAATCAGAATCGATTATTAAAGGCGATACAAAAATTTTATCTATAGCATGTGCTTCTATTGTAGCAAAGGTGACAAGGGATAGAATTATGCAAAAATACCATAAGTCTTTTCCTGACTATGGTTTCAATAAACATAAAGGCTATGGCACAAGAGAGCATTTGCGGGCATTAAAGGAATTAGGGCCTTGCCGGATACACAGGTTTAGCTTCAAACCCTTATTGACTCATAAGTAAATGTTACCGGAGGGTTATTGGTATTTAAGGTTT
>CAZCCH010000030.1:0-13961 GCA_964497315.1 uncultured Planctomycetia bacterium
GTCAACGATATCTTTAAAACTCAATTTGGGTAACATTTAATGTGAGTCAATTCGTACCCATAATGAAGCTTGACCGCATACCTTAAAAAGTGATATAATGAAACTTGAAGAAAAGACTAAAATTAGGCAACAAATTCTTAAAAAGTTAAAATTACAAAGGGAGGAACATAGGTTACAAAAAAGCTTGGTGATCAAAAAAAGGCTTTTTGAAACTTTTGAATTTAAGAGCGCTAATACAATAATGTTTTATATATCTATAGGCTGTGAAGTTGAAACCAGGCCTATGATTGAAGAAGCGCTCAATATGGGAAAGAGAGTAGCGGTTCCAGTGACAAACGTAACTTCTAAGAAAATAATAGCTTGCGAAATAAAAGATTTAAAAACGCAGCTTTGCGAAGGACCTTACGGTATTCAACAACCTAAAAAAGAGTATATCAAAAAGATTCCAATAAATGATATAGACCTAGTCATTACACCCGGCATTGCCTTTGACAAAAAGGGCAATCGCCTTGGAAGAGGAGCAGGTTATTACGACAGGTTTTTTAAGGAAGTACCGGATAAAACACCCCGCGTAGGTTTAGCCTTTGACTTCCAGGTTGTTGAAGAAATTCCCACTCTCTCCCACGACATCAGAATTACACGCCTGATCACCAATTAGAATCAAATTCTACAAAACATTAAGTTTTAGCATATAACATATGGCAGATAACATATGCTTATAAGTGTTTTCTAATAAGCTAAATACTATATGTTAAATAAAGGGGAGGGAAGTTTAAATGTTACAGCAGGTCAATTTACTTAGTTACGCGGCAGCCGTTTTAGTAGGAATTGCCGCTTTTATATTTGGGTACTTCTTAAGGAAGCTGACAGCCGAAAAGAAGGTACAGACTGCAGAACAAAAAGCCAGAAAGATTTTAGATGATGCCAAAAGAGAAGTTGAAAATAAAAAGCGTGAAGTAGAAATTGATGGAAAGGATTTGCGATTTAAAATACGGCAGGAGTTTGAGGAGCGCACAAAGAGTCGACGGCAAGAACTGGCATCGCTTGAGAGAAAATTTGCCGAAAGAGGAGAAAACCTTAATAAAAAAGTAGATCTTCTAGATAGAAAAGAAAAAGATATCACACGCAGAGAAGAAGGTCTTATTCAAAAAGAAAAAGAAATTGATTCTTCTCGCAGAGAACTCAACAGCCTCTTGGCAGAAGAGAGACAAATGCTTCAGAGGATTTCAGGGTTTACTGCACAAGATGCCAAGAGTCTACTTATGCAGCGAATGGAAAAAGAAGCCCGCCAACAAGTAGCTATTGCAATAAAGAAGATAGAAGATGAGGCAAAGCTAACAGCAGAAAAGAAAGCCAAGGAAGTTATCAGCCTTGCGATTCAAAGGTGCAGCGCAGAACACACGGTTGAGTCGACAGTAAGCGTTGTACACCTGCCAAGCGATGAAATGAAAGGAAGGATTATCGGCAGGGAAGGTAGGAATATCCGCGCATTAGAAATTGCCACAGGAGTAGATGTAATAATTGATGATACCCCAGAGGCGGTTACTCTCTCAGGATTTGACCCCATAAGAAGAGATATTGCAAGACTTTCTTTGGAGAAGCTTATCCATGATGGTAGGATTCATCCGGGTCGCATCGAAGAGGTGGTAGAAAAAGTAAAGAGCCAGATGGAAAATACCATACGCGAAGAAGGGGAGAAAGCTACTTTTGATGTTGGTGTGCATGGCTTACATCCTGAATTGCTAAAACTTTTGGGAAGATTAAGATATAGAAGTTCCTATGGCCAAAATGTGCTTCAGCACTCAAAAGAAGTAGCCTATATTATGGGTGTTATGGCATCAGAGCTTGGTTTGGATTTTAAGTTTGCAAGGCGCATAGGTTTGTTACATGATATTGGCAAAGCAGTAAGCCATGAAGTAGAAGGAACGCATATCAAAATAGGCGTAGATTTCTTAAAGAAATACGGAGAACCCCAAGCCCTCATGGATGCAGTAGAAACGCACCATGAAGATGCAGAGCCGAAGTCTTTGTATGGTGTATTAGTTCAGGCAGCAGATGCTATAAGTGCTACAAGACCAGGGGCCAGAAGAGAAACCCTTGAGACATATATAAAGAGGCTTGAAAAACTAGAGTCCATAGCTGATTCATTTAAAGGTGTACATAGGGCCTATGCCATTCAAGCTGGTAGAGAAATAAGGGTAATTGTTCAACCAGAAAAAATAACAGATGAGCAGGCCATAGTATTATCGAAGGATATTACCAAAAAAATTGAAGAAGGCCTTGAGTATCCTGGACAGATAAAGGTAATTGTAATTCGTGAAACCAGAGCAATAGAATATGCGAAATAACAGGGGTGTAGCATGAAAATATTATTTATAGGCGATATAGTAGGCTCACCTGGAAGAAGAGCCATTAAAGAGCTTTTGCCAGCACTAAAAAAAACAAAGAAAATCGATTTTACTATAGCCAATGCAGAAAATGCAGCAGGTGGTTCTGGTATAACTTCGCCAATAGCAGATGAGTTATTAGGCTATGGCGCAGATGTTTTAACCTCCGGAGATCATATCTGGAAGAAAAAAGAGATCCTGGATGTTATAGAGATAAACAAAAAGATATTGCGTCCAGCCAATTACCCAGAGAATACCCCAGGATGTGGATTTAACATAGCAGAGTTAAAAAATGGAAAATCAATAGGGGTAATAAACCTCCTGGGAAGGGTTTTTATGAATAACATAGATTGCCCTTTTAGAACAGCAGAAAGAGCTGTAAAAGAGATTTCTAAAGTGACACCCATCATTATTGTTGACTTCCATGCAGAGGCAACAAGTGAAAAAATAGCAATGGGTAGATTCTTAGATGGACTTGTAACTGCTGTAATTGGCACTCATACGCATGTCCAGACTGCTGATGAGGCAATTTTTCCCAAAGGCACTGCCTATCTTAGCGATGCGGGTATGACGGGACCTTTTGAGTCAATAATAGGCAGAAAAATTGAACAGATATTGACGAGGTTTCTTACGCAGATGCCCCAGAGATTTGAGATGGCCACCGAAGATATTCGTCTTCAGGCAACAGTTATAGATGTTGATACAAAAACAGGAAAGGCTAAATCTATAGAAAGGGTTACAGAAAAGTTAGATGGCTAAGATATTAGAAAAAGAAAGACTTAATTCACAGGTTTGCAGGTTTCAGGTTGAAGCGCCTGAAGTTGCAAAAAAGGCACAGGCAGGCCAGTTTGTTATACTGCGGCTTGACGAGAAGGGCGAGCGTATCCCGCTGACCATCTGTGGCCATGACAAAAATAAAGGCATAGTTACTATCATTGCCCAGGAGATTGGCAAGAGTACAGCCAAATTATGCACATTAAACAAGGGAGATGTGATACAGGATTTTATAGGGCCGCTGGGCGTTCCGACGCACCTTGATAAATTCGGAAAAGTAATTTGCATAGGCGGGGGAGTTGGGATTGCTGAGATATACCCCGGCGCAAAGGCCTTGAAGGAAAAAGGCAACAGCATAACTGTAATTATAGGTACAAAGACAAAAGAGCTGCTGATTTTAGAAGAAGAACTCAAGCAGGTAGCCGATAGAGTCCTTATTGCAACAGATGATGGTTCTTATCAGCAGAAAGGTTTTGTCACGGATGTTTTGAAACAACTTCTGGAAAAAGAAAAATTTGACAAGTGCTTTGCAGTCGGCCCCAATGTCATGATGAAGGCCGTCTGCGATATGACCAGGCCTTATAATTTATCCACACTTGTTTCCTTAAGTGCTAATATGGTTGACGCCACGGGGATGTGTGGGACCTGCAGGGTTACAGTAGGCGGTGAAGTTAAATTTACCTGCGTAGACGGCCCTGAATTTAACGGGCACAAGGTTGATTTTAATGAACTTACCACAAGAGACAAAAGATTTGTAAAACAGGAAAAGGAATCGCTGGAGCTTTTTAAGCAATGCCAAAGACACTAATCCCAGAACAGGACCCCAAAAAACGCATAAAAAATTTTGATGAAGTAACCTTAGGCTATACGCCCGAGCAGGCAATGCAGGAAGCAAAGAGATGTATTGGCTGCAAGAAGCCCAATTGTATCAAGGGGTGCCCTGTTGAAATAGATATCCCTACATTCATAGCAGAAATAACCGCAGGAAATTTCAAGAGGGCCTTTCCTATTTTACAGCATAAGAATTTTCTGCCTGCTGTATGCGGAAGGGTTTGTCCTCAGGAGACGCAGTGCGAACAGCTGTGCGTGTTTGCCAAAAAAGATGAGCCGGTTGCCATTGGCAGGCTTGAGCGTTTTGTAGCTGACTGGGCCAGAGAAAACAATAACAGCGCCTTAGATGGTGAAGAAATAGCAGCCCAGCTAAAAGAGGCAAAGAATATTAAAGTCAAGCACAGGGTGGGGGTAGTCGGATCAGGCCCTGCCGGTTTGACTGCAGCGGTATACCTTGCATTAAAGGGACATAGTGTTGCTATATTTGAATCATTGCATGCTGTCGGCGGAGTAATGCGATATGGCATACCAGAATTCAGGTTGCCGAAACACATAGTAGATTATGAGCTTAAGGCCATAAGTGAAATAGGGGTTGAGATAAAAATAAACTTTGTAGCAGGCAAAACCGCAAGCATTGATGAATTAAGGCAGGAAGGATATGAAGCGTTTTTTATCGGAACAGGCGCGGGACTGCCTTACTTTTTAGGTATCCCAGGTGAAAACCTCAACGGTGTTTATTCCGCAAACGAATTTTTGACGCGCACAAATTTGATGAAAGCCTATCAATTTCCTGAGTACGATACCCCTATCGTTGTAGGGAATAAAGTAGCGGTCATCGGCGCAGGCAATGTTTCTATGGATTCTGCGCGGTGTGCTCTGAGATTGGGCGCAAAAGAAGTGCACATAGTTTACAGGCGCACCGCCAAAGAAATGCCGGCCCGTGCAGAAGAGGTTCAGCACGCCAAAGAAGAAGGCATTATTTTTGATTTACTCATAGCGCCCCAAAAGGTAATAGGCAATGAAAAAGGATGGGTAGGGGGGCTTGAATGCATAAAAAACAAACTCGGCGCGCCCGATGCTTCCGGAAGAAGGCGGCCGGTGCCCATTGAAGGATCAGAATATACCGAAGAATTCGATACTGTTATTTGTGCTATCGGCCAGGGGCCCAACCCGTTGCTTCTCTCAAGCATCCCTGGGTTAAAGCTGAACAAAAAAGGGTACATAGAGACAGATGATGTTGGAGCTACGTCTGTTCCTGGCGTATACGCAGGCGGTGATATAGTAACAGGTACGTCTACAGTTATTGATGCGATGGGCGCAGGTAGACGTGCCGCAAGGGCAATTAATGCATATTTAAAAAATGGCTGAACAAATAGTTCTTGATCTAGAAACCCAAAAAGGGTTTTATGAAGTTGGCGGCAGGCAGAACCTGGAGCAGATGAAGGTTTCTGTGTGCGGAATTTACAGCTATGAGAAAAAAAAGTTTTTAACATTTAGAGAAGACAAGCTTCAAGAGCTTGAGCCTATATTAGCCAAGGCAGAGCGCATAATAGGTTTTAATATAAAAAATTTCGATTTCTTAGTATTACAGCCTTATCTTTCTATAGAACTTAATAACCTTCCCTTTTTAGATATATTAGAGGAGGTAAATCGCAGTATTGGCCATAGGATAAAGCTAAATTCACTAGCAAATACTACCCTGGCTGTAAGTAAAAGCGGAAATGGCCTTGATGCCTTGAGGTATTTCAGAGAGAAAAAATGGAACCTATTAGAAAAATATTGCACAGATGATGTACGCATAACCAGGGATCTGTATGATTTTGCAAGAGAAAAAGGCTACCTCGTCTATCACGACGGGGCAAGGGCAAAACGCATTATGGTTAATTGGGATAGTGGATTCACAGTCCCTGAGGCAGTAAGAACTTCTTACAGGCAAAAGGCGAGACTTTTAATAGAGTATCCCAGCATAGATGAACATGGTGAGTTTTTTACCATAAAACGAAAAATTGAAGTTTATTATATAAAAGATGATTTAATGGCCGCCTTTTGTTTTTTAAGAAATCAACAACGCACATTTAGGATTTCAAGAGTGGTAAATGCCTCTTTGACAGAAGAGAATTATAAAATACCAAAAGATTTTAAGCCAGAACGCTGGCAAGAGAAAATAGATAGCTATATACCAAAAAGATGAGCCTTGAAGTTTTAGAACACATATATACGGTTTCTGAATTAACCAAGGATATAAAAGAAATCGTTGAGACAAGCTTCCCCAGCGTGTGGGTTGAAGGAGAAATCTCAAACCTTAGGCAGCCTTTATCAGGTCATAAATACTTTACCCTCAAAGATGAAAAGGCCCAACTTAATTGTGCGTTTTTTAAATATGTAAATAAAAGCATTAAATTTCAGGTCGAAGATGGGTTAAAAATAGTTGCCTTTGGTAGAATTGGAGTTTATGAAAAAACAGGTCAATACCAACTTTATGTAGAAAAAATAGAACCAAAGGGCCTAGGGGCATTGCAGCTTAGGTTTGAGCAGCTTAAGAACAGGTTAAAAAAAGAAGGTCTTTTCGAAGATTCGCATAAAGTTTCTATCCCCACCCTTCCAACGCGGATAGGAGTTGTTACCTCACCTGCAGGTGCAGCGGTGAGGGACATATTAAATGTTTTATCAAGAAGATTTACCAACGTTACAGTAATTTTGAATCCTGTTTCTGTTCAGGGTAACGAGGCACCAGCACAAATTGCAGGCGCAATAGAAGAATTTAATAATCTTGAAAGTCTCTCTGAGGGAAAAATCAAAGATATAGATGTAATGATAGTAACCCGCGGCGGGGGGAGCCTTGAAGACCTTTGGGCATTTAATGAAGAAATTGTTGCAAGAGCCATATACAATTCAAAAATCCCTGTGATTTCTGCTGTAGGTCATGAAATCGATTGGACGATTTCAGACTTTGTTGCAGATTTGCGTTCGCCTACACCCTCTGCAGCAGCTGAGATGGTAATAGCGCAAAAAGAACAGCTGACAGAGCAGATTAGAACAAACCTATCTCGTCTAAATTCAAGCATGCTTGCAAAGTTAGAGCTCCTTAAGGCGCAAGTTAAGAATTTAGCTGATAGCTATTGTTTTAAGAAGCCGCAAAACTTAATAGAGCAATGTCAGCAGAAAATAGATGATTTTCTAAAGGATTTATCAGTTTCTATGGAGCACAAGATAAATTCAAGTGAACAGCATTTCAGAAGACTCACTGGAAAAATGGAAGCACTAAGTCCCTTGGCAATTTTAAACCGGGGCTATAGCATAACCAGAAAGTATCCAGATAAGGGAATATTAAAAGATATAAAAACCTTAAAGAGAAATGAATTGGTTTATACCAGGCTTTCCAGGGGATCATTTATAAGCAAGGTGACGGAGGTAGAAGATGGCAGAGATAAAGTTTGAAGATGCATTAGAAAAACTAGAGAGAATAGTAGGTGATTTAGAAGGGGGCAATTTGGGCCTGAATGAATCTTTGAAAAAGTACGAAGAGGGTATTAAGCTTTCTTCTATCTGCAGCAAAAAACTAGATGAAGCAAAGAAAAAGGTTCAGACCCTCTCAAAGACAACTACAGGCAAGCTTGTGACTAAATCATTTAAGGCAGATATTTAAAAAATGAAGCTTTTAGACTCTATTAATGACCCTAAAGATTTAAAGCTACTCCAACAGCAACAACTGCCTCAATTGGCGCAAGAGATAAGGGATTATATTATTGAGGGAGTTTCAAAGACTGGGGGGCACTTAGCTCCGAGCCTTGGAGTGGTTGAGCTTACCATCGCCGTTCATTATTTATTTAATGCACCAGAGGATATCATTCTTTGGGATGTCGGGCATCAGTCATATGCGCATAAGATTTTAACTGGCAGGAAAGATAAATTCCAAACCATACGGCAATTTAAAGGGTTAAGCGGATTTCCAAATAAATACGAAAGTATTTATGATGCTGTTACCTGTGGGCATAGCTCTACCTCTATATCTTTGGCTTCAGGGATGGCCGCTGCTAGGGATTTAAAAGATGAAAAAAGAAAGATTATAGCCATAATAGGTGATGCAGCCTTAGCAGGAGGCATGTCTTTAGAGGCATTAAATTACTCAGGTGAGGTCAGGAAGGATTTAATAGTTATATTAAATGATAACGAGATGTCTATATCTGCGCCTATAGGTGCGATGGCTAAGTACCTAAACAGAGTTATTTCTACTCCTATATATAACCGCGTAAGAAAAGAAGTTGAAGGACTGGTAAAAAGAATTCCTAGGTATGGTTTTAAGGTTTACAGAGCCGCTAGAAAACTAGAGGAGGGCCTTAAGAATCTTTTAATTCCAGGCATTTTATTTGAGGAATTGGGTTTTAGGTATTTTGGTCCCATAGACGGACACAATATAGATTTACTTGTATCTACCATAAAGAATGTAAAGAATTTAAATGAACCAATTTTGCTTCATGTCCTGACAAAAAAAGGCAAAGGCTATAAGTTTGCAGAGGCTGCCCCTGATAAATTTCATGGGATATCACCCTTTGATATCGATACGGGTGAAAAAAAATCATCTGGTGCAAGCTTTACCAAGGCCTTTAGTGAGAAGATGCTTGAATTAGGCAGGAAGGACTCCAAGGTTGTAGCCATAACAGCTGCTATGCCAGAGGGAACAGGACTTGATGAGTTTGCAAAAGAATTCCCAAAGCGTTTTTTTGATGTAGGAATTGCTGAGCAGCATGCGGTGGGTTTCGCTGCAGGTCTAGCACAGGGAGGCTTTAAGCCAGTTGCCGCTATCTATTCCACATTTTTACAAAGGGCCTATGATCAGATAATACACGACGTATGCTTGCAGAACTTACATGTTGTATTTGCCATTGACAGGGCGGGTTTAGTGGGAGAGGATGGTCCGACACATCATGGCCTTTTTGATCTTGTGTATTTATCCCATCTACCCAATATGGTTGTAATGGCCCCGAAAGACCAACAAGAGCTTGGTGATATGCTTGAATTTGCAATAGATTGTGAGGGTCCAATAGCAGTAAGGTATCCAAGAGGAGGCTTACTTGCAAATTGCAAGGTGCAAGCATCAGAACCCACAAAACTTGGAAAGGCGGAGGTTTTAAGAAAGGGAGAGGATGTCTGCATTTTGGCTTTAGGGAGCATGGTTTATCCAAGTCTAGAAGCAGCAGAGAAGCTTTTAGAAGAGGACATAAAGGCTGAGGTAGTTAATGTTAGGTTTGTAAAGCCATTTGATAAAGAACTTTTTAAAAATATATTTATGCAAAAAAAACCAGTGGTAATTGCAGAAGAGGGAGTTCTAACAGGTGGTTTTAGTAGCTTGATATTGGATTTTATCGACAGCGAAGGCCTTGGGGATATTAAGCTTAAAAAATTAGGACTTCCGGTTGAGTTTGTTGAACATGGCGCAAGAAACTTGTTACTTGAGAAGGTAGGCCTTAACACAGAGGCTATTACCCAAGCAGCCAGAGAGGTTTTAGCAAAATAGACAAATGGCAAAGATAAAGATAAACAAAAATGAATGCAAGGGTTGTCAGCTTTGTATATTATATTGCCCTAAAAAGATTCTAGTCCAAGATAAAGAACTTAACATAAGGGGTGTATTTTCGGCTGTAGTTAAAGATAAATCAAAAGAGTGTACTAGTTGTCAGAGTTGCGTTTTAATTTGCCCTGAAAATGGTATAATTGTGTATAAATGATGAAGAAGACAAAACAAAATAAAAAGATTTCCAAGAAACAAATTCTTATGACTGGCAATGAAGCCTGCGGCGAGGGTGCAATACAGGCTGGATGCCGTTTCTATGCAGGATATCCCATTACTCCGCAGAATGAACTAACTGCCTATATGTCAAAAAGGATGGATGAGTTAGGTGGTGTGTTTATTCAAGCAGAGTCAGAGCTAGCAGCAATAAATATGGTCTTTGGTGCCTCAGTTGTGGGGGCACGGGCAATGACTTCTTCTTCAAGTCCTGGGATTAGCTTGAAGCAGGAGGGTATTTCTTATCTAGCAGCCTGTGAACTACCAGCAGTTATTATAAATATAATGCGAGGGGGTCCGGGTCTTGGTAATATAGCTCCTGCACAGGGTGATTATTTTCAAGCCACAAAAGGCGGTGGTCATGGCGACTATCACATGATAGTTTTAGCACCTGCTAGTGTAACTGAATTAATGAAATTTACCTCTCTTGCTTTTGATTTAGCTGATAAATACAGAACGCCTGTTATGGTTTTAGGAGATGGTATATTAGGGCAGATGATGGAAGCGGTTCCTATTAGTGCTGGGGAGATTAAAAATCCAAAGTCTAAAAATTCTAAGAAGCCTTGGGCCCTGACAGGCTGTAAAAATAGAAAGCCAAATATTATTAAATCATTATATTTAGGAGAAGGTACGCTTGAAGCTTTAAATAAAAGATTGCAGCAAAGGTATAAGCTTATTAAGTCAGAGGAAATCCGCTTTGAGACTATAAATACAGAAGATGCTGAAATAGTCTTAGTAGCTTATGGCACAACAAGTAGGATAGCAAAGGCTGTGATGAAAACCGCAAGAAAAAACGGCAAAAAAATCGGTTTTATAAGGCCAATTACCTTATGGCCGTTTCCAACAAAACTCATAGAAAGAATTGCCAAAAAGATAAAGACATACCTTGTTGTTGAAATGAGTACAGGCCAGATGCTTGAAGATATAACCCTAGCAGCAAAGGGAAAGTGTGCTGTTAAATTTTATGGCAGAACAGGTGGCGGGGTACCCACAGAAGAGGAAATATTAAAACAAATTGAAAGCTTATAACAAACCTAAATCTTTACGTGAAGTTACGACCCATTACTGTGCAGGTTGTGGGCATGGAATTGTACACAGGATTATCTGTGAGGTAATAGATGAGCTTGGTGTAAAAGAGAAGACTATTGCTATTGCACCTGTTGGATGTGCTGTGATTGCATATGACTATTGGGATTTTGATTGCACAGAAGCAGCACACGGCCGTCCACCTGCTGTAGCAACAGGGATAAAGCGGATTTTACCAGATAGGATTGTATTTACTTATCAAGGTGATGGTGATTTAGCAGCAATAGGAACTGCAGAGATTATACATGCAGCAAATCGCGGGGAAAATATAACAGTGATTTTTGTAAATAATGCTGTCTATGGAATGACCGGAGGGCAGATGGCACCTACAACCTTAATAGGGCAAAAGACAGCTACTACCCTAAAGGGGAGAGACCTAAAACGCGATGGACCACCTTTAAAGATAGCAGAGATGTTATCAGTTCTTGATGGGGCAAAGTTTATCGAGCGGACTGCAGTTCATTCACCAAAGCATGTCTTAAGGACAAAAAAGGCAATAAGGAAGGCCTTTCAAAACCAAATAGGGGAAAAAGGGTTTTCTTTTGTTGAAGTGCTTTCGATGTGTCCAACTTACTGGGGTTTGACACCCATAGAATCAGTTAAGTGGATTGATAAAACAATGTTAACGCAATACCCCTTAGGTATAATAAAGGAGTAGGTTTTGCAGGAAAGAATTATTTGTGCAGGTTTTGGTGGACAGGGTATCATGCTTTTAGGAAAGCTATTAGCTACTGCGGCCTTAATAGAAGATAAATTTACTACCTGGATGCCTTCTTATGGTGCAGAGGTAAGAGGTGGTACTGCCCATTCGATGGTTATAATCTCTGATGAACCAATAGCCTCACCTGTTATAGGAGAGCCTACAAGCTGTATCATAATGAATAAACCTTCCTTTGATAAATTCATAAAAAGAATCTCAAAAAAAGGTTTATTTATAGTGAATACCACATTGGTAAAAGAATTAACTAAGACAAAAGGTGTTAATTTAGTTAAAATCCCCCTTACACAAATTGCCGTTGACTTAGGAAATCCCAGGGTGGCAAACATGATAGCAGCAGGTGCGTATATTTCTAAAACAAAGATTTTATCCAAAAAGAGCTTGAAAAGGGCCCTTAAAGAAATTCTACCAATGGCTAAGAAAAACCTCCTAGAGCTTAATGAAAAGGCCATTGATAAAGGAGCATCATTAATATGAAAGTGCGAGTAAGGTTTGCCCCAAGTCCGACGGGTAATTTGCATGTAGGGAGTGCACGTACAGCATTATTTAATTGGCTTTTTGCAAGAGGCAATAAAGGGAAATTTTTATTGAGGGTAGAAGATACAGATATTGAACGCTCAAAAGAGGAATTCCTTGAAGAAATATTGAATAGCTTAAAGTGGCTTGGCATGGATTGGGATGAAGAGCCAATGCATCAGTCAAAGCGACTCGATGTTTACAGAAAAAAGGCACAGGAGCTTCTTAAGGCAGACCTAGCCTATGAGCAAGAAGGGCGAATTCATGATAAAGATGGTAATGTTACAACAGATAGCGACAGGATAAAGCAGAAAGCAATAATATTTAAAGTACCTAGGGGAGAGAAGATAGCTTTCGATGACTTGGTGCATGGCAAAATAGAGGTTGATACTGATACGATAAAAGATCAGGTTATGATAAAATCTGATGGGTTTCCTACATATAACTTTGCATGTGTAATAGATGATGCCGATATGGACATAACACATATAATAAGAGGCGATGACCATATTTCAAATACACCAAAGCAAATTCTTTTTTATAAAGCCTTAAAACTTAAACTACCGCAATTTGTACATATCCCCTTGATACTCGGAACAGATAAATCCCGTATGTCAAAGCGCCATGGTGCAACCAGTATAAGAGAATACAAAGAGCAGGGGTTTCTTCATGAAGCACTGGTGAATTTTATAGCACTCCTAGGATGGGCTCCAGGCGGCGATAGAGAGATAATGGCATTGAACGACATTATAAAAGAATTTTCTTTAGAGAACATAAAAAAAGCAGGCGGGGTTTTTGATGTAGAAAAACTCAAGTGGATGAACGGAGAGTATATTAATAAATTGACCGATGAAGAGTTTCTAGATTTGGTGTTGCTTGATTTGAAGCAGCGAGAATTGGTTAGGGAACCAATAGATAAAGAATGGTTGCTCAAGGTAGTTGCACTTTTCAAACAGCGCACTCAGACCTTGGTTGATTTTTTGGAGTGGTCGGAGTATGTTTTTATGGAAGCAGAAGAGATTAGATATGGTAATGAAGCGATAGACAAAAGGCTAAGAAAGGTAAATGGCCTTGAAATTTTAGAAAAGACAAAAGAAAAATTCTTTGCTTTATCAGATTTTAGCACACAAACTACTGAAACTGCCTGCCGTGAATTAGCAGAAGAGATGAAGATAAAACCAGCTGAGATTATACATGCTGTAAGAGTGGCTGTTTCAGGAAGAATGATTGGCCCAAGCCTTTTTGAATTACTTGAGGTCTTAGGTAAAGAAAAAGTCGTAAAAAGGCTTGAGTTGGCAAAAGGATTATTGTAATATAATAGGGGTTAGCTCTATTCAAAAAGTTACCTTTGCAGGGCTTGTTCCTATATAACAAATTGCCCTGTAGGCTAACGGTAAACCGCGGGCCTCTGGAGTCCGTTTTCCTGGTTCGAATCCAGGCAGGGCAGCCAGTTGAAACAAGGGGGCCTTTTGGCTACAAGGTCAAAGGGCTTTCTTATTGAAAATAAAAACCTTGAGTCTTTTATAAAAAAGTTCGAGCCGAGAATTTTTAAAAAATCCCTTTTGGCGGTGGGGTTTTCTTGCCAAGCGACAGAACCTGCGGAGTTACAAGTAGTTACGAAGTCTTTGGCCGGTTCGAGCCATCCGCCGCTTATCTTCTCTGTCTCGCCTATTCTTTCCTGCAATTCCTTCTTTTCGTTGAGCAACTTTGCTTTCTTTCGCTGATATTCTTCTTGTGATATTTCTTTAGCGATATACAAGTCAATAACCCTCTCTATCTTGGAGTCATAGCCTTTTAGCTCATCCCTCGCTTGGCGAGACAGAGAAGAGGAGGCTTTGCTTTCGGCGCCTGCCAATTCCTCTAA
>CAZCCH010000031.1:0-13935 GCA_964497315.1 uncultured Planctomycetia bacterium
AGCTTATCACACCTATAGCCATGGAGAAAAACCTAAGATTCGCTATCAGAGAAGGCGGCCATACTGTAGGTGCTGGTGTTGTCTCGGAGATAGTGACATAATGCAGGAATTGATTACCTTTGCATGCACAGAGTGCAAGAACAGAAATTATTCTTCTACAAAGAACAAGAAGAATGTTACCGATAGATTAGAGCTGAAAAAATTTTGTAGATTCTGCCGGAAGAGGACAGTTCATAAAGAACTTAAATAGGCCCGTAGCTCTAACTGGCAGAGCGGCGGTCTCCAAAACCGTTTGTTGTCGGTTCGAATCCGGCCGGGCCTGCTGAAAAATAAAAATGAAGTTTATAAATAACACAACTAAATTTTTACAGGAAGTTAAGCAAGAGTTTAAGAAGGTGTCGTGGCCAGACAGAAGCGAACTTGTGGCAGCTACAGGCGTTGTGATTGTGTCGGTGACTGCATTGGCTTTGTTCATTGGAATATGCGACCTTGTGTTTTTTAAACTTATTCAGATTTTTATTAGATGAGATAACCCATGGCTAAGAACTGGTACATAATCCACACACAGACCGGACACGAGGATAAGGTAAAAGCCAATCTAGAAAATAGGTTGAAAGATAATCCTCTAAAAGAAGCCGTTTCAAAAATTCTTATTCCAACAGAAAAGGTTTCAGAAGTAAAAGAAGGTAAAAAGCGCATCTTTGAACGAAAGATATTTCCAGGATATGTTTTAGTTGAAATGGAAATGACTGAAGAGTCCTGGTACCTCGTAAGAAATACTCCCGGTGTAACTGGTTTTGTTGGCCCAGGCCGAAAACCTACCGCCTTGAGTAAAAAAGAAATTGAAAATATTATAAGGCAGACAGAAGAGAAAAAAGAAAAGCCTATACCTAAGGTCATGTTCGAAGTTGGGGAGGGCGTACGGGTAAAAGAAGGACCCTTTACGAATTTTAATGGAGCTATTGAAGAGGTTAACCCGGTTAAACAAAAATTAAAAGTCATGGTATCTATTTTTGGAAGACCCACACCCGTTGAACTAGAATATTGGCAAGTGGAGAAACTCTAAGAGCAAATGGCTAAGAAGAAAAAGAAAGTATTAGGACAAATAAAACTTTATTGCCCGGCTGGACAGGCGAACCCAGCACCACCTGTGGGACCTGCCCTTGGTCAGCATGGGCTTAACATCATGGAGTTTTGCAAGGCCTTTAATGAAGCCACTAAGGGCAAAGAAGGACTGATACTTCCTGTGGTGATAAGTGTATATGAGGCTAAAAAGTTTGATTTTATCATTAAGAGTCCTCCGTGTTCCGTATTATTAAAGCAGGCCTGCGGTGTTGCCAAGGCATCAGGTGAACCTAATAAGGAAAAGGTAGGCCAGGTCACAAAGGATCAAGTAGCGCAAATTGCCAAGACCAAGCTAAAAGATTTGAACACAGATGATATAGGACAAGCCGCTAGGATTGTTGAAGGAACAGCACGTTCTATGGGAATAGATGTGGTAGAAAAAATAGAAAAGAAAGTTGAAGAGACTGATGAAGAAGCCGACAAAGAGGTTTAAAGAATATCAAAAGGCAATAGATAAGCTTAAAAACTATTCGTTAAAAGAGGCTATGTCTACGCTGCATGGCCTACCACATGCTAAATTTGATGAAACCGTAGAGATGGCCTTTAAATTAGATGTTGATACAAGCAAGGGGCCTCAATCCGTCAGGGGAACTGCCGCTTTACCACATGGGACAGGGAAGAAAACGCGCGTTGTGGTTTTTTGTAAGCCGGATCAAGAGCCCCAAGCAAAAGAGGCAGGGGCTGATTTTGTAGGTGATAAAGAATTAATAGATAAGATAGCTTCCGGCTGGCTCGAGTTTGATGTAGTAATAAGTACTCCCGACATGATGAAGGATGTAAGCAGGCTTGGTAAAACACTTGGTCCGCGCGGTTTAATGCCTAGTCCTAAATCCGGAACAGTAACTACTGAAATCTCAAAGGCCATACAGGAAGTTAAGGCGGGAAAGATAGAGTTTAAGATGGATAAGCAGTCCAATATCTTTGCCCCAATTGGAAAAATTTCCTTTGGCGCTGAAAAGCTTTTTGAGAATAGCAAAGAATTGCTAAAATGCATAATCAAGGCTAAGCCTACAACTGCAAAGGGCGTCTTTATAAAGGCAATTACGATATCAAGTACTCAAGGGCCAGGTCTAAAGATTGACACAACGAAAATAGAGTAAGACAATGGTTAAATTTGGAAAAACCACAAGAGAACTTCTAATAAAAGAGATCACAAAAGAATTCAAGACAGAAGGCGGAGTCATCTTCAGTAATTTTCGCAATCTAAATGTGGAAAAGATTAGCCAGCTTAGACGAACGCTGAAGAGTTCTTCTACTAGATTTAAGGTTGTAAAGAATTCCATGGCCAAAAGGGCGTTAGATAAAGTAGGCTTGAAGCAACTAAGTGAATTTACTACCGAGATGTGTGCAGTTAGCTTGATTGCTCCTGATAATATTGATGCTATACGCCAGCTTGTTAACTTTAGCAAGGAAAACGAAGCCTTTAAGATATCTGGTGGTTTTATAGAAGGGCAGGTTTTATCTTTAGAAAAAATAAAAGAATTAGCTAGTTTACCCGCGAAGCCAGAGCTTTTGTCTATAGCCCTTATGAGAATGAAATCCCCGGTGTATGGCTTTGTAAATACACTAAGTGGAGTTATGCGTGGTTTAGTAAATGTAATCGAACAATTAAAATTAAAGAAGGAATAAAGGAGGAAGAAATGACAGAGGAAAAACAGGAAGCGAAAGAGGTAAAAGAACAAAAGCCCGAGGTTCAAGAGGCGGCTCAAGAGGAATCAAAGCCCGAAGAAAAGCCAAAAGTAGACCTTAGCAAGAAAGCGCAGGGGGTAGTTGATGTAGTTGAGACGATGACTGTTATGGAGCTTTCAAATTTAGTTAAGGCGCTTGAGGATAAATTTGGTGTTTCGAGCATGCCTGTCGCAGCTGTCGCTGCAGCGGCCCCGGCCGCAGGTGCAGCTGGTGGTGGGGCAGACGAAGAAGAAAAGGATGCATTTGATGTTGTTCTTGCTGATGTCGGCGCAAACAAAATTCAGGTAATTAAAGAAATCAGAGCTGTAACTACCTTGGGTTTAAAAGAAGCCAAGGACCTTGTAGATTCTGCTCCAAAGCCTATTAAGGAAGGCGTGCCAAAAGAAGAAGCCGAAGCAATTAAGAAAAAGGTAGAAGCAGTTGGAGCAAAGATCGAACTAAAATAGTTAAAAACACAGGGACTTAAAAAATGATACAGCGCAAAAACTTTGCGAAGCTGAAAGACGTTTATCAACTACCAAATCTTTTGGATGTGCAATGTGAGTCATATGCAGATTTTTTGCAATTAGGTATCCAGAGGTCGAAACGAAAACGTCAAGGTTTACAAGGTATATTCCAAGAGACATTTCCTATTGAGAGTTATGATGGGAAATATAGGCTGGATTTCATCAGCTATACAATTGGTAAGCCCAAGTATAATGTTTACGAATGTCAGCGTCGCGGTATGACATACGCAGGTGCACTGCGTATAAGATTGAGATTACGTTCTAAAAAAGAGACAAAGGAACAAGATGTTTATCTCGGCGACTTACCGCTTATGACTGAAACTGGAACCTTTATAATAAATGGAGATGAGCGTGTCGTGGTAAGTCAACTACATCGTTCTCCAGGGGCCTGTTTTGAGGAGTCTGGTTATACAAGCGGTCGCAGGAGTGTTTCAGCTAGGATTATTCCCTATAGAGGGGCATGGCTGGAATTTGAATTTGACGCAGCAGATGTTTTATACGCCCTAATTGATAGAAGAAGGAAAATTTTATCTACTTGTTTACTTAGAGCATTAGGGCATTCAAAAGACTTGGATATTTTAAAAATTTTCTGTGGATTGGAGAAAGCAGACATAACAAGGAGTTCGCAATTTGCTAAATTGCTAAACAGGGTTACAGCAGCTGATATAGTTGATCCACATACGCAGACAATTATTGTTGAGCGGTTTACAAAGCTTTCAACAAGTCATATTGATAGGTTGCAAGAGTGCAATGTTAAGTCATTCCTCTTACTTGAAGAACCTGTTCAAGAGATACTGAATACACTTGCAAAAGATCATACGAGCTCTAAAGAAGAAGCACTCATGGATATTTTCAGAAGGATTAGACCAGGGGACCCACCTACCTCAGAAAGCGCACAGTTATTGATCAATAGATTGTTTTTTGACCCCAAGCGATATGATTTGGGCAAGGTCGGTAGATTCATCTTGAATAGAAAATTAGACATGAAGATCCCTGAGGATGTGAAGGTCCTTGAGGTGCAGACTGTAATCAAGGCCATTAAAAAGCTACTAAAGCTAAAACAAGGAACAGGGGAAACCGACGATATAGACCACCTTGGAAATAGACGCGTCAGGACTGTAGGGGAACTATTGACTAACCAGATTAGAATTGGCATGGTGAGGCTTGAACGTTCCATAAGAGAGCGCATGACTATATATGATTTAGAAAATGTTATGCCTCACAACCTGATCAATTCGAAATTGGTTTCCAGTGTAATAAAAGATTTCTTTGGAAGGAGCCAATTATCACAATTTATGGACCAAACGAATCCCCTAGCTGAATTGACACATAAGCGAAGGTTGAGCGCACTTGGGCCAGGGGGCTTATCTAGAGAAAGGGCTGGTTTTGAAGTTAGGGACGTACATCACTCGCATTATGGTAGAATTTGTCCTATTGAGACACCGGAAGGCCCAAATATCGGATTAATATCTTCATTGACTACCTATGCAAAGGTAAATGGCTATGGTTTTATCGAAACTCCTTATAGAAGAGTTGAAAGTGCAAGTGTTACAAAGAGGATAGAATATCTATCGGCAGACTTAGAAGACCAACATATTATTGCCCAGGCCAATGCCAGGTTAGACAAGGGCGGCCGCTTGGCGGAAGATGTAGTTTCCTGTAGATATAAAGGTAACTTCCCAAAGATATCTAGAAAAAAGATAGATTATATGGACGTGTCTCCTAAGCAGCTTGTTTCTGTAGCAGCGAGTTTAATTCCATTTTTAGAGCACGACGATGCCAATAGGGCCCTTATGGGTTCAAATATGCAACGCCAGGCAGTTCCATTGCTTTCACCGGAACCACCATTAATAGGTACCGGTATGGAGCATAAAATTGCCAAGGATTCAGGTGCAGTGGTAGTAGCCAAGGCCGATGGAGTTGTCAGAGCCGTACAGGCAGATGAAATTACCGTAGGCACAATTACATATAAATTGCGCAAATTCAATAGGTCAAATGCAGACACTTGTATAAATCAAAGGCCTATTGTGAAACTAGGACAGAAGGTAAAAGCCGGTGAGGTTATAGCTGATGGCGCTGCCACAAGATATGGCGAGCTATCATTAGGTAGGAATGTGCTAGTTGCATTTATGCCGTGGCGTGGCTATAACTTTGAAGATGCTATTTTGATAAGTGAGAAACTCTTAAAGGATGATGCGTTTACATCCATACATGTAGAGGAGTTTGAAATAGAGGCTAGAGAGACTAGGCTTGGGAACGAAGAAGTTACAAGAGATATTCCAAATGTTGGTGAAGAAGCGTTGAAAGACTTGGATGAAGAAGGTATCGTTAGAATAGGTGCCGAAGTAGATTCTGGTAGTATCTTAGTTGGAAAAATTACACCCAAAAGCGAAACGGAATTATCACCTGAGGAAAAACTGCTTCGTGCAATTTTTGGTGAAAAAGCAGGCGATGTAAGAGATGCCTCCCTGACAGTTCCGCCAGGCGTAGAAGGTATAGTCGTAGATGTCAAGATTTTTTCTAGGAAAGGGGCAAAATCCAAAAACAAAGAAGAGACAAAAAAGGAACTTACACAAGTTGATGAGATTAAAAAGTTTTACTCAACGCAGATTGAACAGGTAAGAGGGGCAAAAGAGAAGAAATTGACAAAGCTTTTAGTTGGTGCAAAACTTGAAGAAAGCCTGTGCGATAAATCTAGCAAAATCCTTGTTGGAGCAAACAGGGCTTTAGGTAAGAAAGATATTAAAAAATGCCTGAAGGCTAATCTAGCTCAAATAAAGATAAAAGGTAACCCAGAGCTAGAGGCACAGATAAAAAAGGCTATTTTTATTTTTAATGAACAAATTGAAGATTTGACTTATGAGCAGGAAAGAGAGATTGATAAGATAAAAAGAGGTGATGAGTTACCGCCAGGGGTAATTAAGAAAATAACCGTCCATATAGCAACTAAACGAAGGATTTCAGTTGGTGATAAAGTTGCCGGAAGACATGGGAATAAAGGTGTTGTCGCAAAGATATTACCAGAGGAAAGCATGCCTTATTTACCAGATGGAACACCTGTTGAGATAGTATTGAATCCCTTGGGCGTTCCTTCTAGAATGAATGTCGGTCAGATCCTCGAGACGCACTTGGGTTGGGCTGCAAAAGAGTTGGGTTTCCATGCATCATCTGCTGTGTTTGATGGCGCCAGTGAATTAGAAATAAAGAAAGAATTAAAAACTGCTAAGCTGCCCGAAGATGGCAAGACTGCCTTGTTTGATGGATTTACAGGAGAGGCTTTTGATCAAAAGGTTACAGTCGGGTTTATCTATATGATGAAACTGGCTCATCTAGTGGATGATAAAATACATGCACGTTCGATAGGTCCATATTCTTTGGTTACCCAACAGCCCTTAGGCGGCAAGGCTCAGTTCGGTGGACAGCGTTTTGGGGAGATGGAAGTATGGGCATTGGAGGCGTACGGAGCAGCATATACACTACAAGAGTTATTAACTGTTAAAAGCGATGATGTTACTGGCAGGACAAGAATTTACGAAGCCATTGTTAAAGGTGAAAACGCATTACAGCCAGGGACGCCTGAATCATTTAATGTTTTGGTAAAAGAACTCCAGGCCCTTGCTTTGGATGTTAAAACGGAGAAGTCAAAATGATAGAAAATATCAGTCCGTTCGATAATATAACAATAAAGATAGCCTCCCCGGAAGAAATTCGCTCTTGGTCTAAGGGGGAGATAAAAAAGCCAGAGACGATCAATTATCGTACCCTAAGACCTGAAAAAGATGGGCTTTTCTGTGAAAAGATATTCGGACCAACAAGGGATTGGGAATGCAGCTGCGGTAAGTACAAAAGAATTAAGCATAAAGGTATAACTTGTGATCGATGTGGCGTTGAAGTGACATTATCTAAAGTTAGACGTGAAAGAATGGGGCATATAGAACTAGCCACACCTGTATCACATGTATGGTTTTTTAAAGCAATTCCCACAAGGCTGGGTGCCCTTTTGGAAATGAACCTGCGAGAAGTAGAAAGAATTATCTATTACGAAGAATATGTAGTAATAGATCCAGGTGAGACTCCATTAAAAAAGAAAGACTTGCTTACAGAGGAAAAATACCAAGAAGCCTTAGAGCAATATGGTTCTAAGTTTACTGCAAAAATGGGTGCAGAGGCAATAAGAGATTTACTGAAAGAGTTAGATTTAGATAAATTGACTGCTCGCCTGCAGAGACAGATTAGATCTGCAAAAACTGATCAGTCCCAGAAGAAGATTGCAAAGCAATTAAAGGTCGTAGAAAGCCTTAAAAAATCTGGCAATAAACCTGAGTGGATGATATTAACAATTGTACCTGTAATTCCTCCAGATTTACGACCTCTAGTGCCTTTAGATGGTGGTCGTTTTGCTACCAGCGACCTTAATGACTTATATCGTAGGGTAATAAATAGAAATAATCGCCTGAAGAAATTAATGGAATTAAAAGCACCTGAAGTAATTATTCGCAATGAAAAACGAATGCTCCAAGAAGCAGTAGATGCACTTTTTGATAACGGGAGACACGGAAGACCGGTTTTGGGCCCAGGTAACAGACCTTTAAAATCATTGAGTGACATGCTTAAGGGTAAGCAGGGGAGGTTTAGGCAGAACCTTTTAGGCAAAAGGGTAGATTATTCCGGAAGGTCTGTAATAGTAATAGGACCTGAATTAAAACTTGCACAATGTGGTCTTCCTAAGAAAATGGCATTGGAGTTATTTGAACCGTTTATAATACGAAAACTACGGGAAAAAGGATTTGTGCATACAATAAAGAGCGCCAGACGCATGGTTGAAAAAACCAGGATGGAGGTTTGGGATATACTTGATGAGGCAATTAAAGAACACCCTGTTCTCCTAAATAGGGCACCTACATTACATAGATTGGGAATACAGGCATTTCAACCAATGCTTATTGAAGGAAAAGCCATAAGGGTGCATCCTTTAGTATGTACAGCATTTAATGCAGACTTCGATGGTGATCAGATGGCTGTTCATGTCCCGCTTTCCACAGAAGCGCAGATGGAATCACGTCTTTTAATGATGTCTACAAATAATATATTTTCTCCATCTAATGGGAAACCGATTGTTGCTCCAACCCAAGATATTGTTTTAGGTTGTCACTATCTCACAAAGGAAAAGGCAGGCCAGAAAGGCGAAGGAAAGATTTTCAGTGATCAAGAAGAGGTAGTTTTAGCCCATCAAGATAAGCAGTTAGCTATTCATGCAAAAATAAAGGTTAGAATTGATAAAAAGTTAGTGGATACAACTTGCGGTAAAGTCTTGCTCAATCAGATTTTACCAAACAGAATGCCTTTTGTAAATCGAGAGATGGACAAAAAAACCCTTTCAGATGTTATTACAGATTGCTATGAAAAATACGGACACGAAAGGACGGTGCGGTTGCTTGATGACTTAAAGGATTTTGGTTTTGAGGAGGCAACGCAAGCTGGTATTTCTATAGCGATAGATGATATGACAATTCCTAAAAAGAAACAACTTTATCTAGATATGGCAAAAAAAGAAGTCTCGGAAGTTGAAAAACAATACCAAACAGGCGTCATTACCGATGGTGAAAGATACAATAAGGTTATTGACATATGGACGCACACTACGGATAAAGTATCAGATCTCATCTTTGAGGGACTAGATTCGTTTAATCCTATTTTTATGATGGCTGACTCAGGTGCAAGGGGTTCAAGGCAGCAGATACGTCAGCTTGCTGGCATGAGAGGCTTAATGGCAAAACCATCCGGAGAGATAATAGAAAGTCCCATTGCTGCAAATTTTAGAGAAGGTTTGACTGTTTTAGAGTATTTTATCTCCACACACGGTGCTAGGAAGGGTCTAGCAGATACAGCCTTAAAGACTGCTGATTCAGGTTACCTGACAAGAAGGCTTGTAGATGTTTCCCAAGATGTTATTGTTACTGAGAATGATTGTCATACACTTAACGGAATATTCGTGAGTGCCATTATAGAAGGCGATGAAGTAGTTGTGGACTTAAAGGAGAGAATTGTCGGTAGGACCGCTTTGGATAATATTACAGATGTTATAACAGATAAGGCTATCGTGGAGGCCAATCAAGAAATAACCGATGAACAAGCTCATCAGATTGAGGCGTCCGGTATTGAAAAGATACGGATAAGAAGTGTATTGACTTGCGAGACAAAGCATGGTGTGTGTGCCAAGTGTTACGGAAGAAATCTTGCCACGAAAAGACCAACAGAACTAGGTGAGGCAGTAGGTATTGTCGCAGCGCAATCCATAGGTGAACCCGGTACGCAGCTTACCATGAGAACATTCCATATAGGTGGTACTGCAAGTAGGATTATAGAGCAGTCATTTATTAAAGCAAAAAATAAAGGTAAGTTGATGTATCATAGTTTAAGGACTGTAAAACGAAAAACTGGCGAGATTGTTGTCCTAAACAGAAACGGACAAATTAGCATAAATGATAAGAGCACAAGAGAACTAGAGCGCTACACTGTACCACAAGGTGCGATATTAAAATGTGAAGACAGCAATGACGTTGCTGCAAACGCAATTATCGTTAGGTGGGACCCTTATACAGTGCCTATTCTGACAGAGACGAGTGGCACGGTTAAATTTGAAGATATCGTAGAAGATGTGACTATGCGCATGGAGAAAGATAGCGCTACTGGTTTAACCGGTAGAGTTATTATTGAGCATAAGGGAGGCGAATACCACCCGCAGATAATTTTATCAAATACCAAAAAAGAGGTTGTAGCTATTTACCCTGTCCCCGTAGGGGCACATATATTGGTTAAAGATTCTCAATATGTAGAGGCTGGAGATAATCTGGCAAAGACACCCAGAGTTGTCACAAAGACTAAGGATATCACAGGTGGCCTACCAAGAGTCGCAGAGCTTTTTGAGGCAAGAAAGCCAAAGGACCCTGCTATTATCAGTGAAATTGACGGTGTGGTAGAATTTGGTGCTGCTAAGAAGGGTCAGCGCAGGGTAATGGTAAAGTCTCCTACAGGCATGAAGAAGGAATATATAATCCCACATGGTAAGCACTTGAATGTTTATAAAGGAGATAGGGTTATTGCTGGCCAGCAGCTTATTGATGGCCCAGTTGTCCCGCAAGACATATTGCGGGTATGCGGTGATAAAAAACTACAAGAATACCTGCTAAATGAAATTCAGTCTGTATATAGATTACAAGGTGTACGAATAAATGATAAACACATTGAGATTATCGTAAGACAAATGTTGAGGAAGGTAAAGATAGAAGACCCCGGAGATACAGAATTTCTAATAAGCCAACAAGTAGATAAGTTTAAATTCCGCGAAGAAAATGAAAGGGTCATGAAAAAGAGCGGTAAGCCTGCTAGTGCAACACCAGTACTTCTTGGCATTACAAAGGCTTCGTTAAGCACAGATAGTTTTATTTCTGCTGCTAGTTTCCAGGAAACCACAAGAGTTCTCACAGAAGCCGCTGCTAGTGGGAAGAAAGATGGGTTGTTAGGATTGAAGGAAAATGTAATTATGGGCCACCTTATTCCTGCAGGAACAGGATTTATTACACATAGAGATATCGAGATGGTCAAACAAGAACCAAAAGAAACAAAGAAAGCGAAAGAAAAAGATGCCGACAATTAGTCAATTAATAAGACTCGGAAGAGGAAAAAAGAAGTCTAAAACTAAGGCACCTGCATTGAGACGTTGCCCACAGCGACGAGGTGTGTGTTTACAGGTTAAAACCCAGACGCCCAAAAAACCTAATTCTGCATTGCGTAAGGTTGCCAGGGTAAGATTAACGAGTGGAATTGAGGTTACTTCCTATATCCCAGGAGAAGGACATAACTTACAAGAACATTCTATTGTGTTAGTTAGAGGCGGAAGGGTAAAAGATTTACCTGGAGTTAGATACCATATAGTTAGGGGGAGCTTAGATACCGCAGGTGTAGCAGATAGGAAAAAATCTAGGTCTAAGTACGGTACAAAGAGAGCAAAACAGACATAAGGCTAGTAAAAAATGAGAAGAAGAAAAGCAGAAAAAAGAGAAGTCATTCCAGATCCAAAATATCATAGCAAACTCGTAGCTCATTTTGTAAATTTGATTATGACAAGGGGCAAGAAGTCCATAGCAGAAAAAATAATTTATCGCTCTTTTGATATACTTTGCGAAAAGACAGATAAGAAAGACCCACTTGAGGTTTTACAAAAAGCAATAGACAATGTTCGTCCGCTCTTAGAGGTAAAAGCGAGAAGGGTTGGCGGAGCCACTTATCAGATACCCATTGAGGTAAAGGCTGCCAGGGGCACAACTATTGCATTGCGCTGGATACGAAATTTGGCCAGGCAAAGAAAAGGTAAACCGATGGAAGAGCGCCTTGCCTTAGAGTTGCTAGATGCATATAAGGGTGAAGGTGGAGCAGTTAAAAAGAAAGAAGATACACATAAAATGGCAGATGCCAATAAGGCCTTTGCACACTACCGTTGGTAATATGAAACGTCAAATAGAATTACCTAAAACACGCAATATTGGAATAATGGCGCATATAGATGCTGGAAAAACGACTACGACAGAAAGGATTCTGTTTTTTACAGGTATGGTCTATAAAATTGGAGAAGTAGACGAAGGCACTGCTACTATGGATTGGATGGAGCAAGAACAAGAAAGAGGAATTACAATAACCTCTGCCAGCACAACCTGTTTTTGGAAAGACCACAGGATAAACATTTTAGATACACCTGGTCATGTAGACTTTACCGTAGAGGTGGAGCGCTCTTTGAGGATACTTGATGGCGGAGTAGTAATATTTTGCGGGGTAGGTGGAGTTGAGCCGCAAAGTGAGACTGTCTGGAGGCAAGCGGATAGATATAATGTTCCAAGAGTGGCAGTTGTGAACAAGATGGACAGGGTGGGAGCTGATTTTTTTGCTACCATTAAACAAATGCACACTAGGCTGGGTGCCCCGGCAGCTGCAATACAAATACCTCTTGGTAAAGAAGAAGATTTTATAGGAGTTATTGACCTGGTAGGTGGGCAGGCCATCAAATATCTAGATGCCTCTGGAGCAAAATATGAGACTTGTGAAATTCCTGAAGAATATGCCGCACAGGCCCAAGAATACAGACGAGTACTACTTGAAAAACTAGCCGAAGTTGATGATGAAATAATGTATAAATATGTCCACAACAAAGATATCGATGTGGACTTCATAAAGAAGACCATAAGAAAGGCAACTATCAAGGGCAAATTTGTTCCAGTATTATGTGAGAGTGCCTTAAAAAATAAAGGAGTACAGCTTTTAATTGATGCGATTTGCGACTACTTGCCTTCGCCCTTGGATGTGCCGGCTATAAAGGGAATAAACCTCAGTAATTCCAAAGAAGAAGAAAGAAGCGCTAGCGATAAGGAACCATTTTGTGGTCTTGTCTTTAAAGTGTTTTCTGATCCTTACGTTGGTAAACTTACATACGTGAGGATTTATTCTGGAGTTTTAAAGACTGGCAGCTACATATTGAATGCTAATACCAGCAACAAAGAACGCATAGGAAAGATAGTTCAAATGCATGCTAATAAACAACAAATTCGCAATGAAGTGTTTTCAGGAGATATAGTTGCAGTAGTGGGCTTAAAAGACACAACCACGGGGGATACCCTATGCGATGTGCGTCATTCTATACGATTAGAATCAATGCATTTCCCACAGCCGGTTTTGTCGATGGCCATAGAACCCGTGAACAAGGCTGACCAAGATAAACTTGGAACAGCACTTAAGAAGCTCTCAGATGAAGACCCATCTTTTAAGGTTACCTATAATAAAGACACAGGACAGACTATAGTTTCTGGAATGGGAGAATTACACTTAGAGGTCATTGCTAATAGGATGCTTAGGGAATTTAACGTAGGCGCAAATATCGGTAGACCTCAAGTTGCATATAAAGAGACGATTACAAAAAGAACAACAGCCACTGGTAAATTTGTCCAACAGACAGGAGGCAGAGGTCAATATGGTCATACTGTCTTAGATATGGCTCCCGGGGAACCAAATAGCGGGATAACCTTTACAAATAGGATTGTAGGTGGTGCAATTCCTAAAGAATTTATCCCAGCAGTTAAAGAAGGCGTTGAAGATGCCTCAAGGAGTGGTGTTTTAGCAGGTTTTCCCGTAACCGATATAGCAGTTTATTTAATAGATGGTTCGTTTCATGAAGTAGATTCATCGGAGTTAGCCTTTAAAGCAGCTGCATCGCTTGCCTTTACAGAGGGTTTAAGAAAAGGCAACTCAATTCTTTTAGAACCTATTATGAATTTAGAGGTTATAACACCTGAGGAATTTTTGGGAGATGTTATTAGTGATTTAAATGTTCGCCGTTGCAAAATAGCCGCAATGGACAAGAGGGGCAATGCAAAGGTAGTCAAAGGATTTGCACCATTAGCTTGTTGTTTTGGATATGCTACTGCCTTAAGATCATTAACTCAAGGACGAGCAACCTATACAATGGAGCCTTCCTATTATGCGGAAGTGCCTTCAGATATAATGGAAAAAATCGTCAAAATGGAGGTGTAAGATGGCAAGAGAAAAATTTGAACGAACTAAACCACAC
>CAZCCH010000032.1:0-12881 GCA_964497315.1 uncultured Planctomycetia bacterium
AATAGTGATTTGGGAGGTAATATCACCTTTTCCTAAATCTTCACTAATAGCTGCTTTTGCAAGTTTTTCAATTGTTTCTTTTCTCATTTCCACTTGCCTAGGGCGATGTAAGTTCCGGTGTGTGGCGATGGGTTATGATTGTAATAACTCCTGTTTCTGAAAGAGTCTGTGCTTTTTGAGTCAACCTCTACGTTTGCGTGGGTATCCTTGCTATATGTATGTGCAACGATTTGATAAGTGGTATCTTTAAAAGCTTGAGGGAAATTTGTGGTTCTAGAAGACCAAACCTTCTCTGGAGAAGGTACATAAGGTCCCCAGCACACCTGAACATCTCCAATTCTAAAATAACCTTCTGATTGACTAATATTAGGAGTTGCCGCTGCTAAGGAAACCCAACCGCCACTTCCCCCGCCAGCAGTAGCATCCCATTGCTTTACCTTGTTATCAGTAGAATCGCAGATAAGCATTCCATTTTCCCCGGTCACGGTACTAACATCAACTGGATTAAGTATAATTCCATTTGCCCTTATAATGCCACTTACATCTAATTTCTTAGTTGGAGCATTAGTCCCAATACCAACATTGCCATTAGGAAAGGCTACCTTATCGACAGTAGTGCCTGTTCTTCCAACAACAAGCCAGGGTATAAAACTAGTTTCCAAATCGTTAGCTACATAACCGTAAAAGATGCCATTGGCTGCTTTGTACGTCCAATATTTTTCATCTGTACCCTCATCATATTCCTTTAGCACTAATGTGGGAACGGGGGCATCTATCACTAATCCTGGATCAAAAATAGTGCCTGGGTTGTAAATATGTAATTGCCTCTGTGGATCAAATGCCCCAATACCTACATAGCCTTCTTCTGTTACTAGGGCAGGGCCGTTGGTGTTTTTTAAGGCAACTGCTGGTTCGGTTTGGTTTACTGCAACTGCTATTCCTACGTTGGGTTGGTAGGAGTTTGTGATTGTTCGGCTGACCTCTGTAATTGATAGACCTCTGGCGTTGAATGTGTTTTTGGCTGCTTCTTGTCCTGGTTTTGGAATGAATAGTGTACCAGTAGCACTAACTCTTATTCCGTCTGTAGCTGCACCTGTGCCTTTTATGTGGAGTTGGTGTGATGGAGTTGTTGCCCCGCCAATGCCTACTTTACCTGTGTAATAAATATCTGTTCCGCTTGCTGCTTTTGTCCACGCACCACCACCTAAAAGAGTCCAACCACCTGCATTTGCTTCGCAGTAATAAAGGCCTTCTGTGTTACTACCTGTTCCATCATCATAATAAAACATACCTTCTAATTCTGAATTTGTAGCAACAGGTGGGACAGATCCAGGTGTAAGTGTGAGAACCCCTGCTTCCAAATCGTTATATTCCCCTGTAGGGGCTGGGTAGTAAGTGGTGAGTGTCACCTCCTCTGCTATGGCTGATATAATACCTGTTAAAACTATGCCCGCTATAATAAGTGGGATGAGTCTATAAAAGTGGGTCATTTTAGTACCCTCCTTTTGTTAATTAACACCTACTGTAAATTTAAGTTTTTTTAATTCTGCTGTTGTAAGTTTCCTGTAGCAACCTTCTTTTAGATTACCCAAAACCAAATTTCCAAACGCTACTCTCTTTAATCGTATAACAGAAAAACCCATTTTTTTAAACATCCTGCGTACTTGTCTTTTTCTGCCTTCATGCAGCTTAATTGTCAAAATGCTAAATTGTCTTGTATGTTTTAATATTTTAATGCCTGCTTTCGAAGTACGCCTTCCATCAATAAAAATACCTTTTTCAAGTTGCTTTTTTGCCTTAATGGAAAAATCTCCTTTTAGCTGAACATGGTAAATCTTATCAATCTTAAACTTAGGATGAGTCAAGCGGTATGCCAATTCACCATCACTTGTTAAAAGCAATAATCCTGTAGTATCTTTATCAAGTCGACCGACAGGGTATATTCTGCGATGTAGTTTTGGCAAAAAATCCATTACCGTTTCACGGCCGCGTTCATCTGATACAGTCGTTACAACTCCTCTTGGCTTATTAAACATTAAGTATATATATTTTTCTGCAGGCTTTAGGCGCTTACCTTCAAGCTCAATGTGATCACCTGTAGGGTCAACACAGAAACCCTTCTGTGTAACCACTTCACCATTTACTTTAACCAGGCCATCTTCTATAAACTTAACTGCCTTGCGTCGTGATGAAACCCCTGAATGAGAAAGAAAAACTTGTAATCTTATTTTAAATCCCCTAAATTTGTTTTTAATTTCTTTAAATCTGTCTTTAATTCTTTTTGACGTATCTTTGTCTTTTCTATCACCTCTTTAGGAGCCTGCTCCAAGAATTTTTTGTTCTTTAATTTTTTCTGATTGCTCTTTAAAAATTCTTCTATTTCCTCTATTTGTTTCTGAAGGCGTTTTTTCTCTTGGTCAATATCTATTAAATCAGCAAGTGGAACATAGGTCTCAATATTCATTGAAACTGCTGTTGCGGAACGTGGTGGTTTTTTAGTTTTCTCACCAATTTCAATTTCTTCTACGCGTGCGAAACGCTTTATATAAGAAGAGTTTTCTTTCAATATCTTGGTAATATCCTTTGAAGGTGTTTTTATAAAAACAGAAAGCCTCTTGGATGGTTCAATGCGCCAGTTAGAACGTATATTGCGAATAGTTGTTATCTGCGCTATTACATGTTCCATTGCCTTATCTATTTGTTTATTAATTAAATCTTTATTTACATGCGGGTAGTTTTTAACCATAATAGCATCTTCTGTGTGCGGCAGGTGACTCCAAACCTCCTCTGTAATAAAAGGCATAAATGGATGCAAACATCTTAAGGACTTCTCAAGTACTTTATAAAGTATGAATTGAGTCTTTTTGTCATCTATGGTTAATTTTGAAAATTCCACATACCAATCGCAGAATTCATGCCAGATAAAATCATAAAGTGTATTTGCTGCATCGTTAAAACGGTATTTATCAATAGATTTTGTAACTGAATCTATTGCTTGATAAAGTCTACTTAAAATCCAGCGGTCAGCAAGTGTAAGTTCAGAACTCTTAGCAAATACGCACAAATCTCCTGGTATATTTTCCTTTTTTAAATTCATCAATAAAAATCTTGAGGCATTCCATATTTTATTGGCAAAGTTTCGGCCTGTCTCAAATCTCTTCTTTGATAAAAACACATCCTGTCCGCTTGCAGTAATGCAAATGATACTAAAACGCAATGCATCTGCGCCTACTTCATCTATTATCTCTAAAGGGTCAATGATATTACCTAAAGACTTGGACATCTTAGTTCCTGTATCATCTCTTACTGTCCCATGGATATAAACATCTTTAAAGGGGATGTCTTTCATAAATTCAAAACCAGCCATAATCATGCGCGCCACCCAGAAAAATATTATCTCCTGTGCGGTTATAAGGCAAGCTGTAGGGTAAAAATATTTCAATTCCTTTTTATCTGTGAATGTTGCAAAAGGCCATAACCACGATGAAAACCATGTATCTAAAACATCTTTTTCTCCCTTAATTGGAATTTTATGCCCCCACCATATCTGACGGGATATACACCAGTCCTGAATATTTTCCATCCAATTAAGGTAAACTTTTTCCCAGCGTGCTGGGTGAAATTTTATCTTTTTTCTTTTAACAGCAGAAATTGCAGGTTTTGCTAAAGGCTTCATCTTAACAAACCACTGCTTTGAAAGCCTTGGCTCTACCATGGTATGGCAGCGATAACAATGACCTACAGCATGTTTATGAGTTATGTCTTTCACAAAAAGATTTCTTTCTTTTAAATCTTCAAGGAGGGCCTCTCGACACTCAAACCGGTCCATGCCCGCATAATTCTCACCTGCCATTTCATTCATGGTCCCATCAGCATTCATCACATTAATGGTTTCTAATTTGTGTTTTTTACCTAATTCAAAGTCTACTGGATCGTGTGCAGGAGTTATCTTTAATGCCCCTGTACCAAATTTTGGGTCCACAGCACTATCAAACACTACCTTTAGTTCGCGGTTTAAAATAGGTAATATCACAGCTTGCCCCTTTAGGTGTTTATACCTTTTATCTTTTGGGTTGACGCAAACTGCAGTATCACCAAGCATAGTTTCTGGCCTAGTCGTAGCTACTACAATGTGCTCTTTTGGTTTGTCTTTAACTGGGTACTTTATATAATATAAACCACCTTGCACCTCTTTGTGCTCTGATTCTTCGTCACTCAATGCTGTCTGGCAACGTGGACACCAGTTAATGATGTAATTGCCTTGATAAATTAGACCTTTTTTGTGAAGTTTTAAAAACACATCCTTGACAGACTCTGAATATCTCTCATCCATAGTAAATCTAGTGCGCTGCCAATCACATGAGCAACCAAGACGTTTAAGCTGCTCTATAATGGTAGAACCATATTCTTCCTTCCACTGCCAGGTGCGCTCTAGGAACTTTTCCCTACCTAAATCTTGCCTTTTTATTTTTTCTTTTGCTAGTTCTTTTTCTACGGCATTTTGGGTGGCAATTCCTGCATGGTCTGTACCAGGCATCCAAAGTGCAGAAAACCCCTGCATTCTCTTATATCTTATTAAAATATCTTGAAGGGTATTGTTAAGGGCATGACCCATATGAAGGATACCTGTTACATTCGGCGGAGGAATAACAATGCAGTATGGTTTTTTTTCTGGGTCTGCCTTAGCAGAAAATAAATTTTTCTCTTCCCAGAATTTATACCACTTTTTCTCAACTTCTTTAGGGTTGTACTGCGATGAAAGGGATGACATAGATTTGTTTATTTGGTTTTATCTTTCAGTAATTTATACTCAACGCTATCTTGGAGTGCTTGCCAGCTCGCCTCTATAATGTTTTCTGAAACACCAATGGTCCACCAAGAGTCTTTTGCATCTTGTGACTCTATCAAAACACGAACCTTGGCAGCAGTCCCTGTTTTTTCATCTAGAACCCTGACCCTAAAATCTGAGAGGTGCATCTGACTTAATGTGGGATAAAAATCTACTAATGCTTTACGTAAGGCATTATCCAAGGCATTTACTGGACCATCTCCTTCAGCAGCAGTATGCTCGATTTTGCCTTTTACCTTTAGTTTTATTGTGGCCTCTGAAATAAGTTTATCTTTCTTTTTTTCTACCAAGACCTTAAATCCTTGCAGCTGGAAGAAATTCTTGTATTTTTTTAAGGCTCTTTTCATTAAAAGTTCGAAAGACTCCTCCGCTGCTTCAAAATGATACCCTTGGTGCTCTAATTTTTGAAGTAGGCTTAAAATTTTCTTTGCCTGGGGTGTGTTCTTCCTTAAGTCTAACTCAAGTTCCTTTGCCTTTATTAAAATACTAGTTTTACCGGAAAGTTCTGAAATTAAGAATCTGCGTTTGTTTCCGACGAGCTCTGGCTTTACATGCTCATAACTTTTGATGTTTTTCATAACAGCGTTTATGTGAACCCCACCCTTATGCGCAAAGGCACTTTGGCCTGTAAAGGGTTGGTTATCCATATGCTTCATATTGACAACCTCTGCTACAAACCTAGAAACCTCAGTCAATTCCTTTAACTTTTTATCTGGAATGCAGTTAACACCAAGTTTTAATTTTAATATAGGTATAATTGAGATAAGGTTTGCGTTGCCGCATCGCTCGCCATAGCCGTTTATGGTACCCTGAATATGCCTACAGCCTGCTAAGTAAGCTGCCACCGAATTTGCTACAGCCATTTCATTGTCATTGTGGGTGTGTATTCCTAATTTTACATTCACCTTATGATTGATAGTTTCTATGATATCTGTGATATCACTAGTTATGGTACCTCCGTTTGTATCGCATAAAACAATTGTTTTACAACCCCCCTCACAAGCTGCCCATAAAGTATTCAAGGCATAGACAGGATTAGCCTTGTATCCATCAAAGAAATGCTCTGCATCATAAATTACATTCAAGCCCTTGGATTTAAGATACCTCACGGAATCCTCTATCATCTCTAGGTTCTCATCCAAGGAGGTCCTAAGTACATCTTTTACATGCAAATCCCAGGTTTTCCCAAAAATGCAGACTGTCTTTACTTTAGCCTTTAACAATGCCTTGATGTTTATATCGTTTGATGCTTTAACCTTAGCCCTTCTTGTTGAACCAAAGGCTATCACCTCAGAATTTTTTAACCCCTGTCTTTTAATCTGCTTAAAAAACTCAAGGTCTTTGGGATTTGATACGGGCCATCCACCTTCAATGTAGTGCATTCCTAATGAATCTAGTTTTTTGGCAATTCTTATCTTATCTGCTGCAGAATAAGAAACCCCTTCCCCCTGACTTCCATCTCTTAATGTAGTATCATATAGCTCTACTCTTTGCATTTTCTACCTCTATAATTATTTTCCTAAGCCAAATTTTTTATGGATAGCCTTAACTGCCTCTTCAGACCGACGTTTTCTTATTACACAAGATATCTTTATTTCACTTGTTGAAATCATCTCTATGTTTATCTTTTTATCTGCCAAGGCCTCAAACATCTTTGCTGCAATACCAGAGTGTGAGCGCATACCAACACCCACAACAGAAATCTTAGCTATGCCTTTGTCATAGCTAACGCGTCCTCCGCCTATTTTTTTAGATACACCCTGTGCGACCTTAAGTGTTTTTTGTAAATCACTTGTTAGAACCGTAAATGAAACATCTGTATAACCTATTCTACTAACATTCTGGATAATCATGTCTACATTAATATTTTTACCGGCAATCTCTTTGAATATCTTAGCAGCAACACCGGGTTTATCGGGGACATCTGTTAAGGTAATTTTTGCTTCATTTTTATTAATAGTCACACCACTTACATAAAGATCTTCCATTGCCTTTATCTCTTTTGAAATCATAGTTCCCTCCTTATCGGAAAAACTAGACCTGATATGTAACGGAACATCAAACTTTTTAGCAACCTCTATAGAGCGCGCCTGCATAACCTGAGCACCTGTGGCTGCCATCTCAAGCATTTCTTCATAGCTTATACGGTGAAGTTTTTTAGCATTGTGTACAATCCTTGGGTCTGTAGTATATACGCCCTCAACATCTGTGTATATTTCACAAACTCTAGCCCCTAAGGCCTTAGCAAGGGCTACTGCTGTTAAGTCACTGCCGCCTCGGCCTAAAGTGGTAATTTCTTTTTCGAGGCTTATACCTTGAAAACCTGCAACTATTACTATTTGTCCATTTTTTAGTTCACGTCGTATCCTTCTTGTATTTATCGTTAAAATCTTTGCCTTAGTATGAAATTTATCCGTAATTATGCCGACCTGTGCCCCGGTAAAGGAAATTGCCTTCTTGCCTAGCTTATGAATGGCCATGGCCAGGAGGGCTACTGAAACCTGCTCTCCTGTTGAGATAAGCATATCAAGTTCTCTTTCAGAAGGGTGCGTTGTTATCTGTCTGGAGAGGGTGAGCAATTCATCCGTAGTGTCACCCAAGGCAGATACTACAACTACTAAGTCATAGCCTTTTTTCTTATATTTTACCACCCTTTTTGCAACTGCTTTTATTCTCTGGGGATCCGCTACTGAGCTACCGCCATATTTTTGAACTATTAATTTTTTCATTAGATTACATCCTTACTCTTTTTAATTTCATCTTTCTTATTTCTTCAATTGCTTCATATAAAACAAAAAATGCTAATCCTAAAAGTACTAAGGCTATAAAGAAAAGAATGAAGTTTTTAGTCCTGCCATACTCTATCAGTTTATAAATCAACCCAGTGAGGGTTGTAACCACCATAAACATGGTTGGCAGCATTGTATAACGCAGGTGCTTTCTTTTACCTAAAAGCCATCCTGAAACTACAATCAGGGTAAGCGCTGCTATTAGTTGATTTGCTGAGCCAAATATAGGCCATATTTCATTCCATTGTCCACTTAGGCCCAACCACCCGCTCAATGCTACTATAACCAAGGTAGATAAAAATCTATTTTTTACACGAAATAATTCTTGTGTTAGATACCTGCCAATTCTAGTAGCACTATCTAGAGTAGTTAATATAAATCCATTTAAAACCAAAATGGCAAATGCTACTCCATATTTACCTAAAAACCCCTCGGTTACCTTACCATAGGCAAAACCAAATGCACCTACAGGTCCTTTACCTGCCTCAGCCATATACATAGATAAATCTGAAGCCTTGGAAAACCCAGTAGCTACTACTAAAACTGCCATTGTTGCTAGGACTGCTTCCATTACCATACCGCCATAGCCTATTCTTCTTGCGTGTCTCTCATTAGCAATTTGCTTTGATGTAGTTCCGCTCGCAACCAAAGAATGAAAACCGCTTATTGCACCACAAGCTACTGTTATAAATAATACTGGCCACAATGTGCTCATATTATGAGCCTTCCAACCTATATAGGCTGGAAAGTTTGTCTGAGGGTTATAAAATATAAGCCCTATATATCCAAAGAGCAAACCAAATAAAAGTAAAAATGCACTGAGGTAATCTCTTGGCTGAAGTAATATCTGAACTGGCATTACACTTGCAAAAAAGCTATAAATTAAAAGTAATACACTCCAAACAAATATGGGTCTATAGCTTAATGCAATTGGGAATTTTTCACCTAAAAATACCAACCCTGCTAAAGCAACAAGTCCAAATATCGTAACCCCTGCTTGGTTTAATTTACGGTTATACATTAAATACCCTACCACTATAGCCAGGGGTATTAGCCCTAGGGAGGGGATAACTATTTCTGGTTTAGTTACTAAGGTCTTCGCGCAAATCCAAACAAAGACTGAAATTATCAAAATAAGCGTAATCCACACAAAGGATAAAAAGATTATCTTTGCCCTTTTTGAGATAGTATCTTGGGCAATATCAGCGACTGAAGACCCCTTGTGTCTAACTGATATAATCAGGCTTGAGAAATCATGCACACCACCTATAAACACTGTCCCAAACACAATCCATAAAAGTGTTGGAAACCATCCCCATAAAGAAAGTGCCAAGATGGGTCCAACTATAGGTGCTGCACCAGCAATAGAGGCAAAATGATGTCCAAAAAGAACGCTCCAGTGCTTTGCAGGAACAAAATCTACCCCATCGCCTTCAGTATAAGCAGGGGTTTTTCTTTTTTTGTCAATGTTAAAGAGCTTCTCTATTTTTTTGCTATACCAATCATAGCCGAACCAAAAAATTGCCCCACTTATAACGATAATGACAAATGTATCCATAGCCCAACTAAAAGAATTACTGTTTAATGAAGTATTCCATCAATTCACTTCCACTTTTAAATGTAAAGGTACTACCCTTGATGGATTTTTCATTAAATGCACTTATCTCGTTCTTTTTAATTCCCTTGCCATACATTGCAAAAAATATAGGATCTGCAGTATGAGTTCGTAATTTTATAGGTGTATAGTGATCTGGTAAAACCAGTATCCTGAAATCTTCCTTCCCTTTTAATTGATTAAGTATTACCCCAACAATTGAAGTATCAAAGTTTTCTATTGCTGTTATCTTCGGCCTTAAGTCACCATTATGCCCTGCCTCATCAGGGGCCTCTACATGAACAAATACAAAATCTTTATCCTCTAAAGACTTTAAGGCATAATCTGCCTTGCCGAAATAGTTGGTATCATAATATCCTGTTGCCCCAGGTACATCTATAGATTTTAATCCTATAAGTTTTCCTATCCCCTTAACTAAATCAACAGCTGAAATAATAGAACCTTCAACTCCAAATTTTTCAGAAAATTTTGGCATCTTACAAGGCATACCCTGCCCCCACAACCATATCATGTTTGCTGGGTTCTCACCAAGGTCAATGCGTACTTTGTTTACATCATGACTTAAAAGTATTTCTTGTGATTTATTCATTAAATCTTGCAAAAAGCTTGCCTCTGGGCCTTTTGGTAAATGTTTTGAAACCTTCCAGCCGGTAATATCATGCGGGGGAAGGCATTTTGTTTTAAGTAATCCCTTAGCCTTTGATGTATCTTTTATTACCATAAGGTGTCTGTAACTTACGCCTGGATAAAACTTTATCTCTTCACTACCGAGCTCCTTGTCTAGGTGCCTTATTAATTGGTCTGCCTCTTTTGTAGTTATATGACCTGCGCTATAATCTATCATAGTATCTTTGTCTGTCGTAACGATGTTACACCTAAAGGCAACCTCCCCTTCAGAAAGTGCAATACCCATATTTGCTGCCTCTAGGGGACCTCTTCCTGAATAGTACTTTTTAGGTTCATAGCCTAAAATAGATAAATTCGCCACATCACTCGCTGGGGCAAAACCTGCTGGAATTGTTTTGGCAATACCTGCTTTACCTTCTTTAGCTATAAAATCCATATTAGGAGTTCTGGCAACCTCAAGAGGAGTTCTATTATCCAGCTCCTCTAAGGGGTAATCACCCATACCATCGCCTACTAAGACTGCGTATTTCATTTGTATCCAATCTCCTTTAAGACTGCTTTTATATCTGCAGACACAACTTTAGGTTTTTTTATAGAGAGAATCGCCCTATCAGGATCTTTAAGTCCATGGCCTGTCAAAATACATACTATTCTCTTAATCCTTGAAGTCTTTTTTGCTTTATTGAAATATTTTTTCTTTGCTAGCTTCAATAATCCTGCTACTGATGCAGCGGAAGCAGGTTCAACAAAGAGACCTTCGTGGCTAGCTAATAATTTATATGCCGCTAATATCTGCACATCAGTGACTATATCTATTAATCCCTTGGATTCATTTTTAGCTGCTAGGGCCCTCTTCCAACTTGCTGGATTACCTATTTTTATGGCAGTGGCTATTGTCTTAGGATTTTTTATTATATGTTTTTTTACAATTGGTGCTGAACCAGCTGCTTGAAAACCGCACATCTTTGGAAGCTTATTAATCTTCCTTTTTCTCTTATATTCTTTATATCCTTGCCAATAGGCGGTAATATTTCCAGCATTGCCAACAGGTATACAATGAAAATCAGGTGGGTTTTTGAGAAAATCGCAGATTTCAAAGCTGCCTGTTTTCTGGCCTTCTATCCTGTAGGGGTTTAAAGAATTCACTAAGGTTATGGGGTATTTATCTGTGATTTCTCTCGCCAACTTTAATGCATCGTCGAAATTACCATTTACAGCTATAACCTGTGCGCCATGTATCATAGCCTGAGCTAATTTTCCAAGGGCAATTGCACCTTTAGGTATTAAGACAATGCATTTAATGCCTGCCTTGGCAGCATATGCAGCTGCTGAAGCTGAGGTGTTCCCCGTTGAGGCACACATAACAGCCTTTGCACCTTCTTCAATTGCCTTTGATATGGCTAGAGTCATGCCCCTGTCTTTAAAAGACCCAGTTGGGTTTGCACCTTCGTATTTTAGATATACCTCAAACCCTTCACCTAAAATATTACTTAGTGTACACGAATAAAGTAAAGGGGTATTGCCTTCTTGCAAAGTAATAACAGGTGTGTTCTTACTTACAGGTAGAAATTCTCTATATTTGTTTATTAATCCTTTCCACATGGCCTTATCGCTCCACTCTAATAGCAACGCTTTTTCTTTTTATTGCTGATAGTCTATCTATTTCTGCAAGGGCTTTGCGCATTGATTTTTCTCTTGCTTCATGAGTCATCATGACAATAGGAACAATACGCGCCTGTTTTCTTTCTTTTTGCGCAACGCTTGCAATACTAATGCCGTACCTTCCTAAAATCCCTGAAATCTTAGCCAAGACACCGGGTACATCAACAGCAGAAAATCTTATGTAATAGCGGGATTCAATTTCATCTATTTCCTTTATCTTTTTTATCGGAATTGACTTTGAATATGGAGGCACCCTCCCTGCAGCATTTAGTTTTAAGTTTCTTGCTAAATCAACTATGTCTGCAACTACAGCACTAGCAGCAGGGTTACGTCCGGCACCACGTCCGTAGAATAAAACGCTACCTATCATATCGCCATGGACGTATACTGCATTATAAACCCCTGAGACATTAGATAAAAGATGCTCCTTAGAAAGCAAAGTCGGATGAACCCTTACTTCAAGCTCACCTTTCTCAGCCTTTGCAATAGCTAAAAGCTTTACCCTATACCCAAACTCCTTGGCATACTTTATATCGCTATCTGAAATATCCAAGATTCCTTCAATATAAATATCTTCCATCTTAACAAACTTACCAAATCCTAAAAGGGCCAGTAAAACTAACTTATGTGCTGAATCAACTCCTTTTATATCAAGCGAGGGTCTTTTTTCTGCATAGCCGTGTTTTTTCGCCTCCTGCAATGCCTTGCTAAAGCTATAACCTTCACGTGACATTTCAGTAAGGATGTAATTAGAAGTTCCATTTACAATCCCAAATATCGCATCAATACGGTTTGCAACTAAGCTTTCCCTTAAGGCCTTTATAATGGGTACCCCACCTGCAACACTCGCTCCAAAATAGATATCCATGCCGTTTTTTTCAGCAGCTTTAAAGATATCCTTGCCTTCTTGTGCGAGGAGTGCTTTATTCGCAGTAACAACATGCTTTTTATTATTCAAGGCATTTATGATTATCTCTTTTGCAGGGTGTATCCCGCCTACTAATTCGACAACAATCCCAATATCCGGGTCTTGCAATATTTGATTTGGGTCTTTGGTGAGTAATCTTTTATTAACATTTACATCTCGCCTCCTGCGTAAGTTTATATCGCAAATCTTTTTGACCCTTATCTTAACCCCTGCCTTTTTTTGTAAAAATACAGATTTTTCCTTGAGTGCCTTTATAACACCTACACCCACAGTACCAAATCCGATTATTCCAATATTTACCTTATCCATTTTAAAATCCTCTTTCTATCAATTAATTGGTCGGGACGGCCGGACTTGAACCGGCGACCCCTTGAACCCCATTCAAGTGCGCTAGCCAAACTGCGCTACGTC
>CAZCCH010000033.1:0-12568 GCA_964497315.1 uncultured Planctomycetia bacterium
TAAGTACATTGTTGCTAAAATTACGTTCGCTGTCAAGTGAACATTATACGAGGAGTTCTTTATGAATAGAATTGATAAAAAATTCAAGCAACTAAAAAAAGAAAAAAAGAAGGCATTCGTTGCCTACATTGCAGCAGGGGACCCATCTTTAAAAGTCACAGAAAAACTAATTTTTGAACTGGAAAATTGTGGTGTGGATATCATAGAGCTCGGGATTCCTTTTTCTGATCCCTTGGCTGATGGTCCAACTATACAAGCAGCATCAGAGCGGGCATTGAAAAACAAAGTAGATTTAAGAGCTATTTTTAAATTAGTTGCTAAAATAAGAAAGCATTCACAGATATCCATTGTGTTCATGACATACTTCAACCCTGTCTATAGGTATGGAATAGATCGTTTTGTGAGAGATTCTGCAGTAAAAGGCGTAGATGGTGTAATCGTACCTGATCTACCACCAGAAGAGGCAGCTGAGTTAGTTAATGCAGCTCGCAAGAAGAATTTCAAGACAATTTTTCTCCTTGCACCTACAAGTTCGAAGAAAAGGATAAAGTTAATTTCTAAGGTCTCAAGTGGTTTTATTTATTATGTCTCACTCACTGGTGTTACAGGTACTCGCGATAAGCTGCCCCTTGAAGTTATATCAAGACTTAACACAATAAAAAAGTTTAGCAAAAAACCTTTGTGCGTAGGTTTTGGGGTGTCTAAACCTTCTCAAATAACGTATTTAAAAAAAATGGCAGATGGAATTATTGTTGGAAGTGCCATTGTTAAAGTTATACAGAAAAACTTAGGTAAGAAAAATTTAGTTAAGAATGTCGGTAGGTTTACCAAAAAACTAGTCGAGGCGACCCATGAATAATGTATATGTTGTAATTTTAGCTGGAGGAAAAGGAGAGAGGCTTTGGCCTTTATCAACCGGTTCAATGCCAAAATATGGATTGAGGACCTTTGGTAAGACAACACTCTTACAGCAGGCGTATAAAAGAGCCAGAATAGCCTTGCCTAAAGCGCGTATATTGGTAGTTACACAAAAAGCACAAGTACCATTTATAAAAAGACAACTTTTATTTTTAAAAAATAAAGATATACTCGCAGAGCCTGTTGGTCGCAATACAGCAGCAGCAATAGGCCTGGCAGCCATAAAGATAGCTAAGGAAGACCCACAGGGTGTAATGGTTGTTTTACCTGCGGATCACTTTATGATTAATGCAAAAGGATTTTCAAAAGCAGTTCACAAAGCAATATCAGAAGCAGATAAAGATTTATTAGTTACCTCTGGCATAAAACCCACTTTTGCCTCTACGGGATATGGATATATAAAGATAAAAGCAAAAGGCAAAAGACAATTAAGCCCGCAAATATACAATGTTGAGAGATTTATTGAAAAACCCAACCTAAACAAGGCAAAGAAATTTCTAAAAGGCGATAACTATCTTTGGAATTCCGGAATATTTGTCTGGAAGGCAGAGGTAATTCTAAAAGCAATAAAAAAACATATGTCCAAACTCGGAAAAGCACTTTTAGAGATCGATAAATCTTTAGGTGGGCCCCGATATAAAGAAAAACTATTCAATGTATATAAGGATTTAAAAAATACCTCTATTGATTACGGTGTTTTAGAAAAATCAAAGAATGTAAAAGTCATAAAGACAAATATATTATGGGATGATTTGGGGACTTGGGAAGCCTTAACTAGGATTTGCAAAAAAGACAAAAACGGCAATGTAATTAAAGCTCATTGCAAGATATTAGATACTACAGATTCAGTTATAGTAGGAGACAGCAAACATCTCATTGCTACATTGGGTGTAAATAATATTGTGGTTGTGCATACTCCAGGGGCTACTTTAGTATGCAGCAGGGATGCATCAGAACACGTAAAGAAACTATTACGTAATTAATAAGGGTTTATTATGTATAGATGCACAAAGCTAAAAAATGGCATAAGGATTATCTCGCATCAGATGCCGCATATGAAATCCATGTCTTTAGGTTTTTGGATAGCTGCTGGCGGTAGGTATGAAACCACCCAAAAGGCAGGGATGTATCATTTTATAGAACACTTGCTTTTTGATGGGACAAAACGTTACTCTAGCATAAAGATAAAAGAGACAATTGAAGGGGTGGGGGGTTCTCTAAATGGATTTACAGGAGAAGAATTTACTTGTTTTTTAGTTAAAATGGTAGGGAAGTTTTTCGATCTTGGGTTTGATGTGTTATCAGATATGGTATTAAACCCCCGCTTGAATTTAAAAGATATAGTAAAGGAAAAGGCAATAATCACAGAAGAGATAAAGATGTATAATGACTTACCGGACCATTATGCAGCTGAGTTATTAAATCAACTTTTATGGCCAAGACATCCCTTGGGGATGAACTTGGCAGGCACAGTTGAATCTGTGAACTCAATAACAAAGAAAGATGTAGTTTCTTATCTTAGGAAAAGCTACGCCCCATCAAATATCGTAATAGCAGCAGCAGGGGCTATAAAGCATGAGGAATTGGTGGGCTTAGCAAAAAAACGATTTTTAAAACTTACTAAGAGCAAAAAACTACATTTTAAGCCATGTAGGAGTAACTTGGGCAAGATAAAGAATAAACTGCACTTTAGAAAAATAGAGCAGACCCATATAGCGCTGGGTACACGTAGTCTTTCTGCTTTTGATCCTGATAGGTTTGCAGTAAGCCTTTTGCATATTGTGTTGGGTGCAAATATGTCATCAAGATTATTTCAGGAAGTTAGAGAAAGGCGTGGTTTAGCGTATGCTATTTCAAGCCATGTAAAAAAGTATAGAGACACAGGTGCCTTTTTCATAACAGCTGGAGTAAAGAATGAAAAGATGACAGAAGCAGTCGAGTTAATATTAAAGGAATTAATTAGCCTTAAGCAAAAGGGTATTACAGCTAGTGAGTTAAAACGAGCAAAGGAGTATTACATAGGACAATTATCCCTAGCCTTGGAAGATACAGCAGAGCATATGGTTTGGATAGGCGAGCAGATGGTATGTTTGGAAAGGGTTTTATCTCCCGGCGATATCCTAAAGAAGGTTAATGCTGTAACAAGAGAAGATGTATTAAGGATGGCAAATAGACTTTTTAAAAAGGAAAATTTTAACTTGGCCCTTGTTGGACCCTTTAATGAAAAACAAAAAACAAAGATTAAAAAGATTATAGGAGACTCATGAAAGGAAGCATAAAATTATTTAAGGTATTTGGGATTTCGATAAACATACATATCACATTTTTACTTTTGCCTTTGTTATTTGGATACCTCTGGGGAGCGAAGGGGATAGTCTTGATACTTCTAGTATTTTGCTTTGTGACCTTGCATGAGTTGTGCCACAGCCTCGTGGCTAAAAGATTTGGTATAACAGTTACTGATATAACCCTTTTACCTATAGGCGGTATAGCTGGTATGAAATCTGCCCCTGAAAAACCAAAGCAAGAACTTGCCATTGCCTTGGCAGGACCTATGTTTAATATAATAACGGCAGCTGTTTTATTTTTTCCGGCATATTATTGGTTGGGCCCAGAGAATTTCTGGCCTCCTGGTGTAGAAACTTGGCCCAGGGTTTTTGCCTATGCTTTTTGGATAAATCCTTTTCTAGCAGCCTTTAACCTCCTGCCGGCATTTCCTATGGATGGCGGTAGGATCGTCAGAGCCTTTTTGGCAGAGAGGATAGGCTATAAAAAAGCAACTGAGATAGCAACCGGACTTGGGCATACATTTGCTATAATTTTTGGTTTGATGGGTTTTTTATATTCACATATTATCCTAATAGTAATTGCTGTGTTTATTTATATGGCTGCTTCACAAGAAGAGACCCAGATAGGAATACGACTAATATTGAATAAGTTCTCTGTAAGGGATATTATACCTAGAGATTTTTTTACTGTTCCACCAGATGCCCCTCTATCAAGAGTGCTTGACTTAAGTTTCCATAGCCATCAGGAAGATTTTCCTGTAGTAAAGGATGAAAAATTAGTAGGACTCTTAACCCATTCAGAGTTGGTATCGGCAATACATAGCTTAGGCGTTGAGGCGTTTGTAAAAGATGCCATGAAGACAAGATTTCCTGTAGTTAAACCCAATGAACGATTAATGAGTGTATATAAAAAGTTTGAGAAGCACGATGTTAAGGCGGTCCCTGTAGTAGATAATAAACAGGTAGTGGGTATTATTACCCTGAATGATTTAAGCAGAATTTATATGTTTGTAAAGTGAGGATGATATGAAGAAAAAAATTATTGTAGCACCATCCCTTCTATCGGCTGATTTTGCAAGGCTTGGTGAAGATGCAAAAAGGATGCAGGATGCCCAAGCAGACATGCTCCATATAGATATTATGGACGGACATTTTGTATCCAACATTACTATAGGCCCTAAAGTAGTTGCAGCAATTAAAAAAAGTACCAATTTACCTTTAGATGTGCATTTGATGATTTCAGAGCCTAAGAAATATGCAAAGAATTTTATAGACGCTGGTGCAGATATAGTTACATTTCATATTGAAGTAGAACCAGAACCAGCTGGGCTGATAGAGGAAATAAAAAGGCTAAATGCTAGGCCGGGAATAGTCCTAAATCCTCCTACGCCGCTTAAGAAAATAGAAAAGACACTAAATCTATTAGATTTTATCTTAGTGATGAGCGTTAACCCTGGGTTTGCAGGGCAGTCTTTCATAGATTCCACTCTTTCTAAAATAAAAGAATTACGTTCTAAGTTTGATAAGGATATTGAGGTTGACGGTGGGATAACGAAAGAAACAGCTAAACCTGTTGTTGAAGCGGGGGCTAATGTTTTAGTTGCTGGGACCTATGTTTTTGGAGCAAAAAACCCTAAAGAAGCGATAGAAAGCTTAAGGAATGTGGCATGATTAAATTTGGTACAGATGGCTGGAGAGCTATTATCGATGAAGAATTCACTTTTGAAAATGTCGAAAAGGTTGCTCAGGCAATAGCTGATTACATAAACCAGCAATCATCAGCTGGTAGTAAGCATATGGTGGTTGGTTATGACACAAGACGCCTATCAGATGAATTCGCCAAGAGCGTAGCTTGTGTATTGGCAGCCAATAATATAAAAGTAACTTTGTCAGAAAAAAAATGCTCAACCCCTATGGTCAGTTATTGCATAAAAAAGAATAAGCTTTCAGGGGGAGTTGTGATTACAGCAAGTCATAACCCGCCAAATTTTAATGGAATAAAGTTTAAAGCAGACTTTGCAGGTCCTGCAGGTCCTGAGGTGACAAAGCAACTCGAAGAACTTTTAGATAAAGAGAAAATAAAGAAGATACCTTTTGAGCAAGCCCTTAGAGATAATTCAATAGAACTAAAAGATATATCAGGCGATTGGATGGAGTTTGTCAAAGGCTACATCGATTTAGAAAAAATAGGAAAAAGTAAATTTTCTGTAATGATTGATGTTATGCATGGTGCAGGTAACGGATATATGGAAGACCTCCTTAAGGAAGTAGGGGTAAAGGTAACTTCCATACATTCTGAAGGAGATTCAACATTTGGTGGGATAGCACCTGAGCCTATTGAGAGGAATTTGAAAGAATTAAAAGAGAAAGTTAAGGTCGAAGGCTTTGATATAGGTATAGCCTTAGATGGTGATGTTGATAGAGTTGGTGTTGTAGATGGCAGTGGTAATTATATAACAGCACACAAGGTACTTTCTTTGCTTTTGTTGCATTTTATAGAAGATAGGAAGTGGACCGGAACAGTTGTTAAGACAATAGCCCTTACTACCCTTATGGATAAAATTTCAAGAAAATACAATCTGACTTTGAGAGAGACCCCAGTTGGTTTTAAACATATCTGCAAACTTATGCGAGAAGAGGATGTATTAATAGGTGGTGAAGAATCTGGTGGGTATGGTTTTAAAGGTTTTGTCCCTGAAAGAGATGGTGTATTGGCTGGGTTGCTTTTATTAGAGATGATGGCGCATCGTAAAAAGACAATAAAGAGTATATTAGAAGATGTTGCATCTGAATACGGTGACTTTTTCTATTCCAGGGAAGATTGCGAGTATCCTGATGAGAAGAAAAAGACTTTATTTAAGTCATTAAAGAAAAATCCACCCAAAGATTTAGCAGGTGTTAAGATAACTGAAATAAAAACATTTGATGGTGTGAAATTTATTGCAGAAGATGAAAGCTGGTTACTGTTTCGACTTTCAGGCACAGAGCCAATTTTACGAATCTATGTTGAGGCATCTACACCAGAGAGGGTTGAAGAAATAATGAAGGTTGCGAAGCTATTGGCAGGTGTCTAAATTGATAAAAAACGAGTCAATTAGAAACTTTTCCATAATTGCCCACATAGACCATGGGAAGTCCACCTTAGCAGATAGGTTGCTTGAGTATACCGGTGCCATTGATAAGAGGTATTTCAGAGACCAACTGCTAGATGATATGGATTTAGAAAGAGAAAGAGGAATTACCATTAAGGCCTCTGCGGTTAGTTTAAACTACAAGGCCAAAGATGGAAATAAATACCTCCTGAATCTAATTGATACCCCTGGCCATGTGGACTTTTCCTTCGAGGTAGCTAAGTCTTTAGCTGCCTGCGAGGGTGCACTTTTAATGGTTGATGCTGCCCAGGGGGTTGAGGCACAGACAGTTGCAAATCTTTATTTAGCCTTAGAGCACAATCTAACGATAATTCCGGTTATAAATAAGATTGATTTGGCTAATGCGCAACCTGAAAGAGTTAAAAAGCAGATAGTTGATATATTGGGTTTAAGAGAAGATGAGATTATATTAACTAGTGCCAAAGAAGGTATTGGCACTCAAGAGATACTTGAGAGCGTTATAAAAGAAATACCGCCACCATCAGGAAAAAAAGAAAATCCATTACAAGGTCTAGTGTTTGATTCGCAGTTTAATACCTTTAAAGGTGTAATTGTTTACACAAGGGTTGTAAATGGCGCTCTTTCCCGTGGCATGAAGATTAAGATGATGTCTACTGGAAAGACACACGAAATACAAGAGGTAGGTATTTTTAAACCAAAGATGCAAAAGGCATCTTCCCTAGAATGCGGTCACGTAGGATACTTAACCTGCAATCTCCGCAATGTAAAAGAGATCGTAAACGGAGATACCATAACTTCCCTAAAGCATCCCGCCAGTGAACCCTTACCTGGGTATAAAAAACTAAGACCAATGGTATTTTGTGGAATTTATCCTGTGAATAGCAAAGACTATGACGGGCTTAAGACAGCAATAGATAAATTATCTTTGAGTGATGCATCCTTTGTCTATGAGCCTGAAGACTCCGCTTCCCTTGGATTTGGATTTAGGTGTGGGTTTTTGGGGCTTTTGCATATGGAAATCTCACAGGAACGCCTAGAGAGAGAATACGACCTTAATCTTGTAATTACAAACCCTAGTGTTATGTATAAAGTTGTTTTAGATGATGGAACAATTCTTGAGATTGATAATCCTACAAAGTTACCTCCTCAACAACAAATAGAAAGAATAGAAGAACCTTACATTTATGGTTATCTTATAGTACCCTCAGACTCTATAGGTACCATTATGGAGCTAGCTATTTCAAAAAGAGGCATATATAAGTCTACCGAATATCTGACTACTGACAGGGTTAAACTTGTATTTGAATTCCCGCTATCTGAGGTAATTGTAGATTTTTACGATAAGATTAAATCAGTTACAAGAGGTTATGGCTCACTGGATTATGACTTTAAAGGCTATCAATCTGCGAAGCTTGTCAAACTTGATATTTTGTTAAATGGCGACCCCTGCGATGCACTTTCATCAATAGTTCACAAAGACAAAGCAAACTATAAAGCAAGGGCTTTGGCAACCAAGCTAAAAGAGCTTATTCCTAAGCAGTTAATAGAAGTGATCATACAGGCTGCTGTGGGAAGTAAGATAATAGCAAGGGAGACAGTAAGACCTTTAAAAAAACATGTCACTGGAAAGTGTTACGGAGGGGATATAACACGCAAGCGAAAACTTTGGGAAAAACAAAAACAAGGCAAGGAAAGGATGAAGCGTTTTGGTAAGGTGCAAATTCCTCAAGAGGCATTTTTGGCAGCACTTAAAATATAGTTATTTATGCAAAACCAATAATAGGAGAATTCCTAGTGAATCCTAAACTTAAATATTTCATAAAGGAATGGGTAGAGCCTATTGTTGTTGCAGTTGTTTTGGCATTGATAATAAGGGCATTTGTAGTTCAGGCATTTAAAATTCCCACAGGCTCAATGAAACCGACACTCCTTGAGAATGACAGGATTTTTGTGAATAAGTTTATTTATAGGTTTAAAGAACCGAAGATAGGAGATATAGTAGTTTTTAAATATCCTGAAAATCCAAAAAAGGATTTTGTAAAGAGATTTATTGCTGAAGGAGGAGAGACCGTACAAATAAAGAGAGGCGATGTATTTATAGACGGTAAACTTGTTAAAGACCCTGAAATTATAAAATCTATTTATTACTATAACAAAGGTCCTTATGGAAGTGAAGGTAAGAAGACTTTTGTGCCAGAAGGTTTTTTCTATGCATTAGGAGATAACTCTAAAAGCTCAAGGGATAGTAGATATTGGGGTTTTGTACCAGAGAAAAATCTAATAGGTAAGGCATTCTTGATTTACTGGCCACCGAAACGAATTAGGACAATCAAATATGAATCTAGCAAATAAGATTACTATATCAAGAATATTTTCAGTCCCCTTTTTTGTAGCTTGTATTCTTTACTATACTGCCGATAAAGAATACCTTAGATTTGTAGCCCTTGGTATATTTATACTAGCTGCCTTAAGTGATGCTGTAGATGGATATATAGCAAGGACAAGAAAACAAAAAACAGTCCTAGGTACATTCATAGATCCGGTAGCAGATAAGATTTTATTGATAACTGCTTTTATATCTCTTTCTATGGTAGGGACCTTCCCAGGACAACATAGGTTACCTGCTTGGGTTACCTTAACCATAGTAAGCCGTGATGCAATAATTGTTTTGGGTTCTGTTATAATTCATGTAATGACCCAAAACCTTAAAGTCCAGCCTAGCATACTTGGTAAACTTGCCACTTCCTTTCAGATGCTGACAGTAATTAGTGTCCTTTTGTACTTTCCATATGCGTATTTATTATGGAATATAGCCGTTGTATTCACAGTTACTTCTGGCATCCTTTATATCAGAATCGGCATAAAATTACTTGATGTGCCCATACGCCAAGCTTAAATCCATGAGACAAAAAATCTATACAATAGCAATAGTAGGTAGGCCTAATGTTGGCAAATCCACTCTTTTTAATAGAATCTTAGGGAGACGCAAGGCAATTACAGAATCTGCCAGTGGTACGACTAGGGATAGGGTCCATGCTATATGCAAGCACAAAGATAAAGGTTTTGAATTGATAGACACTGGCGGATTTTTATTGGCGAGGAAAGATAAGTTAGTAGGCCTCATTGAAAAACAAATAAGAGCGGCTATACATCAGGCAGATATACTAATATTTGTATGTGATGCAAAATCAGGGATTACTCCTTTAGACTTAGAAATTTCTCAGTTAGTCAGACGGACGAATAAAAGAGTAATTTTAGCTGTTAACAAAGTTGATAATGAAACTTTAAAAGAAGCCTGCCTGGATTTTTATCAGTTAGGAATTGGTGAGCCTTATCCTATCTCAGCCATGCACGGTGTTGGGGTAGAGAATTTACTTAATATAGCAACTAAGCAGCTTACACCCACAGATGAATTTAAGGAAGCAGATATTAAGATTGCAATTGTCGGCAGGCCCAATGCCGGAAAGTCATCATTTTTGAATTTTTTATTGAAACAAGAAAGGGTTATTGTTGATGATAAACCAGGTACCACAAGAGACTCTGTAGATACTCATTTTAGTTTATCGAATACAAGTTTTTTGCTGATTGATACAGCAGGTATAACACACAAGAAAAAATTAAAAGATTCAGCTTCATTTTACAGCGTTTCAAGATCATACCAGTCCATCAGGCGCTCTGATATATGCATTGTGCTTATAGATGGTTTTGAAGGTCTTCGAATCGACGACTTAAAAATCTTAGACTATATTTGCAAACAACAAAAGGGGTGTGTAGTTGCTATTAACAAATGGGACCTTGTTAAAAATATATCAGCAGACGATTATAAAGAACTGCTTCAATCTAAAGCTAACTTCGTGAGGTTTGCACCAGTTGTTTTTACATCAGCACTAGAGGGTAGGAATATAGCTAAGACAATAAACCTTGCAAAGAATATCTTTGAAATCCGCAAGCAACGACTAGATACAAAGCGACTCAACAATATGCTTACTAGCCTTAAATATTTTAAGCCCTTTGTAAAGGGAGCGAAAAAATCAAAGAAGATAAATTTAAAATTTATTACTCAGACTAATATAGAACCGCCGACTTTTTTGATATTTACAAATGATGCAACAGCCGCTAGAAAGCAACTTGGGAATTTTATTGAAAATAGAATAAGAGAAAGGTTTGATTTTACAGGTACACCTATTAAGATAGAGTTTAGAAAAAGCTCTGAATAAAACATTAAGAGGCGTGATATGTTAAAAATTTTATTAGCAGTGAGCTTTAGCTATTTATTGGGTGCTATTCCTTTTGCACTAATTATAGCCAAGCTTACAAAAGGCATAGACATACGAAAGATAGGCAGTGGTAATGTAGGTGCTACTAATGTATATAGAGCTGTTAGTAAGCCTGCAGGAATAATAGTGCTTATACTAGATATAGCTAAAGGGTTTTTGGCAACTGTATTTATTGCAAGTGCTTTCTACCAAATAAATTATGATAATAGCTTACCAGGCATATCTTTGGAATTATTAAAGATATTAGCTGGTGTTGCCTCTATTTGCGGCCATAATTGGAGCATATTTTTAGGGTTTAAAGGTGGCAAAGGTGTAGCTACTTCAACTGGAGTATTATTGGGTCTTGCACCAAAGGCAGTTGGTTTAACCTTCTTGTTATGGGTGCTTGTAGTTTTGATATCGCACTATGTTTCATTAGCCTCTATTTTCGCCTCAGTGGGTTTTCCAATATTTGCTATTATTTTAAGATACCCTAAGGAAATAGTAATCTTTAGCGTAATTCTAGGTATTATAAGCATTTACAAACACAAGACTAATATTTCACGGCTGATTAATCATACAGAAGCAAAGATTTGGTGAAGTGCATATCTTGTGTGTTAGTAAAAACAAAAAGATAGTTATTTACCCTTGACAAAAGCACCTTTATATGGTATATTTAAGGTGAAGCTAGAAAGGCATTTTTTTTGAGTTGATTTTATGGACTTTTAAAAAGTACAAACTTCTCCTCGACAAAGGCTATCCCGTTTTTTCTAGGAAAACGGGAACGCAAAGCCAAGGATTTAGCACCAAAATTGGTGCTGGATAGCCGGGCTACCGAAAGGTAGCTCGGTTTTTTTATTAGCCCTATTAAGGGAGTGATTGAAATGAAAGACATTACCATAAGAAGTGCTACTTCTAATAATAAATTAAAGAAGCAATTATCCTTTGCTGAAGAATTTACCTTACAGGGTATGCATACAAAGATTGAGAAGCAATGGTCATATACCGTAAGGGACAGAGGAAGACTTCCGGATATAAAAGATATTAGAATTTGGATTAATAGGCATAAGGACATAGCGCAAGAAAGCAACTTAAAATTTCTTTCTATTACAAAGGCACATAATTCTAAACTTCATGAAGACAGTTTTAATTGTATTGCAATGGGTGATCTTTTTATCGTTAGTCGGGGATGCGTTTTCTGGGTTGATTTCTTTTACGCATTAAAGATTCATGTCCAGGGAAAGGGGAAAAAATGAGCAAGTGGATGAAATTAAAGGTCAAGATAAAAATCTTTTTAATCTCAAAACAAATTGCTCATATTGAGCATTTGTTACAAAAACAGCATCATCCTAAAATTGCGTAATTTTCCCTAAGACTCGTTTATAAAAAAGCAGAGTGAGGTAAAACAAATGGGATGGTTTTTATTATTTGCAATATTGGTAGTTGGAGGTGCTAATTCTACTCCAGCGTGTACTTCGCCAGAACCTGCTATTGTGCAAGTTGTAGTTGCCGAAGTTGCGGATGTAGAAATTGCACCAGTATTGTTGGCACAAGAGACATCTAAGCAACCGTCCGTCTTAGCGGATTTTGCTAGTTTTCTTGAACCAGCGCGCCATATAAAACCAGCCTATTTACCTATGGTCATCTCTTATATAAAAAGCCCAAGAAACACAGTAGAAGAGTTGGTATGGCAGATAAAAAATTGGCATACAGAAAAGATGCAAAGAGTAATGCCAAGAAATATCTATAAGGATTTAAGTTGCTTTATTGAAGCATTACAGAAATTACCGCAGAGTGAACTCATTAGAGGTATAAATCTCATAAAGACAAGTAGCAAATCTTCAAGGGTTTTAGCTAAAGTTTTCTATACAGATAGATAATAGTTGGTGCTTAAACCTCATAAAGGGGGATAGTGCCTGCGATTAAACGTAGGTGCATCCTTATTGACTCATAAGTAAATGTTACCGGAGGGTTATTGGTATTTAAGGTTTTC
>CAZCCH010000034.1:0-11666 GCA_964497315.1 uncultured Planctomycetia bacterium
ATTAGATTTTCAAAGAACTTTTAATCTAAAAGAGTACAATTTATTTTACATTATCCAATAACCTCTATTTTTCAAGCTCTGCAATGACTAGCTGGTTTACGGTTTTACCATCTGTCTTACCTTGTATTTGAGGCATCAAATGCTTCATGACCTTGCCTACATCAGCTTTAGTTTGAGCGGAGGTTTCCGTGATAGCCTTTTTTACCAATTCTAGCACTTCTTCATTAGTTAGCTGCTTAGGCAGATACACCTGTAGTATTTCTAATTCTTTTGTTTCTTTTTGTACTAAATCATCCCTATTGCCGTTTTTAAATTGTTCAATAGACTCCTTGCGTTGTTTTGCAAGCTTGTTGATAGCACCTACTATATCCTTTTCTTCTAATTTTACTTCTTTGTCTTTGTCCTTTTCTTTTGTCTTTTTTGCTAATAAGACATTATGAAGCTCTGCTTTGAGCATCCTTAGTGTTGCAAGTTTTATTCCATCTTTTGATTTCATGGCTTCGATGAAATCCTTTTCAATGGTTTTTATTAACATTAACCCCTCCTCCTTTAAATTTTTTAATTTCTTCATCTCCTATATTGCCTTGAATCCATCCATTATCTAGACCTAATTTATATAATATGGAAACAGCCTGTTTGTATTCCTCTTGCGTAATCCTACGATTGATTAAAGGAAAATCCAATGCCTTATATTCTGGATGATATTGCGACATGAGGCTAATATAAGTTTTTTGAGAAATTTCCTTACTTATAAATTTTAGGATCTCCTTGGTTCCAGCTAAATTGCTTGGTAATACCAGGTGTCGTATTATAAGGCCGCGTTTGGCAATACCTGCTCCGTCTACAACTAAATCTCCAACTTGTTTGAACATTTCAAGGATGCCCTGTCTATTAGCTTCAACATAGTCAGGAGCATTGGAATATTTAGTAGCTTGTTCATTATCTGAATACTTCATATCTGCAAGATAGATATCAACAGTACCATCAATCGTCTTTAATGTTTCAATAGATTCATAACCACTGGTGTTATAAACCACGGGGAGTCTGAATCCATCTTCTTTTGCTAACTTAAGGGCCTGCAATATACTGGGTAGATAATGTGTTGGGGTTACAAGATTTATATTGTGACAACCTTTATTTTGCAACTCTAGCATTATCTTAGTCAGGTCTTCCTCTGGAGCTTGTGTATCTTCATGGCAGGATTGGCTAAAATGAAAATTTTGGCAATACACACAATGCATAGTGCAGTGTGCAAAAAATATAGTGCCTGAACCCCGCGTGCCTGAAATAGCAGGCTCTTCACCATAATGAGGGCCGTGTGCATAAACTTCGGCTTTTATGTTTGCCTGACAAAAGCCTTTTTGCCCCTTTAGTCTATTTACTCCGCAGCTGCGAGGACATAATGTGCAATTGGAGTACGTATTATTTAACTGTTTTTGTTGTTTAGTAAATTTTTTAAAAATAAATCAATATCTCCAAATGGCACCAGGCCTTCTTCTATAGCTATATGTTTAACTTGCTTTCTCGTTATATTTCTTGCTTTAATCATTCTCCTAACCAAGGCATCTATTGCATTTGGGTCGAATTGCTTGCCTCTTTCTTTTAATAAGTCTCTTGCTACATTTTTCATCGGAATTGCTTCTTTATCAGGCTTATCTGAAGCCATGGCGCGATAGTAGGCATCGGCTACAGCTATTATTCTAGCTTCTATGGGTATTTCTTCGTCCTTCAGGCCTCTGGGGTATCCTTGACCATCATATCTTTCTTGGTGACAATAGGCAATTTCAGCTACTTCCTTAAGAGAATCCATAATATTTAAGATGTCTCGGCTTATCTTTGGATGTTTTATTAGCTTATTGTAGTCATTTTTGTTTAATTTTCCTTCTCCGTAAATAACTTCATCAGGTAGCCCTATTTTTCCTATATCATGCAATTGAAGCGCAAAAATAAGCCTGTCTGTAATTTCGAGTTTCATTTCCTTTGCAATCCATAAACCTACCTCTTTTATATCTCTTGACCGCTCAGCCATATAAGGATAGCGCGCATCAATGCTTTTATTAAAAGCAAGGACCATTTGCGTAGTTCTATTGCGCATTTCTTTAAGAAGACGTGTTTTATCCCTTACTTTAGCATGAAGGTCGTATACGGTGAGAGCATTTCGTATGTTCATTGCGGCGATAGTTGAAAGACTTGAAAGCACCTCCAAATCTTCCGGAGTATAAAAACCACTTGCCTTTTCTCCTAATATCAGAAAACCATAGAGTTTCCGCTTATAGGAACTGGCAACTACAAACTCAGCCTTTAATTCTTCCATTTGCTTCTTAACTCCCGAAAGAATGGAAATTATATGTTTGTCGGCCTTCAAAAAATCTGGATTTTGCATCCATTTCTCTGCAATATCATTATAAACTAGTATTTTTGCTTGTTTTTGTGTAATTAACTCTTTTTTTGCAAGAAGGGGTGCTGTATCCAAAAACCATTTTACTATAGAATCTTTTTTAGTTAATCTTTTCTTCAGAGGGCCCTCGCTTTCCCCCATAAGGTTTTGCAAGTCATATTTCACCTTATCTTGGCCTATTAAGTATATATGGGCAAAGGTAGGATTAAAGGTTAGAAACACCCTGTTGCAAACTTCCTTAGATAACCTTTCGGGATTAGGAAATATCACCATTTCGAGACTAGCTTCTTTTAGTGCATTTACTTTTAAATCTGCAGGTCTGAATTGGGTTATGTAAATCCGCCATAGCAACAAGCTAAAGGTTAACAACATACCCGTGCTTGATAAAGCAGCATTTACTCTAGCTGAAGTTTGTAAAGTATTTTCAAAAACAGTAAATAGGCCGTAACCCGATGCTAAAGCTGCAGTAAATGATACTGCCAACCAAAAACCGCGCTTTAACAGAACCTCTATGCCCATTAACCTATGCTGTATAATTGCATAGGCAACTGTCAAAACATAGAATGTAACGCAATATGTACCGTATGGGTGAATCTTTATTCCAAAGACGGGAAGAAAAGTTGTAGAACCTCCGGTAAAACCCACTATCACACCTGCCAATAGATATTTGATTTGATTTTGTCTAAGAGGAGAAGGTGACAATGTTAATTCTTTCCATAATATACATACGCCATATATTACAAAATATCCGAAAAATAGCGGAAAAAAATAGTATAAAAATCCCGGCATTGGATAATACTTAAAAACCAAGGCCGGAGCTACGCGAGGTACAAAACTATTTGGAAACATAAATGCTATAGAAAAAAATAGGAATGTCAAGGTGTAATAAAAAAACAACTCTACTTTTTTCCTTGGTAATCTATTGGTAAAAGAAATGGCGAAGTGGAAGAAAAAAATGGGGATAAAAATACCGGCTAGATTAAGAAAACGAGCCCAAAATAGCGCTTTAATTCTAACATCTGTGGAAAAGGCTCCCAATAAACCAAGACCCCACAAGGCTACCGAAAAACTAAAAAAGCTCCAAGGAATGCTTATGTTTTTCTTTGGAGCTTTAAAATATACTAAACTCGCAGAAGTTAAGCTGCTAATAAATACTAATAGACCTGATAGTGATAAATAATTCATAAACTCATTTTTCGATGTTCAAAAATAAGTATTTATTATTGAAGGATGGGTCTTCGAAAGTAATATTTGTGAATTCCTGAATATCCTGGACCCACTTCAGCATATCCTCTTTAGTTTTATAAATTAAATCCCACCCACCTAGTAGTTCATAATAAGCTCTATGAGTATTTTTTTCTGAAGAAGCATTTATTATAATTAACTCTCCATCTTTTGCTAATAAGTTTGATAAAACTTTTGTCAAAGCTGAAGCCATTTTATCTTTTAAGTAATCATAGACACCAGAGACATATATTAAATGATGGCCCTTAAATTCTACCTGTAGTTTTTTATCCCTAATAATGCTTATTATATCTTTATATATATATTCTATTGACAGGAATCTTTTTTTATCTAAGCTGATTTTATCTACCTCAGTTTTAACAAAATCTAAGGCTTGTTTTTCCAAATCCAGACATTTAAACATTAATGGTTTGTTGACTTTACCTTCTTTTAACAATTCTATAAGTTCACGCGCCGAACCGGAACCTAAACTTACAATTTTTGTTACATCATTTTTCTGTAGTGTTTCTAGGATTTTTTCTTTCAAATAGTTTTTACGCTCTATGTTCGAACGTGAAATAGGTATGTTACATGTATAGTTATTTACAATTTTTTGAAATAAAGATTTACCCAAGTAATTATCTTTATGGTAATCAAAAATATAGTTCATCATCACATAGTCACCGCTATATCCAAACGGCTTCTCGTAAACGCGCCTGTTAATTTCTATAGGTTTTAACAGTAAGGGACCCAGCACAGTTTGATAATAATTTTGGTGACTTAGATATTTATCTTGCGGAAAATCCTTTACAATATCCCAAACCTGTTTAAATTTATAATCCAATTCATCATGTATTGCTTTCTTATGGTTTTCGATATATTGAGTTTGTTTGCTTACATCAAAATTATTTGATAAGTCGAATCCATCAAGTTCATTTTTTAAATTTCTTACAAATATCTCTAGATTTTTACTCAATGATATAAATCTTTCATCAAGAAATCTATATTTAAACAAAATATCGCGTAAAATAGGTACAAAACTTTCTTTTAATTCCTCAAAGCAAATACCATATCGAAAACCATTTGATTTATCAACGGCTTCAGCCCAAGCAACTTTCCCGCACAAAGATAGAGAGCGAGAAAAAGGAGCTGCCCCAACGGCAATATTTAAAACTCCGTTTTTCGGAAGTTTTTCTTTAGAATTTAAAGCAAGCCCCCCCTCGCTTATATTAAGTATCTTTGCAGGTATTCTTTTTGAAGATATTGAGCTTGGGCATTCTTGTTTTATTCTTGCAGGAAAATCAACATTGACTCTTTGATGCACTCTTTTATAAATAGGTGTTGCCTCAAGATTTTTTCTTATTAGCTTTATAAATTCATCTAACTCAAAAGGTTTATAAAGATAATCTACTGCGGATATCTCAGCTGCTTGGCGATTTGCTTCCTCATCCGAGTACCCTGTTATTATAACAACGGGTATCTTCTTCCTCCTTTTTTCATCTAAATAATTTCTTATCTTCTTCAAAGTTTCTATTCCACTCATACCAGGCATTCTTATGTCAGAAATAATCAGATCATATTTATAATGTTTTATCTTTTCAATGGCCGCACTACCATTATTGACAGCTTCCACATTGTAGCCGTTTCTCCTTAGATATCTGCCAACTGACTTTAAAATCATTTCTTCGTCATCTATAACTAATATGCTTTGCGGCATAATTGATGCTTCTCCTTGTTTTGTATTCCCATGCTCTTAGAATTGAACATACGTAAACCTTGCATTGATTCCTATGCCTGGGTTGCAAAAGTTCCCGTTTTCACTTTTGTATTTTCACTAAGCCACTTATCTATGTCACTTTTTTTGAAACGCCACTGTCCGAAAATTTTAATTGCTGGCATTTGACCCGCGCGAAATTTAGGGTACAATGTGCGTGGTTTTAGTTTTAGATAACTAGCTAGCTCTTCAACTGTCATGAGTTCCTCGGAAGGCACTGGTATTTTCCTCCTTGTTTTTCACCTTTCATTACTAAACTTAATTATGAGGGGATTTAGACAACAAACATATTATATTATTTTTGTGGTCTTTTGTCAAGCGAAAATTGTCTAAAATTTGCTATGCTTTCCAATTTAGTGCTATCTAGTGCTATTTCTTCAAATCAAAATCTTCCATACAAAAACCTAATTTTTACCAAAAATAACACAGCAGCACCTGCAAGCTTAAAAGAACCCCCTGGTTGCAAAGGCTTTTTTAACAGTGTTACACAGGCAAAAGAAGCCATATGTTTTGCCAGCAGAGATCTGTCCTCCGAAGCCTTGGCGTAGGAGTGGCAAGGTCCAGGCAGGACATAGAAACCTACAGGGTTGAGTAGGGGTAACTATATAGGTTTGCAACCGAAGATTGCGGTGTATGAGACTTATGACAAAGGGTTAAAGAGATTGAGTGGGGTAGGGCGTGGGATGAAAAGGGCTCATTCAAACAACAACTGTATTTCTTCTTCAGTTAAGATGTCTTTTACTTTAGCTTTTGTGGCTTCCCCAGCTTGATCTCTTTCTAATTCTTCTTGTTTTTCTCTTTCTATCTTTGCGGTATTCTTTATAAAGGCATTGTTTCTAAAGATACAATCGGTAGGATTAGCAGGAAAATTAACATTTGTTATTGATTTACCTTCTAAAACTATCTTTTTGCATCCTTCTGGGACTTGTGTGCCATCTTTATCTGAGACAGTATAAAGCTCTTTTGTCCCTTCATTGTATATTACTACTAAATCAGCATAAGCTCTTGAAGTAAAAAGCATTAAAAACATTAATAAAAGTATCTTTTTCATTGTCTTACTCCAATGCTATTGCTATTATTCTGTAATAGCCTGAGCCATAAAAACGTCTTTCATAGCTTGCCGATGGATCGTATTTAAGGGCACAATAAGCACTACCGGTTCTAATGGAAAAGCTCGTAGGTGTAATATCCTGAAATTGCCCTCCAGCTTCTGGGAGGGTGGCGTAGTGTGAGTAGGATATGACCTTAAACATATTGCTCCCTGCAGAACTAGTGGAAAAATAAATCATGGTTAACATTTTTACAGTACCTAAATTATGTATTTTAGTATAGGTGCTTCTATTGCTCGATATTCGAATTGTGCAATTCCCATAGCACCTCAAAGAAGGCTGTTTGAACAGGACATTCTCGGCGAAACAATTCCTTCCAGTTAGAGCGTGCGGGATAGTCTAACTCTCGAACCTCAATGTCGTCATATGGAATCTTCGAGACCTTCCATGCCTTCATATAGAAATAGCGTTTGACTATTCTGTCTATGCAACCGAAGTAATATTCGATCTGATCGAACCTCATTTCGTGAAGTGACGATATATTGACCAACATGTCTACGTAATCATCGGGCAGTAGGTCGAGTTGCTTCGGAAGCAAAAACGCTAGTTTCGAATTTTTGAGCGAATCGCTCACTTCGCTAAAGTCCGAAAACTCTTGATAGTAGAATATTCGATCACTAGGAAACTGACTCGATAAGTACTTCTGAGCAACCCATAGTGCAGGGGGGATATCCACAACTATATACCTAACATGCGGAAGTGCCTTTCGGAATACATAGGCATTTCGGCCATATCCTGCTCCGAGTTCCATTATGCTTGTGAATTTGGATGCATCCAATGCGGGGTCCATAATGGAATTATATTCCAGTATAGAGTTTGCCAGATCTTGAGAGATGAGCATACCTCTCCTGTAGATTCTTGGTGGATTGCCTTCGAGTGGCTCTTGGATTGTTTGGAGCAAGTTGAACCTGTCCCGCCGAGACATGTATTCCCAAAGGAGATAGGTTAACAGATTGTATCCCTTAGATTGACGGCGGGTCATGTATTCGTGACATGGTGCCAGGCGCGAGCGAAACGCGCAGTTCGTAGAGACGTGCAAGGGTAAATGGCTCTTGAGATAGTCAGCTTGGGAGCTCGAGTTCGGATCGGACCATGTAAAGTAGTTTAGCGCAATTGTTCTCTTGAAGTTGTCATATCCTCGATGCAGCAGTTGATCTATGTTTTTCCTGTTGAGTTCGACCCAATACTTTGAAGGCATGATTTCCGGCCGTGACGACACCATTTCGTCTAGCATGCGAACCAGACCAGATAGACTTGTGTTAGTTTCTGTGTTCATTGATTGTCCTTTCGTTTTCGGAGCAACTGAATTGACTTTGCTTGGGCACATAACAATTAATATGCGAATTCGCTTTTTCTAGTCTGTTGTGGTCTTTGTTTATGTCATACAGGCCACATATTCTCAATATATCATATTGCTAAAAATAAGTATACCCCTCTATTATTTAATTATTTACTATTAAAGAACATATGCATATATATTAAACAGACTAAGGATAGGTAGATAAACATCCAAACAGTAAGGCCAATGAGGTTATCGCAGAGAAAATGTAGTTATATTTGAATAATCAATCCCGGTAGCACATACATCAATATCAACTTGATTTTATTCTTAATTTAAAGTATGTACCACCAAAACCAATGATGATATAATAGGATTCTCAAAGGTAAAGCTTAAGTTTTCTTTACTGCGTTGAACCCGCGGCAGTTCTTATGCAGATAGCCTCATAGTGAGTTCCAGGTCTATTTATATTAATACTAGATCCTATCTGAAAGCCATCTGGAATAAAATCTTGAATCCAATCAGTAAAAGACATTCCCGCATCATTTACTGTAAGGTCTCTACCGGCCATTGAGGCAGTCTTAAATCCTATAGCGTTATTTCCAGGGTCGGTGCAAAACAGAATGACAAGGTTGGGAGTAAAACCAACGCCGGTTATGTTTCTGTCGTCTACACCATTTCCTGTATATGTAATCTGTCTTATTTGAGCTATGCTAATATCTAAAACCTGAGGAGGGAATTTTGCATTATCATCTAACGCAATCAGTTTAGTTGACTCTGGAGAACTCGAAGCATGTATCCCATCCACTGTATCAGCATTTTGAGCTTGGTTGGCATCTTCAGCCCTAAAGGCATACCCTGCTGCTCCTATCTTAGCCCTTGGAGACATTTCAGTATCACCTGCTACTTGAATACCTAAGTAATAGGGCACATCAAAAGGAAGATTTAAAGTTGTACTTGAACCTAAAAGAACATTAAAAAGACCCCTGTCTGCTGTTACTGATTGGGTTTCCTCCCAGAGGGGTGTGCCGCCAGAGGCTGCATCGTAGATTCGGAAGATAATATCCTTTGTTCCAGTGACTGGTGTGCCGCTTGAATCTGCGAGCTTACCCTGGTAGTTTATCAGGTGGGGGATATCAGAGAAACAACTCTTAGGATTAAACATACAGAATACAGTTAAAACCATTAAGATTAGTGTTAGTTTAGTTAAGGTTTTCATTTTGAGTCACCTTTCTTTAATTGGTATTGCGTTTCTGGACTTTTTGTAAGGTAGTTTTTATTTATTCCAACGCTAATATTACTATTCTCGCATAAGCACTAGGGGTATACCACCTTCCAGAGGTATCTCGAAAATCTACTACAGCACCACTTGTTCGTATACTTATAGATGTAGCTGATAGGCTCTCCACAGTACACTGGCCATTTACTTGCTCAACTCTGGGCATAGCCAGTGTACACCTCCCAGAACCATCGGGGTTTTCTGAAATATAGACTTGAACCAATAGTTTCGTAGTTCCCAGATTATGGGTTTTGGAATAAGATTTGCTGTCTGAGATTGCAAACCATCCGCTATCATAGGTCTTTAATCCTATGGCAGTCAGAGGAAATTTGCCTGATGAATCCAGGGGGAGTAACTTATTTGCTTCGGGTGAAGTTGAAGCGCGGATATCATTGACTGCATTGGCATTTTGGGATTGTTCTGCCCTAAAGGCATACCCTGCTGCTCCTATCTTAGCCCTTGGAGACATTTCAGTATCACCTGCTACTTGAATGCCTAAGTAATATGGTACATCAAAGGGTAGGCTTAAAGTTGTGTTTGAACCCAAAAGAACATTAAAAAGACCCCTGTCTGCTGTGACTGATTGGGTCTCTTGCCAAAGAGGTGTGCCACCTGATGAGACATTGTATATTTTAAAAGTAATATTCTTTGTTCCTGTAATTGGTGTTCCATCTGAATCTACTAATTTTCCTTGGTAGTTTATCAGGTGTGGGATTTCGGCGTGGGCAGCTTTAGGCTGTAAGCTGTAAGCGGTAAGGAAAATCATTAAAATCAACATGACTTTACTTAATACTTTCATTTTGTATCACCATCCTTAATTAAATAGTCGCTGTCCCTATTTATTTGAGTTAAGTATTGTGTCACCTTAATTTTGTGATTTGAATTGTTTCTTTATAGATTTTTTGTTAAAAAACCAAAAGAAAAAGATTGTTATCATAAATATGAAGCTTAAGTCTACAACTGCAGTTACTATATCATTATGCAAAAACAGGCGGGGGAGAGACCTTCGGATGGTATCAAGCAGTTTAACGGCACAAATAAATAGCAGTAACAATCTAGCCCAATTCTTTAATTTTAGCAACCCGACTCCGGTTACTATATTTAGTAAAGAATATATTATGTTCCAGGTAGACATAAACATCCCTAACCGGAATATGTTATTATAGAAAAGGGTCCAAAAAGGTACTACTGAAACAATTATCACCCAACCTATGATGGTAATGCCTATAGATCTTTTTATGCTCTCCATATTGTCCCCTTTCGCGCTATTAATCCATCAGGCGGCCATTTTCTTTTTATGCCCGGTGGTGGAGGCCCAACGTCTGGACTGCCAGGTGCTGTATTGTAATTATACAACAATCTGCCGACACCCCATAATATCCATTCTATGCTTCGTTTTGTTTTGCCCCAGAATCCCTTTACGGGTTTTGCTGATTTGTCTACTATAAAAGCGGATTTTGTTTTTGAGGAGTTATTTACCTGTGCTAGTCTAATTGGTTTCTTACTTGAGTCTGCTACAGTATTTGAAGCAGCATTATGGCCTTCAGCACCACCGGTTTTTTGCCCAGCATCTAATGCTTTCTGAAAATCACCATCTTTGGCAGCTTCTTTTATTACTTGTTCACTGGATGATTCTGAAGGCGGACCTCTGTAAGTTAGGCCATACATCAATAAAGCAGCTGTACCACCAATTGCACCACCCATACCAGCTGCTCTACCTACATCGCTACCTGTCAGTGCTGCATGGGTAGCACCACCTGCTGCGCCTGAGGCTGCTCCACCGAAAATAGCTGAACCCAATGCAGCAGCACTCTCGCTGCCTGCGCCTACCCACTCACCAAATGCACCGCCAACTTTTCCACCTAAATAGGCTGCTGTACCTGTTAGCATGCCTATACCTATAGACTGACCTACTGAATAGCCTGCTCTATAAGTATCAATGGTACCGCTTACAAAGCTATAGGCTGCCATTGCTAATGCAAAATTACATCCACTGGCAACAAAGGTAACAGCTCCAGCAATAGCACCTATTATCTTACCTAAGAACTTCTTAAACCACCCATGTCCAGATGGGTCGACGAGGTTCAGGGGGTTGTTTCGGCAGTAGGCGTATCTATTTAGGTCTTGCGGATCATTTGGATGAACTACAAGTGTGTCTGCCTGAATAAATCTCCCCAACCCTGGATCGTAATATCTTGCACCATAGTAGTACAATCCTGTAGAGTCAAGTTCTTTACCAGTGAACTTATATGGAGTTGTAAAAGAGCCAACTTCTTTTGCGATTATACCATAAGGGGTATATTCACACAACGAGACTTGTTCACCGAAAGTATTTGTTATAACATTACTTGAACCTAAGTGGTCTGAATGATAGTAATTATTAGTTACAACTGATGAACTATCAGTTGATGTGCAAATTCTATTTGAACCTAAGAAGACATGTTTTTTAATGGTTCCATCAGAATCAACTTCATATAGACTGCCAATGTATGTAGTGGTTTTAGTTGGTGAGGTTTTCTTTACTCTTCTACCATCACCATCATAGCCGAAGGTACTAGTTTGACTTGCATATGTAAAGCTAGTAAGTCTATTCTCTACATCAT
>CAZCCH010000035.1:0-10997 GCA_964497315.1 uncultured Planctomycetia bacterium
TTGCTAAAATTACGTTCGCTGTCAAGTGAACATTATACGAGGAGATAAAAAATGATAGATAATGAATTATTGAAAATACTTGCATGTCCAAAGTGCAAGGCAGATGTAAAATTAGAAGGAGAAAAAATCGTTTGCACAAGTAGCGAATGTGGTTTGCGTTATCCTATAAAGGATGGTATTCCTATTATGCTAATCGAAGAAGCTGAAAAACCCAACAAGGAGGCATAATGTCAAAGATATTAGTAATCCATGGACCCAATTTAAATCTTTTAGGAACACGCGAACCTGATATTTATGGCAATTTTACAATTGAGCAAATAAATAACGAATTAAAAAAAATTGCCAAAAAAAATGGCGCGAAGATAGAAATTCTACAATCAAACCATGAAGGTGAGATTGTGGATGCCATTGGAGGGGCAAAAAAGAAATTCGACTGTATCTTGATTAACCCAGCAGCTTATACCCATACAAGCGTTGCCATAAGGGATGCTATTTCTGCGGTGGGTATCCCAACAATAGAGGTTCATTTATCAAATATCTATGCAAGAGAAGAGTTCAGACATACTTCTTTGGTTGCTCCTGTGGTGACTGGTCAAATATCTGGGTTTGGAATAAATAGTTATATGTTGGGACTTGAGACAGCTATAGAGCTAACAAAATAAAAGTTGGCATGACTAAAAAAATCAAAGAAATAAAACGCCTCTGCAAAGGTTTAGATGGTTTACTTGTAACCGATGGGGCCAATGTTTCCTACTTGAGTGGTTTTACTGGAAGCGATTCAAGTCTTTTGGTAGATTTTAGGCAAAAAAGGCAGAGCAGTTTTATTACCGACTCACGATATATTTACCAGGCAAAAAGACAAGTAAAAAGCTACGAGATTAAATTAATTGCTCCCAACAGGCGTTTTTTTACGGCACTTACAGATATAATAGCAAAGAAAAAGTTAAAACGCTTAGGTTTTGAAGCAAAATCAATTTCCTTTGGCGAAATCGAACAAATAAAAAAAAGACTAAAATCTACCTTGTTAATTCCTACTTATGGTGTAGTTGAAAGCTTACGAAGCATAAAGTCAAAATCAGAAATTGAGTTGATAAAAAAGGCTGTGCGAATTACAGAAAGTGCTTTCAAGTTTATACAACCCCTCATAAAGCCAGGTGTGAAGGAAAGTGAATTAGCAGCTAAGATGGAACTTTTTATGAAACAACTCGGTGCTGCATCTAGTGCCTTTTTAATCATAGTAGCTTCTGGCAAAAATAGCGCCTGGTGTCACGCTCCTGTTTCAAGTAGAAAAATAAAGGTAAATGAAGCGGTTTTAATTGATGCGGGGGCTAATTTTAAAGGTTATAATTCTGACTTGACTCGCGTCTACTTTTTAGGTAGAATAAACCCTACGCTGCAAAGATGCCTGGATGTAGTAATTAAGGCAAAGAATGTGGCTATTAAAGCCATAAAGCCAGGCGTAAGGGCATCTAAAATAGACAAAATAGCAAGAGATTATATAGCTTCTTCGGGTTTTGGTAAATACTTCCTGCATAGCCTAGGTCATGGCATTGGAAGATGTGTCCATGAAGCGCCTACGTTATCTACTAAAAGCCAAGAAACCTTAAAACCTGGAATGGTTTTTACAGTTGAGCCTGGGATTTATCTCCCAGCGTGTGGTGGTGTAAGAATAGAAGATATGGTTTTGGTTACAAAGACAGGCCATGAAGTCCTCTCTCAAATATGATAAGCACAAATCAATTCAAAAACGGTATTGCCGTAATATTAAATGGTGAATTGTATACTATTATATCATTTCAGCATGTTAAGCCTGGAAAAGGCGGTGCATTCGTAAGGGTTAAATTGCGTAACATTCGCTTGGGCACAATAATTGATAGAACCTTTAGGGCAGGTGAAAAAGTCCAAGATGCCTTTATAGGGCAAAAAAAACTACAATATCTATACAGAACTGGCAATGAATTCCATTTCATGGATTTAAAAACATTTGAACAGATAGCAGTCAGTAAAGATCTGATAGGAGAGCAAGCTGGTTTTTTGAAAGAAAATGCTTCAGTAAGTGTGACTATGCATAAAGATACTATAATAGACGTTGCGCTCCCGACCTTTGTTGCATTAAAGATAGTTCATACTGAGCCCGGCGTACGTGGAGATACGGCAAGGCAGGCACTGAAACCAGCGAAACTTGAGACAGGTCAAACCATTTCTGTCCCATTGTTTATAAATAATTTGGATACCGTGAAGGTAGATACGCGGACAGGAAAATACGTGGAGAGGCTGTAAAATGAACCTTAAAGAATTAAAGGAAATGATTAGTTTGATGAATGAAAATCAGCTTAGTGAATTAGAGATGGAACGAGATGGCTTAAAGATTCGCCTCAGGAAAGGTCCCTCTGGTATCCAGCAGGAGATTATCCATACAACTGCGCAACCTCCCCCAACTCAACCGCAACCTGAAACTTCAGCGCAGGAGGCATCAACAAAAGGACTAATAGAGATTAAATCTCCTATGGTGGGTACGTTTTATCGAGCAAGCTCACCAGAGGCCCCTCCGTATGTAGAAGAAGGAGGCGATCTCAATGAAGGGCAGGTCATTTGCATCATTGAAGCCATGAAACTAATGAATGAGATAAAATCAGAAGTCTCAGGCAAAATTAGTAAGATTTTAGTTGAGAATGGCGATCCGGTGGAATTTGGACAAGTATTGCTTTTAATTGAGTCGACAGGTTAAGATATGTTTTCGAAAATATTAATTGCTAATAGAGGAGAAGTAGCCCTTCGCATAATTCGTGCCTGCAAAGAAATGGGCATAAAGACAGTTGCGGTTTATTCAGAAGCCGATTCTGAAAGCCTGCATACTCAAATGGCAGATGAAGCTGTTTGCATAGGAGCAGCTGCTAGCACTGAAAGCTATCTTAGTATCCCGAGCATAATTAGTGCTGCTGAGATAACCGATGTGGAGGCAATACATCCAGGGTATGGTTTCTTAGCTGAAAATGCCCATTTTGCTGAAATTTGTGAATCTTGCCGTATAAAATTCATAGGCCCTTCCCCTGAGAACATTAGCCTGTTGGGCGATAAGATGGTGGCAAAAGATTCAATGAGAAAGGCAGGCTTACCAGTGGTCCCAGGTTCTCTCACACCCGTAAGGACAAAAGAAGAAGCCCTTAAGACTGCAAACCGTATTAAATACCCTATAATCATAAAGGCCCTCGCTGGTGGTGGCGGTAGAGGCATGCGTATCGCACACAACGATGTAAGACTTGTAAGTGCATTCATGACGGCACAGTCTGAAGCAGAGGCTGCCTTTGGGAATCCTGAGGTTTATATTGAAAAATACATTGAGCGGCCAAGGCATGTAGAAGTTCAGCTATTGGCAGATGAACATGGGCATATTATTCATTTAGGCGAGAGAGATTGCACTATACAAAGACGCCATCAGAAACTAATCGAAGAAACCCCCGCCTTTGCCCTAGATTCCAAAAAACGCAAGAAAATAGGGGAGATGGCTGTTAAAGGTGCTAAGGCCTGTGGTTATAAAAACGTAGGAACCATGGAATTTTTATTAGATGAAGATGGGAAGTTTTATTTTATGGAAATGAATACAAGAATTCAGGTTGAACACCCTATAACTGAAATGGTAACCGGCATTGATATTGTAAAGCAACAAATAAGACTAGCTACTGGCGAAAAACTGAAACTTTCCCAGGATGATATAGAATTTGATGGTTGTGCTATTGAATGTAGGATTAACGCAGAAGATCCAAAAAATAATTTCATGCCCTCCCCCGGTAAGATAAGCGAGTTTCATATTCCCGGAGGACCCGGTGTAAGAGTAGATACGCATATATACCAGGATTATTCCATACCCTCTCACTATGACTCTATGATTGCAAAGCTTATATGTTACGGAGATAATCGCGAAGAAACCATTAACATTACCAAGCGCGCACTGGATGAATTTATAATTGGACCCATAAAGACAACAATACCTTTTTACAAAAAGATATTTAACCATCCCAAGTTCCTACGTGGTGAAATTTATACAACCTTTGTCGAAAAGTTACTGTCGGAGCAACGAAAATAAAAAGAGGTGCTTTTATTATGTTTGACAAAGATCACAAAACAGATTTAGGTCCTGTAAAAATTCACAATCAGGTAATACGTTCAATTGCTACCCAGGCCACAAAGAATGTAAGCGGGGTAAAGCAGATAGGTGCAGGTGCGATAAATAAATTATTTCAATGGCTTGGTAGTGAAAGACCCCTTATGGGCATAGGAATAGACTTTAAACCAGACAATGAGATAAAACTAAAGATCCCAATAGTTGTGGGATTTGGTGTTGATATCCCAAGTGTTGCAACCATGGTGCAGGAAGAGGTCAAGGGCGCAATTGAGAAGATGACTGGGGTATCCCATGTTGATGTAACAGTAATCGTACAAGATGTAGAAAAGGAGGCAGACTCATGAAAGTAGTTAACTCCATTTTGTCATTTATTTCCATTATCATCTTTTTAGCCATAGGGGTTTTACTTATGGCATATGCGGCACACCTCAAGGGAGTGGTTAATCTCGCAGAGCAACTTGTATACCTCAAAGAATTGCCGAATCTTTGGATTATATCAGGGCTTATGGGCATACTAGTTGTTTTGATAGGTGTTTCGATTATTAAAATAACTATTGGGAGGCTTCAAAGGGAGAAAACAATTGCCTTTGAAAACCCAGAGGGCCAGGTAATAATTTCTTTATCGGCTATTGAAGACTTTATAAAAAGGATCGTACGTCAAATTATAGAAATAAAAGATTTAAGATGCAATGTAATAGCTACGAAAAAGGGAATAAATATATCTGCCAAGGTTACGCTTTGGTCGGATGCTAATATCCCAGATGTTACTGAAAAGATACAAAGCCTTATAAAATCAAGGGTTCAAGAAATGCTTGGTATTGAAGAAACAATTGTTGTCTCTGTGCATATAACAAAAATTGCGCATAAGGAAGCACCTAAGACACTACCTGAAAAGACTCAAGAACCAGCAGGTTTTAAAGGCGCAATAGAATATAAGATAAAAACAGGCAAGGCCAAAAAGTCATAAAGAACAAAGGAGGACAACTAGATGAGGATAGGTATTTTAACTGGCGGTGGAGATTGCCCTGGGTTAAACCCTGTGATAAGGGCTGTTGTAAGGCGTGCTTACCAAAAACGCGATAAAGTTATAGGTTTAAAAAATGGTTGGAAGGGTCTGATAAAAAAAGATACTGTTGAGCTAAATTTGCGAGCCGTATCTGGTATATTACCAAAAGGTGGCACCATATTAGGAACCTCCCGCACAAACCCTTGTAAAAACCCAGAAGATGTAAAAAAAGTTATTGCTAACTATAAAAAGTTAAAGTTAAATGCCTTAATAACGGTTGGCGGTGAAGATACGCTTGGCGTGGCCGCGAAACTTACAAGAAAAAGAATGAATATTGTAGGTATACCTAAGACCATAGATAATGACATTAGTGAAACAGATTATACATTTGGTTTTGATTCTGCTATAAATATTGCCACTGATTGCCTTGACAGGCTTCACACCACTGCTGAAAGCCATCATAGGATAATGGTAGTTGAGATTATGGGGCGTCATGCAGGATGGATTGCAACTGAGGCAGGTATAGCAGGTGGAGCAGATATAATATTAATTCCTGAAGTGCCAATAGACATGAATGAAGTTTGTAAATTGATTAAAAAACGACACAGCAGGGGTAAGACATTTAGTATAGTTGTTGTTTCCGAAGGAGCAAAATTCAAAAAGACAAAATTAATACTACAAGAAAATAAAAAAGATTCCTTTGGGCATGTAAGACTTGGTGGCATAGGAAAGATACTGGGCGATCTTATTGAGCAAAGGACCGGCTATGAGACCAGGGTCACCGTCTTAGGGCATATCGTACGAGGTGGTTCACCTACGGCCTTTGATAGAATACTAGGCACTAGATTCGGTGTAAAGGCCGTTGATTTAGTCAGGGCCAAGAAATTCGGACAGATGGTTAGCTTAAAAGGCAATAAAATAGTATCTGTTTCTATAAAGAAGGCTGTTGGAAAACTAAAGACTGTAGATAAAGATTTATATGAAATATCAAAGGTGTTTTTCGGATGATTACTAAAATAGAAAAACTATTACAGGAAAGCATTGCTGCTAAAAAAGAGCTTTTAGACAGAAGGCAATCGAAGAATATAGCAAAGGCAGCGAATGCGATTATTAACTGTCTTAAAAGGAAAGGTAAGGTAATACTTTTTGGCAATGGAGGCAGTGCTGCAGACAGCCAGCATATTGCTGCAGAATTAGTTGGACGGTTCAAAAAAGAAAGATCTGCCCTTTGTGCTATTAGCCTTACGACAAATACCTCTATATTGACTGCCATAGGTAATGATTATGGCTATGAAAGGGTTTTTTCACGACAAATTGAGGCTATAGGCAAAAGAGGTGATGTGGTCTTTTGTTTATCTACAAGTGGCAACTCCAAAAATGTAATAGTGGGAATAAAAAAGGCTAAGCAATTGGGGCTTAAAACAATATGTCTTGTTGGCGGCACTGGTGGAAAATTAAAATCTTTAGCTAATATCGCTATAGTAGTCCCTTCAAAAAGTACACCCCGCATTCAAGAAGTACATATTACTATAGGTCACATAATATGCGAACTTACTGAAAATGCCCTCACGAAAAATTAAGTCACAAAAGGCAATTGAAAAAATTGCAGCAAAGCATCATATGGCAAGAAAAAAAATAGTCTTTACAAATGGGTGCTTCGACATACTCCATGCAGGCCATGTAGACTATTTAGAAAAGGCCCATAAGTTAGGTGACATTTTAATAGTTGGGTTAAATAGCGATACTTCGGTCCTAAAGATAAAAGGAAAGAATAGGCCAATAATCAAACAATTTGACAGAGCACAACTTTTGGCCGCCTTAGAATGCGTAGATTATGTGACTATTTTTAACCAAAAAACCCCTGAGAGCTTAATAAGAAAGATTAAGCCTCATCTTCTGATAAAAGGTGCAGACTGGAAGCCTTCTTCAGTAATAGGTAAAGATTTTGTTGAATCTTATAAAGGCAAGGTGGCAACCATACCACTATTAAAGGGACGTTCCACATCCGCAATTATTAAAAAAATACAACATGGAAAGAAAAGTCTATAGGGTCTTAGACGTAAACCTAAACAGAGCCAGGGAAGGTTTAAGGGTTTGTGAAGAAATCACACGTTTTATATTTACAGCCCCTACATTTACAAAGCGATTTAAGGCCATACGTTTAAAAATAACCGAATTAGAAAAACATCTAAATAAATCAAAGCTTTTCACGGCCCGTAATAGCTTGCAGGATATCGGAAGAAGTTCAAAATTCGATATAGGTAAAAGGCGGGATTTTAAGGATTTATTTTTTGCAAATATACGAAGATCTCAAGAATCACTCAGGGTCTTAGAGGAATTTTCTAAGTTAGTAAATAATACGCTGAGTGAAAAATTTAAAAAATTGAGATTCCAATTATACACCTTAGAGAAAAAGACATATGAGGCTTTCAGGTCTTTATGTAATATTAGATACAACAATCGCCAAAAGTAAAGACTTACTTGAAGTTGCCTCACAGATAATAGACGGCGGTGCGGATATAATTCAGTTTAGAGATAAAAAACTTTCAATGAGAGAAATTGTACAAAAGGCCCTGCCTGTTCGAAAGCTAACCGAAAAAGCCAAGGTTTTATTTACAGTAAATGATAGACCTGATATAGCTCTAGAGTTGGATGCCGATGGAGTGCATTTAGGTCAAAATGATATCTGTTTAAACTCAGCACGAAAAATCTTAGGCAAAGAAAAGCTAATAGGCATCTCGACTCATAATTTGGAACAGGCAAAAAAAGCAGAAGCTGAAGGTGCAGATTATATTTCCGTAGGACCAATATTTGCTACACCCCTAAAGAAAGATACGAAGCCTGTGGGTTTAAATCTTATAGAAAAGGTCAGAAACACAATTAAAATACCCTTTGTGGCAATTGGCGGGATAAATTTAGGTAATATTGACCAAGTACTCAATGCAGGTGCAAAAACAGTTGCGGTGATAAGGGCGGTTTTACAAGCTGAAGATATTACCCGTGTAACTAGAGAATTAAGGAAGAGGTTAACTTCATGACGCAATTAGAATTGGCAAAAAAGGGCAAGGTTTCTGCATTAATGCGAAAGATTGCCAAAATTGAAGGATTAAGTCCAGAAAAGATTAGAAAAGGCGTAGCCCTAGGCACTATTGTTATCCCAGCAAATAAAACGCGATACAACTTAAAAAAACCCTGCGGGATTGGAGCTGGTTTGCAAACTAAGGTAAATGCCAATGTAGGCACTTCTCTTGACTGCGCTAAAATTGCGGATGAAATAAAGAAAACAAAAATATCCATAACTGCTGGTGCGGATACTGTAATGGACTTATCTACTGGTGGCAACCTAGCAAAGATAAGAACCAGGCTTTTAGAATCCTCAACTGTACCCTTCGGTACAGTGCCTATTTATGAGGCTGTTGTTGGTATTGTAAAAAAACAACGTCCAATATCAAGTATGTCAGAGGATGATATCTTAAAGGTGTTAGAGCAACAAGCAAAGGACGGAGTTGATTTTTTTACAATTCACTGTGGTGTAACGTTAGAGTCGCTAAAACGATTAAAACGGCAATCGCGCATTGTTGATATTGTTAGCCGAGGTGGCGCATTTCTTGCAGAATGGATGTTGCGCAACAAAAAAGAAAATCCCTTGTATGAGAACTTCAAAGAAGTTTTAAAGATTGCTCGAAAATATGACGTTACATTAAGCCTTGGTGATGGGATGAGGCCTGGTTGCGTATTAGATGCAACTGACAGAAGTCAAATCCAGGAGCTGATATTGCTTGGAGAACTAGCAAATAAGGCTACACAATGGGGCGTACAGACGATTATAGAAGGACCAGGACATGTTCCACTTGATCAGATAGCTGCTAATATCACATTACAGAAAAAACTCTGCCAGGGAAGACCTTTTTATGTATTAGGGCCTTTGGTTACTGACATAGCCCCTGGCTATGATCATATTACAGCTTCTATTGGTGCTGCTATAGCAGCTGCTTCCGGAGCTGATTTTTTGTGTTATGTTACTGCTTCTGAACATCTTCGCCTGCCTACAATAGATGATGTAAGAGAGGGGGTAATTGCATCAAGAATTGCCGCACATGCAGCTGATATAGCTAAGGGTGTTAAAAAAGCGATAGACTGGGATAAAAATATCTCTTTAGCTAGAAAAAAGCGAAATTGGAAGAAGCAATTAAAACTTGCAATAGATCCACAGCGAGCAAAACGCTTAAGAAATACATCCAGGCCACATCCCTTGGATACCTGCACAATGTGTAGTAAATTATGTTCAATAAAATTAATGGAGGAGTATTTTTAACTAAAAATGTCAATATTAGTCGTAGGCTCACTTGCATTAGACTCAATTCAGACTCATGAGGGCACACAGAAAGATATCTTAGGTGGTTCAGCATCATATTGCTCAATAAGTGCAAGTTTTTTTGCACCAGTAAGACTTGTTTCTGTTGTAGGGAAGGATTTCCCAGCTAAATACAGAAAGGTTTTAAATAGAAAAAATATAGATTTATCGGGTGTTGAGGAAAAACAAGGTAAGACATTTCGCTGGGGAGCAACTTATAAGCATGATATAAATAACCCTAAGACATTGATGACACAACTTAATGTCTTTGCAGATTTTAAGCCTGTAATTCCAGTTCATTTTAAAGATAGTGAAATTGTATTCTTAGCGAATATAGATCCAGGATTACAAAATCAAGTTCTAAAGCAAACTCCTTTGGCTAAACTTATCGTGTGTGACTCGATGAATTACTGGATTGAACATACGCGTCAAAAATTACTTAAGCTACTAAAAAAGGTTGATATATATCTAGTTAACGAAACAGAAGCAAAAATGCTTTCAGGATGCACAAACTTGAGGCAGGCAGCTAAAAAAATAATGTCACTTGGTCCTAAAACCGTCATCATAAAAAAAGGAGAGCATGGGGTTTTGCTTTTCAAGAAAGGTTCAATCTTTAGTGCTCCAGCCTATTTATTAGAGAAAATTGTAGATCCAACCGGTGCCGGCGATACATTTGCTGGTGGGTTTTTAGGGTATTTGGCTGCAAGTAAGAAAATTAACGAGGTTTCAATGCGCAAGGCTATTTGTTATGGTTCCTGTATGGCTTCATTTGCGGTTGAGTCATTTAGTGTAGATAGACTTAGCAGGCTAAAAAAATCTGAAATTCAAAAAAGATACAAAGAATTCAAACGCATGGTGAAATTTTAATCAAATGAAACTTAATAACCGTTCTGGACTTGGTTTAATTGAAACCATAATAGCCTTTCTTGTATCCATTACAGTATTTACCTATGGCGCACAATTCCTTGTTTATATACAAGGTACCACACAGCATCTGCAGGACAGGTTTACTGCTATAAACCTCGCTGCATCACAGATAGAAGACTTACGAGAAATCGTAAAGGACGGTTATAGCAATCCCAGCTTAGTGGATGACGGAACAGTTAAGACAACATCCCTTACTGCCATACCTGCTGGATTTGACGTAACTTATACTGTAGAAGACAGGACAGATTGGCAAGAAGACGATGACGCCTCAGGTAATGACACGCGTGGGCCCGAATACAAGATAATCACAGTTACCGCTACATACAAGACAAACAGGCAAATTGTACTTAAAACATTGATAATTCGATGAGTAAAAATAATAAAGGCATGGCCTTGCTATTTGCGCTTCTTATGCTGACGATGGTCTCTATAGCAATAGACACCGCGCACACCATATACAAGCCCCTTATGAAATTTACCGAATACTATAGAGATAAAGTAGAGATCCGCTACCTTGCTGAATGCGGTATATACGGTAGTGTATCATATTGTGTGTAAATTCAGCTTGAGCTAAAATGCAAAAGGGT
>CAZCCH010000036.1:0-10529 GCA_964497315.1 uncultured Planctomycetia bacterium
CCAAGTGGGAGGATAAACCCTTAAAGGAATTTACACAATTTAATTGACATTACCTAATTCTGCTTTTTGAATTCCACCAATCCATTTTTGTACTATGGGTTGAAGCTTTCCTTGTCGAATGAGCAAGCTGGTTTCTACTGTTTGTAACTCTCGCTCTATTGTGTTAATTCTTAAACCAATGGATTTATCACCCATAGAAAGCCCATCTAAAATAGCAATTTTTAATTCCATTATATCAAATCCTGGTTTTTTAAATACTTGGCTAGCACCTGCTTCTAAAAACTCTTGTCTTTCGTTGGCATTCGCAATACCACCTACAACTAAAGACGGTATCTCGCGTTTTGTTGCATGTCTAACTACATCTATTCCATTGCCATGACCTTTAAGAACACAATCAGAAATTACTAATGCCACTTCCCCGCTTTCTAAAAGTTCAATTGCTGTTTTTGCATCTTCAGCCTTGTGTATTGTGATACCGGCATCTGCTCCTGTCACAATAATCTCCATTAATCCAGTAACTCCTCTGTAATCCTCTACTATTAATACACCTTTGGTTTCAGCAAAGTGTACAGGAGCACCCGTTGCCTCTTTAATTGCCTCACCGCGCGGGCAAGCTACAGGAATATTCCTTGTTGGATCACCTGGAATAAGCCCTCCTCTTTTCTCCCTCAATACATGAAGCCATCTAAGTGGCATTAATCTTTCAGGGCCGCCCGGAGTAATGCGATTACCTTCCCAGCTAAGAATATAAGTATCTCCTGCTTCTACTCCTGAAGTTGCAAGGCTATGAGCAGGTTTTAATACTGTAAAGCGTTTACCATCAGCATGCATTTGTATAAGCCCTACATCTTTAACGGCTACTGAAATCCCTGGTGCTTCTGCAAAGTGTGCCTTAGAATCTCTTTCCTGTCTTAAGCTATGAAGTTTAGAACCAATTTCTATATTCATTTCTGCTAAAGCGCTTTTTAATGCATTTAAGGTTTCCCTTTTTGCACCGTGTGCTCTTAAAATATCTCTTTCAGAAACTTCTTCAAGATCCTCCAGCGTTTCAATGCCCAACGCATTTATCATTCTTCTAACTCTAAGTTGGTATCCATCTTCTACTTTTTCTACTAAAGCATCAAGACTGCGGTTGTCTGAACCTATTACAATACCCCTATCTTTCAAAAGTTTTTCTAGTTTTTTTAGGGTGGTTCCTTCGCCAAAACGATAACACGTTAAAACATCTTCTCTGGTTACACTACGAAAATCTGTCATATCTCTAACTGAAAGACCTTTTCTCTCCATTCGCTCTACCATCATATGAATTCTACCAGCTTCTTGATCAGTCAATTCAGGCCACAGATTATAAATTGAATTAGGCCCACTTGCATTCAAAAAGGCAGTTAGCCATCTTATGGCAGCCTGTTCAATTCTTCTGACTCTCTCAGATGTTATGCCATCAAGAGTTCTTCCTAAATTCCCCATAGATTCTGGAGTACCTTCTGCTAAAAGTCTGCGCTCAACTACCAGTCTCTGGTTATCACTTCTTAATTTGTTAAGGTGAGAAGTTTTTTCATCAGGAGCTAACGTTAATAATCTTTGTCTTATTCTCTGTCCTTCTGCGCTAAGTCTTGCTTCTGCAAAGTGTGATGCAGAAAGTGCTTGCTCTATATGCCATAGTTGGTCCTTTGCGCGATCACCTGGGTTAATAAAAATAGATCTAATTTCATAACCGCGCTCTCTGGCTTTTTTCTCTGCTTCATCAAAGGCAACATTACCTGCATGTGTACTCCTTGGAGTTATTATAGTAGTTATCCTTTTTCCATCTCTAGTTGCACTATCAAACTTTCTCCAGACCTGGTCTACGTGACCTGTGACCTCTACATCAAAACCCTGCTCAGCCAGATGTCTTTCTATCGCTCTTGTGTCACCAAAACCACCAAATACCAAAATTGCCTCATTAGCAAGGTATGGAGGGTTAATAAGAAAGCAATTTTCTAATTTTCTTTTTGTCATTGGTAAATAAACAGCATCCGCATCTTGCCTTGTCTTTGAAACAACCTGTACTTTCAAAAAAGGTGCTTGTGTATTAGTTGCATCCAAACCTTGGCCTGCTGCAGAAAGCTCTATAATCTCTGCTATAAATTCTCTTTGTCCATATTTAACAAACATAAACCTACCTTTGAATTCTGCATCAAATGCTCTGATATTATCTCTTGGTGCAGTCAGTCTAAATTTACCAGCAGGAGCAGTGGGTACTTTCTTTATACCCAAGGCCTTTATTCTTTTCAGTAGCTTATCAGCACTAACGCGTATATACTTATCTCTTATCCTCTGCTGTAATGCAGTGTCTTCTTCATAAATCTCTTTTAAATATTTTAAATCAGTAGTCCATGTACTTTCACTAAAACGGGATTGTTTTTGTGTTTTGCGAATTTCTTGAATTTGTCTAGCAACTCTACTTGCTAAACTCTTAGAGGCACCTCCAACAAAATTAGTTCTATGTATATAAAAAACTCCTTCTAGGGCCTCTATTATAGTATTACCACCACAAGGAGCTCTTTCTTCAGAGGAACCATCTCCATATGCTGTCTTTAATATAGCTTTAAATGGAAAATGTTCATCCGGCTTATATTGAACAGTCAAATCAAAATGGACAATTCCTGTGTCTTCTCCGGTTTGTCTTAATATTTTTTTACCTGGTTCTATTTCTCCTAGGGATACTTCCCAGGGTTCGCTGCCTTCTGAAAACCTTGCAGCTGGTCTAAAGGCAAACGGTTCATCCAAATCTCCATCATATAAAGTTAACCTAAGCTGCATTTTTCTTTCACCGACCTGTGTAATAAACTTAGGCTCCCTAGCTGTAAGATTCATATCTATTAATATTGGGTTTTCTTTTGCTTTCTTTAAAACCATTCCTAGCATTAACACAGGCGCTGGATCTTTTCCCTGGTAAGAAAATTCTTTTTGGCTCCAATCTGTTACTGCAAGTTTACCAATTCCTTGTTTTTTGAGGGCTGTAAAAGCCTTCTGCCATAACTCATATAATTCTACTAGCTCTTGGTTTTGTCTATAATCTTTGGGTATGGGCAGGTTGGCTACGATGTATCCGCCAGGTGACAACTGATTATAAAGGTTGACAAGTGTACCTAATGGATCTTTATTAAAACCTAAAACCGCGATCAAACTGATAAAACGCAATGGAGTTTCTTCAGAGGCTGTAATTCTAAAATTAGGTGAAAGTAATCCTTGGACATAATGCAAGTTATCTTTTGACCAGGGATTTCTGATTCCATGCATGCCTGCCTGCATGACAATATCATCATGTTTATCTGCAAAATCGGCTTCTTTCCAATCTATGGGATCAACAAGCACAGGAATCATATTAGGACACAACCTGCTATTAACTAACTGGTTCTGTGCAAACCCAATACCTCCGCCATCTAACCATATCCATTTTCCTTCTTTTTCAAATTGTTTAAAGGCAGGAATGAGTTCCCCTTGAAATGCTTGGCAATCTGCAATAAACCCATCATATGTCCTACCTAAATGGCTCTCTGATTTAATGCTGCTAGATGGAAACAATTGCCCAAGTACTGTAGGTACAGCGAGTGGTCTTGGTAGGCTTCCTCGCGCTGCACTCTTTAAGTATTTAGTCGTTGCATCATTTGCCCTATCAGCTGAAATTGTAAAATGCTCAGTAGAAAGTGTGATTTTCTGCGGTCCTTCTGAAAATCTTGCAGCTAAGGAAAGGAGTTGTTCTGATGGAGAAAATGGCAAGGGGAATGTTGTTGTTTTGGGTAGCTCTGTTAATCTTATATTTGAGGCATTTCTTTGATTTTGGTCTTGATTTTCTTCCTCATCAACGCGATTTAAGAAGCCTTTTACTGTTTGCTTGGTTTTCCTTGTAGTACCTGGCCTTAGAGTATCTTCAATAGAAAAAGCCCGGGCAAAGGCAAGCTCCGGGCCTATAATAGAAGTTATAAAACTTACTAATACTAATAAGGATATTTTTCTAAGTGTCTTTGAATTCAGAGGGTTACAGAAATGCATTTCCCCACCATTTTTTAAGTTAAGGTCTTTTTATATGTTTTTAGTACAAACACTCTTATAGTAATATATATAACAATAATATATGCAAAATATTACAAAAAATTTAATGTTTTAAGGGGGTTATTTTATTAGAGATTCTCTAAAAAGTGGGTGGGATTTGTCTGGTTTAGACTTAAATTCTTATTCGTTCTTGTCTTGCTATGAAAATATATTTTGGTATTTTATTTTTCTAATATGTCTTTTGAGGCCTTTTTGTATGGTTTAACAGGATATTTGCCATTAAAACATGCTGTACAGAATTTGTTTTTTGGAAGCGGCATAGATGAAAGCATGCCTTTAAGACTTAAATATTTTAAGCTGTCTGCATCAATGAATTTTTTTACCCCTGCTACGGATTGTTTTGATGCAATTAATTCTTTCTTTGTCGGAAAATCTATCCCATAAAAACAAGGAAATTTTAAAGGTGGGCAGCTAATTCTCATATGAATCTTTTTTGCACCCACTTCACGCAAGGCCCTTATCCTGCCTTTTGATGTTGTACCGCGCACGATAGAGTCTTCCACAACGGCTATTTTTTTATTTTTCAATACTTCACGAATGGGATTAAGTTTTATCCTTACCTTGAAATCTCTGATAAATTGAGAAGGTTGAATGAATGTCCTGCCAATATAGTGGTTTCGTATTAATCCCATCTGGAATGGAATTTTGGATTTTTCAGAATAACCTAAAGCTGCATAATGACCTGAATCAGGTATGGGTGTTACTAAATCTGCATTGGCACCAGCCTCCTTAGCCAATTGCCTGCCCAGGCGTTTCCTTGTTAAATATACATTTTCACCGAAGATATTACTGTCTGGTCTTGCAAAATATATATATTCAAATATACAAAATGAATGCTTAGTCTTTGAAAAAGGTTTAATTGACTTTAATCCTTTTGCGTTAATAAATACTATTTCTCCAGGCTCAACATCCCTTATATACTTAGCTCCGATTAAATCCAAGGCACATGTTTCACTTGCTAAGACATATGCGTTATCAAATTTACCAAGACACAAAGGTCTAAAACCATGCGGGTCTCTTGCTCCGATTAAACAGTTACCTATCATCATTACAAGAGAATATGCGCCTTCTATCGGCTCAAGTGCTTTAACAACGCCTTCTTTGTAATTGTCTCCGTTAGAACGTGCTAAAAGATGAATTACAATTTCAGAATCAAGGGTTGTCTGGAATACAGAACCAGCTCGCTCAAGCTCTTTGTGTAATGTAGCTGTATTTGTGAAATTCCCATTATGGGAGACGACAATGGAGGCTTTTTTGTAGTTGACCAAAAGTGGTTGGATATTTTTTACATGGCTAGAACCTGTAGTTGAATATCGATTATGGCCTATGGCTAAATGTCCACGTAACGATTTTAAGCTAGGTTCATTGAATATATCACCTACAAGGCCCATGCCCTTGTGATATAAGACTTTCTTTCCATTATAAGATATGATGCCAGCGCTTTCCTCTCCCCTGTGTTGAAGTGCATAGAGACCAAGGTAGGTTAGCTTTGCTGCATCTTTATGTCCGTATATTCCGAATATCCCACACATCTTATTCCCATTCTATAGTACTTGGTGGTTTTGATGAGATATCATAAACCACCCGGTTTATACCTTTAACTTCATTTATAATGCGATTTGAAATTCTCTCAAGTAGGTCCGTCGGTAATTTTGCCCAGTTGGCAGTCATGGCATCTTCACTTGTCACTGCCCTAATAGCTATTACATTTTCATAAGTCCTCTCATCACCCATTACACCAACTGTTTTTATTGGCAAAAGTACACAAAATGCCTGCCAGAGTTTTCTATAAACTCCTGCGCGTTTTATTTCATTGATTAAAATCCAGTCAGCTCTACGCAAGATATCAAGTCTTTGTTCTGTTATTGCTCCAATAATTCTAACAGCCAAACCAGGTCCCGGGAACGGATGTCTATATACAAGCTCCTCTGAAAGCCCAAGTTCCTTACCTAATGCCCTTACTTCATCTTTAAATAAATCTTTAAGTGGCTCTATTAATTTAAAATTTATTCTTTTCGGCAGACCACCTACGTTATGATGTGTCTTTATGGTAGCTGAGGGACCTCCGATGGGAGAACGCGATTCAATAACATCAGGATAAAGTGTGCCTTGTGCTAAAAATTTCATCTTGCCAAGTTTTTTTGCTTGTTTTTCAAATACCCTTATAAAGGTCTTGCCTATTAATTTTCGTTTTTTCTCTGGGTCCTCAACACCCTTTAAGCAACTAAGGAATTCATCACTTGCATTTATTACTTTTAAGTTAAGGTGCATTTTTTTCTTAAACCGCTCCTCTACTATTTTCTTCTCGTCTTTTCGCAAAAGGCCATTATCAATAAACATGGCTGTTAAATTCTTACCAACTGCCTTATAAAGCAATGCTGCCATTACAGATGAGTCCACGCCACCACTTAGGCCACATAATACCTTCTCATCGCCAACTCTCCGACGGATATCATCAATGGATGTCTTTATGAATGAATGCATGCTCCAGGATTTTTTACAATTTGCTATCTTTAAAAAATTCTTAAGAATTTTTTTACCTTTAGGTGTGTGAACTACCTCTGGGTGAAACTGTACACCGTAAAGTCTCTTTGTGTTATTTTCCATTGCTGCAATGCGTGCATTGCCTGTTGAGCCAATTATAGAAAAACCTTTAGGTAGTTTTACAATTTTATCTCCATGGCTCATCCAAACAGGCTCTTTGGATTTTAAACCTTCGAATAATCTCTTCTTTGATTTAATCTTTAAGTCTGCATGGCCATATTCTCTTTTCTTGGCTTTGGTGACCTTACCGCCTAAAAGTCTTGCCATAAGTTGCGCTCCATAACAAATCCCGAGCACGGGAACACCCATTTCAAAAATAGCCTTATCGCATAAAGGCGCATTTCTTGCCGTTACACTCGCAGGCCCACCTGATAAAACAATAGCGCTCGGCCTTCTTGAGAGAAGTTTACGAGCGCTAATATTGTAGGGGACTATTTCTGAATATACACCGCATTCACGGATACGGCGCGCGATAAGGTGTGTGTATTGCGAGCCAAAGTCTAATATGGCTATCCAGTCTTTATGCATGAGTCGGAACATGCTTCCTTTTTATTGAGCACCTTGTAATAATCCTGCAATGACTTGGGTGAAATATCACCTTTTTTCGCAGCCTCAATACCCTCAACGCTTGCCTGGGCAGCAGCTATGGTTGTTATGTAAGGAATCTTATGCTGTATAGCAGACATACGTATATAGCTGTCGTCGTATTTACTGCTTTTGCCTACAGGTGTATTTATAACAAGGTGAACTTCTTTGTTTCTAATCGCATCGCCGATATTGGGTCTGCCTTCATGCAGTTTATTTATCAGGGTTGTTTCTATTTTGTTCTCTTTTAAAAATTTGCCTGTTCCTTCTGTTGCATAAATCTTAAATCCGAGCTTTTTAAGCTTTTCTGCTACAGGCAAAAGGTATGGTTTGTCTTTACCTGCCACGGTAAGCAGCGCATTGCCTTCTATGGGCAACTTAGTTCCGGTGGCCTGCTGAGCTTTGTAAAATGCAAGGCCAAAGCTATCAGCAATTCCCATAACTTCACCTGTGGCCCTCATCTCAGGGCCCAAAAGAGGATCCACCTCAGGAAACATATTAAACGGAAATACTGCCTCTTTAACTGCTACATAAGGCAACTTGTAAGCTTTAAGCTCTGGGAAATCTTTAATCTTTTTGCCCAGCATTATCAAAGTCGCTATTCTGGCTATTGAGATACCTGTTACCTTGGAAACCAGCGGAACCGTCCTAGATGCCCTCGGGTTTGCTTCCAGGATATAAACCTTATTATCACAGATGGCATACTGGATGTTCATCAGCCCCACAACTTTTAATTCCTTTGCAATGGCTGTTGTATATTTCTCTATTTGTTTAAGGTGTTCCTCCTTGATGTTCTTGGTAGGTATGGCGCATGCCGAATCTCCGGAGTGAATACCTGCAAGCTCTATATGTTCCATCACAGATGCCACAAATGCATCCTCGCCGTCAGAAAGCGCATCTACTTCTGTCTCAATAGCGTGCTCTAAGAACCTGTCAATAAGCATAGGATGCTCTGGGCTCACCTTAATGGCTTCTTTAGCATATCTTGTAAGCATCTCTTCATCGTAAATTACCTCCATGCCGCGACCACCTAGTACATAAGAAGGGCGCACCATAAGAGGGTAACCAATTTTTTTAGCAATTGCTATTGCTTCATCTAAAGAACGCGCCGTGCCGCTTTCGGGTTGCGGGATACCCAAGCTTATCATCCTCTCGCGGAAACGTTCCCTGTCTTCAGCTAAATGGATGCTTTCGGGAGTGGTACCTAAAATATTAACACCGTTGTCTTTTAGCTCCTGTGCGATATTCAGTGGGGTTTGTCCGCCAAACTGTACGATTACGCCTTCTGGTTTTTCTTTTTCATAGATACTCAGCACATCTTCAACTGTTAAAGGTTCAAAATAGAGCTTGTTGGAAGTATCGTAATCGGTTGATACTGTCTCAGGATTGCAGTTTACCATGATGGATTCAAACCCTTCATCGCGCAGGACAAGGGCTGCATGTACGCAAGTATAGTCAAATTCTATACCCTGTCCGATCCTGTTCGGCCCGCCGCCTAAAATCATCATCTTTTTATTCGGGGATACCGGAACAGAGTCCTCGGCGATATAGGTGGAATAGTAATAGGCTGCATCCTTAACACCGCTTACAGGGACTGCCTCGTATCTTTCATGCTTTCCTATTGATATCCTTTTTTCTCTTACCTGCTTTTCCGCAACATTGAAAAGACCTGCAAGGTATCTATCGGCAAAACCCCATTCCTTTGCCTTGGCAAGTTTTTCATCAGGAAGGTTGTCCCATGTGTAACCACATAGCTCTTCCTCATACTCTACAAGCTCTTTTATTTCTTTTATAAAATACCTGCCGATATGCGTAAGTCGATGAAGCTCCTCGATATCCATACCCTTGCGCAGGCACTCATATATAAGAAATATTCTCTCGCTTGATGGGGTGGATACCTTCTCCCTTAGGCCCTCAAGTGAAAGTTCTTTGAAGTTTTTAGCTCCGCCAAGGCCATAGCGCTTTATTTCAAGTGAACGAATGGCTTTCTGGAAAGCCTCTTTAAAGGTCTTTCCTATGCTCATCACTTCGCCCACTGCCCTCATCTGTGTACCTAAGACATCCTTGGAGCCGGGGAATTTTTCAAATGCCCAGCGGGCAAATTTTATTACGACATATTCTCCCCATGGTTCGTATTTTTCCAAGGTACCTTTTCTCCAGTAGGGGATTTCATCCATTGTTATGTCTGCGGCGAGTTTGGTGGAAATACGCGCAATAGGAAATCCTGTTGCCTTGGAGGCAAGCGCTGAAGAACGCGATGTCCTTGGGTTGATTTCTATAACCACAAGCCTATCGTCTTTCGGGTTGTGGGCAAATTGAATGTTTGTTCCACCCAAAACACCTATTGCATCCACAATCTTGTAGGAAAGCTCTTGCATTTTTTTCTGCAGCGGCTCTGGAACTGTAAGCATGGGCGCTGAGCAAAAACTATCGCCTGTATGTACACCCATTGCATCTATATTTTCAATAAAGCAAACTGTAATCTTTTGATTCTTTTGATCTCTTACAACCTCAAGCTCTAATTCTTCCCATCCCAACACTGATTCTTCAACAAGAACTTGATGTACTAAACTGGCTGCAAGGCCTCTTGCTGTGATGGTCCTCAATTCCTCTATATTAAAGACAATGCCCCCGCCTGTTCCGCCCATCGTGTATGCAGGACGCAGTACAACAGGGTATCCGAGCTTAGCGGCTATTTTCTCTGCCTCTTCAACAGAATGGCACGGTGCGGATTTTGGCATGGGGATCCCCAGCTTATTCATTGTTTCCTTGAACGCGATTCTGTCTTCGCCGCGTTCAATCGCATCTGCCTTAACGCCTATAATCTCAACGTTGTATTTTTTCAAAACGCCTGCTTTGTGTAGGCTGGATGTCAAATTTAAGCCTGTCTGGCCGCCTAAGTTGGGAAGCAGGGCATCCGGCCTTTCTTTTTCAATAATCTTCTCAATGCTCTCGGTGGTAAGCGGTTCTACATAGGTCTTGTGCGCCATGCCCGGGTCTGTCATGATAGTAGCGGGGTTGGAATTCACCAGCACTACCTCATACCCCTCCTCTTTCAAGGCCTTACACGCCTGGGTCCCTGAATAGTCAAACTCACACGCCTGACCTATAATAATAGGGCCGGAACCGATAATTAGAACCTTTTTGATGTCTTCTCTTTTAGCCATGGCAGATGATCTCCTTTTCTTGGTGGGTTAAATTTGCAGTACATTATATCATAGTAGTATATGTTTGGCAATATATAAAATTAGTGGAGTTTCCCCAAAATTTCAGGATAGCGTTTCATAGGGCGAATTTAAATAGGC
>CAZCCH010000037.1:0-8249 GCA_964497315.1 uncultured Planctomycetia bacterium
GATAATCGCTTACTAACAAAGAAGACAAAGGCTGTGTTTGTAAATTTTGGTAAGTATTTAGTAGATTTTTTTAGGTTTTCGAAATTGAACCGCAAGGCAATAGATGATTTTGTCAAAGTTGAAGGCACAGCCTTACTAGATAAGGCCCTCAAGGGTGGCAAAGGTGTAATTACAGTAACCGCACACATCGGCAATTGGGAATTAGCAGGAGCCATTACCTCGCTTTTAGGTTATCCGATAAATGCCATTGCGCTTACCCATAGAAATAAAAAGGTAAATGCTCTTTTTGTTAAGCAGCGCACTGCCAGGGGATTAAAGGTTATACCGGTTGGCGTAGCTGTTAGAAAAAGCCTGGAAAACCTTAAAAAAAATGAAATGCTAGCCCTTTTAGGTGATCGTGATTTTACATTACGCGGTATACCTATGAATTTTTTAGGTAAACAAGTTTTAATGCCAAAGGGACCTGCGACTTTAAGCTTAAAATCAGGTGCACCTATAGTTTTAGGTTTTGCAGTAAGGCAAAAAGACGATACTTATATTTTAAGGTTTGAAAAGCCCAAAGATTATAAGCCAACAGGACGTACAGATGAAGACTTAAAGACAATTACTCGCAACTTCGTCGATGTAATAGAGCGATATATAAAACGTTACCCAGAACAATGGTTTATGTTTAAGAAATTTTGGGCAGAGGATGCCAACGCAATATAATGAAAACTTGCATACTTATACCAGCTTTTAATGAAGAACCAAACATTGGTGAGGTTGTAAAAAAAGCCAAGATTTTTGGTTATGAGGTGATAGTTATTGATGATGGTTCTAGCGATAATACAGGTGAGGTTTCAAAGGCTCAAGGTGCCTTGATTATTAAGCATGAGCGAAATCTAGGTAAAGGCCGTTCATTGCAGGATGGTTTTAAGTATGCCCTGATGCATGGTTTTGAGGTAGTAATAACAATGGATGGAGATGGTCAACACAGACCAGAATCTATTCCTAATTTTATTGAGAAAGCAAAATCCAGCGATGCCGGCTTAATCATAGGAAATCGCATGAAAAATACGAAAGAAATGCCCTTAATAAGGGTATTAACAAATAGATTTATGTCGTGGTTGATTTCAAAAAAGGTTCATCAGAAAGTCCCTGATACCCAATGTGGATACAGATTAATAAGAAGAAAGATTATTGAAGAAGTTAGCTTAAATAGCTCAAACTTTGAGATAGAGTCAGAGGTTATTATAAAAGCAGCACGACTAGGCGTTAAGATTGAATCGATACCGATAATGAGTGTCTATGCTACAGAAAATAGCCAAATAAACCCTATAGTTGATACAATTAGGTTTATTAAAATGATGCTGGGGAATTAGAAATAGAATGGAAAACTTCATTAAACTACGAAAGCAGATGGTGGAAACACAGCTTATCGGACGAAGTATAATTGATGATAAGGTATTAAAGGCATTTTTAGATGTGCCTAGACATAAATTCGTACCGGAGAAAGAAATTAAATCTGCATATGCAGATTTTCCGCTACCCATAGGACACGGACAAACCATTTCTCAACCATATATGGTTGCATTGATGACAGAATGCTTAAAGTTAAAAGGTAATGAGAGGGTGCTAGAGATAGGTACAGGAAGTGGCTACCAGACAGCTATACTTGCAAATTTATGCAAGGAGGTTTACACCGTAGATAGAATTCCTGAGTTAGTGGAATTTGCTAAGAAAACCCTGGGGAACATAGGGTATGACAATATTAAATTTAAAGCAAGTGATGGCACTCTAGGTTGGATTAAAGAGGCGCCATTTGATGGTATAATTGTAACAGCAGGATCTCCCAAGGCTCCTAAAGCGTTAGTTAACCAGCTAAGCAAAAGAGGGTATTTAGTTATACCTATTGGCAGCAGTTTAAGTCAAATGCTGACAGTAATAGAGAAAAACAAAGAAAAAATTACTTCAGTTGATGTGTGTAGCTGTGTGTTTGTTCCATTAATAGGGGAGGAAGGATGGAAGAAATAACTGTTTTGATAGTAGCGGCACTCCCAGTTTCTGAATTAAGAGGAGCAATTCCCTTGGGTATGGCCATGGGATTACCTTTAATAAAGGTTATAACGCTTTCTATAATCGGAAATCTCCTACCAGTTATTCCACTGCTTTGTTTTTTAGAACCTGTTTCAGAGAAGCTTCGGCATTTTAAACTATGGAGTAGTTTTTTTGAGTGGCTTTTTAAACGTACACAACGAAAAGCTGAAATTGTACAAAGGTATGAAGCATTAGGGTTGGCACTTTTTGTAGCGATACCTTTGCCCATTACAGGTGCTTGGACTGGTTGCGTGGCTGCAACGTTGTTTAAAGTTAAATTCCGCTATGCCTTTTTGGCAATTGTTGCAGGAGTACTAATTGCCTCAATTATAGTAACCAGCCTTTCTTTAGCAGGTTCTGAGTTGATAAATTCCAATCCAAAAATACTTCAATGGCTAATCCAAAAATAAATGTTAAGTTTGCTATTGTTTTGCATTTTCATCAACCCGAGGGAAACTTCGAACATGTATTTAAAGATGCTTACAATAATTGCTACCTTCCGTTTTTAGAAACCCTTCAAGATTACCCGCAGATAAAACTAACCCTACATTATTCTGGATCGCTCCTAGAATGGATAGCTAAAAATCACCCTGAATTCTTAAAGCAAATTTCAGATATGGTAGAAAAAGGCCAAATAGAAATTATGACAGGTGGATTTTATGAACCAATTCTGCCTATCATGCCACATCGTGACAGGGTGGGCCAAATACAACTGCTTACAGACTACATAAAGTCAAAAATCGGTTGTAAGCCGAGGGGTGCATGGATCGCAGAAAGAGTATGGGAACCCAATTTAGTTACTAGCCTAAAAGAAGCAGCTGTGGAATATGTAATTTTAGATGATACGCACCTTCTGCGTGCTGGATTAAAAAAGAAAAATACCTATGGTTATTATATTACCCAAGACAATAAAAAAGATTTAGCAGTTTTTGCATCAGATAAAAATTTGCGATATCTCATACCGTTTAAATCAACAGATAAAACCCTAAGTTATATTAGAGAAGCAGCGCTTAATATAAACAACCCACTTTTTGTATATGCGGATGATGGTGAAAAATTCGGCGTTTGGCCTGGTACGCACGAATTGGTTCATGAAAAACGTTGGCTGCGTAAGTTTTTCAGTAAACTTTTAGATAACAAGGATTGGCTTGAAACTGTAAGGCTTTCAGAGTATATGGATGGAAATCCTGCCTTAGGAGAAGTTGTTATTCCTGATGCATCCTATGATGAAATGATGAAATGGGCATCAATTGGTAAACTTGGAAAATCCTCAAATTCCTGGAGAAATTTCTTTATTAAATATCCTGAGTCAAACCATATATATAGAAAGATGCTTTATATTAGTGAGAAAATAAATAGCTTTAAAGGTTCAAACCTGTTTAAAAAAAGAATTTCCCAGGCAAGACGCTTTTTATATAAGGGGCAATGCAATTGTGCCTATTGGCATGGTCTTTTCGGGGGTATTTACTCACACCACCTGCGTCAAACCTTATACAAAAACTTAATCCAAGCTGAAACAATCATAGATAGCTTGCTGCATAAACGTAACGTTAATAGAATTAACCTTGTTGACTTTAATTCCGATGGCGAAAAGGAAGTAATTTCAGAAAATAATAATATTTCTGTCTATATTGATCCAAGCCATGGAGGTGCGATTACAGAGCTGGATTGCAGAGAAAAAATGCATAACTTTGTAAATACTATTGCAAGGAGAAAAGAGGTTTATCATGATTCCACAGGCAAAAATCTTATTTTTGACAGTTATAGAAAAAGTTGCTTAATAGACCATTTTTTCAAAGAAAAAGAAACTTTAAAAGAATTTGTGAATTCTAAGCATAAACAGTTGGGAGGTTTTCTAAATAAACCCTATAAGTACAAAGCAGAAAAAACCCATAGGGGACCGGTAGCTTCCTTGGAAAGACAAGCAGAGGCAGTAGGAGGAAAATTTAAGGTTTTAAAAAAAATCACTATTTCTAATCGTAGAGGTGCAAATTCAAAAGTAGATTACGTTCTTACAAACTTAAGTAATGAGCAGAAATCATTTTATTTTGGCGTTGAATTTAATATTACAATGCCCAAAGGGCCGTCAGTTGATTATTCATATTGCTTTTTACCTGTTTTAAAAAAAGAGGAGGTAGGGGAAAAAAACGTAACAAAAACAGGTATCCTCCAAAACATAAATAGCTTTGGTATCGTTGATAAAAATAAAGATTGCGACATCATTCTAAGTTTTGATAAAATAACTGATGTTTGGTATTATCCTATTTATACATTTGCGCAGTCAGAGAAAAAAAGCTTAGAAAAGGCATACCAGTGCTCTACTATATTGCCGCACTGGAGATTATCTTTAAAACCGCAAGAAGAATGGAAGCTATCAATTAAATTGGAGTTTTAGAATGAAAAAAGGCCTTGTGCATATTTATACTGGGAATGGTAAGGGTAAAACCACTGCAGCTATTGGCTGTGCCTTGCGTGCTGTGGGGCAGGGCTTTAAAGTAGCTATTTTTCAGTTTCTAAAAGGTGGGGGTCTAGATAGCGGAGAAATAAAGGCCTTAAAGGTCAAGCGCAATTGTAAGGCTGTTCGGTTTAAACAAGTTCATCCCTGTTTTCAAAAAAACAAAAAAGACATAAAATGCTCAAATTTGCTTAAAAAAAGGATAAAGCAAGATTTTACGAAAGCAAAGTCTGAGATTTTTAGCAAAAAATATGACGTAGTCATTTTAGATGAAATTATAGTTGCTGTGAGAGATGGATATATAAGTGAGGCAGAGCTCATAGACCTAATAGATGAAAAGCCTTTGGGTGTAGAGCTTCTTTTAACTGGCCGCGGCGCCACAAAAGACCTCATCGCCTGGGCAGATTATGTAACAGCTATGCATCCAGCTAAACATCCTTATTCTAAAAAGGTACCACCTAGAAAAGGCATTGAATTCTAATAACAACTCTTGATTTTTCTTGACAAATGTAGCTTTAGTGGTATGATAAGCAATTGACAGATTTGTTTTACAGGTGCTAAAATCAAGCTTAAAAGGGAAACTCGTCAAGGCGAGTACGGTCCCGCCGCTGTAACCAGTTACGAAATCCTCAATAACCACTGTTTTTAAAAGACGGGAAGGTGGGGAAAGTAGGTTTGAAACTGGAAGTCAGAAGACCTGCCTGTAAGAATTAGAAGCTTATCTCGCGAGAAGATAGACTTAAGTTATACAAGGATGAAGTAAAATCAGGGTGCAATCCTTGGCACTATTTGTGTCAAGGATTTTTTCATTATGGCTACCAAGGTAATCTTAATCAGACACGGTGAAACAGATTACAGCTGCCAGAGGCGGTATTGTGGCTCTACTGATATAGGTCTAAATGAGACAGGTAGGCTTCAGGCAAAAAAACTTGCCAAGCGGCTAGCCTCTGAGAAAATCCAAAGGGTATATTCAAGCAATATGAAGCGTGCACTTGAGTTCGCGAAGCTGGTATTCAAAGATGTGCTTGTTAAAAAGGTTGCTGCGTTTGACGAAATACATTTTGGCGAATTCGAAGGCCTGAGATATGAGGACATCTTAGATAAATTCCCCAAGCAGTACAGCAGTTGGTTAAAAAATCCCCTGGATATGAAGGTGCCCGGAGGCGAAAGTTTGGAGCATTTTGCACAGAGAGTTAGAAAGGCACTGGCAGAGGTTCTCTCCCTGAACAAAGAAGACGCTATTGCCATTGTGGTCCACGCAGGGCCTATAGCTGTAATCCTATGTGATTGCATGCAGATACCTTTGCAGGAAATATGGCAGGTAATGTTAAATCTTGGGGGTATAAGCATTGTTGATTTTGACAAAGGAGGAGGTGTAGTTAATTTACTAAATGACACCTCGCATTTAGATGAGTGAAATTATTCTTGTTTTAGGCGGAGCAAAATCCGGAAAAAGCAATTTTGCCTTAAAATTAGCAGAGGCAAAGTGCAAAAATAGGATTTATGTAGCTACTGCGCAAGCCCTGGATGCAGAAATGATCCAGAGGATTAAAAAACACCGTTTAAAAAGAAAAAAGGGATGGAAAACAATAGAAGAACCCAAAGACTTACAAAAGGCCATCAATAAAACAAATAGGCTGAGTTCTATTGTACTGATAGACTGTCTCACGCTATGGATTTCTAATTTGATGATAGACGACATAAAGCAATCCGAAATAGTAAAGAAAACTAGATTGCTATTAAGGGAGATAAAGCAAAAGGGTTTATCTGTTATTTTTGTCAGCAATGAGGTTGGCTTAGGCATTGTTCCTGACAACGCAATGGCGCGAGATTTCAGGGATACGCAAGGAATAGTAAATCAACTGGTAGCTAAATCAGCAGATGAGGTGCATAACCTAATCGCTGGCGTTGCAAGGAGGATAAAATGAAAGTAATTACTTCATGGAGTGGCGGCAAAGACAGTTGCCTAGCACTACACAAAGCACTTTCACAAGGTCTTGAAGTAAAAGCCCTCGTGAATTTCATATCCGAGGTTAATAAAAAGAGCTCTTTCCACAAGATTGACTCTCAGCTTATGAAACTGCAGGCAGAATGCATAGGTATTCCCATCTTTCAGAAAGAGGTTCCGCCAAACATGGAGGGCTATAAAGATGCCTTCATGGATGCTGTCAACCTTCTAAAAAAAGAACAGGGCATAAAAGGCATGGTTTTTGGTGATATTGCATTACAGGAACATCTTGATTGGGTTACAAACACCTGCAACGAATTGCAAATAGAAACCATAGAACCATTATGGGGTATTGATACTAAGCAAGTAGCATGCGAATTTATAAACAAAGGCTTTAAATCTGTAATTGTGAATTTGAAGCGTGATCTATTAGGGAGTGAATGGGTGGGGCGTATGTTTGACTTTGATTTTGTAAACCACTGTGAGAGTAAAAATGTTGATGTGTGTGGAGAAAACGGGGAATTCCATACCTTTGTAGTAGACGGTCCTTTGTTTACAAAAAGAATAGATGTTTTAGAAAGCAAGGTGAAGATTCTCGATGAGGATCCCTTCAATAATGCCTATTTAGATATTTTAAAATACAAAGCAATTTCCAAGGAGGCAGCAGAATGGATAGAATCAAAGAAGTTGTAAATAGAATAAAACCAGTTGATAGGACCTTGTTGGAGAAGGCGCAAAAGAGGCTGGATAACCTAACCAAACCCAGGGGTAGCCTGGGTAGGTTAGAAGAACTTGCTAAGCAAATTGTAGCAATAACAGCCAAAGAAAATCCCAGCTTGAAAAATAAAACAATATTTACAATGGCCGGGGATCATGGAGTTGTTGAAGAGAGCGTTAGCGCTTATCCTCAAGAGGTAACCCCGCAGATGGTTTATAATTTTCTAAACGGCGGTGCAGGAATAAATGTCCTCGCAAGACATGTTGGTGCGCGTGTTGTGGTGGTTGATATGGGAGTAGCTGAGGAATTAAAAATTAAAAATGAAAAATTAAAAATTAAAAAAATTGCGCCAGGGACAAAAAATATTGCAAAGGGTGCGGCGATGACTAAGAGAGAAGCAATAAAATCCATTGAGGCAGGAATTGAGGTATTTGAAGATGAGTATAAAAAAGGCGCGGATATCATTGGCATAGGGGATATGGGCATAGGCAATACCACCCCAAGCAGTGCTATAATTGCCGTTATTACCGGAGAAGATGCTGAAGAGGTAACCGGAAGAGGCACAGGCATTGATGATGAAACATTCAACAAGAAAGTTAACGCCATAAAGAAGGCGTTAGAGGTAAATAAGCCAGATAAAAAAGACCCTATTGATGTTTTATCCAAAGTAGGTGGTTTTGAAATTGGTGGATTGTGCGGAGCCACCCTTGCAGCAGCTAGTTATCGCGTGCCAGTTGTATTGGACGGTTTAATTGCGACAGCCGGTGCACTCCTGGCATATGAACTTTGTCCTGCAGCAGCTGATTACATGATTGCCTCACATAACTCTGTAGAAAAAGGGCATATTATTATGTTAAAGCGAATGAAATTAAAACCGTTGCTGGATTTGGGATTGAGACTAGGCGAAGGCACAGGTGCAGCTTTAGGAATTAATCTCATTGATGCATCGCTAAAAATATTGACTGAGATGGCAACATTTGGCGAAGCAGGGGTTTCGGAGGAGAAATGAAAACCTTTTTCATTGCATTGCAGTTTTTGACATCAATACCAAT
>CAZCCH010000037.1:8349-10377 GCA_964497315.1 uncultured Planctomycetia bacterium
GGTAAAGACAAGGCGCATATACTTAAAATAATGCACGATGAAAATATCGGCGCAATGGCGGTATTGGGCATTGTAGTGGTTCTATTGTTAAAATTTACCGCGGTTAGCTGTCTATCATTTAAAATGGCAGCTAATGCGCTTATTGCAACGTCTGTACTAAGCAGATGGGCCATGGCCTTCTCATGCTGGAAATTTCCGGCAGCCGGAAATCCTAAAAGCCTCGGAAGACGTTTTATAGATAATGTAAATTTTAAGCACATCCTTTTAGCAACTATGCTAATGCTTGCAATATTGTTGCCACTTTTAGGAAGTAGAGGTTTGTGGCTTTTTCTTATTTCTTCGCTAATTATATTTTTCTTTAATTTTTATTCTACTAAAAAGATCGGTGGTCTCACAGGCGATACATTAGGTGCATTGGGTGAATTAGTTGAGATGGTTACCCTAGTTGGCTTTTTTGTGATATTTTGAGAGGAGATAGTAGTGAAACGCATACACGGTGGGAATATCTTAGAAGTTACCGAAAAATACAAACTTTCACCAGAGCAAATCTTTGACTTCAGCACCAATGTAAATCCATTAGGCCCTTCCCCGAAGGCCCTTGAATCCATAAAAACAAATTTAGGGCAGATAAGCAAATATCCTGAGTCTTCAGCCGGACCCCTGGTCAGTGAAATAGCCAGATATTGTGGCGTGAAACCCAATGAAATTATCGCAGCCAATGGTTCTACACAGCTGATTTATTTAGTGCCAAGGACTCTTAAGCCTAAAAGCATTCTTATTATACAACCGACGTTCTGCGAATATGAATATTCAGCACGTATAGTAAATACAGAAGTTAAATTTATAAATACCCATTCAGAGAATAACTTTAAACTTAATATAGATAAGGTCATAGAGGAGCTGGAAGGAGTAAATATGTTATTCCTTTGCAACCCCAACAACCCCACAGGACAACTTTTAACCAAGGAAGATGTGTTAAGGGTTACCAAGGCAGCAGCCAAAGAGGGGACGTATGCAGTTATTGACGAGGCTTTTATAGATTTTGTTGATGAGGAATCTGCAATAAAAGAAGTCGCACAGCAAGAAAACCTGATTGTATTGAGATCACTAACTAAATTCTTTGGCCTGTCTGGCCTAAGATTGGGTTTTGGAGTTTCTAATAAAAAAGTAATTGATAAATTGAAAAGTTTACAGGAACCTTGGTCTGTGAATTGTTTTGCGCAGGCCGCGGGCATAGCCGTATTAAACGATAAAGAGCATATTGCTAAAACATTGGATTTCATCAATGCAGAAAGAGATTTTTTACATGCTGGACTGTCATCTATAAAGGGATTGAAGGTCTATGACTCAAGGGCCAACTTCTTGCTTTTTGAGATAAAAGACAATACTATCACTTCAACTAAACTCTGGAACGGCCTGGCAAAAAAGGGAGTAGTAATAAGAGATTGCAGTTCTTTTGCCTCACTTGGCAAGCAATTTGTGCGAGTAGCTGTGAGAACACGAAGAGAAAACCTCAAACTATTAGAGGAGCTTTCCAACTTATGCTAGTGATATCTCTTGCATATGTTCTGGATTTAATATTTGGTGACCCTGTTTGGTTTCCGCACCCGGTTAAGATAATTGGTTGGATTATTGTAAGACTTGAAAAATTACTAAGGAATGTTTTTACTTCAGCCCGCACAGGTGGAGTTATGCTGGCTTTACTTGTATCCGGAGGGACATATCTTAGCGTTTTTCTACTTGTGCGATTTGCGTTTTCTATCCATTATTATTTTGGGTTTTGCGTATCAGCGTTTTTAATCTACACAACTTTGTCTGTGAAGGGTTTAGCGAATGAGGCAGGGATTGTTTTGAAACAACTAGGAAAACCTAATTTGGATTCTGCACGAAGGCAACTTTCCAAAATGGTCGGCCGGGATACCCATAATTTGGGTAAAGAGGAAATTGCTCGGGCAACCATTGAAAGTGTAGCTGAAAATACTTCAGATGGGGTAATTGCACCTCTTTTTTATGCCTTCATAGGTGGTG
>CAZCCH010000038.1:0-9850 GCA_964497315.1 uncultured Planctomycetia bacterium
TTAATTGTCAATAGTTCTTTGAAAATTTATCTTTACTTCTTATAGTATGTCTTTTGCTATATGCTCAATGATCCTGCCTTAAATATAAAATAACTTCCCAGTGCGATCATACCAAAAGCAAGTATTTTTTGAGTAATATGCATCCATTTCTCTGACCTTGGTAAATTTGCTACAATACCACTAAAGGTACCAATAATTATTAAAAGAGTTCCCAACCCGACTGCAAATGTAAAAAGCAGGGTAAAACCAAATACAACATTCTGAGTACTTGCTACATAAGTCAATAATGCTGCTAGTACAGCCGCAGTACACGGCGCAGCCACAAAGCCGGAAGCAGCACCCATAAAAAATGCCGGTAATATACCTCTACCTTTTCTTATCTTTCCGGCACCGGCCTTACTTAGCAAAAATGTAGGAAGCGGCACAACATCTACAAGCGCTAATCCAAAGAAAATTATAATACCACCTACAACCAAATGTGCTGTTGAGCTTGATTGAAGCTGGCCAAAAAGCTTGCCCGTCATAGCAGCAAACACACCAAGCACTGAAAATGTGACTGCCATACCCACGCAATAACTTAAAGACAAAAAGAAGTTTCTTAGCCTTGAACTTTCTTTAGAAGAACCTATCACGCCAACTATAATAGGTATTAAAGGATAAATGCAAGGTGTAAAGGATGTCGCTACCCCACCTGCAAAAACAGCTAGATAGGTTATAACTGAAATATTGCCTAAATAACTAGATAAATCCTGCATCGCTCCTCCTCTCTTCTTTTATCTTGTTTGACTATCCCTCTCGTATAAATGATACTACAGTAGTATCATTTGTCAAGGGAAAAATTATTCTTTTTTCTCTACCGTGGTATGGTGGGTGAATTTCTCTGTTATATCATCAATTATCGCATAAATGCATGGAATTATAAGAAGTGTAAGCCCTGTGGCAAAGATTAAACCCCATGTAATAGTTAGACCCATTGGCTGCAAGAACGGGTCCTTTCCTCCTATGCCATAGGCAACAGTGCCAATACCTGCAACCGTAGTAAGGGTTGTAAGCATAACAGGCCTAAACCTCAACCTACCTGCTTGAATAATAGAGTCTCTTCTTGCTACCCCTTGGGTACGTAACTTATTTATAAAATCCATAAAAACAATGGAATCATTAACAACTATCCCCATAAGTCCAATAACACCTAAAAGGGCTAAGAAACTTATAGACTCACCATGAATAAATAAACCAAATACCACCCCTATTAAACCAAAAGGAATAGCCAGCATTACTACAAAAGGCTGGACTAAAGAATTAAACTGTGTTGCCAGTATCAAAAAGATTAAAAGGAATGCCAACAGAAATGCTGAAAGCAAACTCTGCATGGATTTCTGTGTTTCCTCTTCTTCGCCTCCATACCTCACAGAATAACCAATATAGTCAGTGTCCATACGTTTAAATTCATCCTTAATCAATGCATTGGCCTCTGATGAGGTTATTGTATTAATGTCAACCTCAGCACTAACTGAAACAAATCTTTTACCGTCAAGGTGCCTGGTTGAACGTAACCCCTGAGCTTGCTTTATGGAAGCTACGCTTTTTAAAGGAATTAATTTGCCAAATTTATTGGCAATAACCAAGCTATCAAAAATATCTGTTCTATTTCTCTGATGTTGGGGTAAGCGAACCCTTACATCAATTTCTTCTTCAGCCTTGGTGGGCTTTATAGAAGTGGCAACTGTTCCCTCAAATGCATTACGCACGCTTGATGCAATTTGGCCAACACTTAGGTATGCTGCACTGGCAGTTTCTTCATTGACTATCACCTGGAATTCTTTATCACTTAAGTCATAGCTATCTGTAATATCCTTTACTCCCTTTATTGAATTCAGGTAATCTTTAACCTTAGCCACAATTTCATTAATAGTGGCGTATTCTTCGCCTCTTATCCTTATGTATATGGGTTTTCCTACAGGAGGCCCTTCTGTCATTTCCCTGAAGTATAATTTTTCAAATCCCTTTATCTTAGCCAGTTTAGGCCTGTATTCGTTCACAATCTCAGAAGCAGTCTTATCTCTTGTCTGGCTGGGAGTTAAATAAACATTAACTTGGGCTAAGTTACTACCTCTACGCACAGTCGGGTCATGGCCTCCCTCTTCTACGAGTATACCGACTTGTGTCTCAAAGGTATCAAGGTACTCCGCTGGCATGTTTAAAACCATATCTTCAATAGGGCTCATGAGCTCATTCATTTTATTAAGAGGAGTACCTACCTTTGCCTCTGCGCGAATCATAAACTGCTCCACACCCCTTGCACCAAACAGAATAAACGGCATAAAAAGATTGGCCACCACAAGGGCTGCTATAAATACACCAAGGATGCTTACACAAACTAGATATCTGTATTTCAAAGCAGCATTTAAAAGAATTTCGTATTTATTAATTACTGCCTTAAGCCATTTGTTTTCCTTATGCTTCCCTTGCGCATTTTTTGAGGGCTGCATTGGCTTAACAAAGTCTGCTAAATGTGAGGGTAATATAACAAAGGCCTCTAATATAGACGCTCCCAGGGCAATGCAGACAACTAATGGGATCTGTTTTACAAACCTACCAATAAGCCCACCCATGAACATTAAAGGAGTGAAGGCAGCTATCGTAGTGCACACAGTAGCTAATACAGGCGCCATAACCTCCCCTGCGCCTTTAATGGCTGCCTCCTCCGGAGGCATACCTTCTTCTACATATCTATACACATTCTCTGCAATAATTATTCCATCATCTACCAGCATACCCAATACTATAATAAGACCAAACATGCTAATAAGATTAATGCTCATATTACCTAAATCCATTATCCAAAAGGTAGTAAGCATGGCTATTGGAATACCCAGGGTTGTAAAAATCGCAGCCCTTGGTTGAATAAACAAAAACAGTATCACTACTACAAAAATGATAGCGAACATACCATTAGAACGCAACACATTAAGCCTTCTTTTTATATAAAAAGATAAATCAAAAAACTTCTTTATATTTAACTCTTTGGGGGCGGTTGTTTTAAAAACCTTAATAGCTTTCCCTACATTCTCTACTACTTTAATGGCATCCCCTTTTTCTCTTTTTACCACCACCAAAGATATCGAGCGCGTACCTTCTGTTTTATTAATCGTGTTTTCTTCCTCAAAGGTATCCAAGACAACTGCCAAATCTTTAATCTTTAAAAGCTTCCCTTCAGCATTAGAACGTATGACTACATTTTCAATTTCTTCTTTCGTATAAAATTCCCCGCTTGTTTTTACACTAAATGCAGTATCTGGGGTTTTGATCTTGCCAGCAGGCAAACCTATGTTTCGTTCTTTGAGGCTTTCTACAATTTCATCAAATGAAACATAGTACTTCCTCATTTTATTTAAATCCGGCTGTACCCAGAACTCCCTATCCCTAAAACCTCTCCTACTAACTGAGGCCACGCCATCAATATCCAAAAATTCATCTTCCAAATCTTCTGCGTATTTCTGTAGCTTGCCTTCTGGCAGGCTTCCGCTTAAAGAAATAACAATGATGGGTATTTCTTTTGAGGTAATCTCTGTAACAAGCGGCTCCTCGGTATCCTCTGGTAAATCTGTGACCCTATCAACCGCTTTTTGAACATCATCAACAACTTTTCTTTTATCCTCCACATCAGGATTCATCTTCATTGCAATAGTTGAAAGCCCCTCATCTGATACAGAGCTCATTTCATCTATGTTGTCTACTTCTTTTAATTCTTTCTCTAGGGGGGTTGTAACAAGCCGCTCAACCTCTTCTGAGGTAGCACCCCTGTAAACAGTTGCGATGGTAACCATATCATAGGAAACATTCGGGAATGCCTCTCTTTTTAAATTAAACATAGAAAACAATCCTGCGATTACCAAAAAGACAGACAATAAATTTACAAAAAGTGAATGTTTAACTGAAAATTCTGCGATAGGCTTCATGACTCATCCTTCCAATGGCGATCTAACAGCGAATTTTCCTTTAATGAAAGCTCAATCAATGCCTCTTTGTACTCTAATAAAGCTTCGGTATATAAAAGTTGACTTGATAAGAGGTCATCTTGATAACGTATAACGGTATCAGTATCTGAGCGACCATACTCAAAACGCGCAAGCTCTGCTCTTAGTTTCTCTTGCTGAAGCTTAATTACATTTTCTTGCTTTATTGCTCTTTCTTCTAGTACCGCACAATCTCTTAAGGCATCTTTAACCTCTATAAAAATCTCACGTTCTATCTTCTTTAAATTAACAACTGCCTTTGCCTTTTCTATCTCTGTCTTATTAAATTCAGACTTTGCCTTACGGTTCTCAATGGGAAGCTTTATCTTTAAACCTATAAAATACTCCGGATTTTCTTCTGAAAATATTTCCTCTAAGGCAGAAGAAAACTGATCATCAAGGCCATTCCTTGCAATAGAGCCTTCAAGGTTAATCTCAGGCCAAAGGTTATTTTCCTTCATAACCAATTTGATTTTCTTAGATTCAATTTCATTTTTTGCTTTAATGTAATCTCTGCGAGAGGCGAAGGCTGTTTTTAAAACCTCTTCTAACTTAGGGGATCTACCAGGAACATTTATTTCCTCAATTGGCAAAATACTTCTATCTTTTTCTTCCAGGTTTAACTGTAATTTTAATTTGTTTTTATAAAATTCAACCTCATTTCGTGCCAGGATTAAATCAATTTCTCTTTGTCTTAAATTTGCCTCTGATGCTAAAAGCTGTGGTTTTTCTATAATGCCTCTTTGAAGCTTTTCTTTGTTGACTTCAAACAACCTCTCGGCTTCTTTGAGCAAATCAGTTCTTATCTTAACGACCCTTAGGTGTCGGGCTATCCCCCAATAAGTCTTATGAATTTCTGAAAGCATCTCTTCAATCTTATCTAAAGAGGTGTACTGGGCGTTTTTAATATCAATCTTGGTAATTTCTACATCAGAGCTATCTTGGATCCCAAAAAGATTCTTCCCTAGCTCTTGGGTTACGCTTAACTTAAGTGAAGAATCATAAGCCGGGTTAATCGTAGCATAAGGCGAATCTGACCAGGAGCGTTCGTTATCAAAGTCTACTTCTAATGTAGTACCTTTTGTAAACTTCTTAGAAATTCCAAAATTGTATTCACGTGTATCCAGTTCCGTCCCAGCAAGTGCAGAACCGGCCTTTCTTTTGTCATCTGTATATTTAGCCTCTGCCTCAACAACAGCATCATAGATAGCCAGTGCCCTACCTAAATCTGCTTCTTCGTATTGTGCATCAAACCGGGCCAGTTGAATATCGAAATTATTCCTCAAGGCAATATCACTTACCTGGTCTAAGGTTAGATAAATATCCTCCTCTCCACAGAAGGCCAATGTGGAAATATTTAAAATTATTAAAACTAGAAAGATTTTTTTAATCATTTTTTATGCTTAAGACATTTACAATTCTTTTTAGAATCCTTAGGTAGTTTTCTCTTTCTTCTTTTGTCAGATGCACTAAAATACCATGCCAGCGTTTGTTTATTTCAGAAATTATGCTTTCTGCTTGTTTCTTGCCTGCTCTGGTCAGCTCTACATTAATTACCCTTCTGTCCTTTTTATCATGGGTGCGCAATACATAACCACTGCGCATGAGCCTATCAACTAACCCAGTCATTGTTGGTGCTGAAACATGCATTTCTTTACTTAAGTCTCCAAGTCGCATCTTGCCTTTTTCATATATTCTCATTAATGTAACCATTTGGGCAGCTGTTATATGGGGGCTTGTGATAAAACCAGCCCGCATGCCCCTAAGTAACTTAGGCACTAAATGGGAAATCTCACCTGCAATGGCCTTGACCCTATCTGTCTCTGCCATCTTCTAATCCAACGCCTCCTATTTAGTTTGTTAAGCTAAATATTTGTTTAGCTAAACTAAATAATAACATAAAAAAATATTTGTGTCAATTATTAATTATTATTTGTCCTTATTATATTAGGTACTTTTCTAAGTAGCCAAAGTCCTATAGCACAAAATAAAACAAGAGTCCCTATGGCTATCCTGTACTTTACAACACCTAGAAAGCCAAATCCTAAAACTACGCTCCCCCATATCAGCGAACCTGTTATAGCCGATGTGTAACCAACTAATCCAAAGAATCCGAAGACCTGTGCTACCATCTTCTCTGGCGCTAAATCTATTACCAAGGCACGGCTAACTACCCAGGTAGAACCAAGTGCTGTCCCTGCAAGGGGTCCAACGAACCAGAATATAGACTTAGTTCTTGCTAAACAGGCCAAAGTCAAAGAAACGCACCATAATACCATTATAAGGCACATTGTCTTTTTTGCGCCTATTCTATCAGCAATAAAACCAGATGCCAAACAACCTAATACAGCAATAATTGTAGAAAATATCAAAAATGTATTAATCTCTGCATCATTAAAACCAATAACCTTAGTAGCATAAACAGACATGAATACCATAATAGCATTTATGGCATTTAAAATAATAAAACTTGCAATTAGAAAACGTACCAAGTCCTTGCGTTTTGCTATGTGGACAGTGGTCTCTTTTAGCATTCTAAAAAACTCTTTAATTCCTATTTTTATCTTTTCATTATTGCTGTGGTGAGTTTTCTCTCTTACAAAAATAAAACACGGCAGTGCAAACAAAAAAAACAACAACGCACTCGGTATAAAAGCAGCCCTCCTTCCCCCTCCATCTACAAAAGGCCTTACTAAAAATAATCCTGCAACGGCCCCGCTATAGCCAAATGCCTTGCCATATCCTGAAACCCGACCTATGGTTTTTCTTTTGCTTATCTGCGGAAGTAAGGCATTATACACTGACATCGCAACCTGATATCCAAAATTTGCTACAATGAAAAATAAAAGCCCTAATAGTAATCTATCGGTAATTCCGATAAATGCTGTAAAAACTACACTTAACAATGTAAGGACTATTAAAAATACCATCCGCTTTCCGATTTTATCAGATAGCATCCCAATTACAGGAGCTGCCACAGCTGATAAAAGCATAGACACAGCCAAGGCTAAGCTGTATAAAATATCCTCTCCGCCTTTTTCAACTGTCACCCATAAAGCAAAATAAAGGGACATTACATTCATTGCGAATATATTATTCGCAAAGTCATACATCGACCATGAAAAAATAGTAATCTTTTTATTCATAAGCTAATCTAAACAGCCTCTATGGTTGATGGTGGTTTGGTGGTTATGTTGTAAGTAACGCTTACTACACCGGGTACTTCTTCGACCATCCTATCTGCAAGTTTACGAAGGGCATTAAAAGGCAAGTTTGTAGGTGTTGCAACTCTTGCATCAACGCTATCCCAGCAACGTATTTCAATCTGCAGGCCAAAATCTCTTTTGTTATCCCGCATCCCTGTAACCTTATCCTGATGTAGGATTGCCATATACTGAAAGGCGCTTGTTTCACCTAGTTCTTCTTCAACAATAATAGTTGCTTTCCTAACTATGGCTATTCTTTCTTTGTTCGCCTCCCCTATAACCCTTGCTGATAGGGCTGGGCCTGGAAAAGGTATGCGATTATACGAAGACTCAGGCAAACCTAAGCTAGCGGCAACCTTTCTTACACCATCTTTGCGCAGTTGCACTAAAGGCTCAATAATCTTATATCCGAAAGTCTCTTGTGGATCAATGCCTAATTGTTCAAAGACATTGTGCTGCCTTTTTATCCCAGCAATTGTCTCATCTACATCTGTTAAAATAGTACCCTGCAGGAGATGTTTTGCTCCACTTTCTCTTACAAGGTCCCCAAAAATATCCTTATAAAAGGTCTGGGTAATCGCTTCTCTTTTTTCTTCAGGATCAGTTATGCCTTTTAACGCAGCAAAGAATTTATCCTGCGCATTAATTATTTCAATATTAACCCCCAAACTTTTAAATAATTCCGCTATTCTCTGGGGCTCCCCTTCTCTCATTATTCCATTATCAACAAAATATGTCTTAAGTTTGTCTCCAAGAGCCTTATGACCTAACATGGTAACAGCAGAAGAATCAACCCCTCCTGAAAGGGCATTAATTGCTAAGCCATCCCCTACTGCATTCTTTATCTCTTTGGACTTTTCATTTATAAATTCTTCTGTGTTTAATTTATCTAATTTTATCTCTTTAGCTTGTTCCATTTCACCCTCCTTTTTTAAAGCCTTGCGCTGTAAATGGGGCCTATCATTTGTATAAGATTAATCATATGGGTACGGTTATGAGGTCTACACGGCATCCATGTAGTCATAATCATTCCCTTGCCACCATACTTCAAAACCGCCTTTTTCCACCCTAAAACATGTAAAGCTTTTTGGCTGGGTGCAACCCAGGTATTAAAACCTTCATTGACTATACGGCGAAGAACCGCTGGCTTTACTTGCCTGTAATCCCAAAGTATTTGTACGATATCTTTGGGAATTACCTTCTCTGCTGCTAGGGATTTTCTTGCATGCCAAACCTTGCTTCCTCCTCGCGATGTATCATTCCATATTATAGGGCGAAGACCTCGCCTCTTAAGTCCCTTTCTAAGCATAAGAATAGCTTTAATATATTGTGCGTGAGTCCTTCTATCATCTTCATCCATGCCGATATGAAAAAAACGTTTGGGTTTAAAAATATCAATAAGCTCATCAATTAATTCAAACGCAAGTTCCCAGTATTGTTCGTTATCAAAAAGATTATTATAAGGCCTGAACCAATAATTGTGGCGGTGGTATATGCTTTGTGAAAAATTCAGCTTTGGCACAAGTTCAAGTTTTCTCTTTCTGGCATAATTAAGTAGTTTTTTTAAAGAGGATCTGGGGATGGAATACCTGCGGGTCAATTCAGGGTGTGACTTATAGACAAGTCCATCTGCACAATCTATAATTAACAGATTAAAACCTGCCTTGGCTATTTGTTCTATGATGCCTTTTGCTAAGTCAAGATCAATTGGTTTTTCTCTTCGTTTGCGTAAATACCACCGTGGGTCATAATGGGTCAGATGAAGCAAATATCCACGTATAGGGATAATATCTTTTTCTATCATTTGTCTTAGCATTTCTGTTCTCCACACACAGACATTAATACAAATATCACTTATAGAATTATACTCCTAAAAACAAAAAACCCCAAGCAAAAACTTACTTGGGGTTATTGATTGAAAAATATACTTATGTTTTATTCTTCTTTTTTTACAACGTTTACATTAACAGCACTTGGACCCTTTGGAGAATCTTCAACTTCAAACTCAACTTCTTCATCTCCAGTCAAGGCATCAAATGCAACACCTGTAAGGCTGCTCTGGTGGAAAAATACTTCCCTACCATCTGTATCAGCGATAAAACCAAAACCTCTATCGCGAATCAGTTTCTTTATCTGTCCTTTATGCATTTTAACGCTCCTCTAAAAAAATAGACCCGGCCTAATTGCCGGGTCTCATTTGCCATTAGGTTATAACTTTACTACATTTGCGGCCTGTGCGCCTTTAGGGCCTTCTTGCTCTTCAAACTCAACTTGCTGACCTTCTTCTAAAGACTTATAGCCATCACCCTGAATTGCACTATGATGCACGAATACATCCTTGCCTGACTCAGAAGTAATAAATCCGTAACCTTTATGGTTGCTGAACCACTTAACTGTTCCTTTTGTCATTATTTACTACACCTCCTTCTTATCAAATTATAGTAAATAACAACAGAAACAAAAAAACCGTAAGGCGAACTCTTTTTACCTCACGGTCCAAGACTTCTATTCCCTTATTTACTACAGGGGTTATTGTACCTTAAATCCTTCCTTTTGTCAAGTAAATTATCAACCGTGGTAGTGTATCATATTGTGTGTAAATTCAGCTTGAGCTAAAATGCAAAAGGG
>CAZCCH010000039.1:0-9731 GCA_964497315.1 uncultured Planctomycetia bacterium
GAAAACCTTAAATACCAATAACCCTCCGGTAACATTTACTTATGAGTCAATAAGACTATTTAAACCCCTTACAGTGCTTTTAGCTTAGCTTCTTCGTAAATTTTGCGGAATGGCATTTTAGTCTTGTCTGCTATTTTTTTGCAATCTTCGTATTCAGGTGAAATAGTCTTTGTGTCTGTGTTAACTCTGCCTAGTTTCACCTTTATGTTACCAAACCTTGTTTTGATAGTCTTTATTGTTTTCTTTAACTTATGTCTATTTGCTGGATAAGTCCGTAAGCCAAGCGTGGTTGTTTCATTAAATATTACATTCATGATTTTTGGCGCGTTATGTGTCTCTGCTAATACGCTTAATAAAATGCCCATCCTCATCTTTTTCATTTGGACGGGCGAGAAAAACACATCTAAGGCCCCTACTTTAAATAATTGCTCCATGAGGTGCTCTAAGGCTATTGGATTCATATCATCAATATTGGTCTCAATAACGTCAATACTATCTCTTTGGTATTGAGTTTCTAATTCACCTAGTATTACTCGCAAAAGATTTGGAAATTCCTTGCATTTATGTGTGCCTGCTCCAAGGCCTACCTTTTTAACTTCCATGTTAGGTATTTTTCCGAATTCCGAACAGATTGCCCCTAAAATCGCGCAACCTGTGGGCGTAGCCAATTCAATTCCTTGATTAACTGAATATACGGGTATGCCTTTTAACAAAAATACAGTTGCGGGTGCTGGGATAGGTTGAAAAAGACCTTTGTTCTTTGATATGCCGCTTCCAACATTCAAGCTTGATGCATAAACTTTATCAATTCCTAATAATTCAAGTCCGATACAAGCTCCAACTATATCAATTATCGAGTCTGTATCTCCTACTTGATGAAAGTGAACCTGGGATTTCTTAACTCCGTGCGCCTTCGACTCAGCTTCAGCAAGCTTATTAAAAATTTTAAGTGAAAGCTCTTTCGACGTCGGACTCAGGCTGCTTTTTGTAATAATCGTTTTTATTTGGTTAAATGTCCGCCTTTTGCCTGAATCTTTACTGTTTAATCCAACAATAAATTTTTTCGCTCTTATGCCATTTTGCCTAACGGTTTTTTCACTCAAGGTATAACCTTTAAGGGCTAATTTGGAAAGCTCCTTTTTTAAAAGCTTGCCATCCAGCCCCATATCTAAAAAGGCACCCAGGATCATATCGCCACTTATACCTGAAAAACAATCAAAATAAAGCGTTTTCATTTTATTTAATTAATCATATTTGCAAAATATGCAGCGCCAAACCCATTATTAATATTTACCACCGTTACTCCTGGCGCACAACAATTTAGCATTGTCAAAAGCGGGGCAATTCCTTTAAAATTAGCTCCATACCCTACACTTGTTGGTACAGCAATAACTGGTTTATCAACTAAACCACCGACGACACTTGCTAAGGCGCCTTCCATTCCAGCTATCACAATGATTGCCCTTGAGTCAACTAAAAGCCTTCTTTTATTTATAACCCGATGAATACCAGCAACTCCAACATCATAAAGCCTGCGAACCTTATTGCCCATAACTTCCAGAATGATAACCGCCTCCTCAGCTACCGGTAAATCTGATGTACCAGCAGTCACCACTGTTACGCAACCCTTTTTTTGTTTTGGCTTTCGTTTATTGTAATAAACAACTTTCGCAGCTGGGCTAAATTTAAGCTGTGGGTATTCTTTCTTTAACTGCCTGTAAACACTTAAGCTGACCTTCGTTAATATAAGGCTGTGCCACTGTTCAATCGCACTGGCAACAATATGTTTCAACTGCTTAGTGGTCTTACCCTTCGCATAAATCACCTCTGGAAAACCTTTTCGCAATGCCCTATGACTATCCAACTTGGCAAACCCTAAATCCAAAAAAGAGAGTTTTTTAATTTGCTCAAAGGCATCCTGTGCTGATACTTTCTTAAGGCTTATGTTTTTTATAAGTTGCTTTAAGGCTTGATCGTTCATAAGGAAACTTTAAAAAGAATAGCCAGTAAAAGAAAGATTATTATTAGGCAAAAAATGTAAAAATCGTTGTAATAAAGAAAATCCAAGACTTTATCAAAAGGACCGCTTTTTGCCACAGGCTGATTTGAGGTTAGGTTTATTCTCTCGAGTTCTCCTTGCTTAAACCTAAGGTAAACACCACCGACTTTATATGCGGTAATCTCGCCCTTTTCGACTAACTTTTCTAGTTCTTGTTCGGTAACATTCAAGTATTTACAAGCATCCTTTTTATCTAGGAGATTCTTCATTTTTAACTCGTCTTCTCACTACCTATCCAATCTTCTATCTTGGCACGTTCAAACTTCCATTTATCACCATCTTTAAAAGCAGGTATCCTTCCACTCCTAGCCCATTGCTCCACAATGGTTCTTTCTACTTCAAGATAGTGTGCCACATCATCTACTTCCAAAAATTCTCTTTTCTCATTTTCTATTGTAACTACGTGTCTGGGTGTTTTTAGCATCTGGCAGCGTCCATGCAATACGGCACCCTCTTCTACATTTAACGACGGTGTGGTTATATCACCAGTCATCTGTGCTGTTGCAGCAAGCTTAAGCTTACCTGAAACAAGCACCTCACCAGAAACCTTGCCAGCTATTAGAATATTTTCACCTTTTACATTTGCATTTACCTGTGCATGTTCGCCAATTGTCAAATTGCCTTTAGTGTCTAATTTACCGTCAAAGTGTCCATTTATCTTTAGGTTGACCGGGTCTTTGAATACCAAAGTACCCTGCATGCTTGCATCTACATCTAACACCTTCTCTTCTGTGACTTCTTTTTTCTTGTTCCTCTTTAACATTTTTGTCACCTCCTCTTTTTGGTAGTTTCAAGTTTTGTTTCTAATACCTTTAAAAAGAAAAGACTGCCAAGTATTAGCACTGTAGCAATTACTGCTGCATTATAAAACCCACAGCCTACTGCCAAACCTATGCCTGCCATTACCCATATGGTAGCAGCTGTGGTCAAACCCTTTATTGAAGCACCAAATCTTATTATCGTACCTGCACCAAGAAAACCAATACCTGTAACAACGCCGGCTGCAATTCTGGATGGATCTACATCTGTAAGGTTTTTATATAAATCAAACATATACATAGAGGTCATCATTATTAAACATGAACCAACGCAAACTAAGACATGAGTTTTTAAACCAGCTGCCCTGCCACGGGTTTCTCTTTCAACGCCGACCAAACCGCTTAAAATAATTGCGAGCGCCAACCTACAAAATATCGTTTTATCATCAAACATATCTAACCTCCTATTCCTAAATTTGGTTCAACCCCTAAATCTAAGTCTGAACTTATTCCTTTTTTGTAAAGTTGATATCCAAGGCCTGCACACATTGCTGCATTGTCCACACATAAATATTTTGGTGCAAAATATGCCTGCATGCCTAGCTTGGCAGCTCTACGCGTAAGTTTTTCTCTTAAGTAGGAATTTGCACTCACACCCCCACCTACAACAATACGTTTCATTTTCTCACGCCTTGCGGCCAAAAGGGTTTTCTCAACTAAGGTGTTTACTGTGGAGTGTTGAAAAGAAGCGCAAATGTCCTCAAGTTTCGTATTTGCTAAATTCTTCTGTACGTAATATAACACTGCTGTCTTTATGCCGCTGAAGCTAAAATCCAAATTCCCGTTATTTCCAGAAGAAGATGGAAAATCTATTGCTTTCGGGTTACCCTTTTTGGCAAATCGCTCGATTACGGGTCCTCCTGGAAAACCTAACTTTAAAATCCTTGCGACCTTATCAAAGGCCTCACCACAAGCATCATCAATAGTCTGTCCCAATACCTGAGTGCTAGAGACATCGTGTGCAACTATCAAACTTGTATGTCCCCCTGAAACTACTAAGCCAATAAAAGGATACCTCAAACCTTTGTTAGTCATTAAGCTTGCGTATATATGTGCCTCTAGATGATTTATGCCAATAAGGGGAATGTTACATCCTAAACTTAAAGCCTTTGCTGCTGAAATACCTATTAAAAGAGCACCTACTAATCCAGGACCATGTGTCACTGCAATTAAATCTATGTCCTTAAAATTACACTTTGCCTCTTTTAGTGCCTTTTGTATGCAAAAATCTATTAACTCGACATGATATCTTGATGCAATTTCTGGGACAATACCACCAAATTTACGATGAAGATGCAGACTTGAAGAAACAACGTTCGAAAGTATTTCTTTACCATTTTCTACTATAGATGCTGCTGTCTCATCGCATGATGTCTCAATGCCTAAAACTAACATTTTCTTCACTTAGCTAACTCAGATATATAAACCAATTTAATACCGTCTTTTTCTAAATCAGGTATCATCCGACTTACTGCACTAAGGGTCAATTTTCTATCATGGCCTATGCCAACAGCAAATCCGTGCAATTTAGCGACCCTTGCAAGTTTCTGGATTTGGCCAATAATATATTCTTGATTGTTCTCATTATCTAAAAAAACAGCTCTTTGGGCAAACCTTAAACCAACCTTTCTAGCTAGAACCTGACATACTGAATTCTCTGTAACTAAACTATCTAAGAAATAAAGTCTCTGGCGTTTCATTTTCGCAAATAGTACTCGCATCAGCCTTTCATCTTCAGTGGCCTTTGAACCCATGTGGTTTGAAACACCTTTAGCATAAGGAATGCTTCTTAAGGAACGGGTAAATTTATCCAAAATTTCTTTTTCAGACATTTTGGTATATATGGTATCTACCTCCGGAGTTAATTCTGGATTTTTTGGCTCCATAGGAAGGTGCAACATAATTTCTATGTCTTTAGCGTGTGCTTCTTCTGCTATTTTCTTTGAAAATGGCAAGTTAGGCAACACTGCAATTGTAACGGGTCTTTTAAGCTTATAAAGCAAATTGAGGTTTCTAGTATTATACCCCCAATCATCAAAGACAAATGCTACCTTTACCTTCTCTTCAGGCTTTATTTCAGCAACCGCAGGTCTAAAGGGGCGGGAAACCCTCCCAGTCAAAAAGCAAATGGCCACACTTTGCAAAAGAATAACTATTGCTAGAATTAGGATGAGTTTTTTATCTGACATGAATAGGTTTTGATTATTTTTTAGATACTATTTTTTCGTAGGTCTTAATTCCTTTTAAAACATCAATAGCACTTCTTAGTTGAGCATCGTATTCTATTTTTTCTTTTTCTTCCAGCTCTATTTTTTGCTCTTTAGAGTGCTTGGCATCAGGTTTTTCTTTTTCTGAATCAACCTTTTCTATTTTTTTAAATATATCCACAGGTTTTTCCTGAATAATCTTACGTTCTTCAACAATAATATCCGGCATTATGCCTTCTCCATGAATAGCCTTATCCGAAGGTGTAAAGTATTTAGCAGTGGTAAGCCTTAGTGCCGAACCATCTTTTAAAGGCATGACTGTCTGTACAGAACCTTTACCAAAGCTCTTGGTCCCTAAAATAATACCCCTTTTGTTATCTTGTATGGCCCCTGCCACAATTTCAGAGGCACTCGCACTTCCACCATTAACCAATACAACCATGGGAAAATCAAGATATTTCTTTTTACCTTTTGATTTATAAACTGCTGTTTGCTGCTTAATGCGTCCCTTTGTAGAAACAATAACGCTACCTACTGGCAAAAACTGCTCTGCTACATCAGCAGAAACATTCAAAAGTCCGCCAGGATTGTTACGTAGGTCTAAAATCAGTGAATCCATACCCTTGCCCTTTAATTTATTCAGCGCTTTCCTTAAATCCTTCGGGGTTTTCTCTTGAAACTCTACTAATCTTATATAGGCAACATTATCTTCTAAAATTTTGGCATCTTTTATCGACTCGATCTTTATGATAGCTCTTGTTATAGTGAAATCCAGGATTTTTTTCTCAGCTTCCCTTAAAACAGTAACTGTAACCTCTGTTCCTGCTTTTCCCCTTAATTTCTTAACTGCCTCATGCAGGGTTATATCTTTTGTAGATTCATCCTCAATTCTGACAATTCTATCTCCTGCCTTAAGCCCTATTTTATCAGCAGGTGTCCCTGCAATAGGAGCTATTATAGTTAAAAGACCATCTTTTATAGATATCTCTATTCCCAAACCGCCAAATTCACCTTCTGTTTCAACCTTGATGTCTTTATACATATCCGGGTCCATAAATTGACTGTGTGGGTCCAAGGAAGAAAGCATCCCATCAAGTGCGCCATAGATAAGGTCTTTTGCATCTACCTCCTCTACATAATCTGACTGAACTACAGAAAGTGCATCTGCAAATAGCTGTATCTGCTCATACATCTTGCCCTTCGTGCTAGAAGCTTTCTCGCACATACCGTTGCCTACGCTTAAGGCCAACATCAAGCCTAAGACCGTAAACCATAACAGTAAGTTTTTAACGCGCATGTTTACTCCCCTCCTAATTTACGCTTCAATATCTCATTTACAATACCAGGATTCGCCTTTCCCTTAGTGAAACGCATAACCTGTCCTACAAGGTACATAAGAGCAGTTTCCTTGCCTTTTTTGAAGTCTTCGACAGGTTTTGGGTTTTCTTTTAATATCACCTCAACTGCCTCTTCTATTGCAGATGTATCTGATATTTGAAGAAGCCCTTTTGCCTGAGCTATTTTGCTTGCGTCTTGGCCTGCATCTATCATTTCAGGTAAAATCTGCTTGGCAATTTTGCCGCTAATCTTATTCTCATCTATCATTTTTAACATATCGACCAAATTGGCTGCAGGTAAATTAAGGTCCCCAATACTTACATCCTTTTGATTCATTATGGCCATAATATCTCCTGTAAGCCAATTGGCCAATAAATCTGGCTTTTTATATAATTTTAAACACTCTTCAAAATAATCTGATAAAGATTTATCAGAGGTTATTACAGAGGCCATATATTCTGTAATACCAAACTCATCAACAAACCTTTTTAACCTTTGAGCGGGTAATTCTGGTAGACTTTTTTCTATCTTAGCAATATCACCTTCTTCAATAGTAAAGGATAAAAGGTCAGGCTCTGGAAAATATCTATAATCATGGGCCTGTTCTTTTGTCCTCATAGGATGTGTCTTTTGACTTGCATCATCCCAAAGTCTTGTTTCTTGAACAATGCGTCCACTCTCTTCTAAAATCTTTTGCTGTCTTTCAGCTTCAAATTTAAGTGCGGCCCTTACTGCTTTAAAAGAGTTCATATTTTTTATTTCTGTCTTTGTGCCAAGTTTAGCTGTGCCGATAGGGGCTAGGGATATGTTTGCATCGCAACGCAGAGAACCTTTTTCCATATCGCAGTCGGAAACCTCTAAATACTCTAATATGCCTTTTAGAATCCTTAGGTATTCATAGGCTTCATCTGGAGAACTTATGTCAGGTTCTGAAACGATCTCAAGTAATGGAATGCCAGAGCGATTAAAATCTACTAAACTAATTCCTTCATCTTGTTGGTGTATAAGCTTTCCTGTGTCTTCTTCTAAATGTACTCGCGTAACACCAATTCTTTTTGTCTTTGAGGCAATCTGAATTTTAACCCAGCCATTATTTGAAAGTGGGCAATCGTATTGTGAAATCTGAAAGTTTTTTGGTAGGTCTGGATAAAAATAATTTTTTCTATCAAATTTTGTAAACTTAGAAACCTCACAATTTAGCCCCAAGGCTACCTTAACTGCTAAAAAAAACGCTTTCTTATTTAAAACGGGCAATGAGCCTGGCAAGCCTAAGCATACAGGGCATACCTGGCTATTGGGGGGTTTTGCAAATTCACTACTACAGCTACAAAACGCCTTTGATTTGGTGTTTAATTGAAGATGAACCTCTAAACCTATTACTGCCTGATATTGCATTGATTTTCCTACAGTGATGGATTACGCAAATGCCACTTAGTCATTTGCTCATATGTATATGCAACTCTAAAAAGTGTTTCTTCATCAAAAGATTTTGTTAAGATTTGAAGACCAATGGGCAATCCAGAAGATGTAAAACCACAGGGAATTGAGACTGCAGGAATACCTGCTAGATTAGCAGAAATAGTAAAAATGTCTGACAAATACATACTTAATGGGTCATGCATCTTCTCACCTATCTTAAAGGCTGCGCTCGGAGAAGTTGGAGTAATTATACAGTCGAATTTTGAAAAAACCTTATCAAAATCTTGCTTTATCAAAGTACGTACCTTCTGTGCTTTTAGATAATATGCATCATAATATCCGGAGGAAAGTGCAAACGTACCTAAAATTATCCTTCGCTTGGCCTCATCACCAAAACCTTCCCCCCTGGTTTTTTCAATTGTCTCAATCATTGAAAGCTCTTCTTTCTTGGTTGTCTTTTGCAAACCATGCCTATGGCCATATCTTACTCCATCAAACCTGGCTAAATTTGAACTTGCTTCAGCTGTTGCTACTAAATAATACACGCTTACTGCATATTCTGTATGCGGAAGGCTTACCTTTTCATACTTTGCTCCACAGTCTGCCAAGACCTCAATCGCCTTCCAAGTGGCACTTTTAACCTCTGAATCAATGCCCTCAATAAAATACTCCTTTGGTACACCTATCTTTAACTCCTTTACGTCCTTTACTAAGGACTTTGTATAGTCTGGTATAGGAATATCTGCTGAAGTAGAATCACGCCTATCATGTCCAGCGATACAATTAAGTAGCAATGCCCCGTCGCTAACATCTTTTGTAACCGGGCCTATTTGGTCTAATGAGGAAGCAAATGCAATCAACCCATACCTTGAAACCCTTCCATAGGTTGGCTTTAAACCAACAACGCCACAAAGACACGCTGGCTGACGAATAGAGCCACCAGTATCTGAACCTAATGCCAAAATAGCCTCATCAGAGGACACGGCTGCAGCTGAGCCTCCACTTGAACCACCTGGTATGCATGATAAGTCCCATGGATTATGCGTTGGCCCATAGCAGGAATTCTCACAAGATGAACCGAAGGCAAACTCATCCATATTGGTCTTACCGAAAATGATAGCTCCATGACTTTTCAGTTTCTCAATTACCGTAGCATCGTAAGGAGGGGTAAAGCCTTCCAGTATCTTTGAGGCACATGTAGTGGGTTCGTTCTTTACGCATATATTATCTTTAATCGCAATAGGAATGCCTTGTAAGGAATTTTTCTTCTTGGGATGTCTTTTAAAAGCATCGAGCTGGTTTAAGATATTTTTGCGATTTAACCAAATGAACGAATGTGTCTTTTTTCCTACAGCATCCACCCTGCTAAAAAGAGACTCTACAATTTCTTTTGCAGTGCATTTACCTTTGGATATTGACGTACGTAATTGTCCTGCGGTAAGTTGGTTGAGTTGCATAGGGTTTTTACTCGATAATTTTGGGTACAGTGAAAAAATCGTTCTTTTGCTTGGGTGCAGTCTTTAAGGCCTGTTTTGATTCTAAGGAAGGTTTAAGCTCGTCTTCTCTGAAGACGTTTTTCGCTGTAAGCACATAAGAGGTGGGTTCTATTTTGTCTGTATCTAAACGGTTGAGTTTATCTATATAAGTTAATATATTGGCTAATTGGCCAGATAAAACCTCTGCCTGCTTTTCCGATAAATGCATCCTGGCCAGCTTGGCAGTATATTTTACAGTATCTTTAGCAAATTTTGTCTTTTTCATTTTAGCATAAAATATTGATATATTAACTATACTATAGTAGCACTAAAAAGTCAAGCGCATCGGAAACCTAGTAGTGTCAAGAAAATTGTACACTTTTGTATTTAGGTTCTTTGATTATTGTAACTATGT
>CAZCCH010000040.1:0-8367 GCA_964497315.1 uncultured Planctomycetia bacterium
AATGACAAAGCGCGGGTATTACAAACACAATTTACACAGAATATGATACACTACCCTAATAAAGCGGCCCTTGACTATAGCTAAGTTATATGATATTATTCTAATAGAAGAAGGAGGTAAGAAGAATGAAGGTATTGACGTATTGTGTGGTTATCTGCCTGCTTGTAGGCCTTACAATTCCTGCAATGGCGCAACAGAAGAGTGGAAGGAGCATCCTTAAAGAAGGGCTTTTAGGTGCAGCTACAGGTGCTATTGCAGCAGACCAGTCAGATGGAAAGGCTGGTAAAGGTGCCTTAATTGGTGCAGGTACCAATGTTGTAGGTGGTGCTTTACTGGATGTTATTATGCCAGATGAGCAAGCTGCAACCACCACCGCTCCTGCAACCATGCCAGTTGAAAGCGCAACAGCGCAAGATTGGTATCAAAAGGGCTATCAGGATGGCTTCAAGGCAGGTTATACAGAAGGGATGAAGTCAGCTAAGTAAAGGTACTATCAAAGTTTTAAGCTAGAATAAGGGCCTGATTAATCTGATGTCAGGCCCTTTTTTATAAACCATGAATGTTAAAACTATAAAAAACATAACTGATATTTTCGGTAAGGATATACTGACTAAAGAGTCAGATATAGAGTGCTATTCTCACGATGAGACACCAGGGCTTTCCCACCTTCCAGATGCAGTAGTAAAACCTACTCAAATAACACAAATCACACAACTTTTGAAGTTAGCACAAAAGGGAGGGTTCCCCATCATACCGCGAGGTGGCGGTACAGGTCTTGCTGGTGGATGTATTGCTATAAACGGTGGAGTAGTGCTCTCGCTAGAGAAGATGAATAAAATCCTAGAAGTTGACAAATTCAATTCCATGGCCGTGGTTGAAGCAGGCACAATAAATGGAAATTTACAGAATGAAGCTGCAAAGCAAGGCCTTTTTTATCCTGTAAATCCAGCCAGCATGGATAGTTGTACCTTAGGTGGTAATGTGGCTACCTCTGCAGGAGGTGCAAATGCTGTTAGGTATGGGACAACAAAAGATTATGTTGTTGGCATTGAGGCAGTTTTACCTGATGGTGAAGTACTAAAAGCAGGCGGTAAGCTCCTAAAAAATGCCACAGACCATAGACTGATAAGTCTTTTATTAGGTAGTGAGGGGACACTGGCAATTCTAACTAAGATTACATTAAAACTTCTGCAACAACCAACGTATACAGTTGTTTTAGTAATTCCTTTTGATGATTTAAAAACAATACCCAAGCTTCTTGAAGGTATTTCAAATCACAAGATACATCCTACCATGGTAGAATATACCGATCAAAAGACTTTGCACCTTGCAGAGAAGTTTTTAGGTGAACAGTTACCCTTTGATCTAAGTGCCAAAGGACAAATCCTATTGCGCATTGATGGCGAAGACAAAGAAGAGCTTGGGACACTATTTGAGAAAATAGGAGAGGTTAGCCTAGAGGCTGGGGCCTTGGATGTTTTGATAGTTGAAACCCCTGATAGGCAAGAGCATATATGGAAGATTAGAAAAAGTTTCCACGACGCCAATATGCAGATAGGAAAAATGATTGCAGATGAAGATATCGTTGTACCAAGGAATAAAATTCCAGATTTGATTACAGGTATTGAGCAGATTTCAGAAAGAATTGGTATAACTATAGGTGTCTTTGGGCATTTAGGTGATGGCAACCTTCATGTGAATTTCTTAGCTAAAGATATGGATAAAGCTAAAGCATTAAAGATATTACCAGAAGGTTTAAAGCAGGTTTTTGGCCTGGCGGTTAATTTAGGCGGTAAGATATCCGGAGAGCACGGTATAGGTGTATTTAAAAAACCCTACCTAAAAAATTCAATTGATAAAGCAGCTTTTACAACCTTAAAAAAGCTAAAGACATCCCTTGACCCTACCAACATCTTAAATCCAGGAAAGATATTTTAAAAAAGGAGAGAATATGAAAGGACTCCTCTTTGCTATTATTACTGCTATACTTTGGGGCATGGCCCCGATGTTTGAAAAAGCAGGGATTGCCAAACTAGACCCGTTTACAGCGATAACATTGCGCAGTTGTGTCATAGCTACTCTTTTAGTAATTTTGTTTTTAACTTTAGGCAAGGCAAGTCACCTCCCAAAAATAGACTTGCGCTCTGTGATTTTGGTTGTAATTGGTGGGATATGTGCTGGTCTTTTAGGTCAGTGGACGTATTTTAAGGCTTTAAAACTCTGGGAGGCATCAAAGGTTGTCCCTGTAGCTGCTACCTACCCATTGTTTGCTATGGTTTTTTCTATTGTTTTACTTGGTGAGAGCTTTACCTGGGTAAAGGCAGCTGGTACGCTACTGGTTGTAACCGGGATATTTTTATTACGTTAGAAGTGGTTTCACTTGACAATATGCTAATTATATGATATAAATCGGTTTGATATTGCACTACCTTAAGAATACCTACCTTGTGTTATAAATTGTTTAATATCTTGCAGAATCTACCAATATAATTGTAATAAAGCATATAAATTTTAGAGGAAAAATATGACTCAAGAGCTAATTTTTGGTATTGTAGGAGGATTAGGTTTATTCATCTATGGTATAAAACTTATGGGTGAAGGCCTGCAGAAAGCAGCGGGCGATAAGATGCGTAAATTGTTAAAGGCCTTGACGAGTAATCCTTTGATGGGTACTATCGTAGGCGCAGGGGTAACTTCGATGATACAGTCAAGCTCTGCCACGACGGTTATGGCAGTCGGTTTTGTAAATGCAGGGCTTATGACCTTAAAGCAAGCGATAGGTGTTATCCTAGGTGCTAATGTGGGAACTACCATCACTGCCCAAATTATAGCCTTTAAGCTGACAGATTATTCCCTGCCGATATTAGGCATAGGTTTTGCCATACATTTCTTCTCAAAAAGAAGGTTCTGGAAATTCTTTGGCTTGTTCATGCTCGGGTTTGGTATGTTGTTTTTAGGCTTGAGCACGATGTCAAGTGTCGTTAAGCCCTTAGGTGAGAGTGAGGCTGTACGGCAGGCATTTTTGAAATTTTCCCATAACCCATTGCTGGGGTTGCTGACCGGTATTATTGTTACTACAATTGTCCAATCCAGCAGTGTGAGCATTGGTTTGGTTCTGACATTGGCATCCGTAGGCTTAATCGACCTGCAGGCAGCCATACCCTTAATGCTCGGTGCCAATATAGGTACTTGCATAACAGCTACGCTAGCCTCTATAGGCACTACCATATCTGCCAAAAGAACTGCAGTGGCGCATGTGATTTTTAATGTGTTAGGTGCTGTAATAGTTATACTGTTTTTGCCGATATATAAAAATTTCATTTTAGCAACATCTTCTGACATAGCCAGGCAATGTGCGAATGCCCATACTGTATTTAATGTGATGAATACTATTATATTCCTGCCTTTCGTCGGTATTTATGCAAAGCTTATAACTAAGATAGTCCCCGGCGAGGAAATTGTAGTAGAGACCGGCCCGAAATTCCTGGAAAGACACCTTTTAAATACACCACTGGTCGCATTGGATGCTGCAACAAAAGAGATCATCAGAATGGCTAAACTTGCAAAGGAGATGGTCAATGATGCTATGAAATGTTTTTTTAAAAGAGATCTGGCGTGCATGAGAGTAGTTTCATCCAAGGAGAACGTGCTTGATTCCCTTCAGGGGGCAGTGGCGCACTATCTGGTAGAATTGACCCAGAGGAGTTTAAGTGGAGAAGAGTCATCAAAGATACCCCCTATGTTACATTCTGTAAATGACCTTGAAAGGATAGGTGATCACTCTGAAAACTTATCAGAGTTGGCAGAGAGAGTAATCTCAGAAAGCCTATCATTCAGCGAGCAGGCTAAAAACGAGTTAGAGCAAATGCGCAGCGAGATAGACCAGATGTCGGCTGATGTAATCAAGGCCCTGGAGACTAATAACCCTGATGATGCAAAGACGGTTATACACAGGGAAGAGCGCATAAATAGGTTTACTGAACAGTTGAAGCAGAATCATATTAAGAGGCTCAACGATGGCACCTGCAAAGTAGTTTCAGGGATTGTATTCTTAGATATGATAAATAATTTTGAGAAAATAGGAGATCACTTAACAAACGTTGGCCAAGCAGTAATGGGAGATTTACAGTGGGTAAAACGATAAAGAAGCAAGGGTTTGATAACGAGAAGTATCTAAAAGAACAATCCAAGGCTATCTTAGAGAGGGTAAAAAAGTTTGATGGTAAACTCTATCTTGAATTTGGTGGAAAACTTTGCTTTGATTATCATGCTTCCCGGGTTTTACCAGGTTATGACCCACGTGTTAAAATGCGGCTTTTACAGATGTTGAAAGATAAGGTTGAAATTGTATTCTGTGTTTATGCCAAAGATATTGAGATGGGTAGACTAAGAGGGGATTTTGGCATGACTTATGATATGGCAACCCTTTTTATGATAGATGACCTTAAAGACTGGGGGTTGAATGTTTCAAGCGTTGTGTTTACACGTTTTGCAGGAGAACCACAGGCAGTAAGATTTAAAAACATCTTAGAGAGAAAAGGAATAACTACATATATCCATAAAGAGATAGAAGGCTACCCCTCGGATGTTGAACAAATAGTTAGCGAAAAAGGATACGGCAGGAGTGACTATATAAAAACCAAAAAGCCTATAGTTGTAGTTACGGCCCCCGGCCCTGGCAGCGGAAAATTGGCCACCTGTCTTTCACAGCTGTATCATGACCACAAAAGAAAGATAAATTCTGGCTATGCAAAATTTGAAACATTTCCTATTTGGAACATACCTTTAAAGCATCCGGTAAATGTTGCATATGAATCAGCAACGGCAGATTTAAAAGACTTTAACCTAATTGATCCATTTCATCTTGAGGCATACAAAAAAGAGGCCATCAATTACAATAGGGATGTTGCGGCATTTCCAATATTAAAAAGGATTTTAGAAAGAATAGTCGGGGATGGGAAAAACATGGTTATGTATAACTCCCCTACTGATATGGGTGTAAACCGTGCTGGTTTTGGCATTGTGGATGATAAAAAGGTACAATATGCAGCCAAGCAGGAAATAATACGCCGCTACTTTCGCTATCAGAGGGAATTTATGCTTGGGGTGCAGAAAAAAGAGACTGTAGATCATGCAAAAAGCCTAATGGAAGAAATGGGTTTAAAAAGCGAAGATAGGCCTGTAGTAGTTCCCGCACAAAAGACTGCAGCACAGGCCAAGAAAAAAGGCAAAGGTCATAAGGGTATACACTGTGGTGCGGCAATAGAGTTAAGTAATGGCAAGATTGTTACTGGTAAAAACTCACCACTTTTACATGCGGCATCAGCAGCTATTTTAAATGCAGTGAAAACCTTAGCGAAGATGCCTGATAAGATTCACCTTCTGCCAAAAGCGATTATAGAAAATATAAAATCCCTTAAAAAAGAAATCTTAGGTATGAAATCTGAAAGCCTTGATGTAGAAGAAATTTTAATAGCACTTTCTATAAGTGCTACTAACAACCCGGCAGCAGAGATGGCATTGAAAAAACTAGCAGAATTAACAGGTTGTCAAATGCATATGACACATCTTCCAAGTGATGGTGATGAAGGCGGATTACGAAAGCTTGGTATTAACATGACTACAGATGCAAATCCGACGGCACCTGGATATTTTTTAAGATGAAGACATTAGAAGAAAAAATAGTTAAGTGGTTAAAGGCACAACTTAAAACATCAAATTGCAAGGGGTTTATTGTTGGTTTAAGTGGAGGTCTTGACTCGGCCGTTGTTGCGGCATTAGCTAAAAGGGCAGCTGGGAAGAATTTGGTTTGTGTTATTATGCCTGTTGAAAGTCATAAAAAAGACCTTGAAGATGCAAAATTAATTGCAAAAAGGTTTAAATTAAAAACCCAATTTGTGGAATTAACACCAATTTATGAAAGTTTTATCAAGCTTTTCTCAAAGCCAAGCAAACTAGCTAAGGCTAATTTAAAAGCGCGCCTTAGGATGATTGTTCTTTATTGTTTTGCTAATAAGCTGAATTATTTGGTAGTCGGTACAGGAAATAAATCCGAACTTATGATGGGGTATTTTACTAAATATGGCGATGGGGGAGTAGACCTTTTACCTTTAGGTGGTATATTAAAGACTGATGTTAAAAAATTAGCCAAGCATCTAAAAGTGCCAGAGACAGTTATTCGAAAGGCCCCGTCAGCTGGTCTCTGGCAAGGCCAGACGGATGAGGCAGAACTTGGAATTACCTATTGCAAGCTAGATGAAATCCTAGAGTGCATAGCAATAGGTAAAAGACCAAAGGCAAAAAAACAATTAGTTGATAAGGTAATAAAAAGGATAATGCTAACAGAACACAAAAGAGAAATGCCAAAAGTGTGCTAGAAAGGGAGGAGAAAATATGAAGGTTACTGTAGATGATTCACTTTGCACAGGATGCGGTCTCTGTGCAGATAGCTGCCCTGAAGTTTTTGAGGTAGCAGATGACAATCTTGCGCATGTCAAGGCAGATAATTGCCAGAGCCATGATTTGAACCAGGTTGCAGCAGATTGTCCGGTTGAAGCAATAAAAGTAGAAGACTAAACCCGTTAGCGGAGTATACGCCTGAAGCAGAAAAGGGCTAAGCCTAAAATTGCAACCCAGGAAGTAACCAAAAATATCCAACCAAAAATAGTCATCGTTTTATTTTTCTTTTCTGCCAGGCTATCTTTACCATAATAGCAAGGGTTGATAAAAGAAGAAGAAGTCCTAATCGTGTCCCAAGTACAAAAGGTTTATTTGCGCTTGGGACATTTTTCATGAAGATTGTTGGTAGGCCTTCTTGATAGAACCAAAACCCCAAGATAAGCATAAGAAAAAGAGGTGTAACATATTTTATTATAAATTTATAAACCCAAGGTATTTTAATATCTGCCCCATGATGTATTTCTTCCCAAGCCTTTTCTATGCCGAAGACCCATGCAAAAAGAATTGTCTCAACAAGGGCAAATAATACAAGGCAGAATGTTCCGCCCCAGAAATCAAGCTCATTAACAACCCCCTTGCCTAACAAGAATATAGGTAATTGGCATAATAAAAAGCAGATAACACCAAATATAATAACAGATTTTTTTCTGTCTATATTAAATTCATCTTCCATAAATGCCACTGCAGGTTGGGCCAATGAAACAGAGGAAGTAATTCCTGCCATAAAAAGAAGCAAAAACCACATAAATGCAAAGACCCCACCTTGATGTATCTTTTGAAATATTAAAGGCATTGTTACAAACCCCAAGTTAAAGGCCCCTCCTGTTGCAATCTGCTGGGTTGAAGAAGGCCCAAAAAAGATAAATGCAGCAGGGATTATAATAGAACCTCCCAGAATAATTTCAGCAAATTCGTTTACAGATACAGCTGAAAGTCCCGAAAGAGCCACATCATCACCCTTAGATAGGTAACTTGCATAAGTTAAAATGACTCCTATACCTACACTTAAGGTGAAAAATATTTGCCCAGCTGCCGCAAGCCATACCTTGGCACTTTTTAACGCAGCAAAATTCGGGTTCCATAGAAAGCCTAGGCCATTTACAATATTCCAGGTTGGCCTTGAAGCATCTGGTGTGCCAAGGGTTAGCACCCTTATCATTATTAGAACTGCAAGGCTTAACAAAAGCGGCATTGCAAACTTAGACAACCTTTCAATTCCGCCTTTTATGCCATAGTATACAACAGTTATATTAAGTAAGAATGTTATTAAAAAGAAGGTATACGCAGGTCTAATCCCTTTGAAGAATTGGTTTTTCTCTAGACCTTGATAGCCGCTTAGAAAGTTTTGCAGACCTGCTTGATCTGTGGCAGCGTTTAATTTGCCTGTTAAGGCAAAGAAAGAATACCCTAAAAGCCAGGATTCAATATAGGTATAGTAAATAAAGATTATTAAAGGGCCGAAGATACCGATAACACCAAAATACTTAATAAATCTGTTTTTCTCCCAAAGAGTGTGAAATACCCCAGGTGCAGTTCCATGGCCAAATCCCCCACCGTATCTTCCAATAGTCCACTCAATCCACATAAGGGGAATTCCTAAAAGAAGGAGGGAAATAAAATATGGAATCATAAAAGCCCCCCCGCCATTTGATGCAGCCTGAACAGGAAATCTTAAAAAGTTCCCCAGCCCAACTGCACTACCTGCGACTGCCATTATGATTCCTATGCGGGAACCCCAACCCTCACGTTTTTTTAATTCATGAAATTTCTTTACCATTTTAGAGCCCACCTCTGTATATATTGTTAATTTCTATTAAGAGCTGTCCCATTATATAATTATGTATTGGTTTTGTCAGGTAATGTCAATTAAATTGTGTAAATTCCTTTAAGGGTTTATCCTCCCACTTG
>CAZCCH010000041.1:0-4936 GCA_964497315.1 uncultured Planctomycetia bacterium
ACCAAGTGGGAGGATAAACCCTTGAAGGAATTTACACAATTTAATTGACATTACCTTTATTAGCGGACACTTTACAAATGCTTCCTTTTTTGATATACCTTAATAAAATTTTCAATACTGCGATCATAGCCACCTTCTACATCATCTGGAAAAAAACAGGCTGGTACCTGGCTACTGCCTAAGTGATACTGCAGGCATTCACAACACATGCCCTTTCTGCTGCAGGGTTCATATGTGCAATTGCACTTTGATTTATTTTCCTTTATCTTGCATTCTGCCACATCAGACCACCTTTCCTCTTCTTCTTAAGGTCCCTTTTGTTATAGTAGGTGTAAGCTTTTTAACCTCGGCTTCATATACTGAGACTACATCTATATTTTTAAAACTAAAGAATGAACTAATTTCTTCCATTTCAGTCTTTGAAAGCGGCTTAACCCCACAAGGTCTAAGTGGGGTATTTAGTTGTATCTCATTGGGTTTTATCGTCTTGGCTAAAATGGCAATTTGCTCTGCATCAGATTTATTTTCTTGGGTAAACATAATCTGCAGTGCAAATCTTTTTTTATATTCAGCTCTGAATTTTTTTAAGCTTACAAGAATGGAGCTAAAGGTAGTCTCTTTTGCGGGTTTGTTTATTTTAGCCATCAAAGGCGGCATGTGCGCATCGAGTTTTGCAATCACAAAATCTGCTAATTTTAGCTCTTTTCTTACAGCTTGAGCATCTACCCAGCAGGAATTTGTCAGAATGGCTGTTGGTTTATTTATTTTATTTTTCTTTATCTCCCGCAGGACAGTACCTAAATTTTTCGCCAAGGTAGGTTCGCCCATCCCGGAAAAGGTAACGTAATCTATTTTTTTAAACAAAGATGGAAAGCTTGACTTGAACCTCTTTAGCTCACTTATAACGCTTTTTGTCGGAACGAAAACTCTTCTTTTTTTAGGGTACTTAAGGGTTGGTCCTACCTGGCAATAGGCGCAATTAAAGGTGCATGCCTTTTTAGTTGATATTAAATCTAGGCCTAAGGAAAAACCTAATCGCCAGGATGCCACAGGTCCATAGATATATTTAAATTCACTTTTTTCTTGCTTCACTTCTAAATATCTTCTCTGCTTTTTTAACGCTTGCATTCTCATGAACAACGCTCTTTATCGCCTTAATCATTCCAATAGGATTTGAAGACTGCCAGATATTTCTTCCCATATCAACGCCAACGGCTCCCTTTTTGACAGCTTCATAAGCAAGCTTTATGGCATCTAGTTCTGTCTTAAGTCTCGGCCCCCCTGCAATTACTAAAGGTACAGGACAACTTCCGACTACCTTCTCAAAATTATCACAGTAGTAAGTTTTTATTATCGTAGCGCCCAATTCTGCTGCAATACGACAGCATAATGAAAGAAACCTCGCATCGCGTTTTCCAAGCTCCTTGCCAACAGCAGTAACAGCCAAAACAGGTATGCCATATTTCTGTCCTTCATTAACGAGACGGCTAAAATTAATAAGTGTTTGATGTTCATGTTCTGCTCCTACATATATAGAAAATGCAACTGCTGATACATTTAGCCTTATTGCATCTTCTATGGAAACTGTTATTGCCTCATTGGAAAGGTCTTCGCCTGCAATACTATTCCCCCCTGAAACTCTCAAGATTACAGGTTTTGAGATGCTAGCATCTATGCAATTGCGTAATACACCGCGGGTAAGCATAATTGCATCTGCATAAGGCATAAGTGGGTCTATTACTTTGGCTGGTTTTTCAAGTCTTTTAACAGGTCCTAGGAAATATCCATGGTCTACTGCAAGCCATACAGCCCTACCTGTATCAGGCTTTATTAAATCTGCCAAGCGATTTTTCATTCCCCAATCCATTTTAAACCTCCTTATTTTTGTGGATTAATAATTACTTTTAGACAATCTTTTGCATCAGCTACTAATTTAAAACCTTTGGTTATTTCTTCAAACCCCAAACGGTGTGTTATCATATCTTTAACTGTTATCTTACCGGCTTCAATTAATTCAAGTGCCTCTCTATGCTCATCAGGGCTTGCAGCGTAAGAACTCATAAGGGTTACTTCATTGCGCCAGAAAAGTTCATTAATTCCTAAAGGAATTTGTACGCCTTCCTCGGCTGCTGCAAAAAATAATACTGTACCTCCGCGCTCAACTGATGAAAGGGCCTGTCCTATTGCAGACTTTGCTCCAGCACAAATTATAACCAAATCAACAAGGCGACCTTCATTTGCCTCGCGTAAGCCTTCTGGTGTATAGTCTTTTGCATGAATTGATTTTGCACCAAAGTGGGCTGCAGCCTTTAATCTAAAATCTGCTATGTCTGTAGCAAAAACTTTTGCTGCACCATTTGCCTTTGCAAGTTTTACGTGTAAAAGCCCTGCAACGCCACAACCTAAAACTAAAACAGTTGAACCTGGTTTAAAATTTGCTAATCCTTGCCCGCGGACAACACACGCTAAAGGCTCAATAAAGGTTGCTTCATCAAAAGATACTTTATCCGGCAGTCTATAAACTCCACTTTTTTCTATATTTATTGCGGGAATCTGTATGTATTCTGAAAACCCACCTGGATTAAAACGTGTCTTACGCAATAAATCACAAACGCTTTCATGGCCAGATTTGCAGTAGTGGCATACGCCACATGGTACATGGTGTGAAGCAGCAATCCTATTTCCTTTTTTAAAACCTGAAACCCCACTTCCTACCTTTTCAATAACACCTGCAATCTCATGACCTAAGACCAAAGGCACCTTATCACGGCGGTACCACTCTATTACATCAGTCCCGCAAATCCCACTTGCCTCAACACGAACTAAAAGCTCACCTGGTTTAATTTCAGGAGGTGCAATTTTTTCTATTCTAACATCCTGATTATTATAATACATACCAACTCTCAATGCAAACCTCCTTTATACACAGGGACTTTTTTCTTTCTTTTTTAGGTATATCATCAAAATAGATATCGCAGCAGGGGTGACCCCTGAAATCCTGCCTGCCTGGCCTAAATTAACAGGTTTTATAGTAGAGAGTTTTTCTACTATCTCTGCTGAGAGACCTGAGATTTTTGAATAGTTAAAATCTAGGGGTAGCTTTATTTTCTCTAAGTTTCTAAAGCGCTCTATATTACGTCTTTCCCTATCAATAAACCCCTTATATTTTACCTCAACTTCTACCTGTCTTGCAACACCTGAAGAAATTTTTCTTTTTGAGTGGTTTAATTCAGCGAGCATCTCATAATCTATCTGTGGCCTCTTTAAAATCTTCTCCAGGCTTACGGATATCTTTATAGGAGTAGTATTCCATTTTTTAAGCTTTCTATTTATACTGGCTGTAGGTTTTATTTTAGTCTGTTTTAACCTTAAAAACTCATCTTCAATTAACTTTTTCTTCTTCTGTATTTTTTGAAAACCAGCTTTACTTAGTAAACCTACCCTATAACCTTCTCCTCCTAATCTCAAATCGGCATTGTCCTGACGTATGGTCAAGCGGTATTCCACGCGGGATGTAAACATCCTATATGGTTCATTAGTTCCTTTGGTAGTTAAATCATCTATTAAAACACCTGTATAGCTGTTTGAGCGGTTTAAAATTAAAGGCACTTCTTCCTTAATTTTCAAGCCTGCATTTATGCCAGCAACTAATCCTTGAGCTGCAGCCTCTTCATAACCTGTGGTTCCGTTAATCTGGCCTGCTAAGAATAATCCCTCTATGCGTTTTGTCTCTAATGTAGGAAAAAGTTGGGTTGGATCTACGAAATCATATTCAATCCCGTATCCTGGATGTGCTAGTTGGCAGGAGTGCAACCCATCTATGGTCCTAAGCATTGCAAGCTGAGTATCTTCACCTAAAAAGGTAAACATGCCATTAATATAGGTCTCATCTGTATCAAGCCCTTCAGGTTCAATAAATATTTGATGTTTATCTCTTTGGGGGAAACGTATTATCTTCTCTTCAATGGAGGGGCAATATCTAGGATTTGTACCTGAAATAAGTATTTTGTATTGTTTGGGCTCTTTAACAACCTTCTTAATAATTTTGTGGGTTTTTTGGTTAGTATAGGTCAAATAACAAGGAATTTGTTTTTGTGTTAGCTTTTTAGTTGAAAAAGAAAAGCCTTCAGGGTTGACATCGCCTGGTTGAACTTTGAGTTTTGAAAAATCAATGCCTTCTCCTTTAAGGCGTGGCGGCGTACAAGTCTTAAGCCTCTTTACCTTAAGTCCTAATTTCTTAAGGTCTTCTGAAAGTCCACGTGCCTGCGGTTCATTCATCCTTCCTGCTGGGAACTTTTTAAGTCCTATATAAATGACACCGTTTAAGAATGTACCTGATGAGATAATTAACGCCTTGCAGTAAAACTCTTCTCCATTTGATGTGATAATGCCTTTTATTTTATTACGCACAGAAGATCTTGCCTTAGAAGTAATTATTTTACTAGCCTCTGCCTCTACTACTGAGACGTTCTTCTGCTTTTCAATAACACGCTTCATATAAAGCTGGTATTTTTTCCTGTCTGCCTGTGCCCGTAAAGACCTGACAGCTAAACCTCTACTTGTATTAAGTTGCCTAAACTGAATGCCTGTTGTATCAATGGCCTTTGCCATCTCACCACCTAAGGCATCGATTTCTCTAACGAGCTGTGCCTTGCCTACCCCTCCTATTGCAGGATTGCAGGACATTAGACCTATGGTATCAAGGCTCATTGTAACAAGTAAGGTCTTTAAACCCATCCTGGCAGACGCTAATGATGCCTCAATACCAGCGTGTCCTGCGCCTATAATTATACAATCATAATATGTTTTCTTTTTCATCTTAAGGTAAATGATATTATACCAAAACTTACCAAGAACTACCATAATAAAAAAGGGGTCTTTCCCACTAGTGTCCGGTTATAACTTGAATAGCAACAGTTGGTTATGACTTTGATTG
>CAZCCH010000042.1:0-3947 GCA_964497315.1 uncultured Planctomycetia bacterium
AATTCCAGTGGCGCAATGATGGTTCGTGCCAATGTGTCACACAAGGCCAGAAATATAGCACCTGCCAATATTGAAGCGGGCATTAAAATCTGATGCTCGGGCCCAGTAAAACGGCGCATAAAGTGAGGAATTATTAGTCCTACAAATCCAATTATCCCTGAGGCTGCAACACAAGCCCCGGTAATTAATGACGCAATTATAAACAAAATCCTCTTAACTGATTCTGCCTCCAACCCCAGATGCGCAGCCTTCTCTTCGCCTAATGTTAGAAGGTTAAGATCTCGGCTGAAGAAAAAAAGTACACCGATGCCAGCAAAAATAAAAATGGCTACCACTCCTACCAGGGAGGTTCCAAAAGAAGAAAGGTCACCCATTAGCCAAAGGACTGTTTCATGAACCTGTTGTGTTTTAGATATAGAAAATATAAGAAATACACAGGAAGAAAATAAAAAATTTAATATTACGCCGCTTAAGATTAGGGTAGGTACTGAAAAATGGCGCCTTTGGGAAGCGATATATACTAGAAAAATAGAAAAAAGTGCCCCAAGGAAGGCGCAAATGGGAAGGAAAAGCTGTCCAAGGAAAGCGCCAAAACCAAAAACGATTCCTAAAGCCGCCCCTAAAGCAGCGCCTCCGGATACACCTAAAGTAAAAGGGTCAGCCAGTGGATTGCGCAACATCGCCTGGAAGACACAGCCGCAGGCAGCTAGACCTGCCCCTACAAAAAGGCTTAATAAGACGCGGGGCAAGCGGACCTGGCAAACTATTGTTTGGTGAATACCAACGAGCCTTGGATGCAATAAAGCAGAAAAAACCTTATCAACAGGCAGCATGCTAGGTCCAACCATAAGACAAAAAACTGCTGTTAGGAACAGGAGAACCAATAAAATGGGAAAAATAAAGGTAGATCTTTTCATTATTCTAAAAACAACTCCGGGTGTATAATGCGGGCAATTCTCTCTAAGCCTTCTACGCTCCTGGGGCTGGTAGCCCTGGTAACTATGCTTAAATCAATAAGATGTATGCGATTATTTCTAACTGCTGAAAGGTCCTTCCATTTACTCCAGCGCTCTAGCTCTGTTTTGCTATAATCATCTTTAGTCATGCCAATTATGAGGATGATGTCCGGGTTTTCATGCAAAATAGCCTCTAAGCTATATCTGGGATATTCAATGCTCGCCTCACTTGCAATATTACGGCCTCCTGCTAGCACAATAAGGTCATGGGCGAAAGTCTGTGGCCCTGCTGTTACCAAGGGCTTGCTGCCTAATTGCCAAAAAACAGATGGCCGCTCTTTCTTTTTTAAGTTTCTCGTTCTGTCAGCCACTACCTTAATCCTTTTATTTAACTCTGATACTAAAAGGGTTGCCTCCTTTTGCCTCCCTGTTATCTTACCAATCTTCAGGATAGAATCTAGAGATTCTTCTAGGGTCTGCGGGCTAGTGGTAAAAACGGAAATCCCTAAATCCTCTAACCTTTTTGTGGATTGATGGGTTTGCATTGAACTTAAGACTAAATCCGGTTCCAGGGCAACTATCTCTTCAATGTTAGGACGGATATAGCTTCCCACCTTGGCCTTTTCCTTAGTCTGCGGAGGATAATCGCAAAAGATAGTTACTCCCACAATTTCCTCATTCAGGTCTAGCGCAAATAGGGTTTCTGTTATGGTGGGAGCCAGAGAGACAATCCTTTTAGGTGGCTCAAGGAGACGGATTTCTTTTTCTCTGCCATCTTGAACTTTTAAAGGAAAACAATAGGCGATACTAACATTGACACAGCTGACCCAGATACAATTCAAACTCAAAATAAAAAATATAAAAGCCTTAATAAATTTTTCTCCTCTATTATCACCTCGTAAGTGATAGTAGTTAAAGTTTCGTTATTTCCAGGCTATTTGATACTTCCTTTTTCCAGCCATCCCAGAGATATGCATCCTCTTTCCCGTCGGCAATCAGACGTAAAGCATAACGGACTTGTTCTTCATAAAGTTCACAAAATGCACCTGGCTTTTCCATAGAACCATTCATCTCGTAGGCCTCAGCTGGGCACGGCGAACCACAAAAGTGGCGTATGGCACAGCGAGAACAGGGCTGGATATCTTCGACCTTTCTTTCTGTAACAAGTTTAAAAGGCCTGGTTTGTAATACCTTACTCAAATTATCTTTAAAAATATTACCGCCATTAAACTTTTTTAGACCAATAAACTCACTGCAAGGAAATAAATTCCCGCTTCTTGAAATAGCAAAGAAGCATCTTCCGCCTCCACAAGGCGAGATATCGCACATTAGCCGTCGGCTGGTCGGTGCGATAATACTTGCAAGGACATTAGCAAAATTCATTACTACAATCTTCCGGCCGCTTTTTTGATAAAGTTCGTAGGTACGGTCCAATGCCTTTAGATAATGTTTCGCTAAATGATGATCCGCAGGTTTACTTTTGCGGGCAGCCGGCAGAGTACAACGCACAGGATTTAGCATGCAAACCGGTACTTCTAACTTATGCAAAAAATCAACTATTTTAGTAAGGGATGACATGTTTTCATTTGTTACCGTACAGATTACTGAGTAATTCTTGTAATCTTTTAGGCGAACAATTAGTTCTGTTACTTTTTGGAAGATACCTCTTCCATTCCAGGTCTTGCGCAGACGGTCGGCTACTTCTGCAATATGGCCGTCAAGAGAAAGTCCGATGTTTATCTCCCTTGAAATGAGGAATTTTATCGCCTCATCATCCAGGAGCGTACCATTAGTCTGTATGCCGAAATGAAAATCCCCTCTAAATTTATCTATAGCTGAGAAAATTGCCTTTTTATTAAGCATTGGTTCGGCACCATGGAAAATAATTTGTGCTTTTTCTGCCTTGGGCAAGGTTGACTTAAAATAGACCTTTAGAATTTCAAGCGCTCTAAATAATCTGCCGATAGACATATTTTTGCCATTTTTACGTAATTGCTCTGGGATATAACAATAAGAGCAATTTAGGTTGCAGCGGTCTGTAGGGTTGAAATAGACTGCGGAAGGCTTCAAGTTAAACCGCAGCCTATTCATCTCATCGATAAAAGATTTCTCTTTTTTGCGGTATCCCTGCAGGAAAGATATATCGGTCAAGGCCTCAGCCAGGAGGTTTTTTTTAACGAGTGCCCAAAAAGCACTATCTGCCGAGACCAATCCAATATACTCTTTATGCCTGATATCTATAGGCTGAAGTTGAATACCATTTCCTGTGTTGAGATAGATTCCTCGTGATAACATTTTATGATTTTTTGTTTAGAAGCACATAATGCGAAAGACCCGTACCGCTTGCCTTGCATTTCTTGCGGCATGCGACAACCTCCTTCTTTTTCTTGCGATTTTGTTTTTTCATAAATCTCACCTCCTTCCCTACTAGCCACTACTATCACTTCATAGGTGATAGTAAAGCAGTTTTAAACAATATCTCTCTCCCACTGCCACGCAACTGAAAACTGCAATACAAAAAACCAACATTAAAACAGATGCTATGTGCATTAAACTTATAGCGCCTTTGATATGCCAGGATTGCAAGCACTCTTTGGGTTCACCGATAAAGGGTTTATGGGAAATTATGCCGCCATAATAACTAATTCCGCCTAATTGAATTCCCAATGCCCCTGCAACTGCTGCTTCGGGTATTCCGCTATTTGGACTAGGGTGTTTACGGCCATCTCTAAATAGAATTTTTAGCGAACTCCTCCAGTCTCTCTTAAATGCCAATGCAGCTAAAAGAATAAGGGCACCTGATATTCTGGCAGGGATGAAGTTTGCAATGTCATCAAGCTTAGCTGAGGCCCAACCAAATTCTTTATACGATTGGTTTTTATAGCCTATCATGGAATCTAGGGTATTTATTGCCTTATAAGCAAAGGCTAAGGGCACACCACCTATGAAGGCATAAAAAAGAGGTGCAATTACCCCATCTGAAGTATTTTC